>NZ_JNYE01000044.1 GCF_000717185.1 Kitasatospora phosalacinea | reverse complement strand
GCATCCCGAAGGACCGGGCGGCCATTCCTTCGGAGCCATCAACGGCAAACCACCATCAGCCACACCCGGTCCTCCCGGACCGCCTCACATTCTTAGGGAACCGCCATGACCGTCACGCTCCCCGCCGACCCGCCGGTGGGCCCGGCCGCCGACGGCTCGGTGCACTCCTGGGACCTGTCGACCGGCGTGGACGGCCCCGGCACCCGGTTCGTGGTGTTCCTCGCCGGGTGCCCGCTGGACTGCCTGTACTGCCACAACCCCGACACCATGCGGATGCGCAGCGGGAAGCGCACCCGCGCGGACGAGGTGGTCGCGGAGGCGTCGAAGTGCACCGCGTTCATCCGCGCGGCGGGCGGCGGCGCCACCGTCAGCGGGGGCGAGCCGCTGCTGCAGCCCGGGTTCAGCGGCGAGCTGTTCCACCGCTTCAAGCACGAACTGGGCCTGCACACCGCCCTGGACACCTCCGGTTTCCTCGGCGCCCGGGCGAGCGACGACCTGCTCGCCGACGTCGACCTCGTGCTGCTCGATATCAAGTCCTGGGAGAGGGGCCTGTACCGGAAGGTCACCGGGCAGCGGCTCGGCCCGACCCTGGACTTCGCCCGCCGCCTGGCCGACCTCGGCAAGGAGGTGTGGGTGCGCTTCGTGCTGGTGCCGGGCCTGACCGACGCGGCCGGGAACGTCGACGGGGTGGCCGCGTTCGCGGCCTCGCTGGGCAACGTCTCCCGGGTCGACGTGCTGCCCTTCCACAAGCTGGGCGCGGCCAAGTGGGCGGCGCTGGGCCGGGAGTTCGTCCTCGCCGACACCCCGGTGCCCGACGCGGAGCAGGTGCGGGCCGCGCGCGGGATCTTCGCCGCGCACGGCCTGCACGCCGTCTGACCGCGCCCGGCCGGGGCGGGGGCGGCCGTCGCTCAGTCCTGCACGGTGATCCCCAGTGCCTGGGCGAACTGCGGTGCGAGGTCGAGCAGTTGCGGCGTCGAGATGACCGCCCCGCGCAGCCCGAGGTGCCCGTCCGGCAGGCCCAGGCGCGCCGCGGTGCGCAGGTCCGCGTTCTTCAGGGCGGCGCCGCGCAGGCGGACCTCCTCCAGGGTGCTGCCGGGGAAGGAGACGTCGGTGAGCTTGGCGTCCGACAGGTCGACGTCCCGCAGCAGGCAGTCCTCGAAGACCACGTCGCGCAGCACCGCGCCGCGCAGGTTGACCGCCTCCAGCTTGCACTGCCGGAACACCGTGCGCCGGATCGCCGAGCCGTACCCGGAGACGCCCGCCAGGACGGTGGAGTCGACCTCGCTGTCCTGCCAGTCGCTCTCCGCGAGGTCGACGCCGACCATCCGGCCGCCGTGCACCCAGACCTCGTTGAACCCGGCCCGGCGCAGCTTCACCTCCTCGATCCGCACCCCGGTGAACGCGCACTCCAGGAAGTGCGCCCCGCCGAACTGCCCGGTCAGCGCGAGCTCGTCGAAGTGCACGGTGTCGTACCGGCCGTCGGGCCGCAGCGGGCCGGTGTGGCGCTGCAGCAGGTGGGCGTACGGGAGGTCTTCGAGGCGCACGGTCAGCTCCGTTTCGCGGACAGGGTGAGGCCGGCGGCGACGGCGGGCGCCACCAGGAGCCCGGCGACCAGCACACCGGACTCCCCGGCCAGGGTCGCAGCCGGCACCGACAGCGCGGCCCGCGGCAGCGGAACGGCGGCACCGCCCGGGGCACCTGGACGACGGTGATCCCGGCGGCGCACCCAGCGCACAGGTGCGGGCCGGGCGGCAGGGGCGGGCGCGGCAAGGGAGTTGGACACCGGCGGTCCTGACAGTCCGGAGTCGGCTGCGCACGCACCGTGCACGGCACGCCGATTGGCCCGAATACACCCGATTTGACTACTCGTCAGGCAGAGTTGACGCCGCAGTGCGCGATCCGAGTGACAGCTTGAGCCATTTCGGCGCGTGTTGCGCCGATTGTCCTGTCTGTCCGAATTGGACCTATAGATTCCTCTGCGGATGGATGGACGGACGACGAGGGCGCTTCGCGGGCAACGCGGAAGGTCAAGGACGAGGGTGGACACGGGACCGGCTCCCGTGGACCGCAGGACCCGAACTCCTCGTGATCACCGCGCTGCCCGACAGCGCCGCCCGGCGTCCGACCCGCGCCCCGCACCACGGACGGTCCGGCCCGCTCCGGCGGGACGTTCGCCCCGCCGGAGCGGGCCCTTCCCGCCCTGCCCCGCGCCCGCCCGCGGTCGTAGCGTTCCCACCAGGAGACCCCACTCGCCCGTCCGGAGGGAGTGCCGCCACCGGGGCCGGTCGGACTAGCCCCGCTCGCCGGACTCCGCCCCGCCGCGGTGTGATGACCGTATGCGTACTGTCGTGCACCGAGGGCGAGGGGGCGGCCGTGAACTGGACCGACGTGGTGATCATGGTCGGCACCCTGGTGGGCACCGCGGCGGGGATGCTGCTGGTGCAGAAGTACGCCTCCGTCCCGGCCCGGGAGAACTGCAACGACGTGGCGGGGTTCATCTTCGCCGCGGTGGGCGCGTTCTACGCGGTGCTGGTCGCCTTCGTGGTGATCGTGGTGTGGGAGAACTCGTCGACGGCGAAGGCCACCACCTTCGAGGAGGCGGACGAGCTGGCCGGGGTGTACTGGATGTCCCGGCAGATGCCGCTGCCCGAGGGGGCGGTGCTGGAGGGGCTGACGCTCAGCTACGCGCACGCCGTGGTGGACACCGAGTGGCACGAGATGGCCGACCACCACAGCGACCCGGCGGCGACCGCGCTGATGTACAAGATCCGCGACACCGCACTCTCCTTCGACCCGCAGGGCGACCAGCAGTCGGCGCTCTACCAGAACGTGATCCAGCACGTGGACGGCCTGGCCAGCAAGCGCCGGGCCCGGCTGAACCTGATCGCCGACTGCGTGCCGCCGCTGCTGTGGGCGTCGCTGGTCGCCGGGGCGGTGGTCACGATCGCCTTCACCTTCCTGTTCGGCCTCTCCAACACCTGGGCGCACCTGGTGATGGTGCTCAGCCTGGCCGGGCTGATCGCGCTGTCGCTGATCGCGATCAAGGAGATGAACTACCCGTTCGACGGGGCGAACGCGGTGAAGCCGACCGCGTTCGAGGTATTCCTGAACCGACTGCCACCACCGCGCTGAGCGCGCCGCCGGGCGACGCTGCGTGTCCGGGACGTCACGATTTCGGCGGACGGGCCCGGGCGTGTAGTGTTCTCCGGGTCAGCAGGCGCCGCTAGCTCAGTTGGTTAGAGCAGCTGACTCTTAATCAGCGGGTCCGGGGTTCGAGTCCCTGGCGGCGCACAGACGGTCGAGAGCCTCCCTCCGGGGAGGCTCTCGGCGTTTCCCGGCCCCGTCGAGTTCCCGGCCCCGCCGAGAAGCCGGTTTCACCGCAGGTCGGGGAGGGTGTAGTGTTCTCCCGTCAGCAAGCGCCGCTAGCTCAGTTGGTTAGAGCAGCTGACTCTTAATCAGCGGGTCCGGGGTTCGAGTCCCTGGCGGCGCACAGACAGGTCGAAGGCCCCTCGCGAGAGCGAGGGGCCTTCGGCGTTTTCCGGCCGTGTCGCCATGTCCCTTGCGGGGCACGCTCGTTGAGAAGGGGGAGGATGTGAAGCTAAGGGGGATTTAAAGATCGTCTTAGGAGAAATGGGACATAGGTCCCTAACATCTGACAAGTCGATCAGTCAGGCTGGCGAGGTTCACGCCGTCGCCCGAGCGAGCAGCCCGTCCGGGGCCTGCGGGAAGGTCTCCGTTGCCTCGAAAGCCACGTGAGCGCAGGAAGCGGACCGGCTGGCGCCGGCTCATACCCACCTGGCGCCTCACCCTGCTCGGGCTGGCCGCGTCCCTGCTGCTGGGGGTCGGGCTGTTCGCCCTGGGCATCGCCCTGGTGAAGGTGCCGGACGCGCACGCGGCCGCCACCGCCCAGTCCAACACCTGGCTGTACTCGGACGGCTCGCTGCTGGCCCGCACCGGCCAGACCAACCGGCAGAACGTCGCCCTGGACAAGGTCTCCCCCGAGGCGCAGCACGCCGCGCTGGCCGCCGAGGACCGCAACTTCTACTCGGAGGGCGCGGTCAACCTCAAGGGCATGGCCCGGGCGGCGTTCAACACCGCGTCCGGCGGCAGCACCCAGGGCGGTTCGACGATCACCCAGCAGTACGTGAAGAACGCGTACCTGAACCAGAAGCAGACCGTCAGCCGCAAGGTGAAGGAGGTCTTCATCGCGATCAAGGTCGACGCGACGCTGAGCAAGGACGAGATCCTCTCCTCCTACCTGAACACCTCGTACTACGGGCGCGGCGCGTACGGCATCCAGGCCGCCGCGCAGGCCTACTTCGGGGTGGACGCGAGCCGGCTGACCGCCGCGCAGGGCGCCTACCTGGCGACGCTGCTGAACGCGCCGAGCGCGTTCGACGTGTCCTCGGCGAGCGAGGCCGGCAGGCAGAAGGCCGTGGCGCGCTGGAACTACGTGCTGGACGGCATGGTGGCGAAGAAGTGGCTGGGCGCCGAGGAGCGGCAGCAGACCGCGTTCCCGGAGGTGCTGGCGCCGAAGTCGGCGCCGGGCCTGTCCGGGCAGGCGGGCTACCTGGTGGCCGCGGCGACCTCGTACCTCACCGACCGGGGCATCGTCTCGGACGCGCAGCTCGCCCAGGGCGGGTACACCATCACGCTGACCGTCGAGCCGAAGAAGCAGCAGCAGCTGCAGGACGCGGTGCAGGCCCAGCTGACCGACAACCTCAAGCCGGACAGCCGGAAGGTCGACGCGGCCGCGCAGGCCGGTGCGGTGTCGGTGGACCCGAAGTCCGGGCAGGTGCTGGCGCTGTACGGCGGTTCGGACGCCACCAAGCATTGGATCGACAACGCCACCCGCACCGACTACCAGGCGGGCTCCACCTTCAAGGCGATCGCGCTGGCGGCCGCCCTGGACTCCGGGGCGCGCACCCAGTCCGGCGAGCGGATCGACGCCGACACGGTGTACGACGGCACCAACCGGCGGCCGGTGCGCGGCGCGAAGGGCACCCCGTACGCACCGCCGAACGAGGGCGAGCGCTCGTACGGGCAGATCACGCTGCAGCAGGCCACCGACTGGTCGGTGAACTCGGTGTTCGCGCAGCTCGCGCAGGACACCGGGCTGGAGAGGGTCCGGGCCACCGCGGTGGCGCTCGGCCTGCCCGCCGACACGCCGGACCTCAAGGCGCTCGCCTCGATCCCGCTGGGCACGGCCACCCCGAGCGTGCTGGACCTGGCCGGGGTGTACGCCACCCTGGACAACGACGGGCAGCAGATCACCCCGTGGCTGGTGAAGGGCCTGGAGCTGGGCGGCGAGCAGATCGCGCTGCCCGACCACAAGGCGACCCAGGCGATCTCCAAGGACGCCGCCCGGGCCACCACCGAGATCCTCCAGGGCGTCATCGACGACCAGGGCGGCACCGGCTACCGGGCCGCCGCGCTGAACCGCCCGGCGGCGGGCAAGACCGGCACCACGGACGAGTCCAGGTCGGTCTGGTTCGCCGGGTACACCCCCGAACTGGTCACCGTGGTCGGCCTGTTCGGCCAGGAGCCGGGCACCGGCAAGCAGGTCAGCCTGGACGGCGTCGGCGGCACCGGCAGCGCGGCGGGCGGCAAGTACCCGGCGCAGATCTGGACGGCGTACATGAAGGCCGCGCTGTCCGGCCGGCCGGTCGGCGAGTTCGCCGGGCCGACCCGGGCCCCGGCCGCGAACACCCCGTCCAGCACGCCCAGCCCCTCGGCGACGCCCAGCGGGAGCCCGTCCGCGAGCGGCGACGCGGGCAGCACGCCCTCCCCGTCCGCCGGGGACGAGCAGCAGCCCTCGCGCTCCGCCACCGCCCGCCCCAGCGGCGACACCGGCGGCGAGGACGGCAGCCGGCCCTCCCGCACCGCCTCCGCCCGCCCCAGCGGCGGGGCCGGGCGCAGCCCGTCGGCGAGCAGCACGCCGGGCCTCGGCGGGGCCGGCGGCCTGCTCGGGGACCAGTACCAACCGGCCGGGTAGCGCCTTACGACGGAGGGGTCCGGGCTGGCACAATGCGGCGGTGCACAACAGCCCGGACTCCGCCGCCGCCCCCTCCCTCTCCGCCATGCCCTCCCCCTCCGCCGCGCCCGCGTCAGCCGTGTCGGCCGTCCGGCGCCGGGCGGCCCCGCTCGGGCTGGTGCTGGCCCTGGTGTCGGCGGTCGCCTTCGGCGGGTCGGGCACGGCCGCGAAACCGCTGATCGAGGCCGGGCTCTCCCCCGCGCACACCGTGTGGCTGCGGGTCGCCGGGGCGGCCCTGGTGCTGCTGCCGGTCGCCTGGCGGCACCGGGACGCGGTGCGGCGGCGGCCCGGACTGCTGCTCGGCTTCGGACTGCTCGCGGTGGCGGGCGTGCAGGCCTGCTACTTCGCGGCGATCTCGCGGATCCCGGTGGGCGTCGCCCTGCTGATCGAGTACCTGGGCCCGCCGCTGCTGATCGCCTACGTGCGACTGGTGCAGCGGCGCCCGGTCTCCCGCCGGGCGATGATCGGGGCGGGCGTCGCGGTGACGGGCCTGGCCTGCGTGGTCGAGGTCTGGAACGGCCTGTCCTTCGACGCCCTGGGCGTGCTGTTCGCCCTGGGCGCGGCCTGCTGCCAGGTCGGCTACTTCGTCCTGGCCGACGCCGGCCGCCGCGGCGAACGCCCGGTCGCCCCCCTGGCGGTCTCCGCGTACGGCCTGCTGATCGGCGCCGTCCTGCTCACCGCGACCACCCGCCCCTGGACCGCGGACTGGTCACTGCTCGGCCACTCCGTCACCATGAACGGCCACCGGCTCCCCGCCCTCCTCCCGGCCCTGTGGATGGTCCTGATCGCCACCGTCCTCGCCTACCTGACCGGCGTGGTCGCCGTCCAGCACCTCTCCCCACCGGTCGCCGGCGTGGTCGCCAACCTGGAAGCCGTGGTCGCCACCCTCCTCGCCTGGATCCTCCTCGGCGAACACCTCGGCACCCCCCAACTCGCCGGCGGCGCCCTCGTCCTCGCGGGCGCGTTCGCGGCCCAGTCGGCGAGCCGGGGGTAGTCGCGCGCGGCGGGCGGCCGGTTGAGTACCCGTACTCAGGTGCCTCCCGGTGGACCGGGTCAGGATGGATCCGGTAGTGACGGCGAGCACGGGAGGAACGAGTCATGAGGCGTGTGGCGAAGGCCCTGGGGGCGGCGGCCCTGGCGGTGTGCGCGGTGACCGGTCTCGGCGCGGGGCCGGCCGGGGCGGCCGACGGTGTCACGCTGCCCTACCCCGGACCGGACGGCCTGGTCTGGGTGAACGACCGGGTCGGGGACGGCGGTCTGGTGTCGGGCGGGGCGTGGAGCAGCCTGCCGACCGTGCTGACGGTGGCCTGCGAGGGGGGCGGCACGGTCCGGGTGACGATGGAGTCGCAGCAGGTCGAGGTCGCCGCGTTCACCGTGGACTGCCCGGTGGACACCGCCGGGGTGGGGTCCGCGACCATGGCGCCGGGCGTGGTCACGGGCTCCTTCTCCGTGTACGTCGACGCCTCCGACGAGTCGATCGGATGGGCCATGAACGTGGTGCAGCCCGAGTAGCCCGGCCGACGGCGCCGCCCGCCCGGCCCCGGCCGGGGGTCAGACCGGCAGGGTCTCGCGGTGGGCGGCGAGGACGGGGGCGACGGTGGTGGCGACGAACTCGGTGATCCGGTAGGCGACGACGCCCGCCGGGACGAACGGGTCGGTGGCGGCGACGGCCTCCACGGCGGCGCGGTCGGGGGCGACCGCGAGGATCACCCCGCCGTCGCGCGGCACCTTGCGGCCGGAGGCGAGGAAGGTGCCGTTCGCGTAGTGCTGCTCCAGCCAGGAGAGGTGGGCGGGCAGCAGGGCGTCGACGCGCTCCAGCGGGGCGGTGTAGGTCAGTTCGAGGATGAACACCCGGTCATCGTACGCCGGGCCGGACCGGGCCGGACTCGTGGGCGGGGGTGGCCAGTTGGGCCCGGTCGCGGGCGGCGGGCCTCTGCGGCAGGCGGCCGGTGCGGGTCTTCGCGCGGGAGGAGCCCGACCCGGACTGCGCCGTGGCGACCCGGCCTGACGGCTCGACGGCTCGACGGCTCAGCTGCTCACGCGGCTCAGCGTCCGCTCCAGCCGAACCAGGTGAAGTGGTCGAGCGGCCAGACGACGGCGGTGGTCGGTCCGACCAGGTCGGCGACGGGGACGGCCCCGCCGTCGGGCCCGTCGCGGTGGTAGCGGGAGTCGGCGGAGTCGCTGCGGTGGTCGCCCTCGACCCAGACGTGGTCGGCGGGGACGGTGACCGGGCCGAAGTCGATGCCCGCGCAGGAGTCGTCGCCGGGGTGCAGGTAGGGCTCGGTGACGACCCGGCCGTCGACGGTGAGGGTGCTGCCGTGGCAGGCGACGGTCTGGCCGCCGGTGGCGATGACCCGCTTGACCAGGTAGTCGTCGCCGGGCGGCAGCAGGCCGACGGCGCTGAGCCCGGAGTGGACGGCGCGGGTGAGGACGTTGCCGCTCTCGGGGGCGGGCGGCAGCCAGCCGCCCGGGTCCTTGAACACCACGGGTTCGCCGGGCTTCGGCGTCCAGCCGGTGAGGGTGGCGAACTTGTTGACCGCGACCCGGTCGCCGACCTGCAGGGTGTTCTCCATCGAGCCGGACGGGATGGAGAACATCTGGAACAGGCAGGTCTTGATCAGCACGGCGATGACCAGGCCGATCGTGATCATCACGGGCAGTTCCACGTACCAGGGCCGCCGCCTGCGCGGACGCCGCTCCTGGGTGGGCTCCTCGGTCACCGCCACCGACACCGACACCGCCTCCTTGGCAAGGACTGCACGCTAACCCGTGCCGGGGGCAGCACGAAATCGGACTCTTACCCGGATCAGACACCCGGACCGGACACCCGGACCGGACACCCGGATCGGACGCCCGGACCGGACGACCCCTGCGGGCGGGCGCTCAGGCCTCCTTGGCGATGGCCTCGTGGTGGCGGATCACCTCGGCGATGATGAAGTTGAGGAACTTCTCGGCGAACACCGGGTCGAGGTTGGCGCTGAGGGCGAGTGCGCGCAGGCGGTCGATCTGGCGGCGCTCGCGGGCCGGGTCGGCGGGGGGCAGCTGGTGCTCGGCCTTGAGGCGGCCGACCTGCTGGGTGGCCTTGAAGCGTTCGGCGAGCATGTGGACGACGGCGGCGTCGATGTTGTCGATGGACTCGCGCAGGCGGGTCAGCTCGGCCAGCACGGCGTCGTCGATCCCCGCCGGGGAGGGGGTGGGCTGGTCCGTCATGTGGGGTGGCTCCGATGCGGGATTACGGGTGGTCGCTCGGGCGTGGCGAACGGCCAATCTAACAGGGCGGGCGGGCCGCGTTCGCCCTGATTACCGGGCTGTTCCGGCATGTGGGACGGCCCGTGGACGGCCCGCGGAGGGCCTGCGGGCGGTGTTCGGAACGTCGTTCGGAACACCGTTCGAAGCGGCGCCCGGGCCGGCGTCCGGGGCGGGTCGCGGCCGCCGTTCGCGCAGGTGTCCGGGCGGGCGCCCGGCGCTCCGCGCGGCGTTCGTCCACCGGGGCTCGGCGCGGGCCGTAGGCTGGGCGGGCCGCGGCCGGAAGTCCGGCTGCCGGTACAGCAGTTCGACCGCTGTCCGTTCTCATGTGGAGGTACCTGATCGTGGCGACGACCCGCACCGCGCACACCGAGTGGGAGGGCAACCTGCTCGACGGCAAGGGCCTGGTGACCCTCGACTCCTCCGGCGTCGGCGAGTTCCCGGTGTCCTGGCCGTCCCGCGCCGAGGCCGCGAACGGCAAGACCAGCCCGGAGGAGCTGATCGCGGCCGCCCACTCGTCCTGCTTCTCGATGGCGCTCTCGCACGGCCTGACCGGCGCCGGCACCCCGCCCACCAAGCTGGAGACCAAGGCGGAGGTGACCTTCCAGCCGGGCACCGGCATCACCGGCATCCACCTGACCGTGGTCGGCACCGTCCCGGGCCTGGACGAGGCGGGCTTCGTGAAGGCCGCCGAGGACGCGAAGGCGAACTGCCCGGTGAGCCAGGCGCTGTCCGGCACCACCATCACGCTCTCCGCCGCCCTGGCCTGACGACCCGCCCGGCCGTTCCGGGGTTCCGGACGTCCGGACCGCTCCGGAGTTCCGCGGCCGTTCCGCCGCCGTTCACGCTCCGTCACGACGCGTGAGCGGCGGCGCACTCCCCGGAGCGCTCCCCCGGTGCCCGCCCTCCCGGCGGCCACCGGGGGTTTCGTCTCCGGTGGCCGGGTTCCGGGGCGCCGTGTCCGGTTCCGGTCGGCTTCGCACGGAACGTTACGGGCATTTCCGGACGAGCCTCACCGATCACCCTGGCGGCGGTCGCGGACAGTTACACCGGCGGCCTATGATCGGCGGGCGTGGCCCGAGGCCGCCGACCGTTCCCCTGCCACCGGCCGGGGCCGCCGGGCGGGCGCGGGCCGCCTGGCCGGTCGCCGCCCGCACGGAGCCTCCGGCGCGACCAGTGGCAGCAGCGGACGGGAGCGTGCCGTGCCGGGCCGGAACGTCGGGGCCGACGCACACCATCGGGGTGGGCGGCCCGAAGCGCCGCGCCCGGGAGCCGGAGCCGAAGGGTCCGGCCCGTGCGCCGCCTGCGGCGCCCCGCCGGACACCGAGGCCGAGCGGCTGGCCGCCGCCCTGCGGGCCAGCGAGTCGCGGTTCCGGGCCGCGTTCTCCGACGCCGGGATCGGCATGGCGCTGATCGACTCCGGCGACCTGGTGATCGAGGGCAACCCGGTGTTCGCGGCGATGCTGGGCCGCGAGGTCGCCGAGCTGCCGGGTATGCACATCCACCAGATCATCGACCCGGAGGAGCCGTCCCGCAGCCGCTACCGCGCGCTGGTGCGCGGCGAGCGCGACCGGATGCGGGCCGAGAAGCGGCTCAAGCACCGCGGCGGCCGGGAGGTCTGGGGGCGGGTCACCGTCTCGCTGATCCGCGACGGCGCGGGCGACCCGTACTACACGCTGGTCATGGTCGAGGACGTCACCGAGCGGCGGCAGCTCGGCGACCGGCTCGCCTACCAGGCGCTGCACGACCCGCTGACCCGGCTGCCGAACCGGACGCTGTTCTACGAGCGGCTGGAGGCCGCGTTCAAGCCGGACGGGCAGGACGGCCCGGCGGCGGGCGGCGAGCGCCGGATCGGGCTGTGCTACGTCGACCTGGACGGCTTCGCGGCCGTCAACGAGACCCTCGGCCACCACGTCGGCGACCAGTTGCTGGTGGCCGTCGCGGCCCGGCTGGAGCACGGGTTCGCCCGGGCGGACCGGCAGTTGGTGGCCCGGCTGGGCGGCGACGAGTTCGCCGTGCTGGTGACCGGCAGCTCCGGCCACCAGGAGTTGACCCGGCTGGCCGCCGCCCTGATGACCGCCCTGGAGCGGCCCTTCGAGGTGGCCGGGCACCGGCTGACCGTCACCGCCTCGGTCGGCGTGGTGGAGCGCCCGGTGCGCGGCTCCACGCCCACCGACCTGGTCCGCGACGCCGACTCCACGCTGTACTGGTCGAAGTCCGACGGCCGCGCCCGCTGGACGCTGTACGACCGCGACCGGGGCGCCGACCAGCTGACCCGGCACGAGCTGGCCACCGCGCTGCGCCCGGCCGTGGAGCGCGGCGAGTTCACCGTCGAGTACCAGCCGCTGGTGGGCCTGGCCGACGGCGCGGTGCGCGGCGCGGAGGCGCTGGTGCGCTGGAACCACCCCCGGTACGGGCTGCTGCCGCCGAACCGGTTCATCCCGCTCGCCGAGGAGTCCGGGGCGATCGTGCCGCTGGGCAAGTGGGTGCTGGAGGAGTCCTGCCGGCAGGCCCGGCAGTGGCTGGACGGGTTCCCGGAGCGGCCGGTGCTGGTGAGCGTCAACCTGGCGCCCCGCCAGATCTGGGACTCCGACGTGGTCGCCGACGTCGCGGAGGTGCTGGAGCGCACCGGGCTGCCCGCCCGGCTGCTCCAGCTGGAGATCACCGAGAGCGCGCTGCTGGGCCCGAGCGGCCGCCCGCTGCAGGCCCTGCAGGCGCTCGCCGACACCGGCGTGCGGATCGCCATCGACGACTTCGGCACCGGCTACTCCAACCTCGCCTACCTGTCCCGGCTGCCGGTGCACGCGCTCAAGCTGGACGCCACCTTCATCGAGGCGTTCCGCGAGTCCGCGCCCGGCGCGGACGGGCGGCGGCGGGCCGCCGACGAGCAGATCGTCGGCGCGATGGTGCAGTTGGCGCACGCCCTGGGCCTGACCGTCACCGCCGAGGGCATCGAGAACGCCGCCCAGGCCGAGCGGCTGCGCCAGACCGGCTGCGACACCGCGCAGGGCTGGTACTACGCCCGCCCTGGCGGTCCCGAGCTGATCGCCGGGATACTCCGTGACCAACCGCTGCGGTAGCGCGGCGGACTTTCCGGTGCGGAGGGGATCAGGGCGATGGAACGCGTGGACGCGGTGCTCGACGGGGCGCGCGTGGTGTCGGGGACGTCGATGTCGGGGGGCCTGTACAACGCCGCCCGGCTGCTCGAACTGTCCGACGGGCGCCGCCTGGTGCTGAAGTGCGCGCCGCCGCCCGGCACGCCCGGGCTGGCGCACGAGCGCGGGCTGCTGGGCACCGAGCGGCTGTTCCACTCGCTGGCCGCGGGCGCCGGGCTGAGCGTCCCGCAGGTGCTGCACCACGACCCGGACGGGGACGCCGACACCCGCGAGTGGCTGCTGCTCAGCTACGTGGAGGGCACCACCTGGGACAGCCTGCGCGAGCAGCTCCCGGAGGCCGACCGGGCCGGGCTGCGCCGCACCCTGGGCGCCTGGGCCGCCGGGGTGGCCCGGGCCACCGGGGAGCGCTACGGCTACCCGCAGCCCGAGCCGGGCCTGTCCGCCGACAGCTGGCCGGCCGCGTTCGCCGCGATGTTCGGCGCCCTCCTCGCCGACGCCGACCGCTACGGCGTCGAACTGCCCGCCCCCGTCGAGGTGCTGCGGGCCCTGCCGGAGCGCTTCGCGGCGGCCCTGGCCGAGGTCCGCCGCCCCGCCCTGGTGCACTTCGACGCCTGGGAGGGCAACCTGCTGCTCACCCCCGGCGCGGACGGCGGCTGGGAGCTGACCGGCGTGATCGACGGCGAGCGGGCGTTCTTCGGCGACCCGCTGGCCGAACTGGTCGGCCTGGACCCGCTGGGCGCCGCCGAGCTGGACGAGGACTTCGTCGCCGGCTACCGCTCGGTCGACCCGGCCTTCGCGGTGGACGACGCCGGGCGGGCCCGGCTCGCGCTGTACCGGACCTACCTGGCGCTGATCATGCGGACCGAAGCCGTCCCCCGGGCGTACACCGGCGACTTCGCCGACTGGGTGCGGACCTGGTCGGCCGGGAGGGTCACCGAGCAGCTGGCCGTGCTGGCGGAACTCAGCCCGCTCGGCCGCTGAGGCCGTACGCCTCGGCGATCAGGCCGTAGGACTCCAGCCGGTTCCCGTGGCCGTGGATGTGCGAGGTGACCATCAGCTCGTCCGCCCCGGTGCGCCGCCGCAGGGCCTCCAGGCCCTCGGCGACCTCCGCCGGGGTGCCGAGCACCACGTTCGCCAGCCAGGAGTCGAGGAAGTCCTCCTCGGCGAGGGTGTAGGGGTGCGCGGCGGCCTCCTCCGGGGTGGGGATCGGCCCGGGGCGGCCCTGCCGCAGCCGCAGCATGCCCAGGCCCGCCGACCGGGCCAGCCAGAGCGCCCGCTCGCGGCTCTCGGCGGCGACCGCGCTGACGCCGATCAGCGCGTACGGCTCGTCGAGCACCTCGGAGGGGGTGAAGCCCTCCCGGTACAGGTCGAGGGCGGGGACGGTGTTGGCCGCGCTGAAGTGGTGGGCGAACGCGAACGGGTACCCGAGGCGGGCGGAGAGCTGGGCGCTGAAGCCGGAGGAGCCGAGCAGCCACAGCGGCGGGCGGGAGGCCGAGCGCGGCACCGCCTCCAGCCGGGCGTACGGGTGGCCGGGCGGGAAGTCGCCGTCCAGGAAGTGCCGCAGTTCGGCGAGCTGGCGGGGGAAGTCCTCCGCGCCGTCGGCGAGGCCGCGGCGCAGTGCCCGGGCGGTGGCCTGGTCGGTGCCGGGGGCGCGACCCAGGCCGAGGTCGATCCGGCCCGGGTGCAGGGCCTCCAGCAGGCCGAACTGCTCGGCGATCGCCAGCGGGGCGTGGTTGGGCAGCATCACGCCGCCGGAGCCGAGGCGCAGCGTCGTGGTGTGCGCGCCGAGGTGGGCGAGCAGGACGGCGGGCACCGAGGAGGCGACGCCCGGCATGCCGTGGTGCTCGGCGACCCAGAAGCGGTGGTAGCCCCAGCCCTCGGCGGCCCGGGCCAGTTCGGTGGTCGCGGCGAGCGCCTCGCCCGGGGTGTGGCCGGAGCCCACGGTGGCGAGGTCCAGGATGGACAGCGGGGCGGGGGCGCGGCCCGCGGCCCGGCCGCGGATCCGGTCGGCTGCGGGGCCCGGGGCGGGCCCGGCGGCGCTCTCGGGGGCGGTCGGCTCCGGTGCGGTGCTCATGCGGTGCGTCCTCCTGGTGCCCCGGCCGGGTGCCCGGGCGTTCGTCGGAGCACAACCCGTCCGCCGCCCGGACTGTTCCCGCCATCCACGGCGGCGCGCCGGGGTGCCGGCTGACGGCCCGACAGCAGGCAACGCAGCGTGGCGACTTCACGCCACAGCGAGAAGTCGCCAGGTCGGATGGTCGAAGCGGGCTCCCGGATGGGGCACGCTGGAACCAGCGCGGAACACGTACCGGCTCCGCGCACCAGCGACAGATCGGCGGGCTCGACCAGCGTCGTTCGATCCCCATGAGCCCCCGGAGCGGCACCCCGCCCCGGGGGCTCTCGCGCGTCCGGGGGCGGTTCTCGCGCGCCCGGGGCGGCTGTGCGGTATGCCACACGGGGGTGCTTCATGCCATGAAATTTGCCCGCGCTAGCGTTGTCCCCCGTTGCAGCTGCTCCCCCCGGGCGTGCTGGAGGGAGAGACACCGTGGACCTGAACGCCTTCGTCGGACCGGCCTGGTACTGCGCGCTGGCGCTGGTAGCCGTCCTCGGCGACGCCTTCCTGCCGTTCCTGCCGAGCGGGACGCTGGTGATCCTGGCCGTGCTGAAGACCGGGCAGGTCGGCGGCTCGCCGCTGCTGCTCGGCGCCGGGGTGGCCGTCGCGTCCTTCCTCGGCGACCTGCTGCTGCTCAGCCTGGCCCGGCGCGGCGCGCCCGCGGTGCACCGGCGGCTGGCCCGCCGGCCGCGGCTGGCGGAGAGCGTGGAGCGGGTGCAGCAGGCGCTGACCGGCCGCACCACCAGCCGGGCCGCGGCGGCGATCGTGATCGTCGCGCGCTTCGTCCCGGCCGGGCGGACGGTGCTGGACGTGGCGGTCGGCCACTCCACGAACCACCGGCCGTGGACGTTCCTGCGCTGGTCGGCGGTGGCCGGCGTGGTGTGGGCGGCGTACATCGTCACCCTGGGCTGGCTCAACCAGCACTGGTTCGACACCGCGTGGCTGAGCTTCGCGATCTCCTGCCTGGCGGCGACCGCGATCAGCTCGGCCGTGGTGCAGCTCGTCCGGCGGCGGCGCCGACTGGTGGTGCCGGTCGAGGGCGAGCCGTCGGCCGCCCTGTCCGCGGCCTCGGTGTTCCCTGTCTCAGGACGGTAATAAGACGGCCGGTCCGGGAGCCGGGCCGGGCCCTGCCGCGTGATGACCCGGTGAGGGCGGGCGGCGTTGGACCGGCCACCCCCACCGTGCCATCCTTGGGTGGCACTACCGTCAAATTGTCCGATTTTGCCAGAAGTTGACCCCGGAGCCGCGTGCCGGTCTCCGGCTTTCTTCTGCACGGGCCCATGGGGGCAGGGGAGACGATCATGAGCACCATCTCGCGCAGGACAGTGCTGACCGGGGCGGCGGCCACGGCGGCCATCGGAGCCGTCTCCGCCTGCTCCAGCGGGGGCGGTGCCACCACCACCCGCCCCGGCTCCGACGCCAACCCCCCGTCCGGCAGCCCCGGTCCGAGCCGGCCCGCGGTCACCGGCACCCCGCTCGGCGACGGCTCCACCGCCGACACCGGCACCCAGCCCCACCAGCCCGCCGCCGAGAAGCTCGAGCCGGGCGAGGTCCCGCCCCAGTTCGTGGTCTTCTCCTGGGACGGCGCGGGCGCCACCGACGACGGCCAGTTCGCCCGCTTCCTCAAGGTCGCCGAGGAGCACCGGGCGAGCATGACCTTCTTCCTCTCCGGCATCTACACCCTGCCGAAGGAGAAGTCCTCCCTCTACCACCCGCCGCAGCACCCCGCCGGCGCCTCGGACATCCCCTTCCTCTCCGCCAACGCGGTGCGCAACACCATCAAGCTGATCAGCCAGGCCTGGCTGGCCGGCCACGAGATCGGCACCCACTTCAACGGGCACTTCTGCTCCACCCGCTCCGACCACAACGGCGTCAACCGGTGGAGCCCCGCGGACTGGGAGAGCGAGATCCAGCAGGCGGTCTCCTTCGTCACCGGGTGGCGCACCAACACCGGCTTCACCGACGTCGACCCGTTCCCCTTCGACTACGCGAAGGAGCTGATCGGCGGCCGCACCCCCTGCCTGGAGGGCCAGAAGGCGCTGCTGCCGACCGCCGCCAAGCTCGGCTGGAAGTACGACGCCAGCTCCCCCGGCGGCCTGCAGATCTGGCCGCAGAAGGTCCAGGACGGCAAGATCTGGGACTTCCCGCTGCAGGGGATCCCGTTCCCCGGCCACAGCTTCCAGGTGCTGTCGATGGACTACAACATCCTGGCCAACCAGTCCGGCGGCTCCACCAAGGGCGACCCCGGCAAGTACGGCCAGTGGCGCGACCAGGCCCGCGACGCGTACCTGGCGGGCTTCGACCGGGCCTACACCACCAACCGGGCGCCGTTCTTCGTCGGCAACCACTTCGAGCAGTGGAACGGCGGCATCTACATGGACGCCGTCGAGGAGACCATCAAGCGGATCGCCGACAAGCCGGACGTCCGCCTGGTCTCCTTCAAGGAAGCACCGGCGAAACACCCAAGTACATCCAGTACGAGGGCGTTCCGCCGGCACTCCCAGCCGGGCGCCCGACGCCGCGCGCTGATCCGACAAGATCGACCGGACAGGGCCTAGCGCACCCGGAGGAGCTCCGCCGCCAGGCGCTCGGACCAGATGATCGAGTAGTGGTTGGTGTCCGCGACCGGCTCGGCGGGGACGGTGACCCCCGCCGCCGCCAGCCGGGCCGGGTCGTAGAGGGCCCGGGGCTCGTCCAGCAGGCCGCGCTGCGCGTAGAGCAGGCGGGCGGGGACGGTCAGGCGGTGGACCGCCCCGGCGGCCTCCGGGTCGAGCAGGACCTGGGTGCCGTCGGTGGTGACCGCCTCGTGGACGCAGGAGGAGACCAGCTCGGGGGCCTCGCCGACCAGGTCGCGCTGGGTGTAGGCGTCCAGCTCCGCGGTCCACGGGACGAACGCGGGGTGGGCCTGCCAGAACGCGCGGTAGGCCTCGCGGTCGGCGAAGGTCATCGAGAGCCGGGCCAGCGCCGGGCCGAGGACGGCGGCGAGGGCGCCCCGCTCGTCGACGCCGGGCGGCAGCGGGAAGGTGACGCCCCCGTCGACCAGGGTGAGGTCGGCGACCAGGGCCGGGTGCCGGGTCGCGGTGAGGGCGGACACCCAGGCGCCCATCGAGTGGCCGACCAGCCGGACCGGGCCCGCGTCCAGCGCGGTGACCAGCGCGGCGACGTCCTCGGCGTGGCGGGCCAGGCCCCACGGGCCGGGCAGGTCGCGGCTGGCGGCCCGGCCGCGCAGGTCGGGGGCGTACAGGGCGGCGCGGCCGTCGAGCAGCCGGGCCAGCCCGGCCCAGGCGAGGGCGTTCGCGGTGATGCCGTGCACGGCGACCACCACGGGGGCGCCGGGCGCGGCCGCGGGCCAGTGCAGGACGGCGAGGTCGCCGCCCTCCACCGGGACGGTCAGGGTCTCGGGCCGGGGGACGGTCATGCGGCGCCTTCCGGGAGGGCGGTGGCGGGGGCCGCGGCCGCGGGGGCGCGGCCGGCGCGCAGCCGGGCGGGGAGCTTGGCGAGGCCGCCGGGCAGGAGGTAGACGACGGCGACGAAGAGGGTACCGAGCAGGAAGAGCGGCTGGGAGAGCGGGACGCGCAGCACCGGGGGGAGGTCGGCGACGGTCGCGGAGTTGGCGAGGTCGCCGAGGCGGTGGGCGGCCCAGGTGTAGAGGACGCCGCCGAGCAGCGGACCCCAGCGGGTGCCGGAGCCGCCCAGGACGACCATCACCAGCAGGGCGAGGGTGGCGTCGGAGCCCGCGGCCTGCGGGGTGGCGCCGCCGGTGAGCAGCAGGTGGACGACGCCGCCCGCACCGGCGAGGGTGCCGGAGACGGTGAAGGCGAGGAGCTTGAAGCCGTACGGGCGCAGGCCCAGGACTTCGACGCGGCGCTCGTTCTCGCGGATGCCCGCCCAGACGCGGCCGGTGGGCGAGGAGGTGGTCCAGTGGACGACGGCGAGGGTCAGGACGAGGTAGGCCAGGGCGATCCAGTACAGGTTGGCGGTGTTCTGGATGCCGACGAGCGCGTCGGGCAGGTGCTGGGCGGGGGCGGAGCGGCCCTCCTCGCCGCCGGTGCGGCCGCCCGGGTTGCGCTGGACCAGGATGGCCCCGGCCTGGGCGAAGGCCAGGGTGACCATGGAGAAGCCGATGCCGGTCACCCGCAGCGAGACCGAGCCCAGTGCGAGGGCCAGGACGGTCGAGCAGGCGGTGCCGAACACGGCGGCGGGCACGAGGTCCAGGTCGAGGTCGAGCATCGCCAGGTCGGTGGCGTACAGGCCGGTGGCGAAGTAGAGGGCGTGGCCGAAGGAGAGCAGTCCGGTGCGGCCCAGCAGCAGGTCGTAGCCGGTGGCGAGGCCGCCGTAGAGCAGGCACAGGGCGATCAGTTGCAGGCTGCCGGGGCTGCCGAGCGGCCCGTCGAGCAGGCCGGGCAGCGGCAGGGCGCTGTACGGCGCGGCGGTCAGGGCGAGCAGCAGGGCCAGCGGCCACCAGCGCTTGAGGGGGGCGGTCACGCGAGTCTCCCGGTGAGTCCTCGGGGCTTGACGAGCAGCAGGACGGCGAGCAGGACGACCACGGACAGGTCGCCGAGCCCGGCTGCCCCCAGACCGGGAACCGCAGCGTAGTTGGCGAACTGCTGGACGAGGCCGACGCCGACCGAGGCGACGGCGGCGCCGGTGACCGAGCCCGTGCCGCCCATCACGACGACGACGAAGGCGAAGACCAGCAGGCCGGTGCCCTGGGAGGGGTTGACCGAGCCGAAGTACAGCCCGGCCAGCGCCCCGCCCAGCGAGGCGGCGGCGCCGCCGATCGCGAAGACCAGGGTGAAGGCCCTGCGGACGTCGATGCCCAGGGCGGTGACCATGGCGCGGTCCTCGACCCCGGCCCGCACGATCAGCCCGTAGCGGGTGCGGGCCAGGAACAGCCGTAGCAGGAGCAGGACGGCCAGGGCGGCGGCCACCAGCACGAAGCGGTTGACCGGGACGGTCGCGCCCAGCAGGTCGACGGTGCCGGAGAGGGCGGCGGGCTGGGGGAAGGGGCGGGCGTCGGAGCCCCAGATGCCCATGAGCAGGGCGGGCAGCGCCAGGCCGACGCCGACGGTGGCCAGGATCTGGTCGCGGGGGCGGGCGTACAGCGGCCGGATCAGGACGAGTTCGAGCAGCACCGAGGCGGCGGTGCCCACCACCGTGCCGAAGGCCACCGCGAGCCAGAAGCCCAGGTGCCCGTCGGTGGCGGCCCACCAGGCGGCGTAGGCGCCGACGGAGAGCAGGGCGCCGTGGGCGAAGTTGAGGACGTCCATCAGGCCGAAGACCAGCGACAGGCCGGAGGCGACCAGGAAGTACAGCGCGCCGAGCCCCAGTCCGGTGCAGGCGAGCAGGACGACGGTGCTCATCGGGAGTCCCCTCCGGGGGTGGCGTGGTGGGTGCCGACGCCCAGCAGGCGGCGGGCGGCGTCCGCGTCGGCCAGCAGCGCGCCCGCGTCGCCCTGGTGGGCGGTGCGCCCGTCGGCGAGGACCGCGCAGCGCCCGGCGATGCGGCGCACCAGGGCGAGGTTCTGCTCGACCAGCAGGACGGGGACGGACGCGGCGGCGCGGGCCAGCACGTCGGCGACCTCGGTGACGATCTTCGGGGCGAGGCCCTTGGTGGGCTCGTCGGCGATGACCAGCCGGTTGCCGTTGAGCAGGGTGCGGGCGATGGCGACCATCTGCTGCTGCCCGCCCGAGAGCGTGCCCGCGGGCTGCCTGTGGCGCTGCTTCAGCTCGGGGAACAGCTCGAACACCAGGTCGTAGGCCGGGTTCGGGTCGCGTTCGGCCAGCCGCAGGTTCTCCGCGACGCTCAGGTGCGCGAACACGCCCCGGTCCTCGGGGGCGTAGCCGATGCCGCGCCGCACCACCCGGTGGGTCGGCAGCCCGGTGATGTCGGCGCCGTCGAAGGTGATGGCGCCGGTGCGCGGGACGAGGCCCATCACGGCCTTGACGGTGGTGGTCTTGCCCGCGCCGTTGCGCCCCAGCAGGGCGGTGACGCCGGTGGCGGCGACGTCCAGCTCCACCCCGTGCAGGATGTGCAGGCCGTCGATCACCACCCTCAGGTCACGGACCGTCAGCAGGCTCACAGCGCCTCCCCGAGGTAGGCCCCCTGCACGGTGGCGTCGGCCGTCACCGCGTCCGGGGAGTCGAGTGCGAGCAGGGTGCCGTGGTGCATCACCGCGAGCCGGTCGGCCAGCCCGAGGAGCACGTCCATGTGGTGCTCGACCATCAGCACGGTGCGGCCCTGCTCCCGGTGGACCGAGCGGATCAGCTCCACCAGCGCGGGCACCTCCTCCGCGCTGACCCCGGCCATCGGCTCGTCCAGCAGGATCAGCCGCGGCTCGCCCACCAGCAGCACCGCCAGCTCCAGCTTCCGCTTGCCGCCGTGCGACAGCGACGCGGCCACGTCGTCGGCCCGGTCGGCCAGGCCGGTGCGCTCCAGCGTCTGCTCCACCTGCTGCCGGTAGCGGTCGGCGCGGCGCCAGATCCGGTACGAGGCGCCCGGCCCCGCCGCGGCCTGCGCGGCCAGGCGGACGTGCTCGGCCACCGTCAGGCCCGGCCACAGCGAGGAGGTCTGGAAGGTGCGGCCGATCCCCCGCCGGGCCCGGGCGGGCACCGGCAGCGCGGTGATGTCCGCCCCGTCCAGGTGCAGCGTGCCGTGCGAGGCGGGGTGGATGCCGGAGACCAGGTTGAACAGGGAGGTCTTGCCCGCCCCGTTGGGGCCGATGAACGCCACGAACTCGCCCTCGGCCACCTCGAAACTCACGTCCTGCACGATCGGGACGCCGCGCACGGACCAGCCCAGCCCGTCCAGCCGCAGCACCGGGGCGGAGGTTCCCATGCCGCTCAGCCCGCCATCTTCACGACCGGCGGGGCGACCTGCTCCGCGGTCAGGATCTTCTCGGCGGCGGGCACGGCGGCGGCGCCGGTGCCGGTCAGCTTGACCTGGAACATCGGCTGCAGCAGCGCGTGGTCCTCGGCCCGGACGGTCAGCCGGCCCTTGACGCCGTCGAAGCTCCAGCCCTCCAGCGCCTTCACCAGCGCGTCGGTGTCCGCGTCGGAGCCCTTGTTGGCCTCCAGCGCGTGCACCACCATCTGCGCGGCCGTGAAGCCGTCCGGGGTGAACAGGTCGGGCTCGGAGCCGGCCTTCGTGACCGCGTCGGTCATCGCCAGTTCGGCCTCGGTGCCGCCCGCCGCGCCCGCGAAGTAGTGGTTCAGGAAGTCGATCTTCTCGGCGGCGGGGCCGAACAGCGGGTACGAGGCCGCCACGTCCAGGCCGGTGACCACCCTGGTCGCCGAGAACACGTCCTGCTGGGTCAGCGAGGTCCACAGCGCCGAGGCGGTGTCGCCCGCCCACGCCACGTACAGCAGGTCCGGCTTCGCGGCCTTCGCCTGGGTCGCGAACGGCGTCAGGTCGGTCGCCGACGGCGGCGCCAGCACCGCGTCCACGGTGGCGCCCTCGCCGCCCAGCACCTCCTTCACCGCCGCCACGTTGGCCTGCCCGAACGCGCTGTCCTGGGCCAGCACCGTGACCTTCTTGCCCTTCGCGTCGCCGATGAACGACGCCGCCGCCTTCGTGTCCTGGTACGACTGCCGCCCCGAGCGGAAGGTGTACCGGTTCAGGCCGGTGACCTTGTCCGCCGCCGCCGGGCCCGAGATGAACAGCACCTTGTTCTGCGCCGCGATCGGCCCGACCTGCAGCGCCACGCCCGACGCGGTCGAACCCGCCAGGATCCGCACGTCCTTGCCGATCAGGTCCTTCACCGCCGAGACCGCCTTCGCCGGGTCGCCCGCGTCGTCCTGCTCGGTGATCTCCACCGGGTGCCCGTCCACCGCGCCGGTGCCCCCGGTCGCGTACGCCAGCCCCGCCTTGAAGCCCTCCAGGTACTGCTTGCCGTACGCGGCCAGCGGGCCGGTCCGCGAGTACACCAGGCCGACCTTGACCGGGCTCCCGGCGCCCGCCCCGGTGGAGCTGCCCGCCGTCCCGGCCTTCGCGCAGCCCGCGGCGAGCAGCACGCAGGCCGCCAGCGCGGCGAGCTTCCGGACGGGGCGTCCGGGGGTGGCGTCCGTGACTGACATGGTGGGGGCTCCTGACGTTCCGGTGCTGGTGGGATGCCGGAACCGTAGGGGCGCGCCCACCGGGAGGACATGTGGCGGGCCCACGCATCGGCCGTCGGCGCTGTGTGGCCCGCCGCCACCCCGACGCCACCCCCGGGGGCCTGCGCCCGGCCTCCCCCGCCGCGAGCCGCCACCGGACCGCCACCGGACCGCCGGCCCGGCCGACCGAACGCCGCGGGGCCCGGGAGCGGTGCGCTCCCGGGCCCCCGCGGCCGTGCGGTCAGTCCTTGAGGTTCGGGATCTGCCAGTCGACCGGCTTCTGACCGAAGCCCTCCAGGGCCGCGTTGATCTGCGAGAACGGCTTGCTGCCGAGGAACAGCTTCGCGGACAGCGGCGAGGGGTGCGCGCCCTGCACCACCACGTGGCGCCCGGTGTCGATCAGCGGGAGCTTCTTCTTCGCGTAGCCGCCCCAGAGCACGAACACGCAGGGCTCCTCGCGGGCGCTGACCGCCTTGATCACCGCGTCGGTGAACTTCTCCCAGCCCTTGTTCTTGTGCGAGTTGGCCTCGTGCGCCCGCACCGTGAGCACCGCGTTGAGCAGCAGCACGCCCTGCTCGGCCCACGGCATCAGGTACCCGTTGTCGGGGACGGTCAGGCCGAGGTCGGTACCGAGCTCCTTGTAGATGTTGCGCAGCGACGGCGGGGTCTTCACGCCCGGCAGCACGGAGAAGCTCATGCCGTGCGCCTGGCCGTTGTCGTGGTACGGGTCCTGACCGAGGATCAGCACCTTGACGTCCTGGTACGGCGTGGCCTCCAGCGCCGCGAACTCCTGCCCGGCGGGCGGGAACACCTCGTGCTCGGCGCGCTCGGCGGCCAGGAACGCGGCCAGCTGCGCGTAGTAGGGCTTGCCGGTCTCCTCGGCGAGCACCGCCTGCCAGGACGCGGGCAGTTCCGGCACGCCGCCCGTGGACGCCTCGGCCAGCTCCGTCACGTTGTACCTCCCACCGGCCGCGCCGCACGGCGACCGTTCTCGTTCGTACGTACCGTTCCGCGGGCCCGTCCCGGACCCACCGCGCTGAACGCTACACAGTCGCGCCGACAGCCCGCTCGGCCGCCGCGGCGGCACCGGCGCCCGGCGGCCGTCCCGCCGCGGTCGCACGTGCGCGCAGGGTCCCTGCCCGGCTGTCCCCCCGGACCGCTATCTTTGTGCCCTGGCGCCCCGTGCACCCGCCACGGGAACGGGCCCGCAGGGCCCCTGGGGAGTGGGCGCCGACATCTGAAGCAGGGAGGGGCGCGGCAGGCCGCGCCCACGGGGGAAGGGGAACCACGATGCTCGAGGCATCCAGCGACGGGGGCGGCGGGGGCACCGCGCCCACCGGCATCCTCGGCAGCGCCGTGGGCGCCGCCGCGTTCGCGGCCACCCGGGCGCTGGCCGGCCAGGTCGGCGCGAGCGCGGTCAAGGTCGAGATCGAGAGCCTGCAGACCTTCAAGTCCCGGGTGGACGCCATCCTGAGCACGCTCAACAGCTCCCCCGCGAGCCGGGGCACGATCTCGCAGCAGCAGTTGACGCCCGGTCAGCTCGGCCAGAACTTCGGCCAGGCCGGCGACCTGATGAGCGCCTACAGCACCGTGCACGCCAACCTGGAGCAGCTCTCCCAGACGCTGTCCCTCCAGATCGAGGCGATGAGCGCCAGCATCGACATGGCCGCCCGCGGCTACGACAACGCCGACGCCGAACAGCAGCAGCAGTTCCACTCGATCCTCAACCAGGCGGGCGCCCAGGCGAGCCGCCCGCCGGTCGGCGGCTACGGGCAGGCCGGAGCGCAGCAGGCCGGCCACCCGGCCGCGCAGGCTCCGCAGGCCCCGCTCACCGGCACCCAGCAGGGCTCGTACTGACCGTCGGCCGGTCGGCCCACACCTCAGGGGGAAGAAACGCGATGGAACTCGAAGAGAGAAGACTGGTCCGCCTCCAGCCGGGCGAGATCGGCCGTGCCAGCCACGAGGAACTGCTGGCCATGGTGCAGGAAGCGGACCCGTTCGCGGTGTCCTACGTCGGCCGCCAACTGTCCGACGCCGCCGCGCAGATGGACCAGATCAGCGAGGAGCTGCACGCCCACATCAGCGGCCTCGACTGGGAGGGCACCGCGGCCGACAGCTTCAAGGCCTGGGGCGGCCAGGTCTCCCGCTCCACCATGGACCTGGCCTCGTACTCGCGGACCGCGGGCACCTACATGACCTCCGCGGCCGACACCCTCAGCAACGTCAAGTACGGCCTGCCGCCGGTCCCGCAGGAGGACATCGAGACGCTGCGCCGCTACGAGGCCCAGGACAACACCGCCGCGACCATCGGCGGCGCCGTGGTCGGCAGCGTCCTGATGCCTGGCGTCGGCACCGTCGTGGGCGGCTTCGTCGGCGGCAAGGTCGCCGGGATGTTCGACTCCGACTGGGTCAGCGAGGACCAGGCCCGCGCCGCGTCCGACCGCATCTTCGAGGCGCACCAGGAGGCCATCACACAGATGGAGCGCCTCAGCCAGTCGTACGAGCACGCCACCACGCAGCTCAACTCGGCGCAGGTGCCGGTGTTCCCGGCTCCGCCGGGGGCGAAGCAGAGGGACGACCTCCAGGACGTGCCGATCGGCGGGGGCGGCGGCACCGGGGGCGGCGGCGGCTACACCGGCGGTGGCGGCGGTGGCGGGTACACCGGCGGCGGGGGCGGCGGCATCGGCGGGGGCGGCGGCGGCGGGGGTTCGACGTACCGGCCGCCGACCTGGTCGCCGCCGACCACCGGCCCGACCCCCACGCCGACCCCGGGCCCGAACCCGACCCCGACCCCGCCCTGGACCTCGCCGCCGGTCACCGGCCCGACGCCCCCGCCGCTGCGGATCGCCCACACCGACCCGCCGGTCGTCACCCCGCCGGTCGGCGGCGGTGGCGGCTACACCGGTGGCGGTGGCGGTGGCGGCTACACCGGCGGCGGTTACGGCGGTGGCGGCGGCTACGTGGCCGGGGGCGGGATCCCCGGCGGCCGGGGCGGCGTCGGCGGGAGCACCCTCGGCGGCGGCGCCACCGGCGGCCGCACCGGCGGCACCGGCTCGGCCGGGACCGCCGGGACGGGTGCCCGCCCGGGCACCGGCGGCACCGGCTCCTCCACGGGTGCCGCGGGCGCCGCGGGCCAGGCCGGCCGCGCGGGCGCGGGCGGCATGGGCGGCGGCATGCACGGCGGCGGCGGTGGCGGCGCGGGCGGTGCCCGCGGCGGTGCGGGCGGCTCGCGCGGCAGCGGGATGGTCAGCCGCGCGGGCGGCACCGTCGGCGGCAGCCGCGGCACCGGCGGGCGCGGCGAGTTCACCCCGGGCGGCACCGGCCTGCGCGGCCGGGCCGAGCGGGGCGCGGACGGCCGGGCCGGGGGCTCGTTCGGCGGCGGCCAGGGCGGTGGCGGCGGCGCGAGCCGCAAGGGCAAGGCCCAGGGCAACCGCCCGGACTACCTGACCGAGGACGAGAACACCTGGACGTCCGGGATGGGCCCGGTCAACCCGAACGTGATCGAGTAGCGACCGGTTCGGACGGCCCGGTCGCGGGGGCTGCGGCTCCCGCGGCCGGGCCGAACCGTGCGGCGGGGACGCCCCGGTGCACACGACGGAGCACGAGGGAGAGTGTGATGCGGCGAACGGACAGGGCAGGACGGGGGCGGCGGTTCGCCGCAGCGGCGGCGGTCGGCGCCGTCCTGTGGGGGTGGTCGGCCGGTCCCGCGTCGGCGGTGGACTCGATCCGCGCGCAGGAGTGGCACCTGGACGCCATGCACGCCGAGGAGATGTGGCGGACCAGCACCGGCAAGGGCATCGTCGTCGCCGTGGTCGACACCGGCGTGCAGGGCGACGTCCCCGACCTGGCGGGTCAGCTCGTCCCGGGCACCGACCTGAGCGGCCTGTCCGGCGGGGAGCTCTCCGACCCGGCGGGCCACGGCACCCACATGGCCAGCGACATCGCCGGCAGCGGGAAGAGCCTGAACGGCCAGGGCGCCTACGGGCTCGCCCCCGGCGCGAAGATCCTCCCCGTCAAGATCAACGACATGGGCGGCGGCACCTTCGAGAACGACGACCGGTACACGGACCAGTTGTCCCGGGGGATCAGCTACGCGGCCGACCACGGCGCCAAGGTCATCAACGTCTCCCAGGGCACCACCAGCCTCACGGCCGCCAACCGCAGCAAGCTCCAGGCGGCCGTCGACCACGCCAACTCCCGCGGCGCGCTCGTGGTCGCCGCCGTCGGCAACGAGGGCGCCGACGGCAACCCCGTCGCGTACCCGGCCGCGCTGCCCGGCGTCGTCGGCGTGGCCGGTGCCGACCGCGACGGGAAGGCGTGGGCGAAGTCCCAGCACGGTCCGCAGGTGGCGCTGGCCGCCCCGGCCGTGGAGATCTACGGCGCGTGCACCGGCACGTCCGGCTACTGCAAGGGCGACGGCACCTCCGACTCCACCGCCCTGGTCTCCGCCTCCGCCGCGCTGGTCTGGTCCGCGCACCCCGACTGGACGGCCAACCAGGTGCTGCGGGTGCTGATCAACACCGCGAGCGGCCAGGGCCAGCGCAGCGACTTCCTCGGCTACGGCGTGGTCCGCCCCCGGATCGCCCTGACCACCCCCGGCGACCCGGGCCCGGCGGACGTCAGCCCGCTGCCCGCGGCCGCGGCCGGGAGCGGCGGCGGGGCCTCGTCCGCGCCGTCGGCCGGTGCGGACGACCAGCCGGGCGGGGCGGCGGGCGACGCCGCCGGGGCGCCCTCGGGGGCCGCTCCGGACGGGACCGCGTCCCCGGCCGCGGCGCCGGTGGCCGAGGGGGAGAAGTCGTCCGGGTCGAGCAAGCTGCCGCTGGTCGTCGGCGGTGCAGTGGCGGGCGTCCTGGTGGTGGTGCTCGTGGTGGTGCTGGTCGTGCGGCGCAACCGCTCCGCGGGCTCCGGCCCCGGCCCGGTGCCGCCCGGCGCGCCGTACGGCCAGCAGCCGCCCCAGCAGCCCTACGGCCAGCAGCCGCCCGCGTACGGCCAGCAGCCCCCCGCGCAGCCGCCCTACGGCGCCCCGCCCGCCCCTCCGGCGTACGGCCGGCAGCCGCCCGCGCCGCCCGCGTACGGGCAGCAGCCGCCGTCGGGCGGGAACCCGTACGCGAGCTGACGGCGGGCCGGTGCGGACGGCGGGCGGCGCGGGGTGTCCCGGGCCGCCCGCCGTCGGCGTCCGCGGGTGTCCCCGGCGTCCGCGGACGCGGACGCCCCTGTGGCCGACCGGCCCGGACGACTAGGCTGATCGGCGTTGGGGCAGCCTGTGGCGCCCGACCGGCCAGCGGTGTCCGGTCGGAGCGATCACGAAGATCGTTCGACCATTGCAAGACCGAGGAGACACCCACGTGGCAGACCGCAAGCCCATCGAGACCTGGCTGACCGACATGGACGGAGTCCTCATCCACGAGGGCGTGCCGATCCCCGGGGCCGATGCCTTCATCAAGCGGCTGCGTGAGTCCGGGAAGCCCTTCCTGGTGCTCACCAACAACTCGATCTACACCCAGCGCGACCTGCACGCCCGCCTCGCCCGGATGGGCCTGGACGTGCCCGCCGAGCACATCTGGACGTCCGCGCTGGCGACCGCGAAGTTCCTGGACGACCAGCGTCCGGGCGGCACCGCGTACGTGATCGGCGAGGCCGGTCTGACCACCGCGATGCACGACGTCGGCTACGTGCTGACCGACTCCGCCCCGGACTTCGTCGTGCTGGGCGAGACCCGCACGTACTCCTTCGAGGCGATGACCAAGGCAGTACGCCTGATCAACGACGGTGCCCGGTTCATCGCCACCAACCCGGACGAGACCGGCCCGTCCGCCGAGGGCGCGCTGCCCGCGACCGGTGCGGTGGCCGCGCTGATCACCAAGGCGACCGGCGTGGAGCCGTACTTCGTCGGCAAGCCGAACCCGCTGATGATGCGCGCGGGCCTGAACGCGATCGGCGCGCACTCGGAGAACAGCGCGATGATCGGCGACCGGATGGACACCGACATCGTCTCCGGCATGGAGGCGGGCATGTCGACCTTCCTGGTGCTGACCGGCCTGACCCAGGCCTCCGAGGTCGACCGCTTCCCGTACCGGCCGACCCAGGTGGTCAACTCGATCGCCGACCTGGTCGAGCTGGTCTGACCCCGCTCCCCGCAGGCCCCCGGTGCGCACCGCGCCGGGGGCCTGCGTCATGCCAGGTCGCGGGCGTCCGCGCCGGGCAGCCAGTCGCGGTCGGGGCGGTACTCCAGCCAGCGGCGGTCGCGGCCGCGGTCGGCGAAGGCCCGCAGCAGGGCGGGGACGGCGGGGTGCGGGCGTTCGCGGTGCCAGACCAGCGACCAGGCGTACAGCGGGACGGGGTCGGCGAGCGGGCGGACGGCCAGGCCGGGCGGGACGGCGAGCGGGAGTTCGGCGGGCAGCAGGGTGCAGCCGTCGGGGACGGCGCGGACCCGGTCGAGCAGGTGGGCCAGGCCGAGGTTGGCCTCGCCGGGCAGCAGCGGGACGCCGAAGCGCTCGCCGAACCGGGCCAGGAAGTCCAGCCGGGCGGGGTCGGCGGGCAGCACCAGCCGCAGCGCGGCCAGGTCGGCGGGGCGCAGCCGCTCGGCGCGGGCCAGCGGGTGGTCGGCGGGGAGCACCGCGTCGAGGGGTTCCAGCCGGACCAGCCGGTGCGCCAACTCCCGTTCGGCACCGGGCTGGTGGCGGCCGAACCCGGCGGCGCTCTCGCCCCGGACGAGGGCGGCGGCGACGGCGGCGAAGTCCCGGGCCGGGCCGACCTCGACGGCCGGCCCCGGGTCCGCGGCGAGCGCTTCGCGCACGGTGCGCAGCGGCTCGTACAGGTGGCCCCAGACGTCCAGCCGGGCGGGTGCGGAGCGCTGCCGGACGGCGGCGACGGCGGCCTGCCCGGCAGCCAGGGCGGCCCGCGCGGGGGCGAGCAACTGCTGCCCGGCGTCGGTCAGTTGCACGGCAGCGGGGCTGCGTTCGAGCAGCCGGACGCCCAACTCCCGCTCCAGGGCGGCGATCCGCTTCGAGGCGGCCTGCTGAGTGATCGCCAACTGCTCGGCGGCGCGCCCGAAGTGGCGCTGTTCTGCGACGGTGACGAAGGCGCGCAGCTGCCGGAGGTCCGGGTCGTCCATCGGGCCATCATCGCCGACAACCGCCGGTTGTCGGCGGGGAGTTCCGGTTGTTGGACCCTCCTTTGGCCCGGGGCGTTGACTGAGGCCATCGCCGGAACGGCCCGCACGACACCCCGCGAGACGCCCCGCACGGCACCCCGCACGACCCGAGGAGGTCCCCCGATGAAGGCCCTGGTCCCCGCCCGCGGCACGGTCGAGTTCGCCGAGGTCCCGCAACCCGAACCGCGCCCCGACGAGGTGCTGGTGAAGGTCGACGCGTTCTCGGTGAACCGGGGCGAGACCTTCCTGCTGGAGGACCCGCCACCGGGCTGGCGGCCCGGCAAGGACGTCGCCGGCCTGGTCGTGCAGGCCGCCGCGGACGGCACCGGCCCGGCGGTCGGGCAGCGGGTGGTGGCGCACCCGCCGGGCGCGGGCTGGGCCGAGTACGCGGCGGTGCGCACGGACGCGCTGGCGGTGCTGCCCGAGCAGTTGGACGCGGCCGCGGCCGCCGCGCTGCCGCTGGCGGGCCTGACCGCGCTGCGGCTGCTGCGCGCGGCGGGCGCGGTGACCGGGCGGCGACTGCTGCTGACCGGCGCGTCCGGCGGCGTCGGCCACTACCTGACCGAGCTGGCCGCGGCCGCCGGGGCGCAGCTGACGGCCGTCACCGCGAACGCCGAGCGCGGCGAGCGGCTGCGGGAGCTGGGCGCCGCCGAGGTGGTGCACGCGGTGGCGGGGGCGCGCGGCCCGTACGACCTGGTGCTGGAGTCCACCGGCGGCGCCGAACTGCCCCGGGCGCTGGCCCTGCTGGCGCCGCGCGGCCGGCTGCTCTGGTTCGGCCAGGCCTCCCGCGAGCCGGTCCGGCTGGACTTCTTCGCCCTGCTGAACGGCCCGGTCTCGGCCGCCGTCGAGCACTTCAGCTACGCGGACGTCGACCACCCGGACGGCCCGGACCTGCACACCCTGGTCCGGCTGACCGCCGAGGGCCGGCTGCACCCCGAGCTCGGCCTGGTCGACGACTGGCACCGCACCGCCGACGCGATCGCCGCCCTGCGCGGCCGCCGCGTCCGCGGCAACACCGTCCTGACCCTCAACTGACCCGCCCGACGAGGAGATCCGCCATGAGCACCGACCCCCGGACCGTCACCGACCCCCGCACCGTCGTCGCCGACTACGTGGCCGCCGTGGCCCGCGGAGACGCGGACGCCGTCCGGGACGCCTTCGCCGAGGACGCCGTCTGGACCTACCCGGGCGACCTGCCGCTGAGCGGCGAGTGGCGGGGCCGCAGGGCGGTCGTCGAGGACTTCCTCGGCTCGATCGGCGCCCTGATCGCCCCCGGCACCGCCGTCGAGGTCGCCCTGGTCGGCGAACCGGTCGTGCAGGGCGACCGGGTGGTCGCCGAGTGGACCTCGCGCTGCACCACCGTGCACGGCCGGCTGTACGAGAACCTCAACCTGGGCGTCTTCACCGTCCGCGACGGCCGGATCGCCGCCGTCCGCGAGTACACCGACACCCACCGCGCGGCGACCGTCCTGTTCGCGAACGGGGAGTGACCGCCCGGCCCCGGACCGTCGCCCGCGGTCCGGGGCGCCTCAACGCGGCCTTAAGCCGCCCGTAACTACCCTGACGTACCGTCAGGTCGGCCGCTCCGGCTGGCTAGCGTCCCGGACACACCCTCTCCGCACGACGCAAGGGAGCCCCTGATGGCCTCCGTCCACCGCGCCGCCGCCGCCCTGCTGCTGGCCGCCGCCGTCCTGCTCGGCGCCCCGGCCGCCCGGGCCGCCGACGCGGGCCCGGCGTCCTCCGCCTCCCCCACCGCGTCCGCCTCCCCGTCCCCGTCCCCGTCCGGGTCCGTCTCCCCCTCCCCCAGCGCCGTGCCCACCCCCGCGCCCACCCACCGGCAGCTCGCCCGGACCGGCGGCGGTGACGCGACGGCCGACGGGGTCCTGCTGTCCCTCGGATCGGTGCTGCTGCTGACGGGTGCGGCGTTCGTCGTGCTCTGTCGGCGCCGCCCCGGGAACGGCCGCTGATCCCACCGTCCGGGGGGCCGGGGTGGTTGAGTTGAGGGCATGAGCAGCACGCCCCCCGCCCCGTTCCGCGTCGGCCTGATCGGCTACGGCCTGGCAGGTTCCGCCTTCCACGCCCCGCTGATCGCCACCACCCCCGGCCTGCAGCTGGACGCGGTGGTCACCGCCAACCCCGACCGCCGCGCCCAGTTGCACCGCGACCACCCGGGCGCCCGCGCCCTCGACACTCCCGAGCAGCTGTTCGAGGACGCCGACCGGTTCGACCTGGTGGTGATCGCCTCCCCCAACCGGACCCACGTCCCGCTCGCCCGCACCGCCCTGCTCGCGGGCCTGGCCACCGTGGTCGACAAGCCGCTCGCCGCGACCAGCGCCGAGGCCCGCGACCTGTGCGAGTTCGCCGAGAAGTCCGGCCTGCTGCTGTCGGTGTTCCAGAACCGCCGCTGGGACGGCGACTTCCTGACCGTCCGCCGCCTGGTCACGGAGGGCCGACTCGGCCGGGTGCACCGCTTCGAGTCCCGGTTCGAGCGCTTCCGCCCCAAGCCCAAGCCGGGCTGGCGCGAGCTCGCCGACCCGGCCGAGGTCGGCGGCACCCTGTACGACCTGGGCAGCCACCTGGTCGACCAGGCGCTGGCCCTGTTCGGCCCGGTCGAGACGGTGTACGCGGAGATCGACGTGCGCCGCGACGGCGCGGTGGTCGACGACGACTCCTTCCTGGCCCTCACCCACACCGGCGGCGTCCGCTCCCAGCTGTGGACCAGCGCCCTCGCCCCGCTCGCCGGGCCGCGCCTGCGGGTCCTCGGCGACAGCGCGGGCTACGTCAAGTTCGGCATGGACCCGCAGGAGGCCGCCCTCCGGGCCGGGCGCCGCCCCGGCGGGCCGGACCGCCACTGGGGCGACGACGACCCCGCCGCGTACGGGCTGCTCGGCAGCGACGGCGACGCCGAACCCGTCACCACCGACCCCGGCGACTACCCGGCCTACTACGCGGGCATCGCCGCCTCCCTCGCCGACCGCACCCCGCCCCCCGTCGACCCGCGCGACGCGGTCGCCACCCTCACCGTCCTGGAAGCCGCCCGCGCCTCCGCGGCGACGGCCTCCGTGGTCCGCCTCCCCTGACCCGGCCCCGGCGACGGGGCCCGCCCTCGGGCCCCGCTCCCGGCCCCGGCTCACGGGCCCGGCTCACGGCGGGAGCACGGGAACTTCCGTCCTCCGCACGGCCGTTGAGGTAGCGTCGATCCCGGACGACCCGACCCGAGGAGGTGCGCACCGTGCTCGCCGTGCCGCTCCTCCTCGCGCTGCTGCGGGTCCTCACCGGCGACCTGCCCACCGGCCCCGGCGCCCTGACCGCGGCCGCGCTGCTGCTGCTCACCGCCGCCGTCGCCGCCACCCTGACCGCGGTCGGCCCGCCGGGTGCCCGCACCCCCGCGGCCGTGCACGCGGCCGCCCTGCGCCGCCGCGCCTACCGCACCGCCTACCTCCCCCCGCGCGACCCGGACGCCCCGGGCCGTGCGCGCCCCCGAGCCCCGGGACACCCGGCCGCGGCCGCCTGAGGGGCCCGTCCTTCCGCCGACGCTCCGCCGAACTCCCTTGCACGAGACCGGGGTTCGCCGCTCTCCCGGCCCCGCCACGCCCGCCCCCGGGCCCGTGGCGCCGCCGGGCCCCCTCCGCGCGTCCGCCCTCCGAGCACCGTCGCCCGAGCACCGCCGACTCCCGGAGAGCCACCGTGTCCGTCCTGAGCTTCCTCGACCCCGCCGTCCACCTCGCCCGCACCGCCGTCGCGGCCCTCGCCACCGCCGTCCCCACCGCGGTCGCGATCGTCCTGTTCACGCTGGCCGTCCGCGCGGCCCTGCACCCGCTGGCCCGTTCCGCGGCCCGGGCCGAGCGGGCCCGGCTGCGGCTCGCCCCGCGGGTCGCGCGGCTGCGCGAGCGGCACGCCGGGAGCCCCGAGCGGCTGAACCGCGAACTGCTGGCCCTGCACCGCGCCGAGGGCGTCGGCCCGTTCGCGGGCCTGCTGCCGGTGCTGCTGCAGGCGCCGTTCTTCTCGGTGATGTACCGCCTGTTCACCACCGCCCCGGGCCACCTGCTGGACGCGACCCTCGTGGGCGTCCCGCTCGCCGCGCACCCCGCGGCGGCCCGCACCCCGGCGCAGTTCGCGGTCTTCGCCGCCCTGGAGGCGGCCCTGCTCGCCCTCGCCTGGTCCAACACCCGCCGCGCGAAGGACACCGCCACCAAGGGCTCCACCGCGAAGGGCACCGCCACGAAGAACGCCGCTGCGAAGGGCGCCCCCACGAAGAGCGCCCCGGGCGGCGCCGCCGCCGGTCCGCTGCGCTGGCTGGCCTTCGGCACCCCGCTGTTCGCCCTGCTGCTGCCCCTCGCGGGCGGCCTCTACCTGCTGACCTCCACCGCCTGGACGGCGGCCGAGCGGTGGTACCTGCACCGCCCGGCCGCCGGCCCCGCCGGAGGCACCGGCCCTCAGGCGGTGGGCCAGCCCGCCAGGTAGGCGTCGATCTCGCCGGTCAGCCGGTGCTTGCCCGCCGCGTCCAGGAAGGACGCCTCGACGGCGTTGCGGGCGAGCGCCGCGATCCCGGCCTCGTCCAGGCCGAGCAGCTTCGCGGCGACGGCGTACTCGGTGTTCAGGTCGGTGCCGAACATCGGCGGGTCGTCGCTGTTGACGGTGACCACCAGCCCGGCGTCGACCATCTGCCGGACCGGGTGGTCCTCGATCCGCTCGACCACCCGGGTCGCCAGGTTGGACGTCGGGCAGACCTCCAGCGGGATCCGGTGCTCGCCGAGGTAGTCGACCAGGGCCGGGTCCTTGACCGACTGGGTGCCGTGGCCGATCCGTTCCGCGCCGAGCACCCGGATCGCGTCCCACACCGTCTCGGGGCCGGTCGACTCGCCCGCGTGCGGCACGCTGTGCAGCCCGGCCGCCCGGGCCCGGTCGAAGTACGGCTTGAACTGCGGGCGCGGCACGCCGATCTCGGGGCCGCCGAGCCCGAAGGAGACCAGCCCGTCGGGGGCCAGGTCCAGGGCGAGGCGGGCGGTCTCCTCGGCGGAGGCGAGCCCGGCCTCGCCGGGGATGTCGAAGCACCAGCGCAGCACGATGCCGAGGTCCTTCTCGGCGGACAGCCGGGCGTCCTCGATCGCCTCCATGAAGGCGACGTCGGGGATGCCGCGGCTGACCGACGAGTACGGGGTGACGGTCAGCTCGGCGTACCGGATGTTCTGCCGGGCCATGTCCTGCGCGACGCCGTACGTCAGCGCGCGGACGTCCTCGGCGTCCCGGACCAGGTCGACGACGCTCAGGTAGACCTCGATGAAGTGCGCGAAGTCGGTGAAGGTGAAGTACTCGGCGAGCGCCTGCGGGTCGACCGGGACCTTGCTGCGCCCGGCGTGCCGTGCCGCCAGCTCGGCCACCACCCGCGGCGAGGCCGAGCCCACGTGGTGCACGTGCAGCTCCGCCTTCGGCATTCCGGCGATGAATGCCTCGATCCCCCGGACTCCCTGGACACCCTCGGCCACGGCACGCTCCCGTCTACTCTCACCCGGACCCGGACAGACCTCGCATGCTAACCCGCGCTCGCCGGGGGGCGGGTCGTCCCGGTGCGCCGTCAGCCGCCGAGGGCGGTGCTGACGGTGTGGATGAGCAGCCCGGCGAGGGCGCCGACCACGGTGCCGTTGATCCGGATGAACTGCAGGTCGCGCCCCACGTTGGCCTCGATCTTGCGGGAGGCGTCGTCGGCGTCCCAGCCGGCCACGGTGTCGGAGATCAGCGAGGTGATCTCCTCCCGGTAGGTGGAGACCACGTACTCGGCGGCGTCCAGCAGCCAGCCGTCGGCCTTCGCCTGGAGCCTGCCGTCGGTGGCGAGCCGGCGGCCGAGCGTGCGCAGCGCCTCGGTGAGGCGGCGGCGCAGCTCGCTGTCCTCGTCCTCGGCGGCGTTCAGGACGAGGGTGCGGACGGCCGCCCAGGAGGAGGCGATCAGCTCCTGCACCTCGGGGCGGGCCAGCAGGTCGGCCTTGGCGCGTTCGACCCGGTCGATGGTGGCGGGGTCGTGCTGGAGTTCCTGGGCGAAGTCGGCGAGGAAGTTGTCGAGGGCGCCGCGGGCGGGGTGGACGGGGTCGTCGCGGACGTCGCCGACGAAGCGCAGCAGTTCCTTGTAGACGCGCTCGCCGACCTGCTGGTCGAGGAACTTGGGCGTCCAGCCGGGGGTCTTGGCGGTGACCCGGGCGACCACCTCGCCGTGGTGCTCGACCAGCCAGTCGTGGGCGCGCACCGCGACCAGGTCGACCAGGCCCCGGTGCCCGCCGTCGGCGACGACCTTGCCGAGCAGCCGTCCGGCGGGTTCGGCGACCGAGGTGGCGGCGGCCCGCCGGGTGACCGCCTCGGCGACCACGGCCTGCACGTCGTCGTCGCGGAGCACCGCGAGCAGCCCGCGCAGCGCGGCGGCGGCCTCCCGGGTGACGCGTTCGGCGCTGCCGGGCGCGGACAGCCACTCGCCGAGCCGCCGGGCCACGCCGATCTTGCCGAGCCGGGCCCGGACGACCGGCGCGGAGAGGAAGTTGTCGCCGACGAAGTCACCGAGCGAGCGGCCGAAGGCGTCCTTCTTGGTCGGGATGATCGCGGTGTGCGGGATCGGCAGCCCGAACGGGCGGCGGAACAGCGCGGTGACGGCGAACCAGTCGGCGAGCGCGCCGACCATGCCGGCCTCGGCGGCGGCGGCCACGTACCCGGCCCAGGCGCCCGCGCCGGAGGACCGGGCCCAGGTGGCGAGCGCGAACACCAGCGTGGCCAGGCCGAGCAGGCCGGTCGCGATGGTCTTCATCCGCCGCACGCCGCGCCGCTTCTCCTCGTCGGCAGCGGTGAACCTGACTCCGGGGGCCGTCTCGTCCGTGCTCACCCCGTCAGCCTGGCACACGGGGCGGCCGAAACGGCCGCCACCCCGCGAATCCGCCCGTCCGGCGTCAGCCGCCCGCGCCTACCGTGCCCCGGCCCGCCGCGCCGCCCGCGCCTCAGCCCCCGCCGCCGAGCACGATCCGCCGCACGCCCTCCCAGCGGGCCGGGTCGGTGACCCGGCGGCCGTCGAGCAGCACCCGGACGCCGGGGAAGTCGACCGCGCCGAGGTCCCGGTACTCGGGGTGGTCGGCCTGGACGACCAGCGCGGCGGCGGGCTTGCCCTCGTCCGGCGGCAGGCCGAGCGCGGCCAGTTCCGCCGGGGGGTACAGCGGGTCGCTGACGCCGACCTCGGCCCCGGCCGCGCGCAGCGCCGCGACCAGCGGGAAGACGCCGGAGTACGCGGTCTCCTTGACGCCGCCCCGGTAGGACGCGCCGAGCACGGTCACGGCGACGCCGGTCAGCGGGCCGAGTGCGCCCTCCAGCAGGCCGACCGCGTACTCCGGGACCTGCTCGTTGGCCTCGCGGGCGGTGCGCACCACGCTGGCGCCGGGGTCGTTCCACAGGTACAGCCGGGGGTAGACCGGGATGCAGTGGCCGCCGACCGCGATGCCGGGGCGGTGCAGGTGGCTGTAGGGCTGCGAGTTGCAGGCGTCGATGACCTCGGCGAGGTCGACGCCGACCCGGTCCGCGTACCGGGCGAACTGGTTGACCAGCGCGATGTTGACGTCCCGGTAGGTGGTCTCGGCGAGCTTGGCGAACTCGGCGGCCTCGGCGCCGGACAGCGCCCACACGCCGTTGCCGCGCGGCAGGTCGGGGCGCGGGTCGAAGTCGAGGACGGCCCGGTAGAAGTCGACGCCGCGCCGGGTGGAGTCCTCGTCGATGCCGCCGACCAGCTTGGGGTAGCGCCGCAGGTCGGCGAAGACCCGCCCGGTGCGGACGCGTTCGGGGCTGAACACCAGCGCGAAGTCCCGTCCGGCGGCCAGGCCGGAGCCCGCCTCCAGCCGCTGGGCGAAGCGGCCGCGGACGGTGCCGACCGGCAGGGTGGTCTCGTAGCTGACCAGGGTGCCGGGGCGCAGTCCGGCGGCGACGGCGTCGGTGGCGGCGTCCAGCAGCGCGAAGTCGGGGCTGCCGTCGGGGTCGGTGACCAGCGGGACGACGATCACCACGGCGTCGGCCCCGGCGGTCGCGGCGGCGGTGTCGGTGGTGGCGCGCAGCCGCCCGGCGGCGACGGCCTCAGCGAGGCGTTCGGCGAGGTGGGCCTCGCGCGGGAAGGGCGGCCGTCCGGCGGTGACGGCGGCGACCACGGCGGGGGCGATGTCGGCGCCGGTGACCCGGTGGCCCTTGGCGGCGTACTGGACGGCCAGCGGCAGGCCGATCTTGCCAAGGCCCACCACGCAGACGTCCAGGGCGTCCTGCTGTGCGGGGGCGCTCACCGGACGGCTCCCCGCAGGGCCGCGGCCAGCCCGTCCCGCCGGGCCCGGCGCAGCGCGCGCTTGGCGGCCCACCGGGCGCGGCGCAGCGGGGCGGGGACGAGGCGGCGCCAGCCGGCCGGGCCGGGGGCCGGGCCGACCTCGAACAGGGCGTCGGGCAGGCCGGAGCGGCGGTCGCGGAACATCGGGTAGTGGGCGTAGAGCCGGGAGCCGCGGCGGACGGGGGTGGCCTCGCCGTGGTCCTGCTCCCAGGCGATCAGGTCGCACAGCGCGTGGAGTTCGCCGCGCCGCGCCAGGGCGAGGCGCAGCCGGGCGGGGACGGGCAGGGTGCGGAACACGGCGGGCGGGCAGTGCCGCTCGGTGAACCGGGCGATCTCCTGGACGATCCGCCGCTGCATGGCGGGCGGCTCGTCCAGGAAGGGGGCCTGGAGCAGCTGCGGGACGTCCCAGCTGAAGTAGCGGGCGCGGACGGCGTCCCGGGCGGGGCCGGGCAGGGTGGCCCGGTCGAGCACCTCGTGGGCGGCGGTGAAGCCGCGCAGCCGGTCCATCGGCCCGGCCCGGTGGGTGACGTTGGAGCGGTCCCGGCGGAGCACCAGGTGGTAGTAGTCGTAGTCGGCGAGGACGGAGACCTTGCGGGCGTGCAGCAGCGCGCCGAGGGTGAAGGGCTGGTCGGAGTGGATGACCAGGTCCTCGCGGCGGCGCAGCCCGTGCCGGGTGACCAGGTCGCGGCGGAACAGCTTGGTGTCGCCGAGGGCCCAGGCGAGGGCGGAGTCGGTGAAGCCGACGTGTTCGGCGGTGCGCTCGAAGATGCCCTGCGGGACGACCCGGCCGTGCTCGCCGACCTGCTTGGGGATCAGCACGTCGGACTCCCACCGGTCGGCGGCGTCGACCATCCGCTCCAGCGCCTCGGGGCCGAGCCAGTCGTCGGAGCCGAGGTACATCAGGTAGCGGCCGCGGGCGAGTTCGGTGCCGCGGTTGGTGGGCTTGGCGGGGCCGCCGGACGCGGGCTGCCGCACGGTGCGGAACAGGCCGGGGTGGGCGGCGGCGTAGCGGGCGAGCTCCTCGGTGCTGCCGTCGCTGGAGCCGTCGTCGACGGCGACGACTTCCATCCGCTGCCGCCCGATGCTCTGGCCCACCAGCGAGTCCAGGCAGGCGGTGAGGTAGGGCATGGTGTCGTGGACGGCGATCACCACGCTGACGTCCGGTCCTTGCTCGGTCACGAGGTGTCAACTCCCGCAGCGGCCGTCCGGTCACTTCCGCCACTCCAACGAGTGAGGGCGGGGGCTCAGGGCGCGGGCGCGGACGGGACGGCGTTCCCGGCGTAGATCCGGGCGATCACGTCCTCGATGGCGGGTTCCCGCACCGACAGGTCGACCAGGGGGTAGCGCGCGGCGACGGCGGCGACGATCGGCGCGGCGCTCTGCCGGGCCGGGAAGGCCAGCCACTGGCGGGGGCCCTCGGTGCGGGCGACCCGGACGCCGGGGAGGTCGATCGGCGGGTGCGCCTCGGCGAGGTCGACGACCAGGGTGCGTTCGCTGCCGCCGATCTCGTGCAGCCGCTCCAGCGGGCCGTCCAGGACGAGGCGGCCGTGGTCGATCACCATGACCCGGCCGCACAGCTGCTCGATGTCGGTGAGGTCGTGGGTGGTGAGCAGCACGGTGGTGCGCCGTTCCCGGTTGGTCTCGCGCAGGAACGCGCGGACCTTGGCCTTGCTGACGGTGTCGAGCCCGATGGTGGGCTCGTCCAGGTACAGCACGCTGGGGTCGTGCAGCAGGGCGGCGGCCAGGTCGCCGCGCATCCGCTGGCCGAGTGAGAGCTGGCGCACGGGGGTGTCCAGCAGCGGGCCCAGGTCGAGGAGTTCGACGCAGCGGTCGAGGTTGGCCCGGTAGCGGGCGTCGGGGATCCGGTAGATCCGCCGGGCCAGTTCGTAGCTGTCGCGCAGCGGCAGGTCCCACCACAGGGTGGTGCGCTGGCCGAACACCACGCCGATCCGGCGGGCGAGTTCGGCCCGGCGGGCGGCCGGGTCGACGCCGGCCACCCGCAGCCGTCCGCCGCTGGGCACCAGGATGCCGGTGAGCATCTTGACGGTGGTGGACTTCCCGGCGCCGTTGGGCCCGATGTAGCCGACGCACTCGCCCTCCCCGACGGTGAAGCTCAGCCCGTCGACGGCCCGCACCTCGCGCCTGCCGCGGCGCCAGCGCCCTTCCCTGGTGCGGACGGTGAAGTTCCGCCGGACGTCCTCGACCTCGATCACGGCCACGGTTCCCCTTCCCTCAGCTTCCGGTGGAGCGGTAGGCGCGCAGCCCGGCCCGCCAGGCGAGCCCGGCGGCCAGCACGCACAGCGCGGCGGCCAACGGCGAGGCGAACCGGAAGGCGGCGGGCAGCCCGAGCGGGTCGGTGCGGCCCAGGACGTGCAGCGCGGGCAGCCAGTTGACGAACGCCAGCGGCACGCCGAAGACGGTTCCGGCGACGAGTTCCTTGGCGAACACGGTGGGCGGGTACTGCAGGACGGTCGCGCCGCCGTAGGTGACGGCGTTCTGCAGTTCGGCGGCCTCGCCCCACCAGAACTGCACGCAGGAGCAGCCGACGAACAGCGCGCAGAAGATGACGGTGCCGCACAGCAGCAGGGCGGGCACCATCAGCACCCGGTCCCAGGTCCAGTGCACGTCCAGTGCGGTGAGCGACCAGCCGAGCACGGCGAAGGCCTGCAGCAGGCGGCCGAGGCGGCGCAGCGAGAAGCGTTCGGCGGCGAGCTGGGCCAGCGCGGGGGCGGGCCGGATCAGCATGGTGTCCAGGCTGCCGGAGCGCACCCGCTCCCCCAGCCCGCCGACCGACCCGACCAGGACGTTGGCGGCGCCGAGCGCGACCGAGGAGGTGGCGTACAGGAAGCCGGTCTCGGCGAGCGTCCACCCGGCCAGCTGCCGGGTGTGGGCGAACATCAGCAGCAGCACCGCGAAGTCGAGGAAGGTGATGAGCGTGTTGGCGGCCAGCGAGAGCGCGAACGAGGCCCGGTAGGCCATCGTGGAGCGGATCCACATCCCGGTGATCAGCCACCAGGAGCGCACCGCCCAGCCCGCGCGCGCCGCCGCGCCGCCACCACTGCCACCGCCGCCGCCGGGTTCAGCCACCCTGGACCACCACCCGGCGCACCGCGAGCGCCTGTCCGGCCCGGCCGAGCGCCAGCAGGGCGGCGCCCCAGGCCAGTTGGAACCCGTACAGGCCGAGCAGGGCGGTGCCGGTGCGGCGTTGCAGCAGCACGTCGGCGGGCAGCTGCACCATCGCCGAGAAGGGCAGCACCCGGGCCAGCTCGCCCAGCAGGCCGGGGAAGAGGGCCAGCGGGAGGAGCATGCCGGAGAAGAACATCGACACCACGGTCATCACGGCCCGGACCCCCTCGGACTCGTGCAGCCAGAAGCCGGTGAGCGTGGCCAGGAAGCGCAGTCCGAAGCTGACCAGCACCGCCAGCGCCACCGAGAGCAGGAACTCGGCCCACACCAGCGGGTCGCCCGGCAGCACCAGGTCGAACAGCACCGCGCCCGCCAGCATCGGCACCGCGCCCCTGGTCACCAGCTGGTACCCGGCCCGGCCCAGGTCGGTGGCCAGCCACCAGCCCTGGAAGTCCACCGGCCGGTAGAGGTCGACGGCGATGTCCCCGCTGCGGAAGCGGGCCTGGAGGTCGTCCTGGAAGCCGCCGCCCCACACCGCGACGGTCACCAGCAGGCCCTGGCTGATCCAGATGTACGTGACCGCCTGCGCGGCGTCGTAGCCGCCGAGGCCCGGTCTGGTCCGCCACAGGGCGAGCACGGTGGAGGCCAGGATCATCCCGAACACGGTGTTGGTGACCGTCCCGGCGACCGTCGCCGCCCGGTACGTCGCGTACCGGCGGAAGGCCCCGCGGGCGACCGACCAGTAGACCCCGCCGCGCACGAACGTCCCCCCGTCGACCGTCCTCCGCCAGCCCGGACGGTCCACCAACCTATGCCCGCCGCCGCACCGCCCGCACCCCGTTTCCGGCAGGCGCCCGCGGCACGGCGGAGGGCGCCCGCAGCACAGCGGAGAGCGCCCGCGGCACAGCGGAGGGCGCCCGCAGCACGGACCGGCCCGCCGCGGGCGCCCTCGTGGTCCTTCCCAGCCCTACAGGTACAGCCCGGTCGAGCCCTCCAGGTCGCCGAACCGGCCCGCCGCGACCGCGTGCAGGTCGCGTTCGCGCAGCAGCACGTAGGTGGCGCCGCGGACCTCGACCTCCAGCTTGTCCTCGGGGTCGTACAGCACCCGGTCGCCCGGCTCGACCGAGCGGACGCTCTGGCCGACGGCCACCGCCTCGGCCCACGCGCAGCGCCGCGACAGCTCGGCGGTCGCCGGGATCAGGATGCCGCCGGTGGAGCGCCGCTCGCCCTCGCCGGTCTCGGTCCGCACCAGCACCCGGTCGTGCAGCATCCGGATCGGCAGCTTCTCCCCGAGCCGGTCGTGCCGCCCGTGCGGGGCGTCCTCACCGGCTGCGGCCGTGTTCTGGGTGTCGTTCTCGCTCACGCCCCGACCGTACCGGCCCCGCCGCCGCGTGCCGTCAGCCCTTGCGCCGCCGCCGCACCGAGGCGATCAGCAGCACCACGCCGACGCCGACCAGCGCGGCCGGCACGACCCGGTCGGTCCGCAGCCGGCCCTCCTCGTCCACGAACTTCGACCTGACCTGCTCGACGGTCCCGCTCGCGGCGACGTACGCCTTCCCGGCCTTCTGCTCGACCGAGGCCCGGACCTTGGCCTTGGCCTGCGCGGCGACGGTGGCCGGGTGGACGCGCATGGCGAGCTCGTCGAGGGTCGCGGCGAGCCGGTCCCTGGTCCCGGCGATGTCCGCCTCGATCTGGGCCGTCGTACGCGGTGCCGACGTGTCCTTGCCGCTCGCTGCCACTGGGGCCACCCCATCTCTGTTACCGCTAGGTACTTCTTCTCCACCGACAGTCTGTCAGCTCACCGCCGCACGCGCGCAGCGCCACCCACCAACGGGGGTAGGTTGGCCCGCAGCACGACCGTCCGTCCCGTTCCCGAGGAGACCCGAGCACTGTGAGCGAGCGCCTGCAGGCGGGCGACACCGCCCCCGCCTTCACCCTTCCCGACGCCGACGGCAAGGAGGTGTCGCTGGCCGACCACCTGGGCCGCAAGGTGATCGTCTACTTCTACCCGAAGGCCCTCACCCCCGGCTGCACCAAGCAGGCCTGCGACTTCACCGACAACCTGGAGGTGTTCGCGGGCGCGGGCTACGACGTGATCGGCATCTCGCCGGACGCGCCGGAGAGGCTGGGCAAGTTCCGCGAGACCGAGCAGCTGAAGGTGACCCTGCTGTCCGACCCGGCGCACGAGGTGCTGGAGGCGTACGGCGCGTACGGCGAGAAGGTGAACTACGGCCGCACCTACCAGGGCGTGATCCGCTCGACGATCGTGGTGGACGAGCAGGGCAGGGTCGAGCGGGCGCTCTACAACGTCCGGGCCACCGGCCACGTCGCCAAGCTGCTCAAGGACCTGGAGGTCGGCGCGTAGGTGCCGGGACGCGAAGGAGCAGTGGCGGCCGACCCCCCGACCGGGTCGACCGCCACCGCCGTTCATGGGCTCGGGATCAGCCTCAGCAGGCCCCGAGGTCCGTCCAGACGCCCCAGGCGCCGCTCAGCGAGGGGTCCTCGCCCGCGGTCCACCACTTGTTCTGGTAGTAGTGGCCCTTCCACGACACCTTGGTGACGGTGGCGTAGGTGGTCCCGGCGTTCCAGCTCGGGGCGCCCGTGCAGGCACCGGCGGTGACCGACGCGGACGGCGAGGCCGACTGCGAGGCGGAGGCCGAGGCCGACGGGGACGCCGACTGTGAGGCGGAGGCGCTGGCGGAGGCCGACGGCGACGCGGACTGCGAGGCCGAGGCGGAGGCCGACGCGGACGGCGAGGCGGTGCCCGCGGTGGTGCCGCGGGTGAAGTCGCCGGTGATGCCGTACAGGGTGCCGCCGACGTTCACCGTCCAGTTGGACGGGGTGGAGACCGGCAGGTAGTAGACGAAGGCGACGTCCACCGAGGCGCCGGGCGCCAGGGTCTGCCAGGTCGGGAGCTTCAGCGAGACCCGGTTGTAGGTGCCCTTCAGGCCGCCGACGTTGCTGCCGGTGTGGTCGGCCCGGATGACCTTGGAGCCGAAGCCGGACTGGTCGGCGGCGTTGGCGGGCGCGGAGACCGAGTAGTCGAACTGGAACTCGGTGCCGCCCGGCAGGGTGGTGGTCGAGTTGTTGACGATGTGGATCTTCGGGTTGATCGGGTAGTTGTTGTCGCCCAGCGCGAACTGGGTGAACGACACGTCGATCGGCAGGGTCTGCTGCGGCAGCGCGATGGTGGAGCGGGTCGCGCCGTACGCCGAGGCCGACTTGAACTTGTCGTACAGCAGCGAGGTCATGGTGTTGCCCTGGACGTACTCGCCCTTGCCGCCGTTGGCGGTGGCGTCCCACTTGTAGTCGCCGGCCAGCTCCCAGATCATCGCGCCGCCGACGCCCTGGTTGACCACGTAGTCGGCCTTGGCGCCGATCGACTGGTCGTCCTCGGTCGACAGGAAGACCTTCTTGTCGGCGTTCCACAGCCACGGCGCGACCAGCGACGAGCTGTAGTTGCGGCTGTAGGTGCCCTTGAGCGCGGTGTCGCTCACGCCGTACTTGGACAGGTAGTCCGGGACGACGCCCGCTTCCAGGTTCTTGGCGTGCCACATCGGGTTGGAGCCGGCGGGCGACTCCTTGCCGTTGTCGTCCAGGTCGTGCCAGATGTTGTCGATGCCGACGGCGCCGTCACCACAGGTGGTCAGGCCGGAGCCGGCCGGGCAGTTGGTGGTGGAGGAGGTGCCCCACAGGCCGTTGGTGCCGCCCTGGACGTTCTGGAAGCCGCGGGTGTAGTACGGCACGCCGAGGTTGATCCGGCCGGCCGGCATCGCGCCGCGGAAGTAGTGCACGGCCCAGTCGGTGTTCAGGTAGCCGATGCCGCCGTACTGCGAGGTGCCGTACACGTTGGCGGCCGCCAGCTCGGCGTCCTTGCCGTCGTCGTACAGCGCCGCGTTCGGGCCGACGTACTTGTTCCAGGCGCCGTGCAGGTCGTACGACATGATGTTGACGTAGTCCAGGTACTGGGTGACCTGGAAGGTCTCCATGCCGCGCAGCAGGTAGCCCGAGGACGGGGCGGCGACCGACAGCAGGTAGTACTTGCCGTCGGCGGCGGAGGCCCGGTCGAGCTTCTCGCGCATGGTCTTCATCAGCGCGGCGTAGCCCTTCATCAGGGAGGCGCGCTTGGCGTTGCTGATGGTGTAGTCGAGCGGGTTGCCCGCGTCCTTCATCGAGGTCGGGTACTCGTAGTCGAGGTCGACGCCGTTGAAGCCGTACTTCTTGATGAAGGTGACGGCCGAGTCCGCGAAGGTGTTGATGCCGGCCTGGTTGACCGACCCGTCCGCGTTGACGGTCATCGAGTAGAAGCCGCCCGAGTTGACCCGCTTGCCCGAGTCGTCGAAGTAGCCGCCGGTCTCGGCCCAGCCGCCCACCGAGACCATGGTCTTGACGTTCGGGTACTGCTTCTTGAACTTGCTGAGCAGGTTGAAGTGGCCCTTGTACGAGTACGCCGGGTCCATCTCCGCGCCCGCCACGCCCGGGAAGGTCATCCCGGTCGAGGCGTTGTTCGGGCCGTCCGTGCCGACCGACAGCGTGTTGTCGGAAGCCACGTGCGCGAACGCGTAGTTGAGGTGGGTGACCTTGTCCCAGGGGATGTTGTTCACCAGGTAGGCGGGCGTGCCGTCCTTGCCGGTGCGCCAGCTGGTGAAGTAGCCGATGACGCGGCGCTGGTGGTCGGCGCCCATCTGCTCGCGGCCGCTGGTGTCGTAGACGTTGCAGTAGGGGACGTCGACGCCGGGCGTGGTGTACATGCCGTCGGGGCGGCACGCCTGGTTGTCGACGGCGGCGGCGGACGGAGCCACGCCGAGCGTGCTCATCAGCAGGCCCGCCAGCCCCGCGGCCGCGGCGGCGCCGAACGCCACCTTGCGGCCCTTCAGGTGGCGGACCGCAGCGGTGGGACGCTGCTCCGCCTGGTTTCGGATCAACACTCGGTCCTCCTGGAGGGAGTGTCGGGCGCCCGGCCGTGGGAAGCCGCGCGCCTGTGGGGGAAGTTCCGCCGAACCTAAAAGGTCTGGACCACCCACGTCAACAGGTCTGTACCAACTTGATATGAAGGGCCGGACCGTCCGCACTCGGACGATCCGGCCCTCCGTAGGGGGAGTTGACGCTACTTCATGCTGCCGGTCATCGCGTTGACCAGCGTGCCCGACGGGTCGTCCGCCTCCAGCGAGTAGGCGAAGATCCCGCCGAGGCCCTTGGAGGTGGCGTACGCACCGCGCGCCGCGATGGCCTGCGGGGTGTCACCGGTCCACAGGTTGGTGCCGTCGTAGATCCACGAGCTCTGCGTGGTCGGGTCCCAGTGCACCGGGGAACCGGTGGTCTTCCCCGCCGCCACCAGCTCCTTCCAGAACGCCACGCCCGCGGTCTGGCTGGTGCCCTGCGCCGCCGCCGGACCGGTCGCGGCCTGGTACAGGCCGTAGTTCGAGCCGGCCGGCACCCCGGTCCACCCGCGCAGGTAGAACGGCACGCCCAGCACCAGCTTCTTCGCCGGGAAGCCGCCCTTGATCCCGTACGCCGGGGCGCCGTTCAGGTAGGCGTTGACCGCGTTGTCCACGGTGTACTTCTGGGTGCCCGGCGCGACGGGGACGCTCGGGTCGTTCGGGCTGTCGTACAGCGGGTCCTGCAGGTTGGTCGGGCCGGTCGCGTCCCAGGCGCCGTGCATGTCGTAGGACATCACGTTGCCGTAGTCCAGGTACGTGCCGATCCGGTCGGTCTGCAGCAGCGCGATCTTGTCCTGACCGGACGGCAGGGCCGCGGTGAGCAGGTACTTCTTGCCGACGGTCCGCCCGTACGCGTCCAGCTGGTTGCGGAACTCGGCCAGCAGCGCGGTGAAGTTGGCGGTGTCGGCGGCCGCGTAGTGGTTGCCGGTGTGGCCGCCCGCCGAGGCCGGGTACTCCCAGTCGATGTCGATGCCGTCGAAGATTCCCATCGCCGCGGCGGCGCCGCCGGTGGCGTCGCCCTGGATCGAGGGCAGGTTGCCCTTGATGAACATGTCGATGCAGGAGGAGACCAGCTTCTTGCGCGAGGCGTCGGTGGCCGCCGCGTCGGAGAAGTACTTGGAGTACGTCCAGCCGCCCAGCGACATGGTGATCTTCAGGTTCGGGTACTTCGCCTTCAGCTCGCGCAGCTGGTTGAAGTTGCCCTTCAGCGGCTGGGTCCAGGCGTCGGTGGTGCCGTCCACCGCGATGTCCGCGGTGTATCCCTTCTGGTAGTCCGCGAACGCGTCGCCCGCGCCGTCCCCGGCGCTCGGGTTGTTGTCGTTGGTGTCCGCGGCCTTGATGGTCTCGAAGCAGGTCAGCGTCGACGGGTTGATGTTGGCGAACGCGTAGGTCATCGTGTTCAGCCCGCTCGCCGCGCCGGTGGCGGCCATCGTCGACGGGTAGTACTTGTTCCCGTAGATGCCCCACTGCGCGAAGTACGCCGACTTGAGCGCGCCGGTCGGGGCCGCCCCGGTGGTGACGGTCACCGGCGCGGTGAACCCGCTGCTGTGGCCGTCCTTGTCGTAGCCCTGCACGGTGAAGGAGTACGAGGTGTTCGGCAGCAGCGAGGAGACGGTGACCGAGGTGCCCATCGAGGTCGCGGTCTGGGTCGTGGTGCCGCCGGTGAAGATCCGGTAGACCGCGCTGTTGCCGTTCTGCGCGTTGTCGGTCGAGGCGTTCCACTTCAGCGTCACCGAGGTGCCCGACACGCTCGCGGTCAGCCCGGTCGGCGTGGTCACCACCCCGTCCCCGCCCGGCGTCCCGCTCTGCGAGGCGCTCGCCGAGGGCGAGGCGCTCTGCGAGGGCGAGGCGGACGAGGACGGGCCGGCCGAAGCACTCGCACTCGCACTGGCGCTGGCGCTCGCGCTCGAACTCCCGCTCGCCGAGGGGCTGCTGGAGCCAGACCCGCCGGGGCCGGTGAGGACCAGGTCGTCCGCGTAGTAGGTGCCCTGGCCGTACCAGCCGTGGGTGTAGACCGTCACCGAGGTGGTCGAGGCGCCGGTGGTGAAGGTGGTGCTGCGGCTGGCCCAGTCACTGCTGGAGCCCCAGGCGCTGGTGTCGGTGGTGCCCGTCCCGGTGACGCCCAGGTAGGTGTAGTTGCCCTTCAGCCAGCCGCTCAGGCTGTACGTGGTGCCGGGGCTGACCGCGACGGTCTGCGAGCACTGGGCGGTGTCCGAGGCGGAGGCCGCCGCCTGCAGCGCCTTGGTGCCGCCGTGCGGGGCGGTGGAGGTGACCGAGCCGAGGCCGGCCGAGCAGTTCCAGCCGCTCGTCGTGCCGCTCTCGAAGTCGCCGTTGGCGAGCAGGTTGACGGTGGCGGCCGAGGAGGCGCCGCCGATCGCGGTGACCAGTCCGGCGGCACCGGCCACCAGCGCGGTCGCGGTCGCCAGCGCGGTGCCGGCCTTCATCGGACGCCGCCCGGATCGGGCGGCGGAGCGCACGGCTGTGGCGCGTTCGGGCATGGTCGCTCCAATGCTCGCGCCCGGGGTGGGGGCCGGGCGTCGTGGGGGAGGAAGACGTGCCTGGGCCCGGCCGTTGCGCACCGCCCGGGACCCGGATTTCCGCGGATCGGCGCGAACGTACGTGGCCCGGACCACACCGGTCAATAGGTCCATACCAATTCTTGAACAAGCCAGGACACCCCGAGCCACCGCCCGAAAGGGTGGTGCACGCCCGCGCAACGGGCCAGTAGCATGGCGGGAGCCACGCATCGGCGGTCTTGGCGGAATTGGCAGACGCCCGGGTTTTAGGTGCCCGTGAGAGAGATCTCGTGAGGGTTCGAGTCCCTCAGGCCGCACCGGAGTTCAGCACGCGAAGAGGCCCGCCCCGGGAGCCGGGGCGGGCCTCTTCGCGGTGCGGGCCTCTTCGCGGTGCGGGCCGCCTCAGCCGAGCAGTTCGGCGACCACCGGCGCGAGCGAGCGGAAGGCCTGCCCGCGGTGGCTGATCGCGTTCTTCTCCTCGGCGCTCAGCTCGGCGCACGTCCGGCTCTCGCCGAGCGGCTGCAGGACCGGGTCGTAGCCGAAGCCGTTCGTCCCGGCCGGCTCGGTGCGCAGGGTGCCGTGCAGGCGGCCCTCGACCACCCGCTCGGTGCCGTCCGGCAGGGCGAGCGCGGCGGCGCAGGCGAAGGACGCGGCGCGGTGCTCGGCGGCGATGTCGCCGAGCTGGGCCAGCAGCAGGTCCAGGTTGGCCCGGTCGTCGCCGTGCCGCCCGGCCCAGCGCGCGGAGAAGATCCCGGGCGCCCCGCCCAGCACGTCCACGCACAGCCCGGAGTCGTCGGCGACGGCCGGCAGCCCGGTCGCCTTCGCCAGCGCGTGCGCCTTGAGCAGCGCGTTCTCGGCGAAGGTCACCCCGGTCTCCGGCACGTCGGGCACCTCCGGGAAGGCGTCCGCGCCGACCAGTTCGACGTCCAGTCCGGCCGCGCCGAGGATGTCGCGCAGCTCGGCGACCTTGTGCTGGTTGCGGGTGGCGAGAACGAGTCGCTTGGTCATGCCGCCCAGCCTAGGCCCTGGCCGATCAGCCGGTGCACACCTTGCTGACCCGCCCCGCCGCGCTGACCAGCGGCCCGAGGTCGGGGGTCTGGTTGCCGTCGACGGCCTTCTGCACGTTGTCGACCTGGGTCTGCAGGTCGGTGACGGCCTGGGAGAGGTCGGCGTCGCCGGAGTTGCGCCCGAGCTTGTCCAGGTCGCCCTTGAGGTTCTGCAGCGCCTGCCCGGTGGCGGCCGGGTCCTCGTCGACGTTGTTGACCGCCTCGCCGAGCTGGGCGACGTGCGAGCTGATCTGCACCGCGGTGTTGGCGCAGCTCAGCGCCTTCTCCGCGGCGGAGCAGCTGACCGCGCTCAGCGGCAGCACCAGGGCCAGTGCGGCGACGGCGAGCGCGGTGGTGCGGTTGATGCTCAGCGGGTGCTGCATCGGCGAGTCCTCCAGGAGGGTGTGCGGGCTCACCCCGAACGTTAAGGCCCGGCCCGCGCGCCTGTACAGCACCCGTCGGCCCGCGCACCTCCCCTGACGGCCGTTCAGCCCTCCGCCGTTCCTAGACCTCCAGGGCCTTGCGCTGGATCTCGTCGAGCTCGGCGCAGCCCAGGCTGCCCAGGTCGAGCAGCTGGTTGAGCAGGTCGCGGTCGAAGGGGGCCCCCTCGGCGGTGCCCTGGACCTCCACGAAGCGGCCGTCCGAGGTGCAGACGATGTTCATGTCGGTCTCGGCCCGGACGTCCTCCTCGTAGCGGAGGTCGAGCATCGGGACGCCGTCGATGATGCCGACGCTGACCGCGCTGACGCCGCCGGTGATCGGCTGGCCCTTGGCCCGCAGCAGCTTCTTCCCGCGCGCCCAGGAGACCGCGTCGACCAGGGCCACGTACGCGCCGGTGATCGCCGCGGTGCGGGTGCCGCCGTCGGCCTGGAGGACGTCGCAGTCGAGCACGATGGTGTTCTCGGCGAGCGCCCGGTGGTCGATCACGGCGCGCAGCGAGCGGCCGATCAGGCGGCTGATCTCGTGGGTGCGGCCGCCGATCTTGCCGCGGACGGACTCGCGGTCGCCGCGGGTGTTGGTGGCCCGGGGCAGCATGGCGTACTCGGCGGTGACCCAGCCCTCGCCGCTGCCCTTGCGCCAGCGCGGGACGCCCTCGGTGACGCTGGCGGTGCACAGCACCTTGGTGTCGCCGTAGGAGACCAGGACGGAGCCTTCGGCGTGCTTGCTCCAGTTCCGTTCGATGGTGACGGGGCGGAGCTGGTCGGGGGTGCGGCCGTCGATGCGAGACATGTCCCCGAGCGTATCGGGTCCCCGTCCGCCCCCCGGCGGGGGCGCACGCGCGACGGCCCGCCGACCGGTGGTCCCCGGCGGGCGGGCCGTGCGAGTGGGCCGTGCGGGCGGGCCGTACGGGTGGAGCGGCCCGCGGGGGGCTCAGCTCACATCATGTCCTCGATCTCGGCGGCGATCGGGTCGGCGTCGGTGCCGATGACGACCTGGATGGCCGTGCCCATCTTCACCACACCGTGGGCACCGGCCGCCTTGAGCGCCGCCTCGTCGACCTTGGAGGCGTCGTGGACCTCGGTGCGCAGCCGGGTGATGCAGCCCTCGACCTCGTCGATGTTCTCGATTCCGCCGAGACCGGCGACGATCTTCTCAGCCTTGCTGGCCATGGTCTTTCTCCCTCTGTCTCGGCGCTTCGGCGGTCGGTCGCCGGGTGCCGTACTGCGTGTGCGGTGGTGCCGGCCGGAGGTGACCCGGGATCAGTTTGCCGCGTCTTCCGACGGCGCGACCAGCATCACCCGATTCCGACCGGTATGCCACGTTAGTCCACTTTCGGGCTATCTCCGCGCGCGGCCGCCTCCGCGGCCGCCGGAGGATGACGATCATCGGGTTCTCGAACCCGCGGACCGCCACTGCCTCGAAAATGGTCTACACCAATCCTAGGTGTACTCGGGACAACGCAGAACGGTCCGCCGGTGTTCCTGGCCCCGCGCACGGATGAACCCCCAGCGGGGGACGGGAACGGCAGCGGAGGGCCGACGATGAGTTCACCAGGCGCCACGGCGCACCAGTCCACGTGGTGGCACACCTTCTACGGCGGCCTGCAGAAGATGGGCCGCAGCCTCCAGCTGCCGGTAGCCGTCCTGCCCGCCGCGGGCCTGCTGACCCGGCTCGGCCAGGACGACATCTTCGGCAAGGACGGCCTCGGCTGGGACAAGGTCGCCGCGGCGATCGGCGCCGCCGGCGGCGCGCTGCTCAACCCGGCGCTCGGCCTGCCGCTGCTGTTCTGCATCGGCGTGGCGATCGGCATGGCCAAGAAGGCGGACGGCTCGACCGCGCTCGCCGCGGTGGCCGGCTTCCTGGTCTACTACACCGTCCTGCAGGCGTTCCCGAAGGACTGCCCGGCCGGCTCGACGCTCGACCACTCGATCTGCGTCAACTACACGGACAAGACCGTGGAGTCGGCCGACTTCCAGAACCCGGGCGTGCTGGGCGGCATCCTGATGGGCCTCTTCTCGGCCTGGCTGTGGGTGCGCTACCACCGGGTCAAGCTGGTCGACTGGCTCGGCTTCTTCAACGGCCGCCGCCTGGTCCCGATGATCACCGCCCTGGTCGGCCTGCTGTTCGGCTCGCTGATGGTGTGGATCTGGCAGCCGATCGGCGACGGCCTGGCCGACTTCTCCAAGTGGCTCTCCGACCTGGACGCCGTCGGCTCCGGCATCTTCGGCGTCGCCAACCGCGCCCTGCTGCTGATCGGCATGCACCAGCTGCTGAACACCTTCGTCTGGTTCCAGTTCGGCGAGTACACCAACCCGGAGACCGGCAAGTCCGGCACCGGTGACATCGGCCGCTTCCTGGCGGGCGACCCGGACGCCGGCCAGTTCCTCTCCGGCTTCTTCCCGATCATGATGTTCGCGCTGCCCGCCGCCGCGATGGCCATCGCCTCCTGCGCCAAGCCGCACCGGCGCAAGGAGATCTACGGCCTGATGTTCTCGGTCGCGCTGACCTCCTTCGTCACCGGCGTCACCGAGCCGATCGAGTACTCCTTCGCCTACGTGGCCCCGCTGCTGTACGGCATCCACGCGATCCTCACCGGCGTCTCGATGGCGGTCACCTGGGGGCTCGGCGTCCACGACGGCTTCAGTTTCTCGGCCGGATTGATCGACTACCTGCTCAACTGGAACCTGGCCACGAAACCGTGGCTGATCATCCCGATCGGCCTGTGCTTCGCGGCGGTCTACTACGTGGTCTTCCGGTTCGTCATCGTCAAGTTCAACCTCAAGACCCCCGGTCGCGAGGACGACGACGAGGTCGAGGACGTGACCAAGGCCTGATCCCGGGCCGGCTCGGCCACGGAGCCGCGGCGCCCCCGGCGGGAGGAATTCCCGTCCGGGGGCGCACTTTGTTTCCTGTCAAACCAAAAGGCGTGAGATCCACGTCAATTGATCCGGCGTCAACCCGGCCCAGGTTTCGATTCCGCAGCGCTTGTCCCCCGCGAACCTTAAGAGGGTTCCGGAGCCCGTTCGGCCCGTGCTAGAAAGCTGAACGAGACCTTAAGTGGTCTAGACCAAGACCGCGCTGCCGTGAGGAACCACCGCTATGAGTACGTCCGCGCAGAACTCCCGGCCCGCGGCGGCGTCCGGCGGCCGGGAGCTGCGCTCCCGGGTCTTCGCGTCCCTCCAGAAGATCGGCCGCAGCCTCCAGCTGCCGATCGCCGTGCTGCCCGCCGCGGGCATCCTGCTGCGGCTCGGCAAGGAGGACGTCTTCGGCGACCAGGGCCTGGGCTGGACCAGGGTCGCCGAGGTCTTCTCCGCCTCCGGCCACGCCGTCTTCGACTGGATGCCGCTGCTGTTCTGCATCGGCATCGCCATCGGCTACGCCAAGAAGTCCGACGGCTCCACCGCGCTCGCCGCCCTGGTCGGCTTCCTCACCTACCACCAGGTCCTCACCGCCTTCCCGAAGACCGCCTACCAGGAACTGCCCGGCCCGGACGTCGCGGCCACCTACCAGGACCCCGGCGTGCTCGGCGGCGTGGTGGTCGGCCTGCTCTCCGCGGTCCTGTGGCAGCGGCTGCACCGCACCCGGCTGGTCGACTGGCTCGGCTTCTTCAACGGGCGGCGGCTGGTCCCGATCGTGATGGCCTTCGTCGGCACCGCCCTGGGCGTCTTCTTCGGCCTGTGCTGGGGCCCGATCGGCAGCGTCGTCGACCGCTTCAGCAGCTGGACGATCGGCCTCGGCGCGCTCGGCTCCGGCCTGTTCGGCCTGATCAACCGGGGCCTGCTGCCGTTCGGCCTGCACCAGTTCGCCAACACCTTCTTCTGGCAGCAGGCCGGGACGTACCGGGCCGGCGGCCAGGAGTTCCACGGCGACCAGACCCGGTTCTTCCAGCACGACCTCGCAGCCGGCCAGTTCATGTCCGGCTTCTTCCCGATCATGATGTTCGGCCTGCCCGCCGCCGCCCTCGCCATCGCCCACTGCGCCCGCCCGGAACGCCGCCGCGCCGTCCTCGGCATGATGTTCTCGCTCGCCCTGACCTCCTTCGTCACCGGCATCACCGAGCCGATCGAGTTCGCCTTCCTGTTCATCGCCCCCGTCCTGTACGCCCTGCACGCCGTGCTCACCGGCCTGTCCATGGCCCTCACCTGGGCGCTGGGCGTGCACCACGGCTTCACCTTCTCCGCGGGCGTCATCGACTACGTCCTGAACTGGAACCTGGCCACCGAGCCCTGGCTGATCCTCCCGATCGGCCTGTGCTTCGCCGTGGTCTACTACACGCTCTTCCGCTTCGTCATCCTGCGCTTCGACCTGAGGACCCCGGGCCGCGAGGAGGACGACGGCCTCGAGGACGGGTAGTCCCCGGCGGCGCTAGATCCAGCCCAGCCGGGCCGCGTGCACGCCCGCCTGGAAGCGCGACTGGGCGCCCAGCGCGGTGGTCAGGTCGGCGACCAGGCGGCGCACCGTGCGGTCGGAGACCTCCAGCTTGCGGCCGATCGCCTGGTCGGTGAGCCCGGCCGCGAGCAGGCGCAGCACCTCGCGGTGGCGGTCGTCGGGGGTGGTGCGGCCGAGCAGCTCCGGCGGGATCCAGCTGGCCGCCCAGAAGTGCTCGAACAGCTCGCGGACCACGCCGACCACCGCCGGGTCGCGGACCACCACGGCCGCGCTGCCCGGCGGCTCCCCCGGCGCGGGCAGCACGGCCAGGCCCGCGTCGACCACGATCAGCCACAGCGGCAGGGTGTGCGCGACCCGGATGTGCGCGCCGGCCGCGGTCAGCGCCTGGACGTGGGCCAGCACCGGGCCCTGGTGCAGCGCGGCGGCGGGGTAGATGGTGCGCAGCACCACCCCGTGGGCCAGCGCGATCCGCTCGCGGGCGAGCTTCCCGGCCAGGCCGCTCTCGGACTGGTCCTGGCCGGGGCGCAGCGACAGCGCCTCGGTGCGGGCGCCGCGGGCGGCGTCCTCCAGCAGGGCGGCGACCCGGTCGGCGCCGCGGACGAGTTCGTGGGCGGTGCCGGTCTGCAGCGGCAGGTAGCGGGCGTGCAGGTGCTCGACCTGCTCGCGGGTGCGGCGGGCCTCGCCGAGCAGTGCGGTGAAGCGGCGGTCGGAGTCGGCGAGCAGGCGGCGCACCGCGGTGTCGATCGAGACGGCGGTGACCCCGCTGCCGGTGGCGGAGGTCTGCCGGAGCAGCCCGAGGCCGCGCAGTTCGCCCAGCGCCTGCTCGAACTCCCCTTCCGGGCAGCCGAGTTCCTCGCGCAGGGAGTCCAGCGGCAGGCCGGGTTCAGCGAGCAGGCGGGCGTACAGGGCGGTGCTGGTCTCCACCCTCCGGGAGCCTAGGGCCGCGGTCGGCGGACGGACCGCGGTTTTCAGCATGCGAGACGGCGGACGGGCGGGCGGCGCGCGAGGGGCGCGGCCGGGACAGCGGGCGTCCGGCATCCGAGACGGGGGCTCCGGTGGCGGCCATGGCCTGATCCGGCGCGGCCGGGGGCCTTCGCCGGGCGGCCCGGGGTCTCCAGGATGGTCGGCATGGCGATTCCCGAGTCTTCCGTGATCTGGTTCGACGGCGCGCTGGTGCCCTGGCAGGAGGCCCGCGTCCACGTGCTGACGCACGCGCTGCACTACGGCACCGGGGTACTGGAGGGCACCCGGGTGTTCGAGACCGCGGACGGGCCCGCGGTGTTCCGGCTGGACGAGCACCTGGCCCGGCTGGAGCGCAGCGCCCGGATGCTGCGTATCGAACTCCCGTACAGCCGGGAGGAGTTGGCGGCGGCGACGGTGGCGCTGGTGGCGGCCAACGGCCACCGCTCCTGCTACCTGCGGCACCTGGCGTTCCTGGGCTACGGCTCGATGGGGCTGGACATGCGCAACTCCCCCACCAGCGTGTCGATCGCCTCCTGGGAGTGGCCGGCCTACCTGGAGGCGGGCCGCGGGCTGCGGCTGATGACCAGCAGCTGGCGGCGCACCGACCCCAACTCCGTCCCCCCGGCGGCGAAGGCCACCGGCCCGTACCTCAACTCGGCGCTGGCCCGGCGGGAGGCGACCGACGCGGGCTTCGACGAGGCGCTGCTGTTGGCGCCGGACGGCACGGTCAGCGAGTGCAGTTCGGAGAACGTGTTCGCGGTCCGCGGCGGCGTGCTGCGCACCACCCCGGCCAGTGCGGGCGCCCTGGAGGGCATCACCCAGGACACCCTGCTGACGCTGGCCCGGGAGCTGGGCGTGGAAGTCCGGGTGGAGAGCCTGCTGCGCTCGGACCTGTACGCGGCCGACGAGCTGTTCGTCTCCGGGACGGCGGCCGGGGTGGTCCCGGTGGCCTCCCTGGACAACCGCGAACTACCCTCCGCCGAGGGTGAGTTGACCAAGCGCCTGGCCGAGGCGTACCGGGCCGCGGTGAGTGGCGCCGACGCCCGGTACCGGCACTGGCTGACGCCGGTTCACAGCTCGTAGACGGCCCCGGCGCGGGCGAGTTCGACCGGTCCGGCGAAGACCGCGGCGGCGTCCGTGCGGTTGCGCTCGGCGTCGGTCCACGGCGGGACGTGGGTGAGGACCAGCCGGGCGGCGCCGGCGGCGGCGGCGTGCTCGCCGGCCTGGGTGCCGTTGAGGTGGATGGAGTCGAAGGTCTCCTTGCCGTCCGTGTAGGCCGCCTCGCACAGGAACAGGTCGGTGCCGCGGGCGAGTTCGACCAGGCCGGGGCAGACGCCGGTGTCCCCGGAGTAGACCAGGCTGCGGCCGCCCGCCTCGATCCGGAAGCCGTACGCCTCGCAGTCCAGGTGGTTGACCCGGACGGCGGTGACGGTGAACGGGCCGAGCTCCAGCCGGGCGCCGTCGCTGAGGTCGCGGAAGTCGAAGACCTCGGTCATGCCGGGCTTCTCCGGCATGTCGTAGGCCCGGGCGAGGCGTCCGGCGGTGCCGCTCGGCCCGTGCACGGGCAGCGGGTCGGGGCAGCCCTCGACCCGGTAGTTGCGGGCCACCCAGTAGGCGCACAGGTCGACGCAGTGGTCGGCGTGCAGGTGGCTGATCAGGACGGCGTCCACCTCGTACAGGCCGGTGTACTTCTGCAGGGCGCCGAGCGCGCCGTTGCCCAGGTCGACGACCAGGCGGTAGCCGTCGTGCTCCACCAGGTAGCTGGAGCACGGGGAGTCCACGGACGGGAAGCTCCCCGAGCACCCCACCACGGTCAGTTTCATGCCGAGCCCTTCCCGCCCCGCCGGGCCATCGTCCGCGGACGTCCGCACCGCCGGTCGGGCGGGGCGGGGTTCTTCGACTCCGTCGGTGCTTTGACTGTCGAGAGTAAGGGCCGGGCGGCACTTTGCCCCCTCTCCCGTGCCGGGCTGTGGGCGGAATCACCAGGACGGGGCGGGGGCGTTCGAAGGGTGTGCTAACGGCGGCCGGGGCGGGCCAGCGCCCAGGCGCGGATGGTCTCCGGGTACCAGCGGGGGTGGCCCGCGGTGTCCACCCGGTCGGGCTCGGGCAGCAGTCCGTGCCGCTTGTAGTTGCGCACGGTCTCGGTCTGCACGTTGATGTGCAGGCCGATCTCGACGTAGGACCAGAGCTCTCGGCCGGGCATCGCGCCCACCTCCAGGAGACGGCGAACCAGTGGTGCGCCGCCAGCCTGGCGGGGTGGTCCGCGGCGGCCGGGGCGTGACCGGCGCGGTGGCGGTTCCGTGACGAACCAGTCACCCGGAACGGACAAATGCTGCGTTGTCACAGCGGATCGATGATCGGACAAGCGGACGGCGCGGCCCCCGGACGGGGTGCCGCGCCGTGGTGCCGCCGTCGGTTCAGGCCCAGAGCTGGCCCTGCAGCGCCTCGACCGCCGCCTCGGTGGTCTCGGCGGTGTAGATGCCGGTGGACAGGTACTTCCAGCCGCCGTCGGCGACCACGAACACCACGTCCGCCCGCTCCCCGGCCTTGGCGGCCTTGCGGGCCACGCCGATCGCGGCGTGCGCGACCGCGCCGGTGGAGACGCCCGCGAAGATGCCCTCCTGCTGGAGCAGTTCGCGGGTGCGGGTGACGGCGTCGGCCGAGCCGACCGAGAAGCGGGTGGTGAGCACCTCGGCGTCGTACAGCTCGGGGACGAAGCCCTCGTCCAGGTTGCGCAGGCCGTAGACCAGGTCGTCGTAGCGGGGCTCGGCGGCCACGATCTGCACGCCCGGGACCTTCTCGCGCAGGTAGCGGCCGATGCCCATCAGGGTGCCGGTGGTGCCCAGGCCCGCCACGAAGTGGGTGACGGTGGGCAGGTCGGCGAGGATCTCCGGGCCGGTGGTGGCGTAGTGCGCCCCGGCGTTGTCCGGGTTGCCGTACTGGTAGAGCATCACCCAGTCGGGGTGCTCGGCGGCGATCTCCTTGGCGATCCGGACCGCGGTGTTGGAGCCGCCCGCGGCGGGCGAGGGGATGATCTCGGCGCCCCACATCCGGAGCAGCTCGCGGCGCTCCTCGCTGGTGTTCTCCGGCATCACGCAGACCATCCGGTAGCCCTTGAGCTTGGCCGCCATGGCGAGCGAGATGCCGGTGTTGCCGCTGGTGGGCTCCAGGACGGTGCAGCCCGGGGTCAGCCGGCCCTCCGCCTCGGCGCGCTCGATCATGCGCAGCGCCGGGCGGTCCTTGATCGAGCCGGTCGGGTTGCGGTCCTCCAGCTTGGCCCAGAGCGTGACCCGGCCGTCCTCGTTCCCGGGGATGCCGGCCGAGAGCCTCGGCAACCGCACCAGGGGCGTGTTGCCGATGGCCTCGATCGGGCTGTCGTAGCGCATTACTTCATACCGCCGGCCACGGCCGGGAGGATGGTGACGCTGTCGCCGTCGGAGAGCGCGGTGGAGACGCCGTCCAGGAAGCGGACGTCCTCGTCGTTCAGGTAGACGTTGACGAAGCGGCGCAGCTCGCCGCCGTCCAGCAGCCGGGCGGCGATGCCGGGGTGGCGGGAGTCGAGGTCGGTGAAGAGCTCCCCGAGGTCGGCGCCGTTGCCGTCGACGGCCTTGGCGCCGTCGGTGTAGGTACGGAGGATGGTCGGGATGCGGACCTCGATGGCCATGGCTGCGCTCCTGTGGAGTGGGTTCGGGCTGCCGGGCCGGGCGGGGCGCGGCAGGGGGAAGGGCCCCGGGGCGGCGGGGCGGGCGGTCTGGTGTGGCGGTCGGCTCTGCCGGTCGGCGGTCAGCGCGCGGCGGTGCCGGGACAGATCGCGCTGGCGAGCCGGCACAGGTCGACGTGCAGGCGCGCCACGAGGCGGATGCCTGGGGCCTGATTGCTCACATCGACGGAACGCATGGACTCATCGTATAGATTCCCGACCCCGCTTTGACATGCTTGTCTCGGCATCCGGTCCGCGGCGTTCCGAGGCATGAGAAAACGGGCCGGTCCGCAGCGCGGGGCGCAGGTCGGACCGGCCCGTCGCCGGGCGGGCGGGGGTCAGGCGGCGTACGCCTCGACCACCTCGACGTCTTCCTCCGTGATCACGCCGTCCACGATGCGGAACGAGCGGAACTGGTAGGGGTCCTCCTCGCCGGTGCCCTCGGCGGTGGAGACCAGCACGTAGTGGGCGAACGGCTCGGAGGCGTAGCTCACGTCGGTGCGGGAGGGGTAGGCCTCGGTGGCGGTGTGCGAGTGGTAGACCACCACCGGCTCCTCGTCGCGGTCGTCCATCTCGCGGTAGAGCTTGAGCAGGTCGCCGGAGTCGAACTCGTAGAAGGTGGGCGAGCGGGCCGCGTTGAGCATCGGGACGAACCGCTCGGGACGCCCGGTGCCGGCCGGTCCGGCGACCACGCCGCACGCTTCGTCCGGGTGGTCGGCGCGGGCGTGGGCGACGATCCGGTCGCGCAGTTCTCGGGTGATGGTCAGCATGCGGCCAGGATAGCGAGGCGTCAGCCGCCCCCGGCCGGGCGGCCGTCGGGGTGCGCGGCGGCCCGGTCGCGGCGGCGCAGCACCGCGTAGCCGACCACCAGGAACAGGGCCCAGCCGGGGAAGACGTACAGCGAGATCCGGGTGTCGGGGTCGACGCCGATCAGGACGGCGACCAGGGCGAGGAAGGCCAGGGCGAGGGCGCGGCTCCAGTTGCCGCCGGGGGCGCGGAAGCCGGGGGCGGGCAGCCGCCCGGACGTCCAGGCGGCGCGGTAGCGGATCTGGCTGGCCAGGATGGCGCCCCAGGTCCACAGGCCGCAGACGGTGGCGACCGAGGTGATGTACTGGAAGGCCCGTTCCGGGACGCAGTAGTTGAGCACCACCCCGGCGCCCATCAGCAGGCAGGAGACGGTGATCGCGGTGGCGGGGGTGCGGCGGGCGTTGAGCCGGGTGAGCCGCCCGGGGGCCTGTCCGCGCAGGGCCAGGTCGCGCAGCATCCGGCCGGTGGAGTACATCCCGGAGTTGCAGGAGGAGAGCGCGGCGGTGAGCACCACGAAGTTGACGATCCCGGCCGCCGCCGGGATGCCGACCTTGCCGAAGGCGGCGACGAACGGGCTGACGCCGGGCTGGAACTCGCTCCACGGCACCAGCGACAGGATGACCACCAGCGCGCCGACGTAGAACAGCGCGATCCGCAGCGGCAGGGTGTTGATCGCCCGCGGCAGGGTCCTCTCCGGGTCCTCGCTCTCGCCCGCGGTGACGCCGACCAGTTCCACGCCGACGTAGGCGAACATGACGATCTGCAGGGTCATCACGGTGGCGCCGACGCCCTCGGGGAAGAAGCCGCCGTCCTGCCACAGGTTGGCGACCGAGGCGGTGTCCCCGGCGTCCGAGAAGCCGAGGGTGAGCACGCCGACGCCGATCAGGATCATCCCGAGGATCGCGGTGACCTTGACCATGGAGAACCAGAACTCGATCTCGCCGAACAGCTTCACCGAGATCAGGTTGGCCGCGTACAGCAGCAGCAGGAAGGCCAGCGCGGTGGTCCACTGCGGGACGCCGGGCGCCCAGAAGCGGACGTAGACGGCGGCGGCGGTGGTCTCGGCCATGCCGGTGACCACCCAGAACAGCCAGTACGTCCAGCCGGTGGCGAACCCGGCGAACGGGCCGAGGAACTCGCGGGCGTACTCGGCGAAGCTCCCGGCCACCGGGCGGTAGGTGAGCAGTTCGCCGAGCGCCCGCATGATCACGAAGATCACCACGCCGGCCACCGCGTAGCTGAGGACCAGGCTGGGACCGGCCTTGGAGATGGCGGTGCCCGCGCCGAGGAACAGGCCGGTGCCGATCGCGCCGCCGATCGCGATCATCTGGATCTGCCGACTGCCCAGGCCGCGCTGGTAGCCCTCCTCCTCCCCGGGGACCGGCCCGGCCGTCTCGTCCGTCACCTGCTGCGTCATCCGCCGCCTCGCCTCCCGGTCCGCGCCGGCCGGGCGGCCGACGGGCCCCGTCTTCCCGGGGAGGCAGCAGTGAACCACGCGAAGGCCCCGGAACGGCTCACATCCGGGCGCCTCCGGAGCAATCGGACCATATGAACGAAACGGTCGGCCGGGCGGGCGCTCAGCCCGCCATCGCCTCCAGCAGGCTCTCCTGCAGCGCGCCCAGCCACAGGTAGGCGATCACCAGCGGCTTGCGCGGGTCGGACTCGGGCAGCCGGTACAGGCCCTCCTCGTCCTCCTCGGTGACCTCCAGCCGGCTGCCCAGGGTCAGCCGCAGGTCGTTCAGGGCGCCCAGCCAGTGCGGGAAGTCGCCGGGCTTCACCTCCAGCACCCCGCCCTCCCCGCCCAGCCCGTCCAGCCCGCGGACCACGAACAGCGCGTCCTCGCGCTTGCGGGCCCGCAGGTCCAGCTCGGTGTAGCGGCGGAACTCGGACGCCATCTCGGCCGTCTGCGGGTCCTCGGGCGCCCCCGGCCCGCCGTACGCGTCGGGGAACAGCCGCAGCAGCGCCGGGTCCGCGGGGGCCTCGCTCGGGCCCTCGGCGAACAGCGCGGCCAGCGGGTCGTCGCTCTCCCCGCCGGGCGGCGGCCCGATCAGCTCCAGCATCTGCACTTCCAGCGAGCGCAGGATGGACGCCTCGAACTCGTCCAGCGCGATCGCCGCGCCGCCGTTGCCCGCACTCTCGAACAAACCGGCCATGTGTGTGGAATCAGTCCCTCGTGGATGGTGGGTGACGGGCCGTCAGTCGTGCTGCAGGGTGGCCCACAGGCCGTAGCCGTGCATCGCCTGCACGTCGCGCTCCATCTCCTCGCGGGTGCCGCTGGAGACCACGGCCCGGCCCTTGTGGTGCACGTCCATCATCAGCTCGTGCGCCTTGTCCTTCGGGTAGCCGAAGTAGCTCTGGAACACGTACTGGACGTAACTCATCAGGTTGACCGGGTCGTTGTGGACGATGGTCACCCACGGCGTGTCCGGCTCCGCGACCGGAACCCCCTCCACCTCGGGGCGCTCGACCTCCACCGGCGCGACACTCACAGTCCGTCTCTCCTCGTCGACCTCGGATTCCCCCCGTCCCATGCTTCCATCCGAGGGACGCAGGAGCGAATCAGGGTGCCCGGCACGGCCCGGCGCGGTCCGACACGGTCCGACACGGGTCCCCCCGCGAGAGAAATCGTCAAACTGACGCTAAGTGGTAGTAGCATTATTCCCATGGACGCCATCACCGCGCACCGCAGCTCCGCGCTGCTCACCGACCGCTACGAGCTGACCATGCTGCAGGCCGCGCTGCGCAGCGGCGCCGCCCACCGCCGCTCGGTCTTCGAGGTCTTCACCCGCCGCCTGCCCGACGGCCGCCGCTACGGCGTGCTGGCCGGCACCGGCCGGGTGCTCGACGCCATCGAGGACTTCCGCTTCACCGCGCCGCAACTCGACTGGCTGGCCGACCAGCGGGTGGTGGACGAGGACACCCTGCGCTTCCTCGCCGACTACCGCTTCACCGGCAGCGTGCACGGCTACCCCGAGGGCGAGGCGTACTTCCCCGGCTCGCCGCTGCTCACCGTCGAGGGCAGCTTCGCCGAGGCGGTGATCCTGGAGACGGTGATCCTGTCGATCCTCAACCACGACTCGGCGATCGCCGCCGCCGCGTCCCGGATGACCGCCGCCGCGGGCGGGCGCCCGGTGATCGAGATGGGCGCCCGGCGGGCCCACGAGCAGTCCGCGGTGGCCGCCGCCCGGGCCGCCTACCTGGCCGGTTTCGCCGCCACCTCCGACCTGGAGGCCGGGTTCACCTACGGCATCCCCACCACCGGCACCGCCGCGCACGCCTTCACCCTGCTGCACGACAGCGAGAAGGACGCCTTCACCGCCCAGGTCGACTCGATGGGCCGCGGCACCACCCTGCTGGTGGACACCTACGACCTCGCCGAGGCCGTCCGCACCGCCGTCGAGGTGGCCGGCCCGCAGCTGGGCGCCGTCCGGATCGACTCCGGCGACCTGACCCTGCTCGCCCACCGGGTGCGCCGCCAGCTCGACGAGCTCGGCGCCACCGACACGAAGATCATCGTCACCTCGGACCTGGACGAGTACGCCATCGCCGCGCTCGCCGTCGCCCCGGTCGACGGCTACGGCGTCGGCACCAGCCTGGTCACCGGCAGCGGCCACCCGACCTGCGCGATGGTCTACAAGCTGGTCGCCCGCGAGTCGGTGCCCGGCGGCGAGCTCGTCCCGGTCGCCAAGCGCTCGGCGGGCGGCAAGAGCAGCGTCGGCGGCCGCAAGTGGGCCGCCCGCCGCCCCGACCGGGACGGCGTCGCCGAGGCCGAGGTGGTCGGCACCGGCCCCGTCCCCGCCGAGCTGGAGCCGCACCTGCTGCACGTCCCGCTGATCACCGACGGCGAGGTGGTCGGCCGCGAAACGCTGGACGCCGCCCGCGAGCGCCACCGCCGGGCCCGCGCCGCCCTGCCGCTGTCGGCCACCCAGCTCTCCCGCGGCGAGCCGGTGATCACCACCGAGCGGTACGCCGGCTGAACCCGGCGCGCCCGGGCCGGAGCTTTGCCCGGCTTTGCCCGCCGGGCCTTCCGCCCCCGGCCCGGCACTGCCTAGAGTGCCAACCGCCGTACCGTCCGGGCCCCGCCCGGGCTCCCTGACGCCACCGCGGCCGAGACCCCCCGGGGGCTTCGGACCGCACCCCCCGAACGAGCCCACGAGAGAAGAGCCAGCCATGCACCGGGCCCTGATCGTCGTCGACGTGCAGAACGACTTCTGCGAGGGCGGCAGCCTTCCCGTCGCCGGCGGGGCCGAGGTCGCGGCCGCGATCACCGACCTGATCGCCGAATCCGCCCCCGGCTACGCCCACATCGTCGCCACCCGCGACCACCACATCGACCCCGGCCCGCACTTCGCCGCCGAGCCCGACTACGTCCGCTCCTGGCCCGCGCACTGCGTGGCCGGCACCGAGGGCGTGGGCTTCCACCCCAACTTCGCCCCCTCGGTGACCTCCGGCGCGGTCGAGGCGGTCTTCTCCAAGGGCGCGCACGCCGCCGCGTACAGCGGCTTCGAGGGCTTCGACGAGCACGGCGGCACCCTCACCGACTGGCTGAACGAGCGCGGCGTCACCGACGTCGACGTGGTCGGCATCGCCACCGACCACTGCGTCCGCGCCACCGCCCTGGACGCCGCCCGCGAGGGCTTCGCCACCCGCGTCCTGCTCGACCTCACGGCCGGCGTCGCCCCCGCCACCACCGCCACCGCGCTGGACGAACTGCGCACCGCGGGAGTCGAGTTGACCGGAACGCCGATCGTCCGCAGCTGACGCTCCGTCAACTCGCCACAGCTCAACGGTCGGTGACCAGCAGCTCCACCACGTCCTCCCCGCCGATCCCGTACGCCTCGGCCAACTCGCCGCCGACCGACTCCCGTTCGGCGGCGAGCCGGGTGGAGCCGACGTACACCACCCGCACGCCCAGGTACTCCATCCGGTGCTGCCCGCCGCGCACCCAGGCCGCCTCGCCCTCGCTGACGCAGCGCAGCTCGGAGTCGACCTCCAGCGCCACCGCCGCCTCCGGCCAGTACAGGTCCGGCACCGCGACGTAGGTGCCGCCGCGCATCCGCAGCTCCGGGCCGCACAGCGGCATCGGCAGGCCCAACTCCACCGCCAGCGCGACCAGTTCGGCGAACGCGGCCTCCCGGCGCGCCGCCAGCAGCTCGTCCACCGCCGCCCGCACCCGGGGCTCCGCCAGCAGCTGCGCCTCGGCCAGCTCGGCCAGCAGCTCCTCCGCCGTGCAGTCGCCCCCGCGGCCGCCGGCCAGCGCCTCGCGCAGCAGCGCCCGCAGCAGGCCCGGGCCGATCCGGCCGGACTCGAACGCGCCCTGCTCGCCCCACTCGCGGACCGCGTCCGCCACCGCCAGGGCCACCGGGGCGACCGCCAGCCCGTGCACCGACCTGGCCTCCAACTCCCGCCCGGTGCGCCGGATCCGCACCTGCCCGGCGTCCCGCAGGCGGCGCTGCCGGGGCACCAGCACCTCCACCCCGAGCACGGCCGGCAGCCGCGGCACCGATACGAACCCGTACAGCGCCAGCGCCGCCGCCCCGGTGATCACCGCCCCCTCGCGGGCCCCCTCCTCGGCCGGGCCGTTCTGCGCCGCGTACAGCAGCGCGGCCCACATCCGCTGCTCGGGCGTCGGCGCGCCCTCCTGGAGCAGGTAGACCCGCGGCAGCAGCCGCTGCCACGGCCCGCCGCTGCGGCAGTGCTCGCTCACCATGCGGGCAGGCACCCCGCGGGCGCGGAGCTGGCTGGCGGTCACCACGTTCTGCTGGCGCCGGGCGAGTTCTTCGAGGGAGACGGGCTGCTGCGGAATCCGGTAGCTCATGACGTCCACGTTCCCCCGCGCTTCTGACACCCAGCACCCGACCTGACGACCTGTTACGCAACCGTCGTCAAACCGGGACTGCTCCGCACTAAAGTCCCCATACCCTCACCCATTCGGCGTATCGGATGTTCACTCCCTTGCCGTAATAGATCGGACTTGTTTTCTACTATCCGATTTTCATCGGATCGACACAGCATTGCGATCCCATCGAGTCCGCGCCGCCGACCTGCGCGATCTGACCCGACGTGAGCGACCCCACACCCAACGTCACCACCCCTGGCGGCGGCCACCACCCCGAATTGCCTACCATCGGGCACATGCCCCGCGACGAGACATCAGCCCAGCGCGCCGCCCGACTACGCCTCGGCCGCCTGCCCGGCTACGTCCGCCAACCGGATCCCGCCCGGCGCGGCGGGGAGGACGGACGTACGTACAAGAAGGGCTGGGAAGTGCGTTTCACGGCGCGCAGCGAAGCGGAGATAACCGAGATCCGCGAACTCGTGGCCGCCGCCGGCTTCGCCCCCGCCCGGCCCTTCTTCAAGGGCCACCAGCTCATCCAGCCGGTCTACGGCATCGCCGCGGTGCAGGCCTACCTGGCCGCCCGCGAGAGCCTCGAAGCCGCCGGGACGACCCTCCGGACCGAGACCCGGACCGAGACCCGGACCGAGGCTCCGACCGGGGCTCCGACCGAGATCCGCACCGACCCGCGCACCGCCGGCATCCCCGAGCAGACCCGCCGCGAACCCGACAGCGTCGCGGCCGCGGCCCGCGCCGCCGAGAGCGCGGCGGCCCTGGCGGCAGCGACGGCCCGGGCGGCGGCGGAGGCGGCGGCCCGGGCGGGCCGGGCAGGTCGGGAGGAGCGGACGGGCGGGGCGAACCGGACCGGCGGGGCGGCGCGCGAGCGCTGAACGGCGCGCACGGGGGAGCGCCGTACGGCCCGTCGACGGCCCGGGCGCGCCGGGGCCGCCCCGGAAGCCCCACCGTCCTCCCGAGAGCCGCAGAAGCCCGCCCAGGGGCCTACTGGCCCCGCTGGCGGGCTTCCTGACGGTACGTCAGTTTTCCGAACGCCCCTCCCGCGGCGTGATCAGACCGTCTCGGCCGGGGCGTGGTCGATGTGCACGGTCGCGGCGAGCAGCCGGGGGACGGCCCGGATCAGGGCCCGTTCGGCGGCCTCCGCGACCTGGTGGCCGGCCACCACCGTCAGCGTGCGGTCGACCACCACGTCCGCCTCCGCGCGCAGCGCGTGGCCGATCCAGCGCATCCGCACCGCGCCGACCCCGCGCACCCCGTCCACCGCCGCGAGCTCCCGCTCCGCCGCGTCCAGCAGGGCCGGGTCGACGGCGTCCATCAGCCGCCGGCCCACCTCGCGCACCGTGCCGCGCAGCACGCCCAGGATCGCCACCGTGATCAGCAGCCCGACCACCGGGTCCGCGTACCGCCAGCCCAGCGCGCTGCCCCCGGCGCCGAGCAGCACCGCCAGCGAGGTCAGCCCGTCGGTGCGGGCATGCAGGCCGTCCGCGACCAGCGCCGCCGAACCGATCCGGCGGCCGGTGGCGATCCGGTAGCGCGCCACCCACTCGTTGCCGGCGCACCCCGCGAGGGCCGCGGCGGCCACCGCCCACAGGTGCCCCACCGGCTCCGGGTCCAGCAGCCGCTGCACCGCCGTCCACCCCGCCACCAGCGAGGACGCCGCTACCGCCAGCACCACCGCGACGCCCGCCAGGTCCTCGGCCCGCCCGTACCCGTACGTGTAGCTGCGGTTCGCCGCCCGCCGCCCCAGCAGGAACGCGACCCCCAGTGGGACGGCGGTCAGCGCGTCCGCGACGTTGTGCACGGTGTCGCCGAGCAGCGCCACCGAGCCCGACAGCGCGGCGATCACCGCCTGTGCGGCGGCCGTCGCGCCCAGCACCAGCAGCGAGACCCAGAGCGTGCGCAGGCCCTCGGCGGAGGACTCCATCGCCGCGTCGACCCGGTCGGCGGCGTCGTGCGAGTGCGGGCGCAGCAGGTGCGCCAGGCGGTGCCGCAGGCCGCGGCCGTTGTGCCGGTGCCGGTGGTGGGGCGCGGCGTGGGGCTCGGCGTGGGGCGCGTGCCGGTGCTCCGTGCGCCGATCCGCGGTGGGAGTCTCCGTTCCGGGGGCGGTGCCGCCGGGCGGGTGGTGGTGGTCGCGGGGGTCGTGGCCGGGGATCTCCGGCCGGTCCGGTGTGTGATGGTGGTCATGCCCGTGGCCCGGGATTCGCCCGTGGAGGTGAGTCCCGTCGCCGTTCCAGCGTTCACCCATGGGGCTTACAGTGGCACACCGACTCCCCTGCAGCCACTGTCGATGTACCACCTCTGACCAGGTGCGATGCTCTCGCAGCTGCACCCGGCGGGCGGCATTTGCTGACGTGTCGTCACACAACGGCCCGAATCCGCTCCAGGCCCGGGCATCTCAGCAGACTTGTCACCCACAGCACCCACCCGAGGGCCTAGAGTGAGCGCTGACGCTCCCCGTCCGGACCCAGATCGAGAGGCAGCTGATGTGACTGACCGTCATGTCCCGGCCGCAGACTCGGCATCCGCTGATCGGTCCACCGAACTCCCGCACGTGTCCGTCGAGTTCGCCGCCTTCTGCGAGCTCCACGAGCCCAGGTACCAGAGCTACGCCCGGGTCTGGTTCCAGGAGCCGGGCGCCGCCCACCGGGTGGTCCGGCTCGCCCTGCACACGATCGCCTCGGTGTGGCCCACCGTCCTGGAGAGCCCGAACCCGGCCGCCGAGGCCTGGCAGATCCTCCGCGACACCGTCACCGAGCAGCACGGGACCGCCGAACCCGCCGGCCTGCGCCCCGACGTGGACGGCGACGAGGACCTGGCGATCCTGCACTACGTGGTCGGCCTGGCCACGCCCGAGATCGCGGACGTGGTGGGCGGCGACACCGCCAGCATCACCAGCCAGCTCCGCCAGACCCACCGCAGGCGCGCCACCGACTGGTGACCCCGCCGCGCCCGTTGCACCGCCGCGCCCGTCATGTCCACCACGCCCGACGGGCGCGCGGAACGGGCCGCGCGCCCCCGGGGCGCCTCGACCGCCGACGGCGTGCCCCCGCGCCCGCGGACCGCGCCCGCCGGGCCGGACGGCTCCCTCCCCCGCCCAGGCCGGTCGCGCCCGAAGGGCCGGTGATCGAGATCACCCCCGGCGCACTACCCCCGCGCTCCCGGCGGGCGAAGGATGGGGCCGAGTGATCACCACCGCACGACCGTCGAGAACGGAGACCCCCGGGATGCCGCTCGCCCACGCCGTGGCCATGTTCCGCCACCAGGCGGACTCCTGCGCCGAGTTGGGCTCGCCGCTGTCCGCCGCACTGCTGCGCCGGGCCGCCGAGGACCTCGCCGCGGGCGGGCCCTGCGCCGAGGCGATCGCCGGGCACGAGGACGCCCCCGGACCGGACGCCGTCGCCCTGCGCCTGCTCGGCGCCGTCCACGCCCTGGTGCTGTCCGACCTGGCCCCCGACCTCGCCGCGCACTACCCCAGCGTCGGCGGACACTTCGACCCCGCCGCCCCGGACGCCCCCTGGCCCGCCTTCCGCGCCGCCGTCGCCGCCCACCTGCCGTTCGTCCGCGAGTGGCTCACCCGCCCGCCGCAGACCAACGAGGTGGGCCGGGCCAACCTGCTACTCACCGGCCTCGCCTGGGCCCAGCAGCAGCTCGCCGCCGCGTCCCCCCTCCCGGTGCGGCTGCACGAACTCGGCTCCAGCGCGGGCCTCAACCTGCTCGCCGACCGGTTCCGCTGCACCTCCGGGAGCTTCTCGTACGGCCCGCCGGACTCCCCCGTCGTCCTCGCCGACGCCTGGCAGGGCGAGCCGCCCGCCTGGCTGCCCGACGCCCCGCCGCAGCGGGTGACGGAGCGCCGCGGCTGCGACCCCACCCCGATCGACCCGCGCTCCGCCGACGGCGCGCTGGCCCTGCGCTCCTACGTGTGGGCCGACCAACTCCCGCGCGTGCAACGGCTGAACGGCGCCCTCGCCCTCGCCGCCGAAACGCCCGCCCCGGTCGAACGGCTCGGCGCGGCCGCGTTCCTGCGCGACGTCCGGGCCGCCGAGGGCGCGCTCACGGTGGTCTGGCACTCGATCATGCGGCAGTACGTCCCCGCCGGGGAATGGCGCTCCGTGGAAGGCGAGTTGGCCCGGCTCGCGGCCGCCTCGTCCCCCGCCGCCCCGTTCCTCCACCTCGCCTTCGAGCCCCGCCGGGTCGGCACCGCCCACCGCTTCCTGCTCACCGCCCGCCTCGGCACCGGCCCGCAGCAGACGCTCGCCGAAGCCAAGCCGCACGGCCTGCCCGCCCGCACCCTGGCACAGGACGACCCGGCCCTCCTGCCGTAGCGTCAACTCACCTGGTGCGGCAGCCCCGTGACGTCGTAGCGGTGGTGCACCGGGTCGTGGACCAGGTAGCGGGCGAAGGACTCCACGGTGAACCGGGCACCGTCGCTGCGGTCACCGGTGCGCTGCCGGTCGGCCACCGCCACCGACTCGAAGGAACGCGCCAACTGCTCGCCCGCCGCCGCCAGTTCGACGGCGACCACGGCCGGGTCCTGCTCGTGGTAGCGCTCCGCGACGGCGGTGGCGTCCTGGTCCCAGTTCGCGAACAGCGGCCCGTCCTCGTCCAGCATCAGCCGCAACCGCACGTCGAACAGCCGGAACACGTCCCGGACGTGGCAGGCGTACTCCAACTGCGACCACACCCCCGGCCCCGGCCGCCCGCGCAACCCCGCCCCGTCACCGCCCAGCAGGGCGACCCAGAACTCCGCGTTCGCACGCACCAGGCCCGGCACCGCCTCGAAGGCGATCGCCGGGGTGTCCAGGCCGCAGTCGGCGCAGGGACGTTCGAGGACCCAGGTCCAGTCCTTGGTGTCAGGAGTGATCATGCCCCCAGCATGGCCGCCCCCTCACCCGCCCCACCAGCAGCGAGAACGCCACCCGCCGTCGACATCCCGCCACCCCCGCCACCTGCCCTCACTCCCCCAGCGCGGCGGCCAACCGCCCGGCCAACTCGTCCATCCGCTCCACCGGGACCGCACCCCCACCCGCCCGCAACAACCCGAACACCCGGGGCCCCCGCCACTCCACCGGCAACCCCTCCGCCCGCGGCACCACGTGGAAGTGCACGTGCGCGAACCCCTCCGCCTCCCCGAACTGCGCCACGTACGCCTTCCGGCACCCCGTCACCACCTCCAACGCCCGCGCCAGCCGCACCTGCCACACCCCCAGCGAAGCCGCCTCGGCGTCACTCAACTCCGCCACCGACTCCAGATGCCGCCGGGGCAGCAACACCAGCCACCCCGGCAACGCGCAATCCACCGCGTGCGCCACCCGCCAGTGCTCGTCCACCGCGATCCGCTGGTACGCGGGCAGCCGCGCGAACTCACCCTCCCGGGCACACGCGTAACACTCCCCACCCGTCATCCCCCCACCCTACGACCGCCCTCAGCCCTCTCCCGCCCCGTTCACCGCACACACCCAAGAGGTCGGCACCAGCCCCGGCAACAACCCGTCCAACAACCGCGAACACACCTCCCGCTGCTCCTCGTCCCGCACCCCCTCGGCCACCGCCACCCCCGGCACCCCCACCACACCCGCCACCACCACGACCAACCCCGCCACCGCACACTTCCACCGCACCACAGCAACCACCTCCGGGCATCCGACGACCACACTCCCGCCATCTCCTACCCCGCCACCCCCACCC
>NZ_JNYE01000043.1 GCF_000717185.1 Kitasatospora phosalacinea | reverse complement strand
CCGCACCACCGGCCAACCCGTCACCCGATCACTCATCGCCTACGACCACTGACCCACTTCGGAACTACTCGTCTAGCCCTTGGCATCAATCATCTAGTGAACGACGTAAGGGAGGGAAAGCACCTGTGACCCGATGGGAAGACACACTCACCGACCTGGTGAGCACCCGCGGCCCGGCGCTCAAACGGTACGCCTACTTGCTCACCGCCTCCGACGAGGCTGCCGAGGACCTGCTCCAGGAAGCGCTGCTCAAGGTCTTCACCAGCGGACGCCGCCGAGGAGTCCCCGGAGCCGTCGAAGCCTACTTGCGCACGGCGATGCTCAACACCTTCCTCGACACCGTCCGCCGCCACCAGCGATGGCTGCGCATCCTGCCCGCGCTGAGCCCGCGCACCTCCGTACCGGACCACAGCACGGCGGTGTCCGACTTCCATGACGCCAGCGCCGCCCTGGCCGCGCTCTCGGACCGCCAGCGCGCCTGCGTCGTACTCCGCTACTACGAGGACCTGACGGTACCGGAGATCGCGACCAGGCTCGGAATCTCCCAAGGATCGATCAAGCGCTACCTCGCCGATGCCACGGCCCGCCTGCAACCACTGCTGCAGTCCACCGACGGAGGAGAGAGCACGTGACGGAGAACCCCGACGACCTGAGCCGAATCCTCCGGCACGCCGCCGCCGACGCACCGCCGCCGCGCACCGATCCACAGCGGACGATCGCTCTCGTGCGCCGTCGCCGGCGCAACCGGGCGTTCCTCCTCGGATCGACGGCAGCCTTGGCGGCTGCAGCCGTCGCAGGCGTCCTGAGCTCGCTGCCCGGACACGACGGGCCCGTGTCCGCCGCTCCCGGTGCGCTCGGGCCCGCCTCCTCCTGCGGGGCTCCCCTGCCTGCCGACGTGGACCTGCGGCCGCCCGCCGCGGTGGCTCTGGGCATCAGCGGCGTTCACAAGCGCACTGCCCAGGAACCGCCTTCGGTGGAGGTGTCCGTCAGCACCGACCGCGAGGTCAAGGTCGTTCCCACCGGAGTGATCGAGATGCAGGTCCTGGTCCTGCACGACGGAAAGGTGGTGGACAGGATCGGCGGCACGTCATTGCCGCAGGGCGCCCCCTCCGATGCCGCGGTTCCTGCCATCGGCCGCCAATGGCAGGTCTCCCCGACGGCCCTTCACGTCGAACAGGTCGCCCCCGACGCCCGAACGCGTTGCCCGAACGTCGACTGGACGCAGATCTGGGCCTCACCGGCGGACTACCAACTCGTCGCCGTCATGAGCGAACCCCGCGTCTACGACACCGACGGCCCGTTGCCCGTGTCCACCACAGATCCGGCCGACCCCGTCATCATGTCCGGACAGCAGCCGCTCGGCCGGTGACAGCCGAGGAACACCACCACGGTGGCCTCACCGCAGCCATCGGTCCCACCCCGCCCGGAGGGCCTAGCGTGGGACGGCGGGCGCGCCCCCGAGCCGCGTCCGGGAGAGGTGGTGGCGGGATGGAACTGCCGGACGTGCTGGGCGTGTTCGCGCACCCGGACGACGAGTCGCTGGCGGCGGGCGGGCTGCTGGCCCGGCACGCGGAGGCCGGGGCGCGGACGGCCGTGGTGACCGCGACGTGGGCGGAGGGGACCCACCGGGTGCCGGAACTGGCGCGGGCGCTGGCGGAGTTGGGGGCCGGTGCGCCGCGGCTGCTGGGGTACGCGGACGCGAAGGTCCCGGAGTCGGCGCCCGGCGCGGTGCGGCTGCTGGACGCGCCGGTGGCGGGGGCGGTGCGGCAACTGGTCGCCCAGTTGCGCGAGTTCCGGCCGAGCTGGGTGGTGACGCACGACGCGCACGGCGGCATGACCGGGCACCCGGACCACCGGCGGACCCACCGGCTGACGGTGCTAGCGGTGCGGGCGGCCGCCCTGCCGGACCGGTACCCGGAGCTGGGCGGGCCCGTCCGGGTGCGGCGGCTGCTGCTGGCGACGCACCCGGCGGGGGCGGCCCGCGAGCTGGCCCCGCTGCTGCTGCGGCCGGGGCGGACGGCGCACACCGTGCCGGACGGGGAGGCGTGGGCGCTGGACGTCTCGCCGTGGCTGGAGCGCAAGCTGGCGGCGGTGTTCGCGCACCGCTCGGAGGTGGAGCGCGGCGCGCTGCCGGGGCGGCTGGCGGCCGCGACCCCGGCGGACCGGGTCCGGATGGCGGGCACCGAGTGGTACCAGCTCCTCCCGCTGCCGGACACCGGGGCGGACCGGCCGCTGTCCGGGGATCTCCCACCGTCGGAGGACTTGACGCGGCACTGCCGGGGAGCGAAGGTGAGCAAAACCATCTGACATGTTGCGTGTGACATTGCATAGCCCCGATGCCACCGCCGAGGCGGGGCCGCCCGCACGCGAGGAGGCCCGGCCGTGGATCTGGAACTGCGACACCTGCGGGTGCTCTGCGCGATCGCCGACAGCGGCAGCGTGGGCCGGGCCGCGGCGGCGATCGGCGCCTCCCAGCCCGCCACCAGCACCCAACTACGGCGCATCGAACGCTACTTGGGCGCGGTGGTGTTCGACCGGACGGCGGCCGGAGTGGTGCCCACCACCTTCGGCGCGGAGGTACTGGCCGCGGCCCGCGAGGTGCTCTCCCGGGTCGACCGGCTGGGCCGGGCGGCCGCCCCGGACGGCGAGCGCCCGCACCGCGAACTGCGCCTGACCACCGACTGCCCCGCCCTGCTGCCCGGCACCCTGGCCCGGGCCAGACAGCTCAGACCGGAGCTGCGCTTCACCCTGGCCCGCGGCCGGGACGCCGAACCCCCCGTCGACCTCGCCCCGCCGCTCGACCACCACGACGGCGCGGACCGGGCCCGGGGCGACGAGTTCGCCGACCTCGCCCTGCTGCTCGACCACCCCGGCTCCGGCCTGCGCGCCACGCCCGCCCTGGCGGCGCGGGCCGTCGCCACCGAGCCGGTGTTCGTCGCCCTGCCCACCGGACACCCGCTGCGCCACCACGCCGAACCGGCACTGGCCGACCTGGCGGGCGAGCACTGGCTGCTGCCCGCCGCCGACGGCGCCTCCTGGCCCGCACTGCTCCGGGCGGCCTGCGAGGCCGCCTCGTTCGCCCCCGCCGGGGTGCGGGAACTGCCGTGCGGGCGGCGGGAGGTGCTCGACTTGGTGGCCGCGGGCCTGGGGGCAGCCCTGGTGCCGGGCAGCACGGCGCCGGTGCCGGGCGTCTCCGTGAAGCCGCTGCTGGGAACGCCGCTGTGGCTGCGGTACGTGCTGCTGTGGCAGCGCGCCACGATCGGCCCGGGCCTGGCCGACACCCTGTTCGGGGCGGCCGCGGCCGCGTACCGGGAACTCGCCGCCGAGGCTCCCCACCTGCACAGCTGGGCCGGTCGCACCTTCCGCCCGCCACGCACCTGAGGCCGCGCCCCCGCAGCCCGCGGTCCGCGGTCCGCGGTCCGCAGTCCGCAGTCCGCAGTCCGCAGTCCGCAGTCCGCGCCAAGCCTTTCCCGGCCGTGTTATGCCGCGTTCATGCAATGTCATATGACCTGTGACATTGTTCTGACGCTGCTTCCGGTGCCAGGATGCTCACCGCGTCACCCTCCCCCAACTGATGTGCTCAGTGAGCTCCCTCCCCCAGGAGAAGCAGTGCGTCTGCGCATACCCCTCCCCACCCTGGCGGCCGGCCTGCTGGCCGGCTGCACCGTCGCGGCCACCCTGCTGCCGGCCTCCCCCGCCGCGGCCGCCCCCGGCGGGCAGTCCGCGAAGGCCGCCGGTACGGCGCTCTCCGCCCCGGCCGCCGCCCCGGTCTCCGCCTCCGCCTCCGCCGAGGACGCGAACGCCCCCGGCGGGGCCGTCCCCAAGCCGCTCGGCCCGATCGTCGACGCCGCCCCCGAGAGCCTGACGCCGGTGGCGGCGCCGCTGCCGCCCGCCCTGCTCGGTCAGGTCCAGCTGGGGCAGCCGAAGGGCACCGCCGTCCAGACCGCCCCGCGCCCGGCGGAACAGGGCGCCGGGAAGGCCCCGCACGGCACCCAGGCCGCCGCCTCCGTCTCCGCCGCCTCCGTCTCCGCCGCTGCCGCTGCCGCTGCCGCGCCGAGCTGCACGTACGCCGACTTCGGCAGCCGCTCCGGTACGGACCTGGTGAACTTCGTCAAGTCCTCGACGAACACCTGCGTCAACACCCTGTACAACGTGACCGGCACCGACGCGGGCGCGATCTTCAAGCAGGCCAACATGCTCACCGTCGCGGGCGCCTTCAAGGACCTGGCGGCGGCCTACGACGGCACCAACAGCTCCGGCATCCTGCAACTGGTGCAGTTCCTGCGGGCCGGGTACTACGTGCAGTCCTACTACCCGTCCCAGGTCGGCGGCTACGGCGCCACCCTGACCGGCGCCACCCGGGCCGGCCTGGACGCCTTCTTCGCGGGCACCCGCTGGAAGGACGTCACCGACGCCAACGGCCTCGTGCTGTACGACGTGCTGGTGCTGACCGACAGCGCCAACGTCCAGGCCGAGTACCTGAAGGTCTACCGGCAGGTGCTGGACGGCTACGACAACAGCTACAACGCGACGCCGAAGATGGTCAACGCGGTCAACTCGGTGCTGTTCGCCCCGCTGTGGCGCGGCAACTGGAACACCGACTTCGTGAACGCGATCGGCGCGGACACCTCCCTGGTCACCTCGCTCGGCAACTTCGCGCTCGACCACCGCGACCTGCTGGGCACCTCGAACGCCTTCCTGGACGTCAACGCGGGCAACGACCTCGCCCGGATGGCCGGGACGTCCACCGCCGTGGAGAGCGCCGCCAAGCCGCTGGTCAAGCAGATCCTGGACACCACCCAGATCCTCGGCGCGACCGGCCCGCTGTACGTGCACGTGGCGTTCAACGCCAACACCTACGACCACGGCCAGTGCTCGTACTACGGCACCTGCGACCTACCGAACAAGCTCGCCGACGCCGTCCTGCCCAACGTCCTGGTCTGCGACAACAAGACGCTGCGCGCCCAGGCCCTGACGGTGGCCCAGCTGCAGCCGGTCTGCGACAGCCTGCGCGGCGAGGACGCCTTCTTCCACGGCCTGGTCAAGGACAGCGGCCCGGTGCCGAACCAGTACGGCAAGACGGTCGTCATGCCGGTGTTCGCCAGCGCCGCCGACTACCAGACCTACTCGTGGGCGATCTACGGCAACTCGACCGACAACGGCGGCCAGACCGTCATGGACGTCACCGACCCGAACAACCAGCCGGTGTGCGTGATGTACCAGAAGTCGTGGAACGACGACTTCGCGGGCAACGTGTGGAACCTCAACCACGAGTACACCCACTACCTCGACAACGTCTACGACATGAAGGGCGACTTCGCCGCCGAGACCTCCGTCCCGGACATCTGGTGGATCGAGGGCGTCGCCGAGTACCAGTCGTACGCCTACCGCGGCGTCACCGACACCCAGGCGATGGCCGAGGCGGCCAAGCACACCTACAAGCTGTCGACGATCTTCCAGAACACGTACGGCAATTCGGACTCCACCCGGGTCTACCCGTGGGGCTACCTGGCCGTCCGCTACATGTTCGAGAAGCACCCGGCGGACGTGCACGGCATGCTCGGCCACTTCCGCACCGGCGACTACCAGGGCGGCTACGCGGTCTACAACGGCCTCGGCACCTCCTACGACGCCGACTTCGACGCCTGGCTGAGCGCGTGCGCGAGCGGCGCCTGCTTCGCCACCGGCCCGACCGCGCTGTTCGACCAGTCCGTCAACGGCGCCACCGTCACCCTCACCGACCGCTCCGTCGTCACCAACTCCCCGGCGCAGATCACCGGTTGGCACTGGACCTTCGGCGACGGCAGCTCCTCCGACGAGCGCAACCCCGCGCACACCTACGCCAAGGCGGGCACCTACACCGTCGCCCTGACCGTCACCGACGCCAACGGCCGCACCACCGCCACCCCGGCCTCGGTCACCACCACCGTCGACGGCGGCGCCCCCGTCCTGCCGCTCTGCACCGACCAGCGCACCGACGCGATGGGCCAGAACTGCCGCCGCACCGGCCGCGCCCGCACCGCGGGCAGCACCGACTACCTGTACGTCTACCTGCCAGCCGGAACCACCACCCTGAAGGTCACCGCGAGCGGCGGCACCGGCACCGCGTACCTGTACTACAACGACACCACCTGGGCCTCCCCGAACGCCTTCACCGCCTCCTCCACCAACCCGGGCACCACCCAGAGCATCACCGTCACCACCCCCACCGCCGGCTACCGCTACCTGAGCCTGTACGCGGTCACCGACTTCTCCGACGTCACCATCAGCACCCAGTTCTGACCTGCTGACCCCCACCCGGGCAGCCGCGGCCCCCGCGCCGCGGCTGCCTCCGGCGTTCCCCGGCCCTCAGCCCAACCGCCCGGCCCTCAGCCCAACCGTCCGCCCCTCAGCCCAACCGCCCGGCCGCAGCCTCCCGCAGCTCGTCGTCCTCCACCGGGCTGTCCCTCAACTCGGCCAGCCGGAACTCCAGTTCCCCACCCACGGGGACGTGCCGCACCGCGTACAGCCGGGCGTCGGGCTCGCAGTCCCAGAGCGACTCGCTCAGCAGCGGCGCCGCCGCGTCCGGGTCGATCGCGTGCAACGCCCGCAGGTAGGACGGGCGTTCGTAGCTGTGCGGGGTGAGCTGCCAGAACCGGCGCAGCAGCGGCCCGGCCTCCGCGGCGGCGGGGCCGAGCCGGGCCAGGCCGTCGGAGACGAGCTTCGGCCCGCACCACGCGCGCTCCTCCCACTGGCTCGCCAACTCGGCCACCAGTCGCGGGACGTCGCCGGTGCCGCCGTGCTCGGCGAGCACCTGCACGCCCAGCCACTGCAGCCAGTGGCGGTCGTCGTCGGCCCACTCCCGGGCCGGTCCGACCGCGAGCGGACCGAGCCGCCGCACCGCACGGTGCACGCCGCCCAGCGCCCGCCCGCCGGAGCCGTCACCCCCATCGGTCGACAAGTCAGGTACCAGGGCTAGGAGTTCGACCGGAACGGTGGGGCGCTCGGCCAGGGTCCGCAGGGCTTCGCCGCGCTCCCTGGAAGAGGATTCCGGGTCCGTCAGCACGGCGAGCAGCCGGTCGGTGCGGGGCGTGCTCCGCACCGGGCGCCGGGCCCGCGGCGCGGGCTCCCGCACGGGCAGCAACTCCCGCCAGGTCAGCCAGGGTTCGAACCCCCAGAGTTCCGGCCGCTCCCCGCCGAGGCGGCGCACCGCGTCCGGCCCCAGGTCCTCCCACCAGTCCGTCGGCCAGTTGTCCGCCAGGACGGACAGCGCCTTCTGCCACCACTCGCCCTCCCGCACGTAGCGGCGCAGCGCCTCCCGGGCCGGTGCCGAACCCAGCAGGGCGAGTCGGGCCAGCGTCTCCCGGGCCCACTCGGAGCCGTTCTCGTCGGGGTTGTCGAGCTGCGCCAGCAGCGGTTCGATCGGCAGCCCCAACTCCCGTACCAGGTAGGCCTGGTAGTCGGCCCGCTGGTCGACGCTCCGGTCCCAGCGGGTGTCCCGGTGCAGGCAGTCGAGCACCGCCTCGGCCCCGGCCGGGCGATCGGACAGGGCGTACGCCCAGCCCAGGCCGCGGCCGCGTTCGAGCGCGCCGAGCAGGGTGTCGGGCGGGGAGTAGGACCAGGCGGCGTCTTCGGTGTCGGTCACGGGCGACGAGGGTGCCCGACGCCCCGGCCGGACGCGAACGGTTTTCCGGCCGTCCGGTTCAACTCCCGTACGGGGACCATCCGGTGGCGGTGGCCCAGGGTTCGGCGAGGGCGACGACCAGGTCGACCACCGGGTCCTTGACGTCGGCGTAGGTGTCGTGGTCGGCGACCGCCCCGGCCAGCGCCCGCTTGAACGCGGCGTAGCCCGGCACCGCCTCGGGGTGGGCGCGGAACCAGTCGCGGAACAGCAGCGCCAGCCGCTCGTTGGGCGAGCCGAGCAGCCGCACGTGCAGGTTGCAGTCCGGCCCGGCGGCCGGGTCGCGGCGCACCCACAGCCGCTTCACCCAGCGCTGCGGGTCGTCGTCCGACCCGGCCGGGACGTGGTCGTGCCGGTGCGGCGAGCGGCGGAAGCCGAGCGCGCCGAGCGGCCCGTCGAAGTCCCGCTCGGCGGCGGCCAGGTCGGCGACGCCGATCTGCACGTCGTACACCGGCTTGGCGGCCATCCCGGGGACGGCGGTGCTCCCGATGTGCTCGACCCGCACCGCCGCCGGGCCGAGCGCGGCCCGCAGCCCGGCGGTGAGTTCGGCCGCCCGTACGGGCCAGGCGGGGTCGTAGGGGCGGACGAGGACGGCGGGCTGCGGTGCGGTGGACATCCGGCCGAGTCTAACGGGGGCGGCGGGTGACGGCGGGGGCTCCCGCGGGTACACCCGTGCCGTGGCGGTGGGGGCCGTGCCATCGGGGTGGGCCCGCTGCCCGATGACGGGGGTCGTCGTGGGAACGGTCGGTGTGGTGTACGCGGTGGTCGGGCTGCTCGGGGCGTGGCTGCTGCGCCGACTGCCCGTCCGGGGGCGGACGGAGGGCCTGTCGGCGGCCGGGGTCGCGGCGGTGCGGGGCGGGGGCCGGGCGGCGCTGGCGGTGGTCGCCGTGGAGCTGTGGCGGGCGGGGGCGATCGAGGTCGGGCGGTCCGGGCGGCTGCGGCGGCTGGTGCACAGCGCCCCGGGCCGCGGCACGGCCCCGCTGCACCGGGCGCTGCGAAGCGCGCTCGGCCGGGAGCTGTCGCTGGCCGACGCCGCCGTCGCCCCGGCCGTGCGACGGGCCCGGGCGGAGCTGCTGGCCGAGATGGCCGGGCGCGGCCTGCGCTGCGGGCGGGCCCGGCTGGCCGCGTCGGCCCTGCTCGCCCTGGCCTCCGCCGGAACGGCCGTGGCCCTCGCCGTCCGGGGCGACCTCGCAACGGGCCTGCCGCTGGCGGCACTCGCGCTCGCCGTCCCGTTCACCCCGGCCCGGACGCCGGCCGGGCACCGGCTGCTGCGCGACCTGCGCCGCCTGCACCCCCTGCCGGAGGCGGACGCCGCAGCGAACGCCGCAGCGGACACCGACCCGGCGGAGGCCGGGCTGCTGACCGCACTGCACGGGCGCCGGGCACTGCGCCTGCTGGCCCCCGGCTTCGCCGCCCCGGCGGGCCTGCTGGGCCGCCGGACGGCCCGGGAGACCGTGGCCCGCTCCGAGGGCGACGCGTTCGGTTTCGGCACCGTCCCCACCTCCGTCCTCAGCTCCGGCGACAGCCACGGAGCCTGAACACCCCGGCCCGCCGCCCGTCCGTCCCGCCGTACGCCCATCCCGCCGCTCGTCCGTCGGTGCGGTGGTGCATCCTGCGGGGATGGACGCACGCAGACCCGGCATGTGGTGGGGCACCACCGTCGAAGCACCCGACCCCGGTGCGCTGGCCCGCTTCTACGTGGCGCTGCTCGACTGGCACCTGGGCCACGAGGAACCCGGCACCGCGGTGGTCGCAGCCTCCCCGCAGGGGCCGTTCCTGGTCTTCCAGCAGGCCGACGGGTACCGACGGCCGGTGTGGCCGCCGCAGGAGGGGCAGCAGCGCCCGATGATGCACTTCGACTTCCAGGTCGCCGACCTGGACGCCGCGGTGGCCGAGGCGGTGGCACTGGGCGCGGTGCTCGCCGAGCACCAGCCGCAGGAGCACGTCCGGGTCCTGTTCGACCCGGCCGGGCACCCGTTCTGCCTCTGCCACGACCCGTCCTGATCCGGCGCCGCGCACCCGCTGGCGGCCGCGGAGCGCCGTCGGCGGGTGCGCGGCTGGGCCTCGCTCCCGCCGTCCGTCCCCGCGGGCGGGCCGTCGGCCCGTCCGGGACCGGCGTGCCGGGGCGGGGCGGGGGTGGGGGATCATTCTCGGCATGACCCCCGTTCTGCTGTTCGGCCTGGCCGCGTTGTTCGTGCTGTTGACGCGGCGGCGGACCCCCGGCGGGCGGCCGGTGCCCGGGGCGGCGGAGGTGGCCGGGTTCGACCCGGGGGCGTACGGGCTGGTGCCCTCGGCGGAGTTGGACCCGGGGCGGGGCGGGCCGCCGATGCGGCTGCTGCGGCGCAAGGAGCTGGAGGCGCTGGCGGACTCCTGCCTGGCGGGCGGCTGGCGGGCCGCCGAGGCGCACGTGGCGGCGGCGGGCGAGGACTGGGACGAGCGCTGGTCCCGGCTGGACTTCCTGACCCGGATCGCGGCCGAGCGCGACGAGTGGCTGACCGCCTGGGAGGAGGCGGGGACGGACCGGTGCGCCGCCGCGACGGTCCGGGCCCGGCTGGTGGTGCAGCGGGCCTGGGAGGCGCGCGGCGGCGGCTTGCCCGCGCAGGTCGCGCCGGAGCGGGCGGCCGCGTTCCGGGCGCAGCTGGCCGTGGCGCACGAACTGGCGTGCCGCGCCGCCGAGTCGGACCGGCGCGACCCCGGCCCCTGGGTGGTGATGGTCGCCGCGGCACGCGGGATGCGGCTGCCGCGGCGGAGGTTCCGGGAGCTGTGGGGCGAGGTGGTGGCCCGGGCGCCGCACCACGTCGGGGGGCACTGGCAGGCGATGCAGTACTGGTGCGCCAAGTGGCACGGCAGTGACGCCCTGATGCTGCGCTTCGCGGTGCGCGCGGTGCACGGGGCCCCGGCCGGGTCGCCGCTGCCCGGGCTGTACCTGCAGGCGCTCACCGAACTGGAGCTGCGGCACGGCCCGGGCGGGCTGCCCGGCGGCCGCCGGTACCGGGAGCTGCTGCCCAGGGTCGCGGCGGCGCTGGACGGGACCCCCGCCGCCAACGACCAGGTGCCGCTGCTGCGGCACCTGCTGGCGCACTTCGCCCTGCTGTCCCGGCAACCCGCGCTGGCGCTGGAGCAGTTCCGGCTGATCGGACCGTGGTGCGGCGCCCACCCGTGGTCCGCGGCGCCGAACCCGGTCCGGGCCTTCGACCAGGCCCGGGCGCTGGCCGCGACCCTGGCCGCGCCCCTGACCGGGAACGGGATCGGAAACGGGGGCGGGAACGGGACGGAGGGCGCGAACGGGACGGAGGGCGGCCGGACGGTCTCCGGCGCCTGACATTCCGGCTGTTGTCCGGACGAGTCGGACGGCCCGCCGGGGGCCGCCGGGCCGCTTCCGGGCCGCCGCCGGGCCGCTTCCGCGGCGGGATCCCACCCGTCCGGCGCGGCAGGCGGACGAGTGGCGTGACCGCCCCCGGGTTCGGTCGTTATCCCCGGACGTGAGTGCCGACCCCTGGGCCCCGATGGGCGTCCGTGACGAAACGATTCAGCAAGCCCCCATCTACGCAAGACTGGTGACGCTGTGGCACCAGTCCGGCCGTACCGTGCCCGGCCGCCGGGACCACGAGTGGTCCCGGCTGGTCACCCCGCCCCGGTTCTCCGCCCACCCGGCCCCCGTACGGGAGCACTGCTCCCCGCCGCCCCCGCCCGATCCCGGGGCGGACGGCGCGGCAACGGGGGCCGCCGTCCCCGCAGCGCAGGCCCCCGCAGCGCCGGTCCCCGAACCGCCGGGCACACCCCCCGCAGCGCAGGCCCCTGCCCCCGCCACACAGGCCCCCTCCCCCTCCCCCGTCCCGTCCGTCGTCCGTCCGAGGGAGGCGTCGTGAGCCACCGCAACACCCCGCGCGCGTGGCTGCGGCGCAACGGCGAGCCGGACTGCGTGCTGCTGCTGGACGTGACGGTCTCGCCGTGCCCGGGGCTGCGGGTCTCGGTGCCGGCCCGGCTGCGCTACCACCGGGCCGATCCGTACGCCGTGCACCTGGACTGCCACGTCGACCTGGAGGAGCCGATCACCTGGCTGTTCGCCCGCGAGCTGCTGGTGGAGGGGCTGGAGGGGTGGGCGGGGATCGGGGACGTGACGATCCGGCGGTCGACCGCGGACGGGGACCTGCTGGCGATCGCGCTGAGCACGCCGGGCCAGACCGCGGTGCTGCACACCCCGGCCGAGCCGGTGCGCGGCTTCCTGGAGCTGACCCGCCGGCTGGTGCCGGTCGGCGCCGAGCACCGGTACCTGGACGCGGAGGGGATGATGCGCCGGATGCTGGAGGAGGCCGGGGGCGCGGAGCGGTTCGAATAGCGCCGGCAGAATTGAATAAGAGCGGACAAGATGATCGTATTCCCGCCGGGTCATCACATTCGGCCATTTCCGATACCCCGGTGTCGAACGGTCGACGCTCGGCGGAAATCGGTATTCGCCGTCGGCGCCGCCCGTTATTCTGGGGCCAACCCCTTAGGTGGTCCGCACAAGGAGTTGTCGATGCCGCACACCCGTGGTCCGAATGCCGCATTGCGCGGTTGCATGGCGGAGGCCGGGTGGAACGGCCCGGCGCTGGCGGCCGCGTTGCAGAAGGTGGCCCGGGAGAGCGGCTTCAGCGTGGGCTACGACCGGACGACGGTGGCGCACTGGCTGTCCGGCACCCAGCCGCGGCCGCCCGGGCCGCAGTTGCTGGAGGAGGCGTTCGCCCGGCGGCTGGGCCGCCCGGTCTCGCGGGGCGAGCTCGGCCTGCAGTCGGCCGATCCGGCGCTCGCGGAGGAGTCCGGCCCGGAGTCGGCGGACGCCCTGACGGGGCTGCGTCGACTGCATTCCTGGCCGAATTCCGGCGAGCCGCAGGACGAAACGTTTCAGCCTCCGCTGTTCCAGATCCGGCTGGTGCCCGCCCCGCGCCCGGCGGCGGGGCCCGGACCCTCCGCCGGGAACGCCGCGCCCCGTCCGCCGCTGGTGCCGTCCGTCCGCCGCTCCGGCCCGGAGCGGGTCGGGGCCCGGCAGGTGGAGGCGGTGCGGGAGATGACGGCGTTCGGCGCCCGGCACTACGACGGGTACGGCGGGGCGATCGCCCGCGGCCTGCTGCTGGGCTACCTGCGCGACCAGGTACTGCCCTGGGCGAAGTCCCCCGCCGGGGGCCCGCGGCACGCCGAACTGCTGGTCGCCGCCTCCCAGTTGGTCCGCCTGGTCGGGCGGACGTACACCGACGACAACCGGCACGGCGAGGCCCAGCGGCACTACCGGCTGGCGTACCAGCTCGCGGCCGAGGCACAGGACGGACCGGCCCAGGCGATGGCACTGCGCGACCAGAGCACCCAGGCCGGGGCCCTCGGGCACCAGGCGTACGCGGCCCGGCTGGCGGACGCGGCGGCCGAGCACCTGCCGCCGGACGCGGCCCTGGGCGTGCGGGCCTTCGTGCTGGCCCAGCAGGCGGTGGCGGCGGCCCGGCTGCGGCAGTCCGCGCAGGCGCTCAAGCACCTGGAGGGCGCGCAGCACTGGGCGGGGCGGGCGGCCGCGGAGGGCGGCCCGCACCGGTACCCGGAGCCCGCCCTGCTGTACCAGGCCGCGCAGGTGCACCGCTCGCTGCGGGCCACCGAGTTGTCGCTGTCGTACCTGCGGGCCTCGCTGCGGGCCCGGCCCCCGGGCGAGCACCGGACGATCGGGGTGTCCCTGTTGCAGCTCGCGCACCTGGAGCTGGACGCGGGCAACATCCACCAGGCCCGGCGGGCGTACGCGAGCTTCCGGGAGCGGCAGGACGCGCTGCGCTCCCCGGCGACGGCCCTCCAACTGTCGCGCCTGGAGGGCCGGTTCGCCCGACTGGGCGGGTAGCCCGGCGGACGGCGGAGCGGACCGGGGCGCGGCTCACCCCGCCGCCGGGGCATGCCGGGGCGCGCCCCGGCGGCGGGGTGAGCCGTGCGGGCGCGGTGGTTGGCGGGCGGGGGCGGCGGTGATCAATTGACGTCATGAACGATCCCTCGTACTACCCGCTGCTGCGGCCCGCCCCTTCGTGGACGATCGGCCGGGAGGCCGTGGAACGCCCGGCAGTTGACGTCGTTCCCGCGGGCGGCGGCGCCCCGCCCCCGGAGGTGCCGGACCGGGCCGGGCCCGGCACCGGGCGGTTCAGCTGACGGGGGCGGGGGCGGGGGCCGCCGCGTCCGCCGCGCCTGCCACGTCCGCCGCCTGCGGGTCGACGGGGCGGACCAGCATCAGCGCGGTGGCGGCGGCGAGCACCTCGCCGTCGCCGCCGGTGACGTCGGCCCGGGTGAGGATGCGGCTGCCCTGCCGGTGGGTGACGGCGCCCAGGCAGCCGACCTCTCCGCCGGGCGCGGGGACGGGCCGCAGGTACTGGAGGCTCAGGTTGGCGGTGACCACGGTGTGCCGGGGCGGGACGAGGGAGGCCACCGCGAGGCCGCACGCGGTGTCGCACAGCGCGGCGAGGTACCCGCCGTGGGTGTGGCCCGGCCAGCCCTGGTGGTCGGCCGCGGTGGTGACGGAGAGCAGCACCTCGCCGGGCGCGACGGCCACCACCCTCATGTCGAGGAGGTCGCTGAACGGGAACAGCGCCCGCGCGACGCCGCGGGCCGCCCGGACGGCGTCGAGGCCGTTCATCCGCTCCAGCCGCCCGTACAGGGAGCCGTACAGGGAGCCGTCGGCGGACGCGGCTTTCGGACCGGACGGAACGGGGCCGGACGGAGCGAGGCCGGACAGCGACGGGCCGGACGGCGAGGGGGCGGGCCGGGGGGAGGGGCCGGGCGGGGTCGAACCGGGCGGGGTCGGGCCGGTTCGGCAGGGGTTGGGCATGGGGTTCTTTCCGCTCGCGGGCGTGCTGCGCCGCCCGAACGACGTACCGGGTCGCGGGTGACCGTCCCGGTGGGCGCGGTGCCGTCGCGCCGCCGGGTTTCCCGGTCTCCCGGCAGCAGTATGGGGGGTGGCGCGGCCCGGCGGGCGGGAGCGGGCGGGGCGGTCCGGTTGAAGTCGTCGCGGTGTTGAAATCCCTGGTCGGCGCGGTGCGGTGGGCCCGTGCCGGGGTCGGCCGGGCGGCCGCGCGGGGGGTGGCGCGGGGACGGGGCCGGCCCCGGGGCCGGGTGGGGTGCCCGGGCCGGGGCCGTCCGTCCTCCTCCCCGGGGCGGGGAGTGCTGTTCCCTGGCCGCGCCCCGTGCGTCAGGAGGCGCGTTCGTTGAGGGCGGGGACCCTGATCCGGCCGGTGGAGCGCACGGGGACGCGGCCGACGGGGGCGACGGGGCCGGTGGGGCGGACCCGGTAGCGGTTGAGGTGGCGGCGTTCGGCCTCGCGCAGCGGGCGGCTGCGCCGGGTCGCGGCGTCGGTCGGCACGGTGACCGTCCGGGCCTGGAACACCATCTGCCCGCGGCGGCGGGCCTCGCAGGTGGTGCTGATCGAGGACCGGCCGAGGCGCTCCACCCAGATCTGCACGGGCAGCGGGGTGGGGCAGTGGTAGAGCGGGGAGCGGTAGTCGATCTCGTGACGGGCGATCATGAACCCGTCCTCGAAGAGGTCCTGGCCCTCGGTGTCGTCGTACAGCAGGCAGTAGACCGCCTCCTGGACGTACTGGAGGACCTTGAGGTTGTTGACGTGCCCGAAGGCGTCCATGTCGCCCCAGCGGGTGCGGCACAAGTAGGTGTACAACGGTCAGCCGTCCGTTCGGTGTTCGGCGCGGTAGCCGAGGCTGCGGCGCAGGTACCCGTAGGCGTACGGGGAGCGGTGCAGGGCGGTGTCGTGGCCCTGCTCGTAGACCTCGGCGGCGGTGTCCAGGACGGCGCGGCCGAGGATCCGTTCGGTGCGGTGGCAGAGCTTCTCGAGTTCGACCAGCCGCTGGGCGGCGGGCAGTCCGGCGAGGGCGGCGCACTCCCGCTCCACGTGGTCGACCCCGTCACGGTGTTCAGACATCGATTCCTCGTTTCCGGTCGGACTTGTATCGCGTGAGGATTCAGGAATGGGGTTCAGCTGTGGGTTTCATCCGTCGTGGGGAAGGGGCGGCGGCTCCGTTGACGCCGAATATCCTTCCGCTGGTCAAACTCGATCAGGAACCAACCGGAAATGGTGAATTGCGCGGTCTTTCGTTGAAGATCGCCGACTCGCCGTCAACTTTCAACACCGGGCCGGGCCGGGCTCAGCCGAGCCGGGCCGGGCCGGGCTCAGCCGAGCCGGGCCGGGCCGGGCCGGGCTCAGCCGACCAGGGTGAGGGCGAGCACCGACCCGGGCAGCGCGACGACCACCAGGCCGTCGGGGGTGACCGAGAGGGTGCGGACGGCCGCGCCGAGCCGGATGTCGGCGCCGTGGTGGCGCTCGCCCCAGCGGCGCAGCCGCAGCAGGCCGTCGGACCAGGCCGCGGCGAGCAGCAGTCCGGCGGGGGTGCTGCCGAGGGCGACGGCGGTGACCGGCCAGGGGCGCTGGTCGACGGGGGCGGGCAGCGGCGGGCGGCCGGGCATCCAGGTCCACACCCGGCCGTCCTCGCCGCCGCTGGCGACCAGGACGCCGCCGTCGGCGGGAGCCACGTCGAGGGCGGTGACCGGGCCCTCGTGCAGGGGGTGCTCGGGCCGGTGGGCGGTGCCGGTGGAGACCTCGCTGTAGGTGGTGAGGCCGTCGGGGCGGCCGAACACCATGACGTCCTCGTGCGCGGCGACGGCGGTGCAGGCGTCCAGGGCGGCCAGCGCGCCGTCCGGGACGCCCTCGGCGCCGCGCACGGTGAGCGAGCGCAGCGTGCCCGAGGCGTCGAGCAGCAGGGCGCCGCCGAACGGGGTGGCGGTCAGGGCGCGCGGGTGGGGTGCGTGCAGCGGCTCGGGCCGGTCGTCGTGGAGGCGGCCGGTGGCGGGGTCGGCCAGGTGCAGGCCGTCGCCGTCGGCGAGCAGCAGGTGCCCGGCGGACGGGCCGAGGCCCGGGGTGGCGGCGCAGGGGCCGTCGGCGGGGGTGTGCTGCCAGACGGCGCGCCAGCGGGTGTCGGCCTGCCGGGCGAGTTCGGCGCAGTGTGCGGCAGCGGCGTCGTGGCGGCCGGTGAGGTGGGCGTGCAGGACGGCGGCCCGGTCGGCGGGGCGGGCGGTGGCGGCCCGGTCGGGGGCGGCGCGGCGCCAGGCCTCGGCGAGCGGGGTGGCCGGCCGTCCGCTGTCCTCGGCGTACTGGAACGCGGCGGTGACGGCGGCGGGTTCGGCGTGCAGCAGCAGGTCGACCTCGTCGAGCATCGGGCTGGCGGGGTCGCCCGCGGAGGCGTGCCGGAGCAGCAGGGCGAGGCGCTCGGGGTCGCTGGCGGCGAGGTCGGGGCCGCCGTCGGCGCGCACGGGTATGCCGCCCGCCACCTCCCACATCGTGGCGGCGTGGTCGACCGGCGGGCTGTCGGCGGTGACCAGGTCGGCGAGCTGCTCGGGGCGCAGCCGCCAGCGGTCGGCCATCGGGGGCGGGGGCAGCAGGTCGGCGGCGGCCGCGACGGAGCGGGCGTCGGCGCCGGGCAGGGTGGCCCACAGGGCGGTGCTGATCGGGCCCTCGGCCCCGGCCAGGGCGGCGAGGGCGGCGCGTTCGGCGGGCGGGACGGCCGCCCACCAGGCCCCGGCGAGCGCGGCGGCGCGTTCGGCGGGCGGCCGGGCCGGGTCGGGGGCGGCGCCGGGGGTGCGGGCGGCGAGCTGGGCCAGGCCCGGGCTGGGGTGGGTGGCGGCCGGGTCGACGGGGTGGCCGGGCAGCCCCGCGCACCAGGCGGCGTACTTCGCGGGGTCGGTCCACTGCGGCTGGTCGAGGTCGAGGACGGCGCCGGTCGGGGCGGCGGCGGTGAGCGCCTCGGCGGCGGGGCCGTCGGCGGCCTCGACGACCAGCAGCAGCCAGGGGACGGACAGCAGCGGGACGAGGAGCTCGCGGGCGAGGCGTTCGGGCAGGTCGGGCAGCCGGGGGCCGCCGGCCCGGTCGAGGTCGGTGACCACGACGGTGCGGGGGGTGCCGTCCTGCAGCGCTTCGAGGAGTTCGGCGGGTTCGCCCGCGCTGAGGCCGAGCAGGTCGGCGAGCCGGGCGGTGGCGGAGCGGACCGTCAGGCCCTCGGCGTCCAGCAGCGCGTGGACGCGGCGGCCGGGGCGCGGGTGGTCGGGCGGGCAGGCGGCGGCGAGCCAGGTCAGCAGGTGGGTGCGGCCGCTGCCGGAGGAGCCGGTGATCCGGCACAGCCGGGGCGCGCGGGTGTCCTCCAGCCAGGAGAGCAGGGCGCGCCCGGCGGGGCGGCGTCCGGCGCCGAGCGGCGGCAGGCCGGGGGCCGGGGCGTCGGCGGGCGCGGGGGCGGGCAGCGGGCGGCCGTGGCGCGGGTTGGGGCGGCGGGCGCCGGGGGTGCCGGTGCGGTCGGCGGGCGGGACGCTGGCGCGCACGGCGTGCACGGGGATCCGTCCGGCGGGGTCGAGGCCGTCGTCCAGCAGGTACTGCCAGCACCCGGGCCGTCCACCGGGTGCCCCGTTCCCCACCGCGCCGGGTGTTGCCTCGGGGGCGGTCGGCCCGCCCTCCGCCCGGTCCGCGAGTCGAACGCCGGCGCGGTTGTCGCTGTCCACTTGTCGCCTGTCCTTCGTGTCCGTCCCCGTCGGCCGGTCCCCTCGGCGGGCGCCCGGAAGGGGCCGGGCGCTCCCCGCTCGCCGTGGCACCGTCATTTCCGGCCGCGGTCAGCCTACTTGAGGTGCACGGACGACTGTTCGGGTCCGGCCCGTCGGGCCCGGGCGCGGGTGTGAGGTGGGTCACAGCGCCCGGTGCCGCGGCACCTTCCGCGGGCCGGTCCGGTTCCCTGTTCCGGACACGACCGACGGAGCGAGGGAGCGGGCATGGAACGGGCGACGGGGGCGGCCGGGGTCGCGGGAGCGGCGGAGGCGGAGGCGGCGGGGGAACGGGCCACCCGGGCGTACGCGGAGCACCGGGAGCTGCTGTTCTCCCTCGTCTACAACCTGCTCGGCAGCGTCGCCGACACCGAGGACGTCCTGCAGGACACCTGGCTGGCCTGGACCGCCCGCGCGACCGACCCGGCCGCCCCCGGGATCGAGCACCCCAAGGCGTACCTGGTGCGGATCGCGGTCAACCGGGCCCTCGCCCAGCAGGCCGCGGCCGTCCGGCGGCGCGAGACGTACGTCGGCCCGTGGCTGCCGGAGCCGCTGGTGGGCCCGCTGCTGGGCGCGGACGGCGGGACGGACGGCGGCACGGGGGACGTCGCGCTGGCCGCCGAGCGGGCCGAGTCGGTGTCGCTGGCGCTGCTGGTGGTGCTGGAGACGCTGTCGCCGCTGGAGCGCACCGCGTTCGTGCTGCACGAGGTGTTCGGGTACAGCGGGGCCGAGGTCGCCGCGGTGCTGGGCCGCAGCCCGGCGGCGGTGCGGCAGCTGGTCAAACGGGCCCGCGCCCACGTCCAGGAGCGCCGTCCCCGCTACGAGGCCGAGCCCGCCGTGCGGCGGCAGGTCACCGAGCGCTTCCTCGCCGCGGCCCTCGGCGGCGACCTGAAGGCCCTGCTGGAACTGCTCGCCCCGGACGTCACCCTGATCGGCGACGGCGGCGGCAAGGCCCCCGGCGGACGGCGCCCGCTCACCGGCCGCACCAAGGTCGCCCGCCTGCTCGCCGCGCTGGCCGGGAAGTCCGGCGACCGCGGCCTGGAGGTGACCTGGCGCAGCGTCAACGGCGCCCCCGCCGCCGCCTTCTCCGCCTTCGGCCGCCCGTTCGCGGTCCTCGTCCTGGACCTGGCGCCGGAGGGCGACCTGGTCCGCGGCATCCACGCGGTCTCCAACCCCGACAAGCTGCGCGGGGTGGCGTGACCCCGCCTGCCGCGCGGTCGGCGGCGCACGGCGCGGGTCAGGGGGCGAGGACGAGCTTGACCGTCCCCCGGTCCGTCTCGCCCAGGGCGTGCGCCCCGGCCGCGGCCGCCAGCGGGAGGACCCGAACTCGGCGCACCGCAGGCCGCGTTGCCGCACTGTGCCGCACAGATCGATGGCGACGGTGAACCGCTGACCGCCGCCAGCACCCGCACCCGCACCCGCACCTCCCCCGGCCCCGGCCCCGGGTTGCCGGATCACCGGTACTGCGGGACGGGGCACGCCGGTCCGTCCAGCCACGGCACGGTGCCGTCCGGCCCGACCGCGAGACCGAACCGGGTCAGCTCCGGGCAGCCCCGGCCGTCCCACCAGGCGAGGGCCCGCTCCACCAACTGCCAGAGCCGCCGGGGCCCGGCCTGGTACACCGTCGCCCCCTGCTGCCCCGCGCGCCACGCCACCGCCGCCCAGGACCGGTCCGACAGCCCGTAGCACCACACCACGGTCGTCCCGTCCTCCTGCCGGTGCACCAGGTGCGTCACGTCCGGCACCGCCAGCCCCACGACGAAGCGCTGCACGCCCCAGCGGCCGCCCAGGGCGTCCGCGGCGAGCACCGTCCGGTGCCGGGTGTCCGCACCGTCCGGGAACTCCGGTACGTACGCGGCGTGTTCGGGGAACGCGAGCCGCTGATCCCGCGACTTCATGAACTCCACCAGCCCGGTGAACCGTCCTTCCGCCGTCCCGTCGGGCCGCACCTCCAGCCTGGCCACGGCGTCCAACGGGCTGAAGTCCGTCCCCCAGGGCACCAGTACGACACCGCCCGGCCGGGACTGCGCGATCCACGCCCGCGAAACCTCCCGGACGCCGTACGTCACGACGACCCGGTCGTACGGGCTGCCGCCGGGCCGGCCGACCCCGCCGTCACCGACGACCAACTCCGCCTCCAGGCCCGCCCGTTTCAGGTGCGCGGCGGCCAGCGCCGCGACCTCCCGGTCGCACTCGACGCTGACGACCCGTCCCGCCCCGAGCCGGTGCGCCAGCAGCCCGGCGTTCCAACCGCACCCGGTCCCCACGTCGAGCACCCGCTGGCCCGGCCGCACGTCGAGGTCGCGGAGCATCGACGCGACGACGCTCGGCATGCTGAGACTGCTGGTCGGCACCCGCCCCGGCTCCACCCCGCCGTGCCCGCCGTCGTCCCACTGCGTCACCAACGGGACGTCCGCCTCCGTCGCGGCCCACCAGGCGACCGGGTCCTCGTCCCGGTCCACCAGCACGCTGCGGCCGGTGGCCATGTCGTACGCCCAGACCCGCGGCGGCGCGAACAGCGAACGCGGCACCGCACCGAACGTGCCCGCCCAATCCGGGGACAGACTGCCGGTGGAGAGCAGGGACCGCCCCGACCCGAAGCCGGGACGGCCCACCCCCTCCGCCCGGAGACCGTCGGTCACTTGCGGTGCTCCCCGCCCCCGGGCGGCGCGCTGCCGTCGGGTGACGGCGGAGCCGGAGGCGGCGGCGGTTGGATCGGCGCGGGACTTCCCCCGTGCCCGCCATCGGCGTCGAGCATGAGAGCGACCTCCCTGCATCAGCGGAAACGGCGGCCGGACGGCCACCGGAAATCACGCTAGGGGCAGCCGGGAGGGCGTTCAAGACCGGTTTCCTGTTTCCGCAAGAACTCGTCCCGAATGCCTTCCAGCAGGCTGCGCATGTCGTCCCCGGCCAGAGCAGCGGATGAGAACCTCTCGAACTTCCGAACGTAGAGGTCCACGTCCCTGGGATCGGTCACCACCAGTTCCGCGTGAACGGTTTCCACGGTCACCGTTCTGTCGTCCCGAACCGCGAACGAGTGGCCCGGCACGTCCGCGTGGAAACCGGCGAGCGGCATCACTCGCACGTCGACCCCGGAAAGCCTGGAAACGGAAACGATCCTGTCCAGTTGTTCGACCATCACCGCGGGCGGCACCAGGCCCCACCGGAGAACGGATTCCAGGATCACGAACTGCAGTTCCTTGGCCGGGTCGTAGAGAACCGCCTGCCTGGCCAGGCGGCCGCCGACCGCACGGGACAACTGCTCCTCCCCGATCTCCTTCCTCGCGAACACCGCCCGCGCGAACTCGGGGGTCTGCAGGAGCCCGGGGATCAGGGACGTCTGGAAGATCCGCAGCAGCGTCGTGGTGTCGTCCATCGCCTTGATCTGCTGCTGCTTGCGGTGGTACCCCAGCCTCCGGTACAGCCGCCAGGCCGTCGCCTCGGTCGCCTCCGCGCGGGCAGCGGCCATGTACTCGGCCTTCACCGCCTCCGACACGCCGATCGCGGTGAGGATGCGGTCCGCGTCGACGACGGACACCGCCGCCCGCCCGTTCTCGATCTTGCTGAGCTTGCTCGTCGACATGACGGCGCTGCGGGCCACCGTCCTGGCCTCCTTCCCGGAGGCCTCTCGCAGTGCCCGTAGCGCCGGTCCCAGCTCCGACCTGTTCACTCGCCGTACTCGGCCCACCAATCGGCGAACGGCACAGCGTGCGCGAGTGCCGCGTCCCGGTGCGCCGCGAATTCCGGGACGCGGTCTCCCCCGTGAAAATCGGCACCCAGGTACCCGCCGGAGTCGTCGTAGTTCATGACCGCGACGGCCTCGTCGTCGAAGAGCCAGAAGTCGGGAACGCCCTGGAGCGGATTCTCCCGTTCGGTGACGTCGAGGATGAAGAACTCCTCCCCGGCCGTCATGTTGCGGCGGTACCCCCATGACAGCTCGAACCGCAGGTAGTCGGTCAGCGGCCGCGACAGCACGTGCACCCGGTACATCCTCCTGCCGGACCGCACGGCTTCTCCGACAGTGGTCACCCAGGAGGAGTTCCGGTACTCCTCGGGCTGCTCCTCGCCCGCCAGGAACGCGTGGTATGCCTCCACGCCACCGGACCGGCTGTAGTCGTCCAGGCTTTCCAGCCTGAACGCTTCACGCCTGAACTCGGAGAACATGCTGCCGAGGTTCTCAGAGAAGCCCATCGCGGACCGCCTTCCGGATCAACTCCACCGGGATCTCCACCACGGTCTCGTGCTCGGGAATTTCACGACCGTGGTCGGTGATCCGCTCGCCCTGCACGGCCAGCGTGCCCCGGTCCGTACGGTAGAGCGTGGGGCACTCGCCCTCGTCGCACGAACTCGACAACGTTTCCAGTTCCACGGTTGCCCCCTCGTCGACGGATGCCGCACTCGATGCTTCCGAGCCGGCGGCCGTGCGGTCAAGGTCCCTCAGTTTCCGGAACTGGAAACCGGCCCGATTGTGAGTCAATGAACTTGACCCTTCGTCAAGTCCGACCGCAACCTTCGACCGGCAGCTCCGGGCACTCCGGACCCATCTTGGCCAGGACGAGCTGGGGGCCCTGATCGGGTACACCGGTGCGCACGTCTCGCTGATCGAGACCCGGGAACGGCTACTGCCTGCGTCGTTCGCCCCGACGGTGGGGTGGGCGCTCGACGGCGTCGGGGCGCTGGAGAGCCCGTGGTTCCCACTGGGGCACACCTCGTTGGCGGAGGACTGGCCCGCCGCGCCGTCTACCCGACCGTCCCACCGGGCTTCCGAGTAAGGGATGACCGAACTGGGTCTGGAGGAAGGCCAGTTGGCCGATGCGATCGACACCCAGGCGTCCAGGGCGAAGAACCGGACAGCAGTTGGCAGTTGGTGGTGCGGGCCGGCGGGCTACCAGGCGCGGCGCAGCGGGGCGGGGGCGCGGAGTTGGGCGACCAGGGCGCGGCGCAGGGCGCGGTCGTGGTCGGTCTCGACCGGGAGGTCGAGTTGGACGATGTCGACGCCCGCGGAGCGGAGCAGGTTGATCCGGGCGGCGACGGTGGCGGGCGAGCCGGTGTAGGCGCCCGCGAGGGAGCGGCGGATGTAGGCGGCGACCTGGGTGGGGGCGGTGTCGGGGTCGACGGCAGCGGTGTCGGCGGTGCCGCGTTCGCGGTCGCGGTCGAGGGCGACGGCGTCGTGGTAGCGGGCGGCGTCGGGGCCGGTGGCCAGGCGCAGGGCGTCGCGGCGCAGGCGGCGCAGGTGCTGCTGGGCGGCGGTGTCGGTGTCGGCGAGGACGACGGTGACGTGCCGCCAGATCCGCAGGGTGCGGCCGTGCCGGGTGGCGGCGGCGCGGGCGGCGGCGATCCGCAGCCGGGTGTCGGGGAGCGGGCGGGGCGGGACGGCGTAGACCTGGGCGTAGCGGGCGGCGAGGTCGACGCCGGCCGGGGAGGAGCCGCCGAAGGAGAGCAGTTCGCTGCCAGGGTGGGGGCGCAGGCCGCTGCGGGCGGCGCGGACGGTGTAGTACTCGCCGTGGTGGTCGAGGTCGTCCTCGGCGGCGAGGTAGCGGGTGAGCAGGGAGAGGTACTCGTCGGCGCGGCGGTAGCGCTCGGCCTTGGGGAGGGTGTCGCCGTCGCGGGCGACGTCGGCGTCGCTGGAGCCGATGACCAGGTGGGCGCTGATGCGTCCGCCGGAGAGCCGGTCGAGGGTGGCGAGGGTGCGGGCGGCGGCGGTGGGCGAGGTGGTGCCGATGCGGTGGGCGGCGGCGATCCGCAGCCGGGTGGTGGCGGCCAGGGCCCAGCCGGCGACGGCCCACGGGTCGGGCCAGGAGGAGGACTGGACGACGAGCGCGGAGTCGAGCCCGTCCTCTTCCAACTCCCTTGCGGTGCGGGCGATGTGGGCGGGGTCGGCGGTGCGTTCGCGCGGGTCGGGGGCCCAGCGCAGGGCCTGGCGTTCGGCGGGGGTGCGGCCGGCCACGGGGGCGGCGCGGACGCCGCCGCGCAGTTCGAGCTCCATCGGTTCAACTCCGTTGGTGGCAGGGGGTGGTGGGCGGGCCGCCGGTGAACGGCGGCCCGCCGCTGAACAGTTGGCCGGACAGTCGGCCGGACAGCTCATCGGGCGGCGGGCCCGAGCCGGGCGAGGGTGTCGAGCAGCCGGGTGCGGCTGGTGAACACCTCGGGCGGCAGCGAGACGTACAGCTGGATGGCGGTGACGCCGGGCTGCTGGTAGCGCAGGATCTGTTCGCGGCACTCCTCGGGGGAGCCGTGCAGGAACAGGGCGTCGACGACCTCGTCGGGCAGGGCGCGCTGGGCGCCCTCGTGGTCTCCGTCGGCCCAGCGCTTGTGCGTCTCGGCGAGCAACTCGCCGTTGCCGAGCCACTGGTGGAACTTGCGGTAGGGCTCGCGGTTGAGGATCCAGGCGAGGAAGGGCCGGCTGGCGCGGTGCGCGTACGCGGTGTCCTCGGTGGGGCAGACGAACACCTTGACGACGAGTTCCTTGCCGGGCGGCTGCGGGCCGACCGCGTCCAGCACCTTGGGCAGGTCCTGGGCGCGCAGCAGGTTGGTGATGGCGCCGTCGCCCTCGGTGAAGCCGAGCCGCAGCATGCCGGGGCGCAGCGCGCCGAGGATGACCTTGACCGGGTCGGCGGGCGGGTGGGGCAGGCGGTAGCCGGTGATGGAGAAGGTGTCGAAGTCCCCGGCGACGTGTTCGCCGCGCAGCGCGGCGGTGAGGAAGCGCAGCACGTCGCGGGTGCGCTTGAAGGGCTCGTCGAACGGGATGCCGTTGATGTCGGTGACGTGCGCGGGCACGGACGCGCCGATGCCCAGCAGGAGCCCCCCGGTGGAGAGTTGGGCGAGGGTGGCGGCGGTCTGGGCGAGCACGGCGGGTCCGCGGGTGTGGACCGGGACGATGCCGGTGGCGATCCGCAGGTGCGGGGCCCAGGCGGCGGTGGCGGCCAGCGGGGTGAAGGCGTCGGTGCCGCCGCCCTCGGCGCTCCACACGTCGCCGTAGCCGAGGTCGGGGAGGCGTTCGACCAGGAAGCGGTGCCGGTCGATGGTCAGTCCGGGCAGCGGCAGGGTGATGCCCCAGGCGGGCGGGGGCACGGCGGGGTGGGCGGTGGTCATCGGGGGCCTTTCTGCGCTGCTGGTCGGGGGCGGGGCGTCACTTGGTGACCGACACGGTGGTGAGGTCGAGGAACCAGGACTGCGGCTGGACGAGTCCGTGCACGCTGGGTGCGAGGGCGCGCGGGTTGCGGTCGTTGACCACGAACAGCCAGGGCGCGTCCTCGGTGACCTGGCGCAGCGCGGTGCGGTAGGCGGCCTGCCGGGCGGACTGGTCGGGGTTGGCGGCGGCGGTGGCGATCAGCTCGTCGACCTTGGCGTTGGCGTAGTGGCCGGTCCAGAACGGGCTCTTGGAGCCGATGAACAGCGGCAGCAGCGCCTCGGACTGGAACAGCGTGGTGGACTGGGCGATCGCGTCGGAGCCGAGCGCGACCTCGCCCTTGGCCTCGGCGCCGATCAGGGTGGTCCAGTCGGTGGTGCGGATGTCGACCTTGATGCCGACGGCGGCCAGGTCGCGCTGCAGGGCCTCGGTGATCGGCACCGGCAGCAGGTTGCCGGAGCCGCCGGTGGGCACCGTCACGGAGGTGGCGAAGCCGTTCGGGTAGCCCGCCTCGGCGAGCAACTGCCGTGCCTTCGCCGGGTCGTGGGCGTACCGGTCGTCGCCCTGGTCGTACGCGGCGGTGGCCCGCGGTGCCGCCTGGTAGGCGGGGTCGGCGGTGCCGTGCAGCAGGTTGTCCGCGATGGCCTGCCGGTCGATGGCGTAGTTGGCGGCCTGCCGGACCCGGACGTCCGCCCACGGGCCCTTGGTGGTGTCCAGGATCCAGTACCAGAGGTGGTCGTAGCTGTTGGAGAGGACCTGCGCGCCGTCCGCCTTCAGGCTCTCCAGGTCGTCCGGGTTCGGGTACTCGATCCAGTTGGCGCCGCCGGAGCGCAGCGCGGCGGTGCGGGCCGCCGGGTCGGGCAGCGCCTTGACGACGAGGCGTTCCAGCCGGGGAGCGCCGCGCCAGTAGTCCTTGTTGGCGACCAGGTCGACCTGCTGGCCCTCGGTCTGCGAGGCGAAGGCGAACGGGCCGGTGCCGACCGGGTGCTGGGAGAAGTTCGCGCTGCCGGACTTGCGGACGGCGGTGGGGCTGGCGATCAGCACGTGCGCGAGGTCCTCCGGGAAGTGCCCGTTCGGGCTGGAGGTGACCAGTTCGACGTGGGTGTCGTCGGTCTTGCGGTACGAGGCGATGTCGCCCGCGTACTCCTTGGCGGCGGCTCCGAGCGCGTCGGTGTACTCGGGGCTGGCCTTGTCGAGGTAGCGGTGCAGGTTGAACAGCACCGCGTCGGCGTCGAACGCCGTGCCGTCCTGGAACGTGACGCCCTTGCGCAGGGCGAACGTCCAGGTGACCTTGTCGGGGGCGACCTGCCAGGACTCGGCGAGCGCGCCCGTCACCTGCGGCGGCTTGTCGGTGTCCTTGAGCAGCTCGTAGCGGGTCAGGCCCTCGTAGATCTGGAAGCTCAGCAGGCGCTTGCCCTCGAACCCGGCGCCGCCGATCACGGTGTCCAGGTTCGGCAGCTTGCCGGTCGCGCCGATCACCAGCGTCCCGCCGCCACCGCCACCGCCACCGCCCGCGGCGTCGCCGCCCGCGGAGGTGGAGGCGCAGCCGGTGGCCGCCAGCAGGGCGGCGGTGGCCAGGGCGGCGGCGGCTCTGGAGCGGATGCGGAGGTGCTGGGTCATGTCGGTTCCTCGGTCTTGTGGTTCGGTTCGGCACCGCGTTCGGCACCGCGTTCGGTACGGCGTTCGGGAAGGCGTTCGGGAAGGCGGAGGGTGACGTGCGGGCCCGAGGCGTCCAGCAGGGCGCGGGTGTACGGGTGCGCCGGGGCGGTCCACAGGTGCTCGGTGCGGCCCTGCTCGACCACGCGGCCGGTGCGCAGCACCAGCGTGCGGTGGGCGAAGCGGGCCACCGCGGCGAGGTCGTGGGAGACGAACAGGTAGGCGGTGCCGGTGCGTTCGCGCAGTTCGGCCAGCAGGTCGAGCAGCCGTTCCTGGGTGTCGCGGTCCAGTGCGGAGGTCGGCTCGTCGCACACCACCAGCGCCGGGCCGGTCGCCAACGCCCGTGCCACCGCGACGCGTTGCAGCTGCCCGCCGGAGAGCTCCCGCGGGAAGCGGCGGGCCAGCTCCGGTGCGAGGCCCACCTGGCGGAACAACTCGGCGGTGCGGTCGGCGCGTTCGCGCCGCGGCACGCGGTGGGCGCGCAGCGCGAAGGCGACGGCCTCGCCGGAGCGCAGCGCCGGGTTCAGCGAGCCGCGGGGGTGCTGCGGCACGAACTGCAGCCGGGCCCGGACGTCCCGGTCGGCGCGGGCCCGCAGGCGCGCGGGGTCGCGGCCCTCGAACGTGACGCTCCCCGCGTCGGGGCGCACCAGCCCGAGCGCGAGCCGCGCCAGCGTCGACTTCCCGGAGCCGGACTCGCCGACCAGCGCGACGCTCTCGCCCGCGCGCACCTCCAGGGTGACGTCGGCGACGGCGGGGCGGTGGGCGTAGCTCTTGGAGACGGCGTCGAGCCGCAGCAGGGCGGTCACTTGGAAACCTCTTCGGCAGACGAGGACGCACTCAGGGGCCCGGGGAACGGCGGGCCCGGGGCTGCTGACGGTTCACTGCCGGGGCGTGCCATTGGCTTCGGGTTCTGTTCCTTGCCCGAAGCAGCACGGACGTCCCGGTGGGCTCCGGCCACCAGCAGCTCGGACCCGCCGTTCCCCGAGCCCCTGTTCCCTCCCGCTTCCTCTGCCGGAACCAACAGCTCCTCCGCCGGGCCGGTGGCCGTGAGGCGGCCGCCGTCGAGGACGGCGACGGTGTCGCCGATGCGGGCGGCGGCGGAGAGGTCGTGGGTGACGAGGAGGAGGGCGAGGTTGCACCGGGTGCGGAGGGTGCTGAAGAGGTCGAGGATGCGGGCGCGGACGAGGGTGTCGAGGGCGGTGGTGGGTTCGTCGGCGATGAGGAGTTCGGGGTCGGCGGCGATGGCGAGGGCGATGGCGGCGCGCTGGCGCAGGCCGCCGGAGAGTTCGTGCGGGTACGCGCTCGCGGCGCGTTCGGGGTCGGGCAGTCCGGCGGCGGCGAGCAGCGGGAGGGCGGCGGCGCGGGCGGCGCGGCGGGTGTCGGCGAGGCGGTGGGTGCGCAGGACCTCGGCGAGCTGGGTGCCGATGCGGCGCAGCGGGTCGAGGGTGGCGGAGGGGTCCTGGGGGACGTAGCCGATGCGGCGGCCGCGGACGCGGGTGAGGGCGCGTTCGGGCAGGCCGAGCAGTTCGGTGCCGCCGAGGCGGATGCTGCCGCGGACGGTGGTGCCGCGTCCGGGGAGGCCGAGGACGGTGCGGGCGAGGGTGGTCTTGCCGCTGCCGGAGGCGCCGAGCAGGACGAGGGCCCGTCCGGCGTCGAGGGTGAGCGAGACGTCGTCGACGGCCCGGGTGCCGCCGGGGTGGTGGACGGTGAGGTGGTCGATGGCGAGCAGGCTCACCGGGTCGCCTCCGTTCCTTCGCCGAGCCGTCCGCGCAGGGTTTCGCCGAGGGCGTTGAAGGCGACCGAGACGGCGAGGATGACGAGGGCGGGGAGGGCGGCGAGCCAGGGGTGGGTGAACAGGGCGGGGCGGAGTTCGTCGAGCATGGCGCCCCATTCGGGGGTGGGCGGGGGGACGCCGAGGCCGAGGAAGGAGAGTCCGGCGGCGTAGACGACGGCGAGGCCGACCAGGGAGCTGGCGTAGACCAGGACGACGGGGGCGACGACGGGCAGGACCTGGCGCAGGATCAGGGTGGTGCGGGTGGCGCCGCTGACGGTGGCGGCTTCGAGGTACTCGGCGGTGCGGATGCGCCGGGTCTCGGTGAAGGCGACCCGGGCGACGGCGGGGGTGAGGACGACGGACAGGGCGAGGACGGTGGCGCCGAGGCCGGGGGTGAGCAGGGTGGCGACGGCGATGGCGAGCAGGACGCCGGGGAAGGCGTAGAGGACGTCGAGGGTGCGCAGCAGGGCCTGTTCGGTGGCGCGGCCGGTGAGGGCGGCGGTGATGCCGATGAGGGCGCCGGCCAGGGCGGCGACGGCGACGGGGAGCAGGCCCGCGGTGAGGGAGGGGCGGGCGGCCCAGAGCAGGCGGCTGAGCAGGTCGCGTCCCTGGCCGTCGGTGCCGAGCGGGTGGCCGGGGGCGCCGGGGTCGAGGAGCCGGTCGGCGAGGTGCCCGGTGTCGGGGTCGGCGGGGGCGAGCAGGGGTGCGGCGAGGGCGAGCAGGACGGGCAGCAGGGCCGCGGTGGCGGCGAGCGCGGTGCGGGGGTGGCGGATCGTGACCATGGTTCAGCTCCGCACCCGGGGGTCGATGGCGGCGTGGGCGGCGTCGACGAGCAGGTTGACGCCGACGAAGGCGGTGGCGACGAGCAGCACGCCGCCCTGGACGAGCGGCAGGTCGCGGGCGGTGAGCGCGTCGTAGAGGAGGCGGCCGAGGCCGGGCCAGGCGTACAGGGTCTCGACGAAGACGACGCCTTCGAGCAGGTAGGCGAGTTGCAGGCCGCCGATGGTGAGCAGGGCGGGCGAGGCGTTGTGGGCGCAGTGCCGCAGCACGGCGGCGCGGCCGAGGCCGCGGGCGCGCAGGCCGTCGGCGAGGTCGGAGGCGAGGACGCCGGAGAGCGCGGCGCGGTGGACCTTGGCGGTGAGGCCGAGCGGGACGAGCGCGGCGGCGGTGGCGGGCAGCACGAGGTGGCGCAGCAGGTCGCCGGTGCCGCCGGGGCCGAAGGCGTCGTGGGTGCCGCCGGCGGGCAGCAGGCGCCAGTGGACGGCGAGGACGGCGGTGAGCAGCAGGGCGACGGAGTACTGGGGGGCGGAGACGGCGAGGGTGGCGGCGGCTCCGCTGAGGCGCCTGGTCCAGCCGTGCGGGCGCAGCGCGCCGAGGGTGCCGAGCAGGACGCCGCCGAGCAGGACGAGGGCGAAGGCGGCGGCGGTGAGGGTGAGGGTCTGGCCGAGGGCGGGCAGCAGCAGGGCGGCGACGGGGCGCTGGGTGGAGGTGGAGGTGCCGAGGTCGCCGGTGAGGGCGTGGCCGAGCCAGTCGAGGTAGCGGACGGGCAGCGGGCGGTCGAGGCCGATGCGTTCGGCGAGGGCCTGCCGGGCCTCGGCGGGTGCGCCGGGGCCGAGGAACGCGGTGACGGGGTCGCCGGGGACGAGTGCGACGGTGGCGAACACGACGGCGCTCACGCCGAGCAGCGTGGGGACGGCGAGCAGCAGGCGGCGCAGCAGGAAGCGGGTCACGGGGCGGCCGGGTCGGCGGTGGCGGCGGGCATGGCGCGGTGGGTCCTCCGGTTCGGACGGCGGGGCGGGGCCGGCGCCGTCGGGGTCGTTCGGACCGAGGCTCGCGGACGGTGCGCGGCGTCAGCCAGCCAGGCGTTCGTGCTGTTACCCGTGGTCATAGGAGCGGGCGGGGCGGGTAGCGCGGTGCGGGCAGGGCGGTGGGGGCAACTTCCGGACTCCGGACCGTCCTTGACCGTCCCTCATCGGCGCAAATAGGATTTCCCCATGGCTTATCGGCGGACCGACTTCACCCTCTGGGGGATCGGCGGCTCGTGGCACCGCAGGTGCTTCGACGAGACCTGTCGCCCCGGCACGGTGCGCCGCCCCCTGCCCTGACCCGGCCGGCCCGCGGCGTCACCGCCCGTCCTCCGCGGGGTCGGTGCCGAACCGGGCGCCGATCCCCCGTCCCGCGCCTTCGCCGCCTCCGAGGGGACCGACCCGCCATGCACCCGCTCCCGTACCCCGCCGCGCCCTCCCGCCGGGAGGTCCCGTGGCCGCGCTGACCAGCGGCCCCGCCCGGGTGCTGCGCCACCGCGCGCACCCGCAGGACGCCCTGCACACCGAGATCGACAACCCGCTGGACCTGCTCGCCGGGCACCAGCTGCTCGCCGACGCGGCCCGCACCGCCCCCGAGGCGGCCTGCACCTGCCACCACCCGCTGTGCCCGACCGGCGCCGCGCACCGGACGGTCGCCACCCGGGTCTTCCTGGTCGAACGGCACCCGGTGGTCAGCGCCGGGCTGCGCAGCGTCCTGGCGGGCGTCGCCGACCTCGCCGTGGTCGGCTCCTCCGCCGACCCGGCGCACGCCGTCCGCTCGGTCCACCGCACCGGGCCGGACGTGGTGCTGCTGGGCCGCGGCACGACCCTGGACGGCGACCTGGCCGCCGTCGCGGCCCTGCGCCGCCCGGACGGGGCGCCGGACGCCCGGGTGCTGCTGCTGCGCCGGGCCGAGACCACCACCGAGGCCAGCCGGATCCTGATGGCGGGCGGCAGCGGCTGCTTCCCGCTGGACCTGCCGCCGGAGCGGATCGTGGACGCCGTCCGGCTGGTCGCGGCCGGGGGCACGCTGTTCCTGCCCGCCCCCGTCCCGGTCCGCCCGCAGCCCGTCGCCCCGGTCGAACTCCCGCTGGACCAGACCGGGTTGACCGACCGCGAACGCGAAGTCCTGGCCCAGCTGGCCCTCGGCCTGAGCAACGCCGAGATCGGCCGCCGCCTCGCCCTGGCCGAGGCCACCGTCAAGAAGCACCTCACCCAGGCGATGCGCAAGACCGGCCAGTCCGACCGCCTGCGCGCCGCCCTCTACGCCGTCCGCCACGGCCTGGCCGGCTGAGCCGCCGCCCCGCCGTCCCCGAGGAGCCCGTCCACCCCCGCGGTGGGCGGGCTCCCGGCGTTCCCGGGTGCCCGCGCGGGTCCCCGGGTCGCCCTCCGGGGGCGACGAAGGTCGCCCTGCGCGTAGCCGTTCGGGGCTTCTGGGGGTGGTGGGGCGGTCCTTAGCGTGGCAACGACAAGCACCTGCGGACCGTTGCGGAGGGAGAGCACCTGATGGGCGTCGACGGAACGGGGCCGGGTCGGCCGGTGGTGGTGCTGCCGGTGGGGGTGGCGGAGGGCGGCCCCGAGTGGGGGCGTTCGCCGTACCGGTCGATGTCGGAGGCCGAGCGCTCCGCCCTGTGGCGCCAGCGCCTGCACGAGGCCGAGGCCGGGCTGACCCGGTACCTGGTGTCGCTGGACGACCAGCCGCAGCTGGCGGAGTGGTTCGCCCTGCAGGGCGAGATCTTCGCCGACCTGCCGGAGGAGTCCGCGCCGTCCGCGCAGTGGCAGCGGCTGTTCTTCCGCGGCCAGGCGCTGATGGAGCGCTTCCTGGTGCGCCGCTACGGCGAGCAGGTGCTGGCGGCGTGGGCGGCGTCCAACGCCGAGGTGCACCGCACCGTCGAGCCGGACCACGGCCGGGGCGCGGCGGACCCGATCCACCGGATCGCCCGGCAGGCCGAACTGTACGGCTCCGAGTACGAGTTCGACGACGACCGGCCGCCCGGCCGGGAGCGGGCCGAGCTGACGATCACGCACTGCGCGATCTGGGACTACCGGGAGCAGGCCCGGCGCAGCGGCGTGACCATCACGCTGGCCTCGCCGTGCACGTACTGCACCCACGCGCTGTCGGCGAACATCCGCGCCAAGGGCTTCCGTCCGGCGTACCGGCTGCAGTCCGGTCCGACCGGTCACGGCTGCCACTGGGAGGCGAGCGCCGCGACCGAAGGCACCGAGGAAGGGACGGGGACGCGCTGATGTGCGGAGTGACCGGATGGCTGGACTGGGCGGACGACCTGCGGCTGCGCGCCGAGGCGGTCCGCCGGATGACCGGGACGCTCGCCTGCCGCGGCCCGGACGCGGACGGGGTGTGGCTGTCGCGGCACGCGGCGCTCGGCCACACCCGGCTCGCGGTGATCGACCTGGACGGCGGCGTGCAGCCGTTCGCCGACGCCGGGGCCGGGGCGGAGGCCGTCCGGGCGGTGCTGGCCTACAACGGCGAGCTGTACAACCACCGCGAGCTGCGCGCCGAACTGGAGGCGCACGGGCACGTGTTCCGGACCCGCTCCGACACCGAGGTGGTGCTCCGCGCCCACCTGCAGTGGGGGCACCGGGCCCCGGCCCGGTTCAACGGGATCTTCGCTTACGCGCTGTGGGACGCCCGGCGGGAGGAACTCCTGCTGGTGCGAGACCACTTGGGCATCAAGCCGCTGTACTGGCACCGGCACGCCAACGGGGTGCTGTTCGGCTCCGAGCCGAAGGCGGTGCTGGCGAACCCGCTGCTGCCCGCCGAGTTGGACGCCGAGGGCGTCGCCGAGCTGTTCGCGCTGCCCGCCGCGCCCAGCGCCGGGCACGGCCTGTTCCGCGGCCTGCACGAGGTCCGCCCCGGCCACCTGGTGCTCGCCACCCGGCACGCGGTGCGCGAACTGCGGTACTGGCAGCTGGAGTCGGCCCCGCACCCCGACGACGAGGCCACCACCCGGGCGCACGTGCGGGAGCTGCTCGCCGACGCGGTGGAGCGCCAACTGGTCAGCGACGTGCCGCTGTGCACCCTGCTGTCCGGCGGCGTCGACTCCTCCGCGATCACCGCGCTGGCCGCCGCCGCCCGGGAGCGCCGGGGCCAGGGCAAGATCACCAGCTTCTCGGTGGACTTCCCCGGCAGCGCCGACCGCGCCCCCGACGCCTGGCGCACCAGCCAGGACGCCCCGTTCGTGCGCGCCGCCGCCGAGCACATCGGCACCCTGCACACCAGCGTGCTGATCCCCGACGACGACCTGCTGGAGGCCCGCGACGCCGTGCTGCGGGCCCGCGACCGGCCCGGCTGGGGCGAGATGGACGCCTCGCTGCACCTGCTCTTCCGCGAGGTGCGCCGCCGCTCCACCGTCGCGCTGTCCGGCGAGGCCGCCGACGAGGTCTTCGGCGGCTACCCCTACTTCCACGACGCCCCGGCGCTCGCCTCCGGCACCTTCCCCTGGCTGCACGGCCGCACCACGCCGGCCGCGCTGCTGCGCCCGGAGGTGCGCGCCGCGGCCCGGCCCGCCGAGTACACCGAGGCCGCGTACCGGGCCTCGCTGGCCTCGGTGCCCCGGCTGGACGGGGAGGGCGCGGCGGAGGCGAAGGTCCGCGAGACCTTCCACCTGGCGCTGACCCGCTGGCTGCCGCCGCTGCTGGACCGGGTCGACCGGGTGTCGATGTCGGTCGGCCTGGAGGTGCGCGTCCCGTTCTGCGACCACCGCCTGGTGGAGTACCTGTGGAACGTGCCGTGGGCCCTCAAGTCGCCCGGCGGGCGCGCCAAGGGCCTGCTGCGCGACGCGGTGCGCGACCTGCTGCCGCCGCAGGTCGCCGACCGCCCCAAGTCGGGCTACCCGTCCACGCCCGCCGTCCGCTACACCGAGGTCCTCACCGCCCGCGCCCACGAGCTGCTCGCCGACCCGGCCGCCCCGGTCTTCGACCTGGTCGACCGCGAGCTGGTGCGCGCCCACCTCGCCGAGGGCCGCCCGCTGCCCGGCCCGCGCACCGCGCCCAACCCGGTCGGCGGTCTGGACCACCTGGTGCAGGTCGACGAGTGGCTGCGCGCCTACCGGGTGGCGCTGCGGTGAGCGCGCCCGTGCAGAGCGCGGTCACCGCGGACGCGCTGCGGGCCGCCGCCCGGCACTGGCCGACCGGGGTCGCGGTGCTGACCGCCCGGTGGGGCGGCGAGGAGCACGCCAAGACGGTGTCCTCGTTCACCACGCTCTCCCTCGACCCGCCGCTGATCGGCGTCGCGCTCTCCCCGCGCAGCCCGCTGGCGGCGGCCGTGCACGCCTCCGGGCGCTTCGCCGTCAGCGTCCTGACGGACCGTCAGGAACCGCTGGCCCGGCGCTTCGCGACCCCGGGCGCGGGCCGGGCGGCCGGGGCGTTCACCGACCTGCCGGTACGCCCCGACCCCGCCTGCGGGCCCGTCCCGGCCGGGGCGGCGGCCTGGTTCGCGGCCGAGCTGCACGCCGAACTGCCGGTCGGCGACCACGTGCTGCTGGTCGGCCGGGTCACCGCGGTCGGCGCGGACGGCGCGGACGGCGGCCGCCCGCTGCTGCACCACGCCGCCCGCTACCGGCTGCTCGGCCCCGAGACCCCGTCCGCTACCTCAACTTCCCTCCCTACCAGAGGAGTCGGCGCATGACCCTGCTGTCCACGGAGCCCCGCGGCCTGCTCACCGGCGACCGCTACCGGGCCGAACTCGACGACGGCCGCGAGCTGTACCTGGACGGGCAGCGCGTCGCCGACCCGGCCTCGCACCCCGCGTTCCGGCCCGCCGCCGACGAGTTGGCCCGGCTGCTGGACCTCCAGCACGAGCCCGAGCACCGCGAGCTGCTGACCTGGAAGGACCCGGACACCGGCCTGCGGCTGGCCCGCGCCTACCAACCGCCCACCTCCCTGGAGGAGTTGCGCGTCCAGCGGCGCAGCGCCGAGTTCTGGCACGCCCAGGCGCTCGGCCAGCAGGGCCGCTCGCCCGCGTTCATGGCCTCGATCGCGGTGGGCGTGCACGACTTCCGGCACCGGCTGGCCACCGCCGACCCGCGGTTCGGCGCCAACGCCGAGGCCTGGTACCGGTACTGCGCGCAGAACGACCTGGTGCTGTCGCACGCGCTGGGCGACCCGCAGATCGACCGTTCGGCGAGCCCGCTGGACGACCCGGACCTGGCGCTGCGGGTGCTGGAGGAGAACGAGCGCGGCATCGTGGTGCGCGGCGCCAAGCAGCTGACCACGCTGGCGCCGCTGGCCCACGAGGTGCTCGTGTACCTGTCGGCGTCGTTCACCGACGACCGGGCCGAGAAGTTCGTGGTCTGGTTCGCGCTGCCGCTGAACGCCCCCGGCCTGGTCACGCTGGCCCGCGAACCGCTCGGCGCCGCGCCCTGGGGCCACCGGCACCCGGTCGGCGCCCGGTACGACGAGCAGGACGCGATGCTGTTCTTCGACGACGTGCTGGTGCCGTGGGAGCGGGTGTTCCTGCTGCGCGACGCCGCACTGGCCCGCGAGGGCCTGGGCCGGATCAACGCCTGGAGTGCGTACGTCGGCCACATCCGCTACCGGGAGCGGCTGCGCACCCTGCTGGCCACCGCGACGCTGCTCGCCGAGTCGATCGGCGTCGACGGGTTTCGCAACGTCCAGGAGGACCTGGGCCGGCTCGCCGGGTACGCCGAACTGACCGGCTACTTCCTGGACGCGGCCGAGAACCGCGGCGCGCCCACCGACTCCGGCCTGTTCGCGCCCGGCGACACCTTCGCCTCCCGGGTGTGGTCGGCCGAGGTCGCGGGCGATGCGGTCGACATCGTCCGCCGGATCGGCGCCTCCGGCCTGCTGATGCAGCCCTCCCCCGGCGACCTCGCCCACCCGAGGCTGCGCCCGCACCTGGAGCGCTACATGCGCGGCCGCGGCACCGACGTGGAGCGCAAGTCCCGGCTGTTCCGCCTCGCCTGGGAGCTGACCGGCGACGGCTTCGGCCAGCGCCAGGACCTGTACGAGTACGTCCACCGCGGCGACCTGGCCCGCAACCGGATCACCGTCTACCACCGCCACGACCAGTCCGAGGCCCGGGCCCGGCTGCTCGCCCTGCTCGACACCCCCGACACCCCCGCCAGCACCGCCAGCACCGCCAGCACCGAAGACCAGGAGGCCCGCGCGTGAGCCCGTCCACCGTCGAGATCCAGGCCCGCACCCTCGCCGGGTACGCCGACGCCAGCCGCCTGCGCCAGGTCCAGGACCGCGACTGGGTGCTGGACCGCGTCACCGGCGCCCCCGAGGTGCTGGTCGACCTCGGCAGCGGCATCGGCCAGCTGCTGGAGAGCGCCCTGGAGCGCTTCCCCTCGCTGCGGCTGGCCGTCGGCCTGGAGCGCTCCGAGCACCGGATCGCCGAGGCGGGCCTGCGCCTGGCCCCGTACGGGGAGCGGGCCGAGCTGCACCGGGCCGACCTGACCGCGCCCGAGCCGCTGCCGCACCGCGCCCAGGTGATCACCCAGACCTCGGTGCTGCACTGGCTGTACCCGGTCGAGGACCGGGTGTTCGCCTGGGTCGCCGCCCACCTCGCCCCCGGCGGGCGCTTCCTGCTCACCACCTACCACCCGGCCCGCGACGCCCACGGCCTGGGCGGCGAGGACGAGTTGGTGCGCGAGGCGCTCGACGCGCTGGGCACCCCGGCCGCGGAGGTGCCCGCGCTGCTCGCCGCGCACGGCGTCCTGCCGATCGGCACCCGCACCCGCACCGTCGACGACCTGCTCGCCGTCCTCGCCCCGCACCTGGCCGTCGCCGGGCACGCCGAGCGGGACGCGGTGGTCACCGTCGACTCCGCCGAGCAGTACGAGCGCTTCCACGCGGCGACCTTCGGCGACTACTACGCGCAGGTGCTGCCCGAGGAGCGCCGGGCCGACTTCTACCGGGCCGTCGGCGCGGCCGCCTGGCGGCGGCAGGCCGAACGCGGGCACGTGAGCCACATGCCCGTTCGGCTCTGGGAGTTGGCGCAACGTGAGGAGTTTGTTGCAGGATCCGGAACCGGCCCGCTCCCGGCCTAACCTGGAACCGACGTACCCGAGCACCACCGCGACGAGGAGCGAGCACCGTGTCCACCCCCGCCACCGGCCAGGAACTCGGCGCGTTCCTGCGCGCCCACCGCGAACTCCTCCAGCCCGCCGACGTCGGCCTGACCGCTACCGCCCGGCGGCGCACCCCCGGGCTGCGCCGTGAGGAGGTCGCCTCGCTGTCCGGCGTCGGCCTCGCCTGGTACACCTGGCTCGAACAGGGCCGCGTCACCGCCTCCCGGCAGGTCCTGGAGGCGGTGGCGCGCGCCCTGCGGCTGGACGCGGCGGGCCTGCGGCACGCGATGCGGCTGGCCGGGTACCACGAGCCGGTGCCCGCCGACGCCGACCGCAGCGCCGCCGGGCGGCTGGCCGCGTCCGTCCGCCCGGTCCTCGACTCCTGGCCCGCCAGCCCCGCCGCCCTGCTCGACCGGCACTTCGACCTGCTGGCCTGGAACGCCGCCTGGAGCGCGCTGTGGGGCTCCCCCGAGCACGTCCCCGCCGACCGCCGCAACCTGATGTGGCTGCTGGCCGTCGACCACCGGCTGCGCGAGGTCCTGCACGACTGGGAGCCGCTCGCGATGAACGTCTTCCAGCACTTCCGCGCCCAGGCCGGTCCCGCCCTCGCCGACCCGCGCACCGGCGAGCTCTACCGCCGCCTCGACACCGACGCGCCCGAGCTGCGCCACTGGTGGGGCTGCCACTCGGTGGCCGAGCTCACCGCCCGCACCGTCCTGGCGGACCCGCCCGGCCTCGGCCCGGTCCGGCTCACCCTCAGCTCCTTCCACCCCGTCGACGACCCGTCCGCGCTGGTCGTCCTGTTCACCCCGGCCACCCCCGCCGACGCCGCCCGGATGGCCGAGCTGACGGCGGCGCAGGAGGCGGGCGGCCCCGAGCTGCTGGCGGCCGGGGCGGGCCGCTGAGCCTCAGCCCGCCAGTGCCGTGCGCAGCGGCGCGGCCTCCAGCCCGAAGGCCGCGCGCAGCTCGCCGTCGTCCACCACGAACGGCCGCTCCGCCATGTAGCCCATCTCCGCGAACTCCCGCCACAGCGGGTCGCCGAACGCCAGCAGCGCCAACTCCCGTTCGCCGAGCTGCTCCAGGCGCGGCTCGGGCGCCCCGTGCAGCGCGGCCAGTTCGGTCGCGGCGGCCCGCACCGTGGTGGTGATCACCGGGGCGTGCCAGGGCCGCCCCCAGGCCCGGTCGTCGCGGGCGACCGCGACCAGCGCCGCGGCGACGTCCTCGGTGTACGAGAAGGAGTGCGCCGCGTCGGGGTCGCCGTGCACCAGGGCGAGTTCGCCGTCCAGGACCCGGGGCGCCACCAGCAGCGTGAACGGCGAGAGCGCGCCCGCGCCCAGGTACTGCCCGGCCCGCACCTCGGTGACCCGCAGCCGCCCCTCGGCGTGCGCCCGCTCGGCCCGCCGCCACAGCTCGGCGCGCACCCGCCCCTTGCGGGTGCGGGCCAGCAGCGGGGTCCGCTCGGTCACCGGGCCCGCGGTCGGCCCGTAGCCGTACAGGTTGCCGAGCATCACGTAGTCGGCCCCGGCCCGCTCGGTCGCCGCGAGGATCGAGTCGAACAGCGGCGGCATGGTCTGCGGCCAGGTGTGGTACGCGGTCATGGCGGCGTTGAAGACGGTGTCCGCCCCGGCCAGCACCTCGGCCAACTCCCCGGTGCGGCCCGCGTCCAGGGCGATCCGCTCGATGCCCGGGTGCTCCGGTCCGCCGCCCCCGCGGGTCACCAGGCGGACCTGCTCGCCGCGTTCGGCCAGCTGCCTGGCGGTCGCGGCCCCGGTCGCGCCCGCTCCGATGACGACTGCTCCGGCCATGGTGGTGCCTCCTCGCTCAGGTGGGGATCGTGGTCGCGGGGACCCTCCGCCCGGCCAACTCTGCCGTGCGGGAGGGGAGTAGGGTCAGTGGCCCGATAGCCACGGAGTCCAAGGATCCAGCCATGCACCGCGTCGCCGTCCTGGCCGTCCCGCCCGTCAAGCCCTTCGACCTGTCCATGCCCTCGGTGCTGTTCGACGCCGCGGTCTCGGACGGGCGCCCCTGCTACACCGTCACGGTCTGCACGCCCGTGCCCGGGGTGCTGCCCGGGCACGGCGGCATCGACGTCGTCGTCCGGCACGGCTTGGAGGCCGTCGCCGCCGCGGACACCGTGGTCGTCCCCTCCACCGCCAGCCGCCACGACGCCGACCCGGCCGCGCTCGACGCCCTGCGGCAGGCCGCCGCCGCGGGCAAGCGGATCGCCTCGATCTGCACCGGCGCCTTCGTCCTCGCCCAGGCCGGACTGCTCGACGGCCGCACCGCCACCACCCACTGGGGCCTCGCCGACGAACTGCAACGCGCCTTCCCCGCCGTCCGGGTGGACGCCGACCGGCTGTTCGCCGTGGACGGCCCGGTGGTCACCGGCGCGGGATCCGCCGCCGGCCTCGACCTGTGCCTGCACCTGATCGCCTCCGACCACGGCGCGGCCGTCGCCAACGCGGCCGCCCGCGCCGCCGTCGTCACCCCCGTCCGCCGGGGCGGCCAGGCCCAGTTCGTCAGCACCCCGCTGCCCGCCCGCACCGACTCCCCGCTCGACGCCGCCCGCGTCTGGGCCCTGCAGCACCTCGACCGGCCGATCTCCCTCGCCGAGCTCGCCGCCCGGGCCCGCACCAGCGTGCGGACCCTGACCCGCCGCTTCGCCGCCGAGACCGGCACCACCCCCTTCCAGTGGCTGCTCCAGCAGCGCCTGCTGCGGGCCCGCGAACTCCTGGAGACCACCGACCTCACCGTCGACCAGGTCGCCGACCGCAGCGGCCTGGGCTCCGGCGAGTCCCTCCGCCAGCACCTGGGCCGCCACCTCGGCACGACCCCGGCCGCCTACCGCAACGCCTTCCGCCGCCCCGACCGCGCCTGAGCCCCCCTTTCGGATCCTCCCGGGCGCCCGCCGCCGGGCCGGGCCGGTCAGCGGTGGTCGAGGTGGGGGAAGACGAACTCGTCCAGCAGCAGGCCGAGGGCGACCGCGGCGGGGACGGCGACCAGGGCGCCGACGATGCCCAGCAGTGCGCCGCCGACCAGAACGGCCACGATGGTGACGAAGGGGTGGACGTCGACGGCGAACTTCATCGTCCGCGGCATGATCAGGTAGTCCTCCAGCAGCCGGAAGCCGATGTAGAAGCCGGCCGTGGCCAGGGCCACCGGCCAGGAGACCGCGAGGGCGACCAGGCTGACGACGATGCCGCCGATGGTGGAGCCGACGATCGGCACCAGGTCCATCAGGGCCACGAACACGCCGAGGGCGGCGGCGTAGGGCACGCCGACGGCGGCGCACCACACCGCGGTGGCCAGGCCCGCGATCGCGGAGGTGACCAGGTTGCCGAGCATGTAGCGTCCGGTGCGGGTGAGGATCTCCTCGGTGAGCTCGCGGGCCCGGCCGCGGCGGCTGCCCTTCACGAAGCGGTAGCAGAACTCCTTGATGTCGGGCATCCCGGCCATCAGGTACAGGGTCACGGTGGCGACCACGGTGAGCGAGGTGACGGTGTCCAGCAGCAGGCGCCCGGCGCCCAGCACACCGCCCATCAGACCGGGGCCTCCGCTGCCGCCGAGGGCGTTCTTGGCCTGTTCGGCGAGGTGGAAGCGGTCCTCGATCCGGCCGAGCGCCGAGTGGTGGTCGTGCACCTGATCGAGCCAGAGCGGGATGCGCCGGGCGAGCACGCCGGCCTCCTGGCCCACCGGGGGGACCACCAGCAGCAGGAAGCCCGCGGCCAGGAGCAGGAAGACCCCGAGCACGGCGGCCACCGCCCAGCCGCGCCGCAGTCGGCGCCGGCACAGCGCGGCGACCACCGGCTCCATGCTCACCGCGAGGAAGGCGGAGAGCAGCAGCAGGGTCAGGAACTCCTCCAGGCGCAGCAGTTGGCGGAAGAGGAACCAGCCGGTGAGTGCGCCGAGCGCCAGCCGCAGGCCGGTGGAGAACCCGGGCAGCCTGGTCGGGGCGGAGCGCCGGCCGGGCGCCGCGGGCGGCGGGGGGTCGGCCTCGGGCGCGGTCGGGGCGGCGCCGGGGGGCACCAGCAGCCGTCGGCGGATCCCGTCGGCGGCGGCGGTGCTGACGACGCGCAGTCCCGGTGGCATCTTCATGGTCTCGTCGGTCCGTTCCGCTCGCGGGCCTGTGGGCACCGTCCGGTTGCCCCCTCGTACCGGGTCGAAGCACTCAGGGGACGCTCCGTGCGGGGGCGGGGCGTGGCGGGGCGGCGCGGCGCGGGGCGTGGCGTGGGCGCGGCACGGCCCCGGAAACGTCACCGGTGAAGGGTGTGCGGTGTCCGGGGCCTGCCCGGCCGGGTGGGCTGCACCGGCCGCACCGCCGCGGCGGAGGTGTGGGATCACGCCGGGACGGCGTCGGTGCCCGCTGCCGCCTGCGGCGCAGCGGGGGCCCGGAGGAGGTCGGCGGCTCAGCGCCGGAAGGCGTCCTTGACGTTCTCCCCGGCCTGCTTGAGGTCGGCCTTGGCCTGCTCGGCCCGGCCCTCCGCCTCCAGGCGCTCGTTGCCGACGGCCTTGCCGGCCTTCTCCTTGACGGCGCCCTTGATCTTCTCGCCGGTGTTCCCGGCCTTGTCACCCGTCGTCATGTCCGCCTCCCGGCTGTCGGTTCCTCGCTGACGGACGGTCTGGTGCCCCGGATCCGCCGGAAGATTCCCCCGAATATCCGCCGCGGCCCCGGGCAGCAGAGGCCGTGACAATTCGAGTCCCGGGAGGTCGTCGTGGTTCCCCTGCTGCTGGTCCTGCTCCTCGCCCTGCTGCTGTTCGGTGCCGGTTTCGCGGTGAAGATCCTCTGGTTGGCCGCCGTGGTCGTCCTGGTGTTCTGGCTGATCGGTTTCGCGGCCCGCGGCGCGCACCCGTCCGGCGGCCGCCACCGCTGGTACCGCTGGTGACCGTCCCCGGTCCCGGCTGTCCAGGGCTTGTCCGACGGTCCGCGTCGCATCAGCGCGCGGACCGTCGGACAAGCCCTGTGCGTTCTGCTTCAGGCCGCGCGAGACCGCCCACGCGCCCGCCGCGGCGACCAGCGCCAGGCCGGTGCCGACCAGCAGCGCGCCGCGGGTGACGTCGGCGAACGCGCCGACCGCCCACGCGCCCAGGCCGGTGCCCGCGTACATGGTGGAGGTCAGCCAGGCGCTGGAGGTGGCGCGGTGGGCGGGGGCGACGCTGCCGGCCAGGGTCTGCTGGTCGGTGACGAAGGCGCCGCTGGCGGTGAACCAGACCAGCACGCCCAGCAGGGACAGCGGCAGGCCGGGGGCGCTGGTGGCGAGGGCGATGCCCGCGGCGAGCAGCAGGGCCCACAGGGCGAGCAGCGGCAGGTCGGTGCGGCCCGCGCCGCGGGCCCGGTCGCCGAGGCGCCCGCCGACCAGCGAACCGGCCACGCTGCCCGCGCCGACCAGCACGCCGACCAGGCCGAGCGCCTGCACCGACAGGTCGAAGCGGCGGTCGAGCACGGCGCCGAGGAAGGTGTACGCGCCCAGGTTGGCCGCGTTGAAGACGGTGTTGACCAGCAGCGCGCGCCGCAGCACCGGGTCGCGCCAGCCGCCCAGGACCGCCCGGACGGCCCCGCCCGGCGCCGCGCTGCCCTTCGCGGGGGCGACCTGCCGGGTGAGCAGCGCGAGCGCGGCGAGGGTGCCGATCGCGAGCGCCCAGAACGCGGCCCGCCAGCCCGCCGCCCCGGCCAGCACCCCGCCCAGCGGCACGCCGACGACCTGGCCGGTGGAGAACAGCGCCATGCCGAGCCCGAGGGCGCGGCCGCGCACCGCCTCGGGGGCGGTCTCGGCGATGTGCGCCCAGATCGCCGGTCCGGCGGCCGCGGCGGCCAGCCCGGCCAGGGCGCGGGAGAGCACCAGCAGGGTGAGGTCGGTGGAGAGCGCGGCCGCCGCGTTGGACAGCACGAACAGCAGCCCGCCCGCGAGCAGGGTGCGGCGGCGGCCGAACCGGTCGCTGAGCAGGCCGAGGAACGGGGCGAAGACCGCGTACACCAGCACGTACGCGGTGACGGTGGAGGCGGCGGCGGCCTCGGTGGTGCCGATCGACTCGGCGATGGTCGGCAGCAGCGGGGAGACCAGGAAGGTCTCGGTGCCGAACAGGAACAGCAGCGCGAACACCCCGGCGTAGCGCAGTGGCCGCAGTGCTTCGGGGGCGGGCGCCGCCTGGGTGCGCCCGCGCTCGGTCAGGTCGGAGACGTCGCTCACGGCGACCACCACCTCGTCCGGTCGTCGGATCGCGCGGCGCGTCCTCGGACCGCGGACGCGTTCGGCCGCGCGGGGGGCTTGGGCGTCCGATGCCGCCATCGTCCGCGGCGGGCCGCGGGTGCAGCCAGACAGGCGATCATCCTGTGACCGGGACTCACCGTCTGACGTCGCGTCAGCGCGTACGCGGTGTGAACGGGGCCCGGCGGGGATAGAAGGGCTGCATGCGTTTCGTTCCGGAGCCGGTGGCGGCGGTGGTGCGGCGCGGCGCCAAGGACGCGTTCGTCGTGCAGACGGTGCGGGCCACGGTCGCCGCGACGCTGTCGTACGTGGTGGCGACCTGGCTGAGCCGGGAGCCGGTGCCGCTGACCGCGCCGCTGACGGCGCTGCTGGTGGTGCAGGTGACGGTGTACTCGACGCTGACCACCAGCATCCGGCGGGTCAACTCGGTCGTGGTCGGGGTGCTGATCGCGATCGGGTTCTCGACGGTGGTGGGGCTGTCCTGGTGGAGCCTGGGACTGATCATCCTGGCCTCGCTGGTGATCGGGCGCTTCGTGCGGGTGGACGAGTTCGTCCAGGAGGTCGCGATCAGCGCGATGCTGATCCTGGGCGTCTCGCAGGTCTCCACGCAGGCCTGGGACCGGGTGCTGGAGACGGTGATCGGCGCGAGCGTCGGCCTGCTGTTCAACCTGGTGATAGCGCCCCCGGTGTGGGTCGACACGGCGGGCGAGTCGATCGAGGACCTGGCCCGCCGGGCCCGGCACCTGCTGCTCGGCCTCGCCGAGGAGCTCGGCCGCCCGGTGCCGGTCGAGCGGGCCGCCGAGCGGCTGCACGAGGCCCGGCGGCTGGACCAGGCGATCACCGAGGTGGACGGGGCACTGCGGCAGGCCGAGGACAGCCTGCGGCTGAACCCGCGGATCAGCGAGGGCCTGCTCTCCCGGCTGGTCCTGCGCACCGGCCTGGACACGCTGGAGATCTGCGTGGTCGTCATCCGGGTCATCGCCCGCTCGCTCACCGACCTGGCCAAGCGCCGCGGCCCGGGCGAGCGGCTCTTCCCCGACGACGTGTCGGTGGCCCTGGAGGAGCTGTTCGAGCACGTCGGCGGCGCGCTGGTCAGCTTCGCGGTGCTGGTCACCACCCAGGTCAGCCGCAACGCGGAGGAGGCCGAGCAGCGCCTGACCGCCGAGCTCTCCGCCGCCTGGGCCTGCCGCGAGAACGTCGCCCAGCTCCTGCTGCGCCGCGTCCAGGAGACCCCCGAAGCCTGGCAGTTGCACGGCTCCCTGCTCGCCGAGGTCGACCGCATCCTGGACGAGCTCGACCTGGAGCACCGCGGCCGCCGCCTGATGGAGGAACTCGACCGCGCCTCCGTCGCCAACCGCACCCGCTTCTCACGCCTCCCCCGCCTGCGCCGCTTCGTCCGCGGCGAACGCCTGCGCCCGCCCCGCCTCCGCCGCCGCAGGTCCGCCGCCTGACGGCGCACACCGCCCGGGGCTGCCGCCCTGACACGCCGGGGATCGGCCGTCGGGGGGAAACGTCGTACCGGTTCGGGTGTGTTGTGACGGGCCGTCAGGCCGTGGCGAGGACCCTCGGGGGGTGTCGGCGCCGTGCCGGCAGCCCCCGTCCCTCCCCCGCCACCACCCCCGGAGCCCCCATGACCCCGACCCCGTCCCCGACCCCGACCGGACGGCGCCTGCTGCCGCTGCGCGCGGCCGCGCTCGCCGGTGCGGCCGTCCTGCCGCTGGCCGTGTTCGCCGCCCCCGCGCACGCCGCGCCCGGCGACAACGGCGACGTCAAGATCCACATCGTCGGCACGCTGTCCGACGCCCACCAGAACCAGCCGAAGGTCTGCACCTTCTACCTGGACGCCTTCGACTTCGACACCGTGCAGCAGGTGACCTGGCACATCGACCAGCAGCCGCCGACCGGCAACGCCCAGGTCGACGCCGGGCAGCTGACCCTGACCGGCGGCACCGGCCAGACCGGGACCCGCTCGCTGCCGACCGGCCACTACCAGCTGACCTGGAACTTCGCGGGCGAGACCGGCGACGGCAAGCACAAGACCTTCATGGTCGACTGCCCCGACCTGGGCAGCCCGCCGCCCAGCGGCTCGCCCTCGCCCGTCGGCAACGACGGCGGCGGCGGGTCCCCGTCGCCGTCGTCCAGTTCCTCCCCGTCGACCCCGCCGGGCGGTCCGGGGCAGGGCGGCGGTCCGGGCCGGAGGCCGCAGGGCGGGGTCGCGGCCGGTGCGGGCGGCTCCTCGCGCGACCTGAACCCGGCGGAGGTCACCGTCGGCGCCGCCCTGGTCGCCGGGGCGGGCTACCTGGTCGTGCGCCGGCGCCGCCGCTCCCGCCGTTGACCCGCACCACCCACCGACGCTCCCGCGGTGCCGACCGGCTACGGTTCGGCACCGCGGTCGTCGCGCTGCTGTGCGGCGCCTGGCTGGTCGACGACGGGCTGACCACCTCCCAGCCGCCCCCGCCGCCGTCCGCCCCGCCGCCGTCCTCGGCCCCCGCCCGGGCGGTGCCCTCCCCCAGCCCCTCGCCGACCGTCCCGGACGCCCCGGCACTGGGCCCGTCCGACCCGGCGCGGCTGCGCATCCCGTCCATCGCGGTGAACGCCGCGTTCACCCCGCTCGGCCTGGACGCCACCGGGGCCCTGGAGACCCCGCCGGTCGGCCGCCCGAACCTGGTCGGCTGGTACCGGGACGCCCCCGCGCCCGGCGCGGACGGCACCGCCGTGGTCGTCGGCCACGTCGACGACAAGCACGGCCCCGGCGTGCTGTACCGGCTCGGGCTGCTGCGCCCCGGCCTGACCATCGCCGTCACCCGGCAGGACCTCCGCACCGCCACCTTCACCGTCGACGCGGTGCGCTCCTACCCGAAGAGCGCCTTCCCCGCCGCGGAGGTGTACGCCCCCACCGGCCGCGCCGAACTGCGCGTCATCACCTGCGGCGGCCACTACGACCGGCGCACCGGCTACGACTCCAACACCGTGGTGTACGCACACCTGACCTCCACGTCCTGATCACCCCGCCTCCCCCTCCTCCTCGCCGCCCCCACATGTCGTGCGGATACGAACGGGTGATTTCCGGCCGGGCCGGACGGCCCGGGACCGCGGGGCGGCGCCTTGTCCCGCAAGGGGTGTGACGGCGTGTCCGACAGGGCGGGGCGGGCGACACGGGGAGTGACGCCTGACCACGCTGCGTGTCCGAAATGTGGTGTGGTGGGCCCGCCCCCGGGCACTCCCGCCCGGACCGAACTGGAGGAACCATGTCCCGAACTGCCAAGGCCAAGGGGATCGTCGCGCTCGCGGTCGGCGCCGCCGCCGTGGTCGCCGGTGTCCCCGCGCTCGCCGGTGCGGCCACCACCGACTCCCACCGGGCCGCACCGCCCACCGTCACGATCGACTTCACCGGCACCAACTCGGCGTCCGGCGCGGCGAACGCGATCGGCGCGGGCTTCGGCGGCACCGCCACGGCCAAGGACGCCACGGGGGCGCAGGTCGCCACCGTGTACGACCAGTGCACCAAGGACGCGATCTCGGTCGACTCGGCCACCGCCTTCTGCACCGCCGACCTGGTCTTCACCGACGGCGACCAGGTCACCTTCACGGCGGTCGTCCCGATCGACAACCCGCTGACCGCGAAGTACCCGAAGAAGTTCGACGGCGTCGTCACCGGCGGCACCGGCGCCTACAAGGGCCTCGCCGGCGCCGTCCACGTCACCAACACCGCCCTCGCGGTCTACGAGCTGAGCTGGGACGCCTGACCGTCCCCGCCCCGCAGCGAGGGGAGCCGCCGATCCCACCGGCGGCTCCCCTCCGCCGTTCCCGGCCGGGGGCGGTGGCGGCGGCGCTGCGGGGGAAGTCGGCGGCGATCGACCCGGGCGCCTTCCACAAGGAGTCGGCCTGGTGGAACGTCGTCGTCGAGCAGATGCGGCACGGCCCGTTCTGACCACTCATGGTCGCACTGTCACCACTTCCGGCAACTACCGATCCGGCCTGCGGTGACAACCGACCACCCGCTTACAGTCGTCCAATAAAAAGATGGTGCGATGTCCGGTCATGCCGGCGCAGTCGCGCGGCGGAGCGGGACGAGGGACAGCGGGACAGTGAAGAACCACAGGCGCAGGGAGAGACCGGAGAACCGGAGCCGGAACGCCAAGGTGGCGTGGGGCGTGCTCGCGGGCTGCGCGGTCACCGCGCTCGCGCTGACGCTGGTGCTGGACGACGGCGCGGACCCGGTCCGGGCCTCGTCCGACGCCGCGGCGGCCGGGGCCGGGGCGACGGCGTCCGCCTGGGACGGCAAGGTGAAGGTCCTGGGCGACGGCTCGATGTCCGACACCGGGCCGCAGCCCAACCAGCTCAAGATCGAGAAGCTGAAGCCCGGCGAGAAGCCCCCGCAGTTCGTGGTCTTCTCCTGGGACGGCGCGCTGGAGAACGACGACCACCTGTTCTCCCGCTTCCGCGAGCTGGCCAAGGCCAACAACGCCACGATGACGTTCTTCCTGAGCGGCATCTACCTCGTCCCGAAGGAGAAGCACGACCTCTACCAGCCCCCCCGGCACTCCCCCGGCAACTCCGCCATCTCCTTCCCCACCGACGAGCACGTCCGGGAGACCCTGGCGCAGCTGCGGCTGGCCTGGCAGGACGGCAACGAGATCGGCACCCACTTCAACGGCCACTTCTGCACCGACGCGGGCGACGCCGGGGGCGGCTCCACCTGGAGCGTCGACGACTGGAAGAAGGAGATCGACCAGGCGTACTCGTTCGTCGCCAACTGGCGGACGAATACCGGCTTCACCGACGAGGCCCCGCTGCCGTTCGACTACGCCAAGGAGCTGGTCGGCGGCCGGGCCCCCTGCCTGGAGGGGCAGAAGAACCTGCTGCAGGCCGCGAAGACCTACGGGTGGCGCTACGACGCCAGCTCCCCGGGCGAGTTCCAGGTCTGGCCGACGAAGACCGACGGCATCTGGAACTTCCCGCTGCAACTGCTCCCGTTCGGCAACACCCAGGTGCTGTCGATGGACTTCAACTTCCTGGCCAACCAGTCGGGCGCCAGCACCGAGGGCGACCCGAAGAAGTACGCCGCCTGGGAGAAGCAGACCCGCGAGGGCTACCTGGACGGCTTCGAGCGGGTCTACAACGGCAGCCGGGCGCCGCTGTTCATCGGGAACCACTTCGAGACCTGGAACGGCGGCATCTACATGCAGGCCATCCAGGACGTGATGGAGGCCGTCTGCAAGAAGGACGGCGTGCACTGCGTCTCCTTCAAGGAGCTCTCCGACTGGATGGACGCCCAGGACCCGAAGGTGCTGGACCAGCTCCGCCGACTGGACCCGGCCCAGTCCCCGGACTGGCCGACCTACCTGAAGTGACCGCTCCCCCGCCCGGGGACGGGCGGGCCGACGGTTCGCCGGGGAACCGTCGGGGCCGAGCCGTAGTCTCTCCCCCTGGATCGCTGGATCGGTCGACCGGACGGGGTGTCATGACCGGGGGCGGGGCTGTGGACGGGAGCGGTCGAGCGACGGAGGACCCGGTCTCCGGGCCGCCGACGTCCGGGGGCAGTACGGCACTGGAGGCAGCGGGGGCAGCGGGTCCCCCGCCCCCGCCTCCGCAGGCGCACGTGGCCCCGGGTCGGCCCGGTCGGCCGGGCTGGTCGGAGCGCAGGCGGCGGGCCGCCGCGCTCGGACTGCTCGCGCTGGTGGTGCTGCTCGTCGCACTGGTCCGCGCCGCGGCCCGAGCCGCTCGGGACGGCAAACCGGTGGTGCTCATCGAGGTCTTCCACCACCCGCTGCCGTACGCCGCCGCCGTGCTGGTGCTGATCGTCCTCGCCGTCCTGGTCGGGACCCGGTCCCGCGCGACCAGGACGCTGCTGCTGGTCCCGGTCCTCGGCTGCGCGCTGCTGGCCTCGCCCGTCGCACTGATCGTCTTCGGCGACCTGCCGCACGAGACCGCGGACCGGCCGGCTCCCGGCCGCTCCGACCGCAGCCTGGTCATCCACGAGGGCAGCGCGATGATCGATCCGCTCTGGTGGGTCTCGGTGGACGCCGGCTCCGGCCTGACCGCACGGCGCTGGCCGGTCGGCTACTTCAACGGCGACGACCCCGATGACGCGCTGGCCTCGGCCCAGTGGGACGGCCCCGACCGGATCAGGCTGGCCACCGAGGGCGGCGAGGTGTTCGTGGTGGCCCTCGACCCGGCGACCGGACGGCCCGAGCACCGGGTGCGGGCGGGCTGAGGGCCCGCTCCGAAGCCGTGGTCCGCGTGGCGCGGACCGACCGCACTGACCCGCCGACCCACCCGGGGGAGGGGCACCGCGTCCGTGACCGGATGCGGCGCCCCTCCCCCGTGGCCGTCGGCGGGTCAGTGCGCGGTGGCCTTCGCGTAGGCGGCCCATATCCCGGCCGGGATCGCCGAGTCGGGGGCGGTCTGGGCGGCGCCGCCGATGCCGGTGAGCGGGAGCAGCTCCAGGGTCTTCAGGTCGAGCCGGAAGACGGTGACCGCGGTGGCGACGTCGCCCCGGTAGCCGACGTACCAGCCCGCCCGGTGGTCCTGGGTGGTGCCGGGCTTCCCGGCGGAGTCGGGGGCGGCCTGGCGGACGTCCTTGGCGGCGCCGTCCTTGACCGCGCCGCGCAGCGCCGCGTCGACCTGCGAGGCCACCTCGGAGCTGACGGCCTGGGCGGCCTTCGGCTTCTCCACCGGGATGTCGACGCCGTTGCGGCTGACGCTGGTCACCGAGTAGGGGTCGGTGCGCTTGCCCCGGGCGTCGAAGGCGGTGTACGCGTCGGCGAGCCGGATCGCGCTCGGGGTGGAGTTGCCGAGCGCGTAGGCGGGGGTGAGGTCGCCCATGCTCTCGGGCAGCAGCCCGAGGTCGATCGCGGTCTTGCGGACGTTGCCCAGGCCGACGTCCATGCCGAGCTGCTGCACGGGGCCGTTGACGGACTGCTCGATCGCGGTGCGCAGCGAGACGCTGCCCCAGTTCCTGCCGCCGTCGTTGGTGGTCTTGGCCTTCTTGCCGTCCCGGCCCCAGTAGGGCCCCTCGGGGGTCTGCAGTTCGATCCCGTTGTCGCCGTTGTACGTGGTGGTGGGCAGGACGGGCGTCCGGGGCGCGTCGCGCTGGCGCTGGACGCCCTGGCCCAGGCCCGCCGCGTACACCAGCGGGGTGAAGGCCGAACCGGCGGGCACGTTCACGGTGTTGGCGTTGTTGAAGCCCTGCTTCAGGTAGTCGGGGCCGCCGTAGACGGCCAGGATCCGGCCGTCGGTGGCCACCGAGGCGGCGCCGAGGTGGACGTTCTGGTCGGCGGGGCGGTGACCGGAGTCGAGTTTCTTCTCCTCGGCCTGGACGGCCTCGGTGAGGGCGTCCTCGCGCGGCTTCTCGAAGGTGGTGTAGATCTGGTAGCCGCCGAGGTCGAACTGGGCCGGGGAGATGTCGGCGTGGCTCTGCGCGTAGCTCTTGGCGAGGTCCACCAGGTAGCCGGTCTGGCCGTTCAGGCCGACCAGCGGCGGCACCGCCTGCGGCTCCGGGAACTCGGTGTACTCGGCCCGCTCGGACGCCGAGAGCTTGCCGATCTTGACCATCCGGTCCAGGATCCACGACCAGCGCTCCACCGCCCGGGCGTGGTTCTCCGGGCCGCTCGCCGGGTCGTAGAGCGAGGCTCCCTTGAGCAGCGAGGCCAGGAACGCGCCCTCGCTGACGTTCAGCTCGGAGACGTCCTTGCCGTAGTACGCCTGCGCGGCCCGCTCGATGCCGTAGCTGCCGCGGCCGAACCAGCTGATGTTCAGGTAACCGCTGAGGATCTCCTGCTTGCTGACCTGCTGGTCCAGCTTGAGCGCGATGAACATCTCGTCGAGCTTGCGGGAGAAGTCCTGGCGCTGGTTGAGGTAGGCGTTCTTCACGTACTGCTGGGTGATGGTCGAGCCGCCCTGGGTGTCGCCGCCCGAACCCATCCGGTAGACGGCCCGGGCGATGCCCTGGAAGGAGATGCCGGGGTCGGAGTAGAAGGTCTCGTTCTCGGCGGCCAGCACCGCCCACTGCACCTGGGTCGGCACCTGCTCCAGCGGCACGTCCTGCCGGTTGACCAGGCCGGTGCGGGCCATCTCGCTGCCGTCCGCCCAGTAGAAGACGTTGTTCTGCTGGGTCGCGAACGCGTTGAGGTCGCTGGGGATGTCGGTGGTCGCGTACATCGTGCCCGCGGTCACGACGAGCAGCCCGAACGAGCCGCCCGCCAGCAGCAGCCACTGCCGCCAGGACGGCAGCCAGCGCAGCGCGCCGCTGCGGCCGCTGCGGGGGTAGTCGATCCGGTGCCGCCAGTCCGGCACCCAGCGGCGCCAGCCCGCGCGGTCGGCCCGCGGGTAGTTCAGCCGCCGCGCCGACCACTGCTGCCACCCCGGCACCTCCCGCGGCCGCCGCCGGGAACCGCCGGCTGCGGCACCGGCGGCCTCGGTGGTGGCGGCGTCCTCGGCCGTACCGGCGCTCTCGGCAGCAGGGGTGGCAGGGGCGGCGAAGGCGTCGGACGTGTCGTAGCCGCTGGGCGGGCCGAAGTTGCCGGGCCCGCCGTAACCGCCGGGGGTGCCGTAGTCGCCAGGAGTGCCGTAAGCGCCGGAAGATCCGGAGCCGCCGGGTGCGTCGTAATCGCCGCGCGGGCCGTGACCGCCGGGCGGGTCGTAGCCGCTGGGCGGGTCGTAGCCGCTGGGCGGGCCGAAGTTGCCGGGCGCGCCGTAACCGCCGGGCGGGCCGAAGTCACCGGGGGGGCCGTAGCTGCCGGGGCCCGGGCCCCGGCCCGCGGCGCCTGCGGCGCGGCCCGGAACCGGCTCCGGTGGCTCTCCCCCGGCCGTGTGTCCCGGCTGGCCAGACACCATCAGTACTCCGATCCCTCGCGGGGCGTCCCCTGTCCACTGCTCAGACGCCCCAACCTCATCACACGTTTCATCGACCCCCTTGTGATCGGCGTCACTCCCGGGGGCACCGCCGGGGGCCGGTTCGTCATGTCCACCGGCTCCGCGGAGGGGCAACCCGCCGCATGAACAGGGCAGTTCACCGGGCGGTTCTTGACCGGGTGCGCCGGGCCGGGGAGCGGGAGGGCCGGGAAGGAGGAATCAGATCGTGATGATGGCGAACGAAGTGCTCAGCACTCGGACGGCGGGGCGCTCCGGGCACGGAGCGGACGTGCCCGGAGCGCCCGGGGAGGAGCGGTGGTCAGCGCCCGGGGAGGGGCCGTGGTCAGCGCCCGGGGAGGAGCGGTGGTCAGCGCCCGGCGGCCATCGCCTTCGCGTGGGCGGCGAACAGCTCGGCGGTGCTGCGGGTCGGGTTGGCCGGGTCGCTGTTCCACATGACGCGGTGGCCGTCGTAGTCGGGGTAGAACGAGCCGTCGTCGACCCGGGAGGTGAGCAGCCAGAACTGGTCGCCGGCCGCGCCGGAGGCGAGCGCGGCGTCGGTCCAGGCCCGGTAGGCGGCGTCGCGGGCGGCGGTGTCGGGGACGTCCCGGTTCGCGTCGATGTGGAGGCCGAACTCCTCGACGACGACGGGCTTGCCGAGCGTGCGGCCGTCGGCGACGTGGTCGGTGATCCAGCGGGTGCCCCAGGAGGCGGCGTCGGTGCCGGGCTTGCTGCCGCTGGTCTCGCCCCAGTTCTGCGGGTAGACGTGCACGGTGCCGTAGTCGACGGCGGGCAGCGCGGTCAGCTCCAGCCAGTCGCTGCCCTCGTAGTTCGAGTAGGGGTAGTCGGCCTCGTCCGTCCGCCCGTAGAAGCCCTCGTCGCCGATCGCGAGCAGCTGGCGCGGGGCCAGCGACTTGACGTAGGTGCTCATCTCGCGGGCCCAACCCAGGAGCGTGGCACCGGACTTGTCGCTGCGGCAGCGCGGCTCGTTGGCGAGCTCCCAGCTCATGACGGTGGGGTCGTCGGCGTAGCGCAGGCCGGTGTAGCGGTTGCGGCGCTGGATCACGTGCTTGGCCCAGGCCCGGTACGCCTTGCGGCAGTTGGCGTCGGTGTAGAACCTGTCGTGGTGGGTGCCGTCGCCGTAGGAGTCGTCGGCGAGACCGAGGAACCAGGAGACGTACTGCTGCATGCCGCCGTAGTCGGGCCAGTTGTTGACCAGCGGGAGGACGAGGCGCAGGCCGAGCTGCCCGGCCTTCTGGACGGCGTAGTCGAGGCTGTCGAACGCGGCCTCGTCGTAGCGGAACGGCTCGGGCTGCAGGGCCCGGTAGGAGCGGCCGGCGCCGTCGGCGAACGCCCAGGCGCGGACGACGGTCAGGCCCATCGCGGCGGCGTCGTTCAGCACCGCGTCGATCATGTAGTGCGACTGCTGGTGCAGGTAGTAGCAGTTGGTGCCACCGAAGCGGAACGCGCGTCCGTCCAGGCGCAGTTCGCCGCCGCCGGCGGTGACGAAGGAGCCGCGCTTCCGGCCGGGGGCGTCCTGGCCGCCGGTGCCGTTGTCGGCGGACGCGGTGCCGCCGAGCAGCGGGGCGGCGGCGAGTCCGAGGGCGGCCGCGCCGAGCAGGGTGCGGCGGCTGGTGGTGCTGGTGCGGGGCTGGTCGTTCACTCGGTCCTCCGGACGTGCGGGTGGGGTGGGGTGGCGCCCGGGGGTGCCGCGAAGTCCCGGGCGTGGCGCGGCCGGTGGAGCTCCGGCCGCGCCGCGGGGCGGTGCCCGGCCGACTGGGTCGGCGGGGTCAGCCGTTGACGGTCTTCTGTGCCTGGGACCACTTCTTGTTCAGCTCGGCGAAGTAGCCGTCCAGGTCGCCGGAGGCGGCGCCGCGGGCGATGT
>NZ_JNYE01000042.1 GCF_000717185.1 Kitasatospora phosalacinea | reverse complement strand
GTGGCGGGGGTGGTGGCGGGCGGGGTGGGGTTGTTGCACGCGGCGCGGCAGCGGGTGCCGGTGCGGGGGCCGTCGGCGGCGGGGGGCGGGGCGTGGGAGAAGGTGACGGAGGGGCTGACGGCGGCGTTGGCGGCGAAGGACGAGGAGGCGTTCGTCAAGCCGTTCGCGGCGGGGGCGACGAAGGAGAAGCAGCGGCTGGTGTTCCGCAACCTGGTCAGGATCCCGTGGGAGACGGCGCGGTGGGAACCGGGCCTGACGATCGACGGGCAGCTGACGGTGGACTTCGTGCACCAGGTGAAGGGGGTGGACAACTTCCCGGTCACCGAGCAGTACGGGTGGAAGGTGCTGTCCGCCGCCTCGGGCCCGAGCCCGGATCCGGTGGCGGGCCCGCCGCCGGGGATAGACGAGGTGGTCACCGAGGTCGGCGGGGTGAAGGACAGTCAGGGCAAGGACGCCGGGTTCGGCTACTACCCGGCCCCGTGGGACGCGTACGACGAGTTGGCGGTGCGGGTCCGCGACCACCTGGTGGTGATGTCGGACAAGGGGCAGGCGGCCGAACTGGACCGGGACGCGGACGTCCTGGCGCGGGCGGCGGAGGACGACCTGGCGGCCTGGCGGGAGTACGCTCCGGCGCCGACGGGCGAGCGCCGGGGGGCGAGCGGGTTCTTCGTGGTGCTGGAGAAGGACCGGGACGTCTACAACAAGCTGTACCGGGGCGACGGGAAGCCGGACGACAGCCTGGAGGCGGGCGTCAACATGCCGATGCCGGCCGCGGACGGGTCGAAGGCGGGCGGCGGCGACCTGCTGGTCGGCGGCAGCCGGATCGTGATGGACACCACCGGCAGCCGCTTCACCGGCGACCAGTGGCGGGACGGCGTGACGGACATCGGCCGGCACGAGATGGCGCACGCGATCGTCGCCCCGCTGCTCACGACCTCGGGCGGCTTCGACGGGAAGGGGGGCCCGCACGACTGGGTCTCCGAGGGCTTCGCGGAGTACATGGCGCTGCGCGGCAAGGACTCGCTGGCCCGCGACGAGCTGGACGCGTACCTGAGGGGCATCCCCTTCGACGGCCAACTGCCGGGCGACAGCGGCGAGTTCTACGCCGACGACGCCGACCGGAGGACGGCGAACTACACGCTGGCCGGTGACGCGCTGCGGTTCATGGCGTCGAAGCACGGCGACGCGAAGGTGTTCGCGTTCGTGGCGGCGCAGTACGGGCAGCCCGGGGAGTACGAGCAGCAGGTCACCGCGGCGACCGGCCAGCCCCTGGGGCAGTTCCGGGCGGCCTGGGCGGCGCACGTCCGCGCGGCCGTGCCCGCCCGGCGCTGACCCCCGCCCGGCGCTGACCCCCGTCGCGGAGGGGCCGCCCGTCGCGGAGGGGCCGCCGGGAGGGGCCGCCCGGGAGGGGCCGTCAGGCCGGCGCGATCGCGTCCTCCGGCAGGATCGGCAGCCGCCCCACCGGCAGCCCGGTCGCGGCCCGGACGGCGGCCGCGACCGCGGCGGGGGCGACCACGGCGGGCACGGCGCTGACGGCCTTGGCGCCGAAGGGGGCGACGACGTCGCGCTCCTCCAGCAGGGCGGCGATCCGGACGTCGGGGGTGTCCAGGGCGGTGGGGAGCCGGTAGCCGGTGAGCGAGGCGTTGACGGGGACGCCGCCCTCGGTGCGCAGGTTCTCCAGCAGGGCGAGTCCGACGCCCTGGGCGACGGCGCCCTCGATCCGGTCCTCGATCTGCCGGGGGTTGAGGGCCCGGCCGACCTCCTGGGCGACCGTGACGTCGACGACCCGGACGGCGCCGAGTTCGATGTCGACGTCGACGACGGCGCGCATCGCGCAGAACGCGATGGAGACGAAGGCGTCGCCCTGGCCGGTCTCGGGGTCGAGCGGCTCGGTGGGGTGCGGGCGGCACTGGGCGGTGGCCCAGAGCTCGCGGCCCTCCAGGGCCTCGCTGACCGGCATGCCGAGCACGCCGTCGTACGAGGTGATCTTCCCGTCGTTGATGGTGAGCAGTTCGACGGACATGCCGAAGTCGGCGGCGATCGGCTGCAGCATCTGGTGGCGGACCATCAGCGCGGCCCGTTCGACCGCGCCGCCGGAGACCCAGGTGTGGCGGCTGCGGGCGGACGGGCCGGCCGCGGACTGGTCGGAGTCGACGGGCGCGATGTAGACCTCGCTGACGCCGAGCACGCTCTGCACGATCTGCCGGGCGAGGGTGGCGAAGCCCTGGCCGGAGTCGACGGCGGCGCAGATGACGGTGGCGTGGTCGCCGGAGACCCGGACGGTCGCGGTGGCGACCTCGTCCTCGCCCTCGGCGCCGAGCATGTGCACCATGCCGACGGCGTAGCCGATGCCGCGCCGCACCGCGGCGGGGTCGCCCGCGCCGCCGGGGCCGCCGGGCAGCAGCCAGTCGGCCTCGGGGTCGTCGAGCGGGAGGGCGGGCAGCGGGGTGGTGTCGAGCGCGTCGAGCAGGGCCCCGACGGGGGCGGGGCAGGTGACGGCCTGGCCGGTGGGCAGCGGGTCGCCGGTGGTCATGGCGTTGCGGCGGCGGATCTCCACCGGGTCGATGCCGAGCTGCTTGGCGAGCTGGTCGAGCTGCGACTCGTACGCGAAGCAGGCCTGTAGGGCGCCCTCGCCGCGCATCCGGCCGGCCGGCGGGTTGTTGGTGCGCACCGCCCAGGCGTCGACGAAGACGTTGGGGCAGGTGTAGGGGCCGACCGAGAAGGCGACGGCGGAGGCCAGCGCCTCGGCGGAGACGTCGGCGTAGGCGCCGCCGTCGAGCAGGACCTGCGCCTCGACCTTGACCAGCCGGCCGTCGGCGTCGGCGTGGTGCCGGTAACGCAGCAGGGCGGGGTGGCGGGTGGTGTGGGCCTGGAAGGACTCGGCGCGGGTGAGGGTCATCTTGACCGGTCGGCCGGTGCGCAGCGCGAGCAGGGCGAGGGTGACCTGGAAGGAGAGGTCCTCGCGGTCGGTGGTGGCGCCGGGGACGCCGGTGCCGACGAGGCGGACCCGGTCGGGGTCGATGCCCAGGCAGGCGGCGGTGCGGTCGCGGTCGCCGTGCGGGTCGGTGGAGGACAGGTGCAGTTCGACGCCGCCGTCGGGGCGGGGCACGGCGAGGCCGGCCTCGGCGCCGATCGGGGCCGGGTCCTGGCGGCCGACCTGGTAGAGGCCCTCGACGACGACCTCGCCGACCGCGTCGGGGTCGCCGGTGCGCAGCGGCAGGTGCCGCAGCAGGTTGCCGTCGGGGTGCAGCGGCGGGGCGTGGAAGGCGGCCTCGGGGTCGGTGACGGGCTCCAGCGGCTCGTACTCGACGAGGATCGCGGCGGCGGCGAGCCGGGCGGTGTCGGGGTGGTCGGCGGCGACGGCGGCGACGGGTTCGCCGTGGTGGCGCACGACGCCCGCGGCGAGCACCGGGCGGTCGGCGGTGACCTGCCCGGTGGGGGCGCCGTCGGGGGTGCCGTCCGGTCCGGCGGGCAGGTCGGCGGCGGTGACCACGGCGTGCACGCCGGGGATCGCGAGGGCGGGGGCGGTGTCCACCGAGAGGATCCGGGCGTGCGGGTGCGGGGAGCGCAGCACGGCGCCCCAGAGCAGGCCCTCGGCCCACAGGTCGGCGGCGTACGGGTAGATGCCGAGGGCCTTGGGGAGGGCGTCGGTGCGCAGCGGGGAGGTGCCGAGGCCGGTGGTGCCCGTCCCGGGGTCCGCGGGGGCGGGCGCCGGGAGCTCGGTCGCGGAGGTCATGCGTTCTCGTCCTCGGGGAGGCGGATGCCGTGGGCGGGGGTGGCGTCGTAGCCGGGGTACGGGGTGCCGTAGCCGTCCGTGCCGTAGCCGTCGGTGGCGTAGACGGTGCCGTCGTAGGGGCCCGCGTCCTGGTACGTGGTGGTGCCGAACGGGTCGGTGGCGGCGGGGGCGGGGGCGGGCTGCCAGTCGGCCGGGACGGGGGTGCCGTGCGGCGGGGTGGGCGGGTAGGCGTAGCCGCCGGTGCGCGGGGTCTCGCCCTGCGGCTGGGCGGGGATCAGCTGGTCGGCCTCGTGCCAGAGCTCGGAGTCGGCGTACAGCGGGAGCTCGGCGCCGTGGTCGGGCTGCGGCGGGGCCGCGGCGGGGGGTGCGGCGGCCGGGCCCGCGGCGGCGGCCTGCGCGGCGGCGTCGAGTTCGGCTTCGAGGGCGGCCTCGCGGGCGTCGGCGACGGCCTGGACGGCGGCGAGCGCGCCGCGGTAGCCGGTGCAGCGGCACAGGTTGCCGCACAGCGCCTGGCGGGCCTCGACCTCGCCGGGGCGGTGGTTGCGCTGCAGCAGGTCGTGCACGGCCATGGCGAGGCCGGGGGTGCAGTAGCCGCACTGGACGGCGCCGGAGTCGGCGAGCGCCTGCTGGACGTCGCTGGCGCCGCCCGCGCCGGACAGGCCCTCGACGGTGCCGATCTCGCTGTCGGCGGCGAGCGCGGCGGGCACCAGGCAGCCGTTGACCAGCTGCCCGTCGACCTGGACCGAGCAGGCCCCGCACTCGCCCTGCTCGCAGCCGTCCTTGGCGCCGGCCAGGCCGAGCCGCTCGCGCAGCACGTAGAGCAGGCTCTCGCCGATCCAGGCGTCGGTGACGGGCCGCTCCACGCCGTTGACGCGCAGCGTGTACGAGGCGGTGGGGCGCACGTCGCCGGTGGGCGCCCCGGGGTGGTTCAGCAGTTCGTCCGTCACTTCAGCGCCCTTCCCAGTGCCCTGCGGGCCAGCACCGCCACGGTACGTCGCAGCCGGGCCGCGGCCGAGCCCGACCCCTCTCCGTGCGCCCCGCCCTCGGGGACGCACGCCCCGGCCACGTACTCGCCGAAGGCGGCGAGCGCGGCGGGGTCGATCAGGACCGCGCCCTCGGCGCCGCGGGCGTCCCAGTCGATGCAGCCGGCCACCCAGTTCTCGGCCTCCAGCGGCCGCAGCGGGACGGGGGCGACGGCGCCGACGGCGCAGCGCACGCCGCGCCGGGCGGGGTCGAGGACGAGGGCGACGGAGGCGGTGGCGCGGGCCGGGCCGCTGCGGCCGGTGGACTTCAGGAACACCTGGGGGGCGTGCAGCAGCGGGACCCGCACCCAGGTGAGGAGTTCGCCGGGGCGCAGCGGGTCGAGGCCGGTGAGCAGGTGGCTGACCGGCACCTCGCGGACGCCGCCGGCCCGGGCGAGGGTGGCGGTGGCTTCGAGGGCGGCGAGCACCGGGAGGGTGTCGCCGGCCGGGGCCGCGGTGGCGATGTTGCCGCCGAGGGTGCCGACGTTGCGCACCTGCGGGGGCCCGGCGGTGCGGGCGGCGTCGGCGAGGGCGGGGATGAGCGCGGCGAAGTCGGGGCGGTCCATCCGGGCGTGGGTGAGTCCGGCGCCGAGGACGGCGGTGCCGCCGTCCTCGTAGCGCCAGCCGCGCAGTTCGGTGATCCGGCCGAGTCCGATCAGCGCGGCGGGCCGCAGCCGGCCGGCGTTGACGGCCTCCATCAGGTCGGTGGCGCCCGCCACCGGCACCGCCCCCGGGGTGACGGCCAGCGCTTCGACCGCCTCGTCGACCGAGGCCGGCAACATGATCGTCCGGTTCACCAGGTTCCCACCGTGCTCCATTTGCAGTGCGGCCTGCCGCCCGTAGGGTACGGGCGATCGGTGCGGGTTGGGCAACTCTGGCACACAAAGACCGCTGATCACTTCCCGGGTCGCGGACAGGTCCGAACAACTCGGGACAACTCCGGACGCGACCGCGATCAGGTCGTGGCCGAGGTGATCGGTTGTTCACCCGGTCATGACGATCGGGCCTCGCCCGGAGTTCCCTCCTGCTGACGCTCCGTCACGGAGTCCGCGGGCTCACGGGGCGGTGCCCTCGCCGGACGGCCCGGGCGGGCCGTCCAGCGGGCGGCCGACGATGCCGGGCTTGCGCTGCCAGGGGCGCGGACCCTCCGGGTGGCGGTACTCGATGCCGAGCGCGTCCAGCCGCGGGTAGTGGGCGGCCATCCGGCGCTCGAAGCCGGCCCAGTCGCGCTCGGCCGGGTCGCGCGGCAGGTCGGACCAGGCGACCTCGGCGAACGCGGCCAGCCGCGGGAACGCCTTGTAGTCGACGTCGCGCCCGCTGTACATGAACTCGGTCCAGAGGTTCGCCTGGGTGCCGATGACGTGCGCGGCGGCGGCCGCGTCGAGCTGCGGCGGGACGGGCTCGAAGCGGTAGACGTCCTCCAGGGTGCGCACCCAGCCGACCGGGACCGGCTCGTCCTCGCCGTCGGCCTGCCGGTGGTCGAGGTAGACGTGCTGCTCGGGGCACATCACCACGTCGTGCCCGGCGTTCGCGGCGGCGATCCCGCCCTCGTAGCCGCGCCAGGAGGAGACGGCGGCGCCGGGGGCGAGGCCGCCCTCCAGGATCTCGTCCCAGCCGATCAGGCGGCGGCCGCGCGCGGCCAGCCAGCGGTCGAAGTGCCGGATGACGTGGCTCTGCAGTTCGAACTCGTCCTTGAGGCCGAGTTCGGCGATCCGGGCCTGCGCGGCGTCGGAGCGCTTCCACTGGTCCTTGGGGCACTCGTCGCCGCCGAGGTGCACGAAGGTCGAGGGGAAGACCTCCAGCAGCTCCTCCAGCACGTGCTCGTAGAAGCGCAGGGTGGCCTCGGAGGCGTTCAGGATGTTCTCGCTGACGCCCCAGTCGGTCCAGGTGCCGAGCGCGGCGGTGTCGACCACGTCGGTGTTGCCGAGCTCGGGGTACGCGGCGACGGCGGCCTGGTTGTGGCCGGGCAGGTCGATCTCGGGGACGACGGTGACGCCCCGGGCGGCCGCGTACGCGACGATCTCGCGCAGGTCGTCCTGGGTGTAGTGGCCGCCGTGCGGCTGGTCGTCGCGCCGCCCGCCCGCCCGGTAGCCGACCATCGAGCGCTCGCGCCAGCCGCCGACCTCGGTGAGCCTGGGGTAGCGCCTGACCTCGAACCGCCAGCCCTGGTCGTCGGTCAGGTGCAGGTGCAGGACGTTGAGCTTGTGCGCGGCGAGCTGGTCGACGAAGCGCAGCACCCCGGCCTTGGGCATGAAGTGCCGGGCGACGTCCAGCATGGCGCCGCGCCAGCCGAACCGGGGCGCGTCGTGGACCTCCACCGCGGGCACCGTCCAGCTCGCCCCGGGCAGCGGGGCGCTGCGGTACGCGGCGGGGCCGAGCAGCTGGCGCAGGGTCTGCGCGGCGTGCGCCAGGCCCGCGGCGCTGCCGCCGGTGAGCCGGACGGCGGCGGCGTCGGCGCTCAGCCGGTACTCCTCGGCGCCGAGCTCCGGGTCGAGGGCCAGCCGCAGGTCGCCGTCCTCGCCCGCGGGCGCCGGGTCGAGGTCGAAGCCGGTGGCGGCGGAGAGTTCGGCGCGCAGCCGGCGGGCGGGGGCCTCGGTGCCGGGGGCGGCGGCGATCCGGGAGCCGGCGTGCAGGACGAAGGGCGGGGCGCCGGTGCGGGCCTGGACGCGCAACGGGGCGGGGATGAGGTCCATGTGCCCCATCCTGCCCCGGACCGCCCCAACTGGCATAGACCAGTTGAGGGAGATTTCCGCAGGTCGCCCGCGGTCAGTCCTTCTTGTCGTCCCCGCCCTGGTTGTTCAGCCCGTCGAAGATCTCCTTGCACATCGGGCAGACCGGGTACTTCTTCGGGTCCCGCCCGGGCACCCAGACCTTGCCGCACAGCGCCACCACGGGGGACCCGGAGAGCGCGCTCTCCATGATCTTGTCCTTCTGGACGTAGTGGGCGAAGCGCTCGTGGTCGCCGTCCCCGTGCGAAGTCTGCGGGACGGGCTCGACCAGGGTGCCGGTGCCGAGACCGCGCTCGGGCTCAAGAGTGCTCATGGGTGCCAAGTCTATGGGGGCCGCCCGGAACCGGGCCACCACGGGAGGGCGGGCGGCCTCAGTTCAGCAGCGGGTCGTCGGGGTAGGTGGCGAGCATCGCCAGCGGGCCGCGCTGGCGGCGCAGCACCTCCCGCCAGAGCCGGTCGGGCCGGCTGCACGAGAGGTCACCCGCCTCGCAGTCGACCAGGTGCCAGGCGCCCTCGGCGATCTCGTCCTCCAGCTGCCCGGGCGACCAGCCCGAGTACCCGGCGAACACCCGCATCCCGCCGAGCACCCCGGCCAGCACCTCGGGCGGCGCCTCCAGGTCGACCAGGCCGATCGCGCCGTGCACCCGGCGCCAGCCGAGCGGGGCGTCGTGGTGGTCCTCGCCGGGGACGACGGCGACGGCGAGCGCGGAGTCCAGCGCGACCGGGCCGCCCTGGAACAGCACCGCCGGGTCGCCCGCCAGCGGCGCCCAGCCGTCCAGCACCGCGGCCACGTCCACCGGGGTGGGCCGGTTGAGGACCACGCCCAGCGCCCCCTGCGGGTCGTGGTCGAGCAGCAGGACCACCGACCTGGCGAAGTTCGGGTCGGTCAGCACGGGCGTCGCCACGAGCAGTCGCCCGGTGAGCGAGGGGGCCGCTTCCATGTCTGACATCATGCCCCGTACCGGCCTCCCCGGGACACCCGGCGGCCGTCCGCGCGGGCCACCCGTACGGACCAGCGGCGGTGCTGTGGAGCCGCTCCTACAGCATGATCACCATTAGGGCACACGGGAACCAATCGCCCACCCCCTACCATCTAGGGGTGGCGAGGGGCCCTTCCCCCGACTCCGCAGCCGAAAACCTCCTGCGCACCCGGATTGCGAGAACGATGACCGACGACGTCCTGCTGGTCCACGGCGGAAACCCGCTCGAAGGCGAGATCCAGATCCGCGGCGCCAAGAACCTGGTCCCCAAGGCCATGGTCGCCGCACTGCTCGGCCAGGGCCCCAGCAGACTGCGCAACGTGCCGGACATCCGGGACGTCAAGGTCGTCCGCGGCCTGCTGCAGCTGCACGGGGTCACCGTCCGCACCGGCGACGAGGACGGCGAGCTGATCCTCGACCCGTCGCACGTGGAGTCCGCCAACGTCGCGGACATCGACGCGCACGCCGGCTCCTCGCGGATCCCGATCCTGTTCTGCGGGCCGCTGCTGCACCGCCTGGGCCACGCGTTCATCCCGGGCCTGGGCGGCTGCGACATCGGCGGCCGGCCGGTCGACTTCCACTTCGAGGTGCTGCGCCAGTTCGGCGCGACCATCGAGAAGCACCCGCAGGGCACCTACCTGGTCGCCGCCCAGCGGCTGCGCGGCACCAAGATCGAGCTGCCCTACCCGTCGGTCGGCGCGACCGAGCAGGTGCTGCTGACCGCGGTCCTCGCCGAGGGCGTCACCGAGCTGCGCAACGCCGCGATCGAGCCGGAGATCGTCGACCTGATCTGCGTGCTGCAGAAGATGGGCGCGATCATCTCGCTGGGCACCGACCGCACCATCCTGGTCACCGGCGTGGACGAGCTCGACGGCTACACCCACCGGGCCCTGCCGGACCGCCTGGAGGCGGCGTCCTGGGCGTGCGCGGCGCTGGCCACCAAGGGCGACATCTACGTCCGCGGCGCCGAGCAGATCCCGATGATGACCTTCCTGAACACCTTCCGGAAGGTCGGCGGCGCCTACGAGATCGACGACGCGGGCATCCGCTTCTGGCACCCGGGCGGCGAGCTCAAGGCGATCGCCCTGGAGACCGACGTGCACCCGGGCTTCCAGACCGACTGGCAGCAGCCGCTGGTGGTGGCGCTGACCCAGGCCGCCGGCCTGTCCATCGTGCACGAGACGGTGTACGAGTCGCGGCTGGGCTTCACCGGGGCGCTGAACCAGATGGGCGCGCACATCCAGCTGTACAGCGAGTGCCTGGGCGGCACCCCGTGCCGGTTCGGGGCCCGCAACTTCAAGCACTCCGCGGTGGTCTCCGGCCCGTCCAAGCTGATGGGCGGCGAGCTGGTCATCCCCGACCTGCGCGGCGGCTTCTCGTACCTGATCGCGGCGCTGGCGGCCGAGGGCACCTCCACGGTGCACGGCATCGACCTGATCAACCGCGGCTACGAGAACTTCATGGACAAGCTGCGCGACCTGGGCGCGCACATCGAGCTGCCGTCGGCGGCCGAGACGGCCGAGGTCCAGCTGACCGCCTGAGCGCGGCCCGCGGAAAAGCCGGTGGCCGGCCTCCCCGAGGGGAGGCCGGCCACCGGTGCGTTCAGCTGCGGGGGGTCACTTGCCCTTGGCGGCTTCCTTCAGCTTCGAGCCGGCGCTCACCTTGACGCTGTAGCCCTCGGCGATCTGGATCGGCTCACCGGTCTGCGGGTTGCGGGCGGTGCGGGCGGCGCGCAGGGTGCGCTCGAAGGTCAGGAAACCGGGGATGGTGACCTTCTCGTCGCCCTTGGCGACGACCTCGCCGGTGATCTCGGCGAAGGCGGCCAGCACGGCGTCGGCGTCCTTGCGGGTCACCTCGGCGCGCTCGGCCAGCGCGGCCACCAGCTCACTGCGGTTCATGTGTACTCCTGTGGTCTGTTGCTCTGCCGTGCGCGGAGGCGTGGCCGGTCCGCGCGACGGTGTTCGTTCAGGCGAGGGGTGGTCAGGGGCCGGGCTCGCACCGCGAAGCGCCGCAAACTGCCCGCCTGGGTACGAATCCTGCCCCGACCGGCACTGAGAAAGCCAATCGGGAAGCGGCGCGGTTGACCCGAACAGCGCCCGCCCGGCGGAGGTGTGACGCTCCGTCGGCTCCGGCGGGGCCGGAACGGGCGGCGGCCGGGACGACACGCCGTGGCGCAACCGGGGACGTACCGTACTTGTCGGACACGCCTCCCCGTCGCAGGGCTACCGTACGCCCTGGCACCGACAAGCCCAAACACGCCCCTTGCCCTTGTGTCGCAAGGGCTCCGGTGCCCCCGCGCGCGGCGGGGGCGCCGGAGCGGCGGAGGTCAGAGCTGAACGGCCGGGAAAGCACCGGTGTCGAGCGTCCCGACGATGCCCGCGGTGGGCCGCTCCGGGGCCGCCTCGGCGTCGCCGCGGGCCGCCAGTGCGGCGTCCCGGACGGCGGCGGCGACGGTCTTGGCCACGCCGGGGTGGAAGACGCTGGGGATGATGTAGTTCGGGTTCAGCTCGTCGTCGGCGACGGTGGTGGCCAGCGCCCGGGCGGCGGCCAGCATCATCTCGGTGTCCACGCTGGCGCTCTGCGCGTCCAGCAGGCCGCGGAAGACGCCGGGGAAGACCAGCACGTTGTTGATCTGGTTCGGGAAGTCGCTGCGGCCGGTGGCGACCACCGCGGCGGTCTGCCGGGCCACCGCCGGGTCGACCTCCGGGTCGGGGTTGGCCAGCGCGAAGACGACCGCGTCCTTGGCCATGGTGGCCAGGTCGTCGCCGTCCAGCACGTTCGGGGCGGAGACGCCGATGAACACGTCGGCGTCGGCCACCGCCTCCTTGAGGGTGCCGGTGCGGCCGGAGCGGTTGGTGTTCTCGGCGATCCAGCGCAGGCTGCCGTCCAGGTCGTCGCGCCCCTGGTGGACCACGCCGCGGACGTCCGCCACGGTGGCGTGCGCGACGCCGGCCGCCATCAGCAGCTTGAGGATCGCGGTGCCCGCGGCGCCCGCGCCGCTCATCACCACCCGGATCTCGCCGATCTCCTTGCCGACCACCTTCAGCGCGTTGGTCAGCGCGGCCAGCACCACGATCGCGGTGCCGTGCTGGTCGTCGTGGAAGACCGGGATGTCCAGCGCCTCGCGCAGCCGGGCCTCGATCTCGAAGCAGCGCGGCGCCGAGATGTCCTCCAGGTTGATGCCCGCGAAGCCCGGCGCGATCGCCTTCACGATCGCCACGATCTCGTCGGCGTCCTGGGTGTCCAGGCACAGCGGCCAGGCGTCGATGCCCGCGAACCGCTTGAACAGGGCCGCCTTGCCCTCCATCACCGGCAGCGCGGCCTTCGGGCCGATGTTGCCCAGGCCCAGCACCGCCGAGCCGTCGGTGACCACCGCGACGCTGTTGCGCTTGATGGTCAGCCGGCGGGCGTCCTCCGGGTTCTCGGCGATCGCCATGCAGACCCGGGCCACGCCGGGGGTGTAGATCATGCTCAGGTCGTCGCGGTTGCGGATCGGCAGCTTCGAGGACATCTCGATCTTGCCGCCGAGGTGCATCAGGAAGGTGCGGTCGGAGACCTTGCCGATGCTCACGCCGTCGATGGTGCGCAGCTTCTCGACGATCTCCTGGCCGTGCGCGACCGAGGACGCCGCCACGGTGACGTCGATGCGCAGCGCCTCCAGGCCGGAGGCGGTGACGTCGAGGCCGGTGACCGAACCGCCGGAGGACTCCACCGCGGTGGTGATCGAGCTCACCGCGTTGCCGGTGGCCGGGACCTCCAACCGGACCGTGATCGAGTTCGAGACACTGGGCACCGTCGCCATCGACGTTCCTTCTTCCTGAATCAACAAATTGTTGAAGTTCATGCCGCTCGGCATGCTAGACCTCGATGGTCGCACCGACCAAGGGCTCGCCAGAAATAACGTGCGTTGAGTGTGCGGATCCGACAAACCGACCGGTCCGGACCTGCTCCTCCTTGCCCGTCGGCGCGGATGCGTTACATTGGAACGGCACCGGCTCGATCCAAGCCCCCGGGCCCAACCTTCGTCCCTTCGAGGGACCACTTGCCGCGAGGCGAGCATGGCGGGTCGGTGTTCAACGTGACGGAGGCCCCCACCCATCGGGTGGGGGCCTCCGGTCCTTCCTACCGCTACTTCAGCAGCGCGGGCACGCCCGCGGCGTCCGGCAGGTCGTCCGGGCCGGACAGCACCGTCAGCCGCTGGGTGGCCCGGGTCAGCGCCACGTACAGCACCCGCAGGCCCGCCTCCGACTCGCCCGCGATGCCGGTCGGGTCGGCCACCACCGTCGCGTCGTACTCCAGGCCCTTCGCCTCCAGGCTGCCCAGCGCCACCACCCGGTCGCCCAGGCCCTCGGTCCAGCCCGCCGCCTCGGCGCGGCGGTCCATCGGGACCACCACCGCGACGGTGCCGTCCACCTCGGCCAGCAGCCGCTCCAGCTCGGCCCGGGCCGCCGCGCCGAACGCCGCCGCGTCCGGCTCGCGGACCGCCGCGAACCGCGGGTGCGCGCCGGTGGCCCGCACCGCGCTCGGCGACGGGGTGCCCGGGGCGGCCAGCTCCAGCACCTTCGCCGCCACCTCGGCGATCTCCGCCGGGTTGCGGTAGTTCACGGTCAGCGTGTGCCGGCGGCGCGGCTTGCCCGCCAGCACCTCGTCCATCGCCGCCTGCGCCTCCTGCGGGAACGGCCAGGAGGACTGCGCGGGGTCGCCGACGATCGTCCAGGTCGCCATCCGCGAGCGGCGCCCGATCATCCGCCACTGCATCGGCGTCAGGTCCTGCGCCTCGTCCACGATCACGTGCGCGTACTCGCGCCGCTCCTCCGGCACCCGCTCGCGCTGGCGGTAGGCCCGCTCGCCGTACGTGGTGACCTCGTCCAGGCCGGTCAGCAGGTCGACCGCGTCCACCTCGCGCGCCTTCGGGCGGGCCGGCTCCCCGAGCAGCACCTGCAGCTCGTCCACCAGCGCCACGTCGTGCGCGGACAGCCCGCCCGCGCCGCGCTCGTCCAGGTGCCGCCAGGACGCGGCGAGCAGCCGGGACTCCTCCGGGGTGACCGCGCGGCGGGCGATCCGGTTGGTGTGCCGGTGCTGCTTGAGGGTGGCCAGCACCCGGCGCGGGGTCAGGGCGGGCCACCAGGCGTCCAGGAAGGCCAGGAACGGCGCCTCGTCGGACACGTACTCGTCGAAGGACTCGCGCTCCTCCTGGCGCTGCTCGCGCTCCGCGTACGTGCTCGGCTTCGGCAGGTCGCGGACCGCCTCCGACCAGAGCGCGTCCAGCAGCAGGCGGCGGGCCCGCGGGCGCAGCAGGTTCAGCGGCGTGCCGCCGCCGCCCACCACGTTGCCGCGCACCGCCTTCAGCCGGCCCGCGTCCAGCCGCAGCACCCGGCCGCGGGCGAACACCTTCAGCTCGGTCGGCGCGCCCAGCTCCAGGGCCCCCCGGGCGGCCCGGCGCAGCAGCTGCACCATCCGCGCCGAGCCCTTGATCCGGGCGGTCTCGGGGCTGTCGTACCGGGACGCCTCGATCCCGTCGACCAGGCTGCCGACCGCGCGGATCGCCACCTGCCCCTCCTCGCCCAGCGAGGGCAGCACGCCCTCGGTGTACGAGACCAGCAGCGGCGTCGGGCTGACCACCAGGATGCCGCCCGCGTACCGGCGGCGGTCCTGGTACAGCAGGAACGCGGCCCGGTGCAGCGCGACGGCGGTCTTCCCGGTGCCGGGGCCGCCGGTCACCAGGGTCGCGCCCGCGGCGGGCGCCCGGATCACCTCGTCCTGCTCCTTCTGGATGGACGAGACGATGTCGCGCATCGAGTGCCCGCGGGCCCGGCCCAGCGTCGCCATCAGCGCGCCGTCGCCGACCACGGCCAGCTCCTCGCCGCCCAGCGTCGGCGTCAGGTCGGGACGCAGCAGGTCGTCCTCGACGCCGATCACCTTCCGGCCCTTCGACCGGATCACCCGCCGCCGGACCACCCGGCCCGGCTCCAGCGGCGTCGCCCGGTAGAACGGCGCCGCCGCCGGGGCCCGCCAGTCGATCACCAGCGGGCCGAACTCGGCGTCCAGGACGCCGAGGCGCCCGATGTGCAGCGTCTCGGCGACCGCCGGGTCGGCCGGGTCCAGCGGGGTCTGGGACGGGATCCCGTGCTCCTCCGGCGCGTCGGCCTGCTGCAGGTCGACGCGCCCGAACAGGAAGTCCTCGAACTCGTTGTTCAACCGCTGCAGGTGCGCCCCGGCCCGGTACACCTGGGCGTCCCGCTCGGCGAGCGCGCCGGGCGTGCCGACCTGCACGCGCTTGGCGGCGTCCTCCAGGATGTACTCCGCCTCGGCGAGCTTCTCCTCGAGCCGCCGGTAGACGGTGTCGAGATGCTGCTGCTCCCCCGCGATCTCGCGGTCGCGGACAGTGTCGGATCGGTGCTCGGCTGTACCGTGCGCGCCCAAGGAGCCCCCAAAGGTGCGGAGAAAAAGGCGGACGGAAGATCTTACAGGGAAACCGGACACCTTTCCGACCGGCCGAGCCCCTGACGAGCCCTCCGGGGGGCCTGCTCAGTGGTCGAGGGTCAGCCGGTACCCGCGCTTGACGACGGTGGTGATCAGCCGCGGCACGCCGAGCGACTGGCGCAGCCGGGCCATCGCCGTCTCGACCGCGTGCTCGTCGTCGCCGCTGCCCGGCAGGGCCTTGAGCAGGTCGGCGCGCGGGACGACCCAGCCGGGGTGGCGGGCGAGGGTGCGCAGCAGGGCCATGCCGGCCGGGGGGACGGGGCGGAGGTGGCCGTCGACGAGGGCGGCCTGGCCGCGCAGTTCCAGGGTGTGGCCGGCCACCGGGAGGCGGCGGGCGCGCTCGGGGAGGGCGGCGGTGAGGGTCTGGACCATCGCGCCCAGCCGCATCCGCTCGGGCCAGACGGTGGGGACGTCCAGCTCGTCGAACGGGGCGGAGGTGACCGGGCCGACGCAGACCGCGAGGACGTCGCGGCGCAGGGCGTGCAGCAGTTCCGCGGTGCGGCCGCGCTCGGCGGCCCGGTCGAGCAGGCTGATCGCGGCGGGCGCGGAGGTGAAGGTGACGGCGTCCAGCGCGCCGGCGCAGGTCGCGTCCAGGAGGCGGTCGAGCGGGCCGGGGTCGGCGGGCGGGAGCCAGCGGTAGACCGGGACCTCGACGACCTCGGCCCCGGCGGTGCGCAGCGACTCGACGAAGCCGGGCAGCGGGGCGCCGTGCAGCTGGACGGCGATCCGGGCGCCGTCGACGCCCTGCTCCAGGAGGTGGGAGAGGACCTCCGCGGAGGACTCGGTGGCGGCGGAGAAGGACTCGCGCAGCCCGGCGGCGCGGATCGCGCCCTTGGCCTTGGGGCCGCGGGCGAGCACGGAGGCCCCGCCGAGGGCGGTGCGCAGGTCCTCGCCGAGGTCCCAGCCGTCGGCGGCCTCCATCCAGCCGCGGAAGCCGATGCCGGTGGTGGCGACGGCCAGGTCGGGCGGGTCGGCGACCAGGGCGCGGGTGGCGGTGTGGAGTTCGGTGTCGTCGGCGAGCGGGACGATCCGCAGGGCGGGTGCGCGCAGCACGCTCGCGCCGCGGCGTTGCAGCAGGGCGGTGAGCTCGTCGGCGCGGCGGGCGGCGGTGATGCCGATGGTCCAGCCGGCGAGCGGGCCGGTCTCGGCGGGCTCGGGTTCGTCCTGCAGGCGTCGGGTCGGGTCGGCCATGCGGTGTCGTCCTTAGGTGCGCCGCCCCGGGTGTCCTGGCGGGGGACGGGGGGCGGCGGTCGGTCGGGTGGGTGGTTGATCAATCGTGGCCGGTCGCGGTGTCACCCCCGGGTCGCTCCGATTACCGGCGTGTTTCACTGCCGGTCGGGGCGGACCCGGGGGTGTGACGGTGGTTCAGACCTGTTCGAGGGCGGGGGAGGCGGTGGTGGCGGCGGCCGCGACCGGGCGGCGGAGGTAGACGACCCAGGTCAGGACGAAGCAGACCGCGTACGCGGCGAGGAAGGAGACGAAGGCGGGGGTGCCGGACTTGGCGACCAGGAAGGACTGGCGGAAGGCGAGGTTGATGAACAGGCCGCCGAGGGCGCCGACCGCGCCGATCACGCCGATCGCGGCGCCGGACATCTTGCGGGACCAGGCGGCGGCGTCCTCGGGGGCGGCGCCGGCCGCGATCCGGTCCTGGGCCTTGGCGTCGAAGATGCCCGGGATCATCTTGTAGGTGGAGCCGTTGCCGAGCCCGGCGAGGGCGAACAGGGCGACGAAGCCGGTGAGGAAGACCGGCAGCGAGCGGATCGACGAGGCGTAGGTGACGACGCTCGCGGCGACGGCCATCGCGGCGAAGTTCCACAGCGTGATCCGGGCGCCGCCGAACCGGTCGGCGAGCTTCCCGCCGAGCGGGCGGACCACGGAGCCCAGCAGCGGGCCGAGGAAGGTCAGCTGGGCGGCCTGCAGCGGGGTGCGGCCGAACTGGTTCTGCAGGACCAGGCCGAAGGCGAAGGAGAAGCCGATGAAGGAGCCGAAGGTGCCGACGTACAGCACCGACATCAGCCAGGTGTGCTTCTCCCGGACGATCGCGGCGAGCGAGCCGGTGTCGGCCTTCATCGGGGCCAGGTTGTCCATGAACAGGGCGGCGCACAGCGCGGCGACCACGATCAGCGGCAGGTAGATGCCCAGCACCACCCGGGGGTGCCCGGCCCCGGCCCAGGCGATCACGCCGAGCGAGACCAGCTGGATCACCGGCACGCCGATGTTGCCGCCGCCCGCGTTGAGGCCGAGCGCCCAGCCCTTGTGCCGGGCCGGGTAGAAGGCGTTGATGTTGGTCATCGAGGAGGCGAAGTTGCCGCCGCCGAACCCGGTGAGCGCAGCGACCAGCATGAAGGTGGTGTACGAGGTGCCGGGGTGCATGACGTACGCGGCGGCGAGGGCGGGCAGGAGCAGCAGCAGCGCGGAGACCACCGTCCAGTTCCGGCCGCCGAAGCGGGCGACCGCCACGGTGTAGGGGATCCGGACGAAGGAGCCGACCAGGGTGGGCATCGCGACCAGGAAGAACTTCCCGGCCGGGTCGATGCCGTAGTCCTTGCCCATGAAGAGCACCATCACCGACCACAGGCTCCAGATCGAGAAGCCGACGTGCTCGGAGAACACCGAGAAGGCGAGGTTGCGCCGGGCCGTCCGGCGGCCGGTGGCCTCCCAGAACTCGGCGTCCTCCGGGTCCCATTGCTGGATCCAGCGGCCGCCCGTCCTGCCGTTCGTGGTGCTGCTGTCCATGGGCTCGCTCCTTAGAGTGCGGGTGTCCAAGACCCTGTGCCGTTGACGCTAGGAGTCCACGATTTCGGGTTCGTTGTGCGGTGTGAAGGGCACGGAACCGTCCTCTCACCCGCCGGGGGCCCTCCGTGTGAGGGCCGCGGAACGCACGAGAGCCGCCCTCCGGGGTGGAGGGCGGCTCTGCGATGCACATGGGGCGGTGGAGATGCCGGGAATCGAACCCGGGTCCAGTGAAGTGGATTCAGGACTTCTCCGAGCGCAGTCCGCTGTGATTTTCTCGGCCCTGGCAGTCACGCGGACAAGCCGCCAACAGGCCCAGCCACTGTTTGGTTTCCCCTCCACCCCCGCGGCCGGGGTGGAGGGTTGAGTTCCCTAGATTATGCCAGGATCCGGGTCGGGAACGCCCCGGGCTGACACCCATTCACTTTCGCAGACTAGGCAGCGAGAGCGAACTGCTGGGAATCGCGCTTAGAGTTGGCGATTATTTTTTTGCGACATATGGTTAACGAGATCATTGCCGCGTTCCTCGGCTCGCTTCTCCTGTTTCGACTGTCACTGTCGAAACCGATCATCCCCATGTTTTTTTGACAAACAGCCCCGGCGGGAGGCGGACCCCTCTCCGGGTGGTGCACTGCCATACTACTCAATCGGCGCGTCAAGGGTCCAGCGCATTAACGGACCGTGGCGACCCCGGCGGCCTCACCCCTGCCCGGAGCGGCGGCGGGCGGCGGCCACCGCGCGGTCGGACTCGCGGCGGTCCTGGCGCTCGCGCAGGGTCTGCCGCTTGTCGTACAGCTTCTTGCCGACGGCCAGGGCGAGTTCGAGCTTGGCGCGGCCGTCCTTGAAGTACAGGGACAGCGGGACCAGCGTGTGGCCGGTCTCCTTCACCTTGGACTCGATCTTGCGGATCTCCATCTTGTGCAGCAGCAGCTTGCGCTTGCGCCGCGCCGAGTGGTTCGTCCAGGTGCCCTGGGCGTACTCGGGGATGAAGACGTTGTCGATCCAGGCCTCGCCGCCCTGGACGTACGCGTAGCCGTCGACCAGGTTGGCCCGGCCCTCGCGCAGCGACTTGACCTCGGTGCCGGTGAGCACCATGCCGCACTCGTAGGTGTCGAGAATGGTGTACTCGTGCCGCGCCTTCTTGTTCTGCGCGACCAGCTTCTTGCCCGTTTCCTTTGCCATAGCCCGGCCATTCTCGCACCTCGGCGGCGGCCGCGGCAGCCCCTTTACGGCGCGGCGGGCGCGCTACGGCACGGCGGGCGCGCCGGACGCGGGGGCCGCCGGGGGCGCGGACGCGGGGGCCGCCGGGATGGCGGGGGCGGAGCTGCTGAGCCCCTCCAGCACCCGGAGCGCCAGCGCCCGCGGGTCCTCGCCGGCGGCCGGGACGTCGGGCTGGACGCCGCTGCCCTCCGGGGAGCGGCCGGCCGGGGTCTGGTAGCGGCCGACGGTGAGTTCCAGCACCGAGCCGTCGGCGAGCCGGCTGGGCTGCTGGACGGTGCCCTTGCCGAAGGTGCGGCTGCCGACCAGGACGGCCCGGCCGCGGTCCTGGAGCGCCCCGGCGAGCAGTTCGGCGGCGCTCATGGTGCCGCCGTCGACCAGCACCACCAGCGGGGCGGACGTGCTGCGGCCCGCGGCGGCGGTCAGCTCGCGGTGCTCGCCGTGCACCTGGTAGCTGGCCACCGGGCCGCCGTCCAGGAACACCGAGGCGGTCGCGACGGCCTCCTCGACCAGGCCGCCGGAGTTGCCGCGCAGGTCGAGCACCACGCCCCGGGAGCCGGCCGCGGCGGCCCGCACCTGCTCGGCGACGCCCTCGGTGAAGGCGTGCACGGCGATCCGCGCCACGCCGGGCGCGGGGTGGTCGACCTCGACCTCGCGGGCGGCCAGTTCGGCCCGGGTGAGGGTGAGCTGGCGCACCGGCCCGGCCTCGTCGTCCCGGACGCCCACGGCGACCGCGCTGCCGGCCGGTCCGCCGCGCAGCCGGGAGACCACCTCGGTGACCGGGAGCTGCTCGGCGGGCGCCCCGTCGACGGTGACCAGCCGTTCGCCCGCCTCGATCCCGGCCCGGGCGGCGGGCGAGCCGGGCAGCACCTCGGCGACCAGGGTCGGGCCGCCGGCCTCCCGGTCCACGCTCAGCCCGACGCCCGCGTACCGGCCGCCGGTGAGGTCCGCGTACTGCTGCGGGCTCAGGTAGGCGGCCCAGCGGTCGCCGCTGCTGCCGACCAGCTGCCGGGCCTGCTGCGGGGTCAGGTCGGCCCCGGTGAGGTCGGGGCCGGGCGGGAGGGCGTCGGACGACGAAGGGGCCCGGGTGGAGCCTTCCGGCTCCCCCCAGGCCCCTGACGCGGCTCCGGCGAACAGCACCGCGCCGAAGACGAGCCCGAGCGTCATCCCCTGGCGTACCCGCGGCGCTGTCGGCATGCCTGCGAGTCTAGGCGGGCGGGCGCGCCCACCGGTAGCACCGACGGGTCGTCAGACCTTCAGGTACTTGCGGAGGGTGAAGAACGCGGCCACCGCCGCCATCCCCATGCCGACCACGACCAGCAGCGGGATGACCGCCACCACCGAGGACAGGCCGATGAAGGTGATGAACTGCACCTTCTTGGCCAGCCAGTGCTGGACGAAGAAGTGCCCGCCGACCAGCAGTCCGGAGGCCAGCGCCGAACCGAGCAGCGCGGCGAACGCGGCCTCCGCGATGAACGGCATCTGCACGTAGAAGTTGGACGCGCCGACCAGCCGCATGATGCCGGTCTCGCGCCGTCGGCTGAACGCGGACACCCGGACGGTGTTGACGATCAGCAGCAGCGCGACGAACAGCATCAGCACCATGATCACGAACGCCGCGGTCTGCAGGCCGCGCAGCAGGCCGAACAGGTTCTCCAGGATCTTCCGCTGGTCGTCGACCGACTTGACGCCGGGCTTGCCCGCGAAGGCGCTCTGGATCACGTCGAACTTGGTCGGGTCGCTCAGCTTGACCCGCCACGACTGCGGCATCGCGTCCGGACCGACCGCCGCCAGCAGCGGGTTGTCCGGGTTGCTGTCCTTGAAGTGCTTGTACGCCTCCTGGGAGGACTCGTACGTCGAGCTCTGCACCAGCGGCGCCATCTTGTCCAGGTCGGCCTTCACCTGGGCGACCTGGTCGTCGGTGGCCGCGCCCGCCGCGCACTGCGGCGAGTTGTGGTCCGCCTTGATGCAGAAGTAGATGCTGACTTCGACCTTGTCGTACCAGTAGTCCTTCATGGAGTTGACCTGGTCGCGGACCAACAGCGAGGCACCGGCGAGGGCGAGCGACAGCGCGACACTGACCACGACGGCGATGGTCATGGTCAGGTTGCGGCGGAGACCGACGCCGATCTCCGACAGAACGAACTGGGCGCGCATGCTTCTCTCTTCTAGCTCTGGTATCCGTAGACGCCGCGGGCCTGGTCGCGGACCAGCAGGCCCTTGTCGAGTTCGATGACGCGCTTGCGCATCTGGTCGACGATGGCCTGGTCGTGGGTCGCCATCAGCACGGTGGTGCCGGTCCGGTTGATGCGGTCGAGCAGCTTCATGATGCCGACCGAGTTCTGCGGGTCGAGGTTGCCGGTGGGCTCGTCGGCGATCAGCAGCATCGGCCGGTTCACGAACGCGCGGGCGATCGCCACGCGCTGCTGCTCACCGCCCGAGAGCTCGCCGGGCATCCGCTCCTCCTTGCCGCCGAGGCCGACCAGGTCGAGCACCTCGGGCACCACCTTGTTGATGGCGCTCTTCGGCTTGCCGATGACCTCCAGGGCGAACGCCACGTTCTGCCCGACGGTCTTGTTCGGCAGCAGGCGGAAGTCCTGGAAGACGGTACCCAGTTGGCGCCGCATGTGCGGCACCTTCCAGTTCGAGAGCTTGCCCAGGTCCTTGCCCAGCACGTGCACCGCTCCGGTGGACGGGCGCTCCTCGCGCAGGCACAGGCGCAGGAACGTCGACTTGCCCGACCCGGACGAACCGACCAGGAAGACGAACTCGCCCTTCTCGATCTCCAGCGAGACGTTGTCCAGGGCCGGACGGTTCTGCTTGGGATAGGTCTTGGAGACGTTGTCGAATCTGATCACGGCTGCATCACGGGGGCCATCCTAGGTGGATCGGAGCCAGTGACCTTACGCGATGCCCCTCCGCACCCGCAGTCGCCGGATGCCTACTGACCGTGGTTTCGTCAGGTGTTGTTCCGGTTCGGACCGGAAATTGCGAGGTACGTCACAGATCGATAACCCTTCTCCTCCGGGAGCCGAGGGGTACGGAACCTGGCAGAGTGGTAAGCAGTCGGAACCGAACCCGCTCCCGGCGCGTTGGCTATGCAGCAAGGAGGAGATCGCATGACCTGCGACCAACTGGTGTGCGCCAACTGCAACGGCCGCGTGAGCGACGGCCGCTGCCCGGTCTGCCGCGCCAACCGCGCCCGGCTCCAGCAGGAGCAGCACGGGCCGTTCGCGACGCTCAACCCCGCGGTGCTGCTGGCCCTGCTGTCCGCCGCGGTGCTCATGCTCGCCCTGCTGCTGCGCTGACCCGAGGACCACGAAGGGCCCCTCCGCCGAGGCGGAGGGGCCCTTCACCGTGCTGTGCGCTGCGCGGCTACGCCTCGCGCTGCTTGCGCCAGCGGATGCCCGCCTCGATGAAGCCGTCGATGTCGCCGTCCAGCACGCCCTGCGGGTTGCCGACCTCGTGCTCGGTGCGCAGGTCCTTGACCATCTGGTACGGGTGCAGGACGTAGGAGCGCATCTGGTTGCCCCAGGAGGAGCCGCCGTCCTTGAGCGCGTCCATCGCGGCGCGCTCCTCCTGGCGGCGGCGCTCCAGCAGCTTGGCCTGGAGGACGTTCATCGCCGAGGCCTTGTTCTGGATCTGGGAGCGCTCGTTCTGGCAGGAGACCACGATGCCGGTCGGCAGGTGGGTGATGCGGACCGCGGAGTCGGTGGTGTTGACGCCCTGGCCGCCGGGGCCGGAGGCGCGGTAGACGTCGATCCGCAGGTCGCCCTCGTCGATGTCGACGTGGTCGGAGGTCTCGACGACGGGGAGCACCTCGACGCCCGCGAAGGAGGTCTGGCGGCGGCCCTGGTTGTCGAACGGGGAGATCCGCACCAGGCGGTGGGTGCCCTGCTCGACGGAGAGGGTGCCGTAGGCGTAGGGGGCCTTGATGGTGAAGGTCGCGGACTTGATGCCGGCCTCTTCGGCGTAGGAGGTGTCGTAGACCTCGGTCGGGTAGCCGTGCCGCTCGGCCCAGCGCAGGTACATGCGCATCAGCTGCTCGGCGAAGTCGGCGGCGTCGACGCCGCCCGCCTCGGCCCGGATGTTGACCAGGGCCTCGCGGGCGTCGTACTCGCCGGAGAGCAGGGTGCGGACCTCCAGCTCCTCCACGGCCTTCTGTACGGAGACCAGCTCGACCTCGGCCTCGGCGCGGGTGTCCGCGTCGTCCTCGTCCTCGGCCAGTTCGAACAGGACGCCCAGGTCCTCGACCCGGCCGCGCAGGGTCTCGACCTTGCGCAGCTCGCCCTGGAGGAAGGAGAGCCGGCTGGTGACCTTCTGCGCGTTCACGACGTCGTCCCACAGGGTGGGGGCGGCTGCCTCCTCCTCCAGGGTTGCGATGTCGGCCCGGATCTTGTCCAGGTCGAGGACTGCCTCGATCGACGACATGGTCGAGTCGAGGTTCTTGAGCTCTTCGGAAGGATCGACGGCTGCCACGCCTCAAGGGTAATGGTTCCGCGGGGGGGCTCGGCTACAACCGGGGGTGCCAGGAGGCGTGCACCGCGGCGGAGGCGCCCGCGGGGGGCTCGGCGGCGAACGCCGTCCACGCGGCGGCGGCGCCCGCCAGCAGCAGGACGACCGCGATCAGCACGGCCAGGGTGCGGCGGCGGCGGATCGTCTGGGCCCGGGTGCGGCGGTGGGTGGCGGCGGGCTGGGCGCGCTGCGCGCGGGACTCCTCGGCGTAGGAGGCGAGCTCCCGGGGGGACGGGCGGCGCAGGCTGGTGTGGGTGTCCCGGGTCGAGTCGGGCTGCGGGCCGGGCACCAGCGGGACGGCGGGGCCGCGGCGGCGGCGGTGGGTGCCGCTGCCCGCGAAGGCGTCGGCCTCGGCGTAGACGGCCTCGCCGGGGGTGGGCACCTCCTCGGGGGCGCCGCGCTGGGCGGGCACCGCGATCGGGCCGAGGCCGGACAGCTCGGGGAGCAGTGCGCGCAGCCGGGCGGCGAGTTCGGCGGCCCGCAGCCGGGAGGCGGGGGCCTTGGCGAGGCACTCGGAGATGATCCGCCACAGGCCGTCCGGCATGCCCTCGACCGGGGGGACGTTCTCGGTGACGTGCCGGCGCAGCACCGCGCCGGTGTGGCCGCCGCCGAACGGGGTGGTGCCGGTGAGCAGTTCGTACAGCACGGTGGCGGTGGCGTAGATGTCGACGGCGGCGCGCGGCTCCAGGCCCTCGATGATCTCGGGGGCGAGGTAGTCGGGGGTGCCGATGATCCGGGTGGCCCGGGTGCGGCGGGGGGCGTCGACCAGCCGGGCGATGCCGAAGTCGGTGAGCTTGGCGCGCGGGGCGCCGCCGGGGCCGGGCGGGGCGGCGAGGTCGAGCAGGACGTTCTCCGGCTTGACGTCGCGGTGCACGATGCCCGCGGCGTGCGCGGCGGCCAGGCCGTCGGCGACGTCGGCGATCACCGAGGCGGCGACGGCCGGGCTGAGCACGCCGTCGCGCTCCAGCCGGGTGCGCAGGTCGCTGCCCTGGACGAGGTCCATCACCAGGGCGAGGTCGCTGCCGTCGACCACCATGTCGTGGACGCCGACCACGTGCGGGTGGTCGAGGCCGGTGAGGGCGGCGCGCTCCTGGACGAAGCGGCCGACCAGCACCTGGTCGGCCGCGAGGTCCTCGCGCAGCAGCTTCACCGCGACCGGGCCGTCGGGGCCCTCACCGAGCCACACGGTGCCGGCCGAGCCGCGGCCGATCACCTGGTGGACGGTGTACCGGCTGCCGATCTTGCGTGCCAATGCTGCTCCGTGGGCTCGTGAGGTCGGTGCTCGACGAACAACCTACGCGCCCGCGGGGCCTCCGGGGGCGCCGGAGGGCCCCCGGAGGGGTACCGATCCGGGGGAATTTCACGGGATTGTCGACAAACCGTCAATTCCACCGCCCGGACCGCCCGGACCGGCCGTCCGGTCGTCCGGCCGTCAGGTGTGGCTGGTGACCCAGTCGCTCGCCGTGTGGTACCAGCCGACCACGTTGTCCCAGTAGTGCGGCAGCGGCGTGAAGTTCCACAGCGCCAGGCAGCCCACCGCCAGCACCACCAGCACCAGCAGGCAGCCCTTGAGGCAGCCCAGGCCGGGGATCCGCATCCGGTTCGGGCTGCGGCGGCGCGGCTCCCGCTCCCGGGGCGCCTCGCGGGCGGGCTCCGGCTCCCGGCGCGGCGGCTCCTGGTGGCGCGGCGGCGCGGGCTCGGGGCGGCGCTGCGGGGCGCCGTAGCCCGGCGGCTGCCCGCCGTGGCCGCCGGGCGGGGCGGCCTGCGGCGGCTGCTGGGCCTGCTGGGCCTGGTACGGCGGCGGGGCGACCGGCGGGCGACCGCCCCGCTCCTGCTGCCCGTGCCGGCCCTGCGGCGGCCGGGGGTGCTGCTGCTGCGGCTGGTGGGGCCGGTACGGGCCCTGCTGCGGGGCGTAGCGGCCGTCCTGCGGGGGGTGGCCCGGCTGGCCCTGGTACGGCGGCGGGGCGACCGGCGGGCGGCCGCCGGGGCCCGGCGGCGGGTACTGGCCGGCCTGGTAGGGGCGCGGGGCGACCTGCGGCTCGCCCAGGTCCTCCGGCTCGAAGTGGCCGATCCGGGTCTGCGCGTTGCGGTCCCGGGCGGCGCGCAGCTGGGTCTGCCACGGGTGCGGGCCCTCCGGCTGGGCGGGGGCCTGCTCGGGGCCGGGCGGCAGCGAGGGGCCGGGCGGCACCGAGGGCATCACCCGGGTGCGGTCCGCGGCCGGGGCGGTCGGCGGCGCGGCCGGGGGCTGCGGGCTCATCAGCTGGGTGCGGTCCTCGGCGCCGGGCACCGGCGGCCGGTGCGCCATCACCTGGGTCGCGGCGGCCGGGTCGTACCCGACGCCCGCCAGCGTGGCGTCGTGCGGGGAGACCGCGGGCGCGGCGGGGGCCAGCGCCGGGTCGGGCACCAGCAGCTCGCCGACGGCCAGCGCGGCGTCCACCGCGGCCGGGGCGGAGTGCACGCCGACCCCGGCGGCGACCACCCGCAGCGCCTCGGCCAGCGACACCGCGGTGGGGCGCTGGGCCGGGTCCTTGCGCAGGCAGCGCTCGACCACCGTCCACAGCGGCTCGGGCATGGTGCGGGGGCGCTGCGGCTCCTGGGCGAGGTGCGCCTGGAGGACCGCCAGCGGGTTGTCGCCCTGGAACGGCGGACGGCCGGTGACCAGCTCGTACAGCATGATGCCCGCGCCGTAGACGTCCACCGCGGCGGTCTGCGGGCGGCCCTCGGCGGACTCGGGGGCGACGTAGGCGGGGGTGCCGACGAACTCGTGGGTGCGGGTGATGCCCGGGGAGTCGGCGAGCCGGGCGATGCCGAAGTCGGTGAGCATCGGGTGCATCCGCTCGTCGCCGTCCACCGCGAGGGTGGCCAGCAGCACGTTGGCGGGCTTGAGGTCCCGGTGCACGACGCCGTCGGCGTGGCTGGCGGCCAGCGCGTCGGCGATCTGGGCCATCAGCAGGGAGCCCGCGATCGGCGACAGCGGGCCGGACTCGCGCAGGTAGCGGTACAGGTCGGGGCCGTCGACCAGGTCCATCACCAGGGCGAGCAGCTCGCCCTCGACCACCAGGTCGCGGGTGCGGACGATGTTGGGGTGGGTCAGCCGGAGCAGGACGGAGCGCTCGCGCAGGAAGCGCATCACCACGTCCGGGTCGGCGGCGAGCTCCTCGCGCAGCACCTTGACCGCGACCGCCTGCCCGGGCACCAGGCCCGGCACCGCGGCGTCCTCGCGCACCCGGCCGCGCCAGACCGTTCCGGTCGCGCCGCGCCCGAGGCCCTCCTCCAACACGTACTTGCTGCCGACAGGCCGCACCTGTGCACTCCGTTCGGTCACCCGGCGCCCGCTGCCGGGGCCGCGTTCCGGCACTCCCCCGTTCCCGTGAACGGCGCCGGGGCCTGAGGAGCCCTCCCGGCCGGGCGGGCTCCGTATTTTCGGCAACTCTAACGGTGCCCGCGCGGGTTTCCGAGGTGTTCCCCGGCCGGGCCGCGCGCGGTCGGGCGGCGGGGCGAGCGGGTGTCCTTGACCTGACGTGTCGTCGGATCCACCATGGCGATGATCGCAAGATCGTCAAATCCGGTACCGTGCGCGGACTGTCCGTCCCGAGTGGCAGGATGGCAGGCACCACACGTGTGCAGAAGGGACCCCGGGCGAGATGCAGATCCGGCTCACCGTCCTTCGACCGCGCAGCGGCCCGGCCGCCCCCGGCAGCATCGGCAGCGCCACCGACGTACTGGTCACCGCGCCGGCCGGCACCGTGCTCGGCGCCGTCGCCACCGCCCTGGCCGGCGCGGTCGGCGTCCGCGGCGCCCGCTCCGCCACGCACGTCCACCTCTACGACGGGGAACGGCGGCTGGACGAGCAGACCCCGCTCGGCCACCCCCCGCTGGTGGACGGCGCGGTCCTCGCCCTCGGCGAGCCCGACCCGGGCAGCGGGGGCGCCGACGAGCCCGCCACCGCCGAACTGCGCGTGGTCGGCGGCCCCGACGCGGGCGGCGTCCACCGCCTGCACGGCGAGCTGATCCGGATCGGCCGCTCCACCGAGGCCGACGTGCCGCTCGACGACCCCGACGTCTCCCGCCTGCACCTCTCCCTGCGCCTGGCCGCCGACGGCCGCGCCACCGTCCGCGACCTCGGCTCCACCAACGGCACCCGCCTCGACGAGGACTGGCTGCCCGAGGACGGCGCCGACATCGCCCCCGGCACCCTGCTGCGGATCGGCGAGTCGACCCTCCAGCTCGCCCGCGCCGAGGGCATAGCGGCCCGCCCCACCACCCCCGACGGCGAGGGCCGGATCCGGCTCGCCCCGCGCACCGGCGCCCGCACCTCCCCCGGCCGCCCCGCCGCGCCCCCCGGCCCGCCCGAGGCCGAACCGGCCCCCGCCGCCGGGCGCGGCAGCCGCTGGCTGCGCCGCGGCAGGGCCGAACCGGCCGCCGCCGACCCCGGCCGCCGGCACGACGCCGCCCGCCTGCGCCAGGCCGCCAACCAGCGCGAGCGCTGGCCCGACCCGGCCGCCCTGCTGCTCACCGCGCTCGGCACCGGCCCCCGGCTGTGGGAGCGCGGCCCCGACCACCCCGACGCGCTCACCCTCCGGCTCGGCACCGCCGACCTGCCCGGCGGCCCCGGCGCCGCCCCCGGCAGCCCGCTGCCCGCCGTCCCGGTCACCGTCGACCTGCAGACCGCGGGCAGCCTCGGCCTGGCCGGGCCCCGGCACCGCCTCACCGGCCTGGCCCGCGCCGCCCTCGCCCAGCTCGCCGCCCTGCACCCGCCCAGCGGCCTCGCCCTGGTCGTGGTCAGCGCCGACCGGCCCGCCGGGGACTGGGCCTGGGCCCAGTGGCTCCCGCACCTGCGCCCCGCCCACGGCCAGGCCTGCCGCCTGCTGTACGGCCTCGGCCCCGAGCAGGCCGAGGCCCGGCTCACCGAGCTGGCCGCCGCCACCGCCGGGCCGCCCGCCACCGTCGTCCTGGTCGACGGCGACCCGGGCACCGACGCCGGGCGGCACGCCCTCGGCCTGCTGCTGCGCCAGGGCCCCGCGGCCGGGGTCTTCGCCCTCTGCCTCGCCGAGGCCCCCGAGGAGCTCCCCACCGGCCTCGGCGCGGTCGGCACGGTCACCGGCGAGGTCTCCACCCGCCTCACCCTCGACCGCCCCGCCAACGGCACCCGCGAGCGCCTCACCGACGTCGCCCTGGACGCGGTCTCCCCCGCCTGGGCCGAGCGCCTCGCCCGCACCCTCGCCCCGCTCGCCGAGTCCGACGCCCAGGCGCCGCCGCGCGGCCCGCTCCCCGACGCCCTGCGCCTGCTCGACCTGCTGCGCGCCGAGTCGCTCTCCCCCGCCCGGCTCGCCGAGGGCTGGCAGTCCCTGCCCGCCGGGGCGGGCGGCGCGACCGCCCTGCTCGGCACCGCCCGCGCCGCCGACGGCGAGGAGGACTGCACCGTCGACCTCGCCGAGGACGGCGACCACCTGCTGATCGGCGGCGGCCCCGGCTCCGGCAAGTCCGAGCTGCTGCGCAGCCTCGCCGCCTCGCTCGCCGTGGCCGAGCGCCCCGACCGCCTCGCCCTGCTGATGGTCGACGGGGACCGCGCGGAGGACGGCGGCCTGTCCGGCTGCACCGACCTCCCGCACGTCACCGGCCACGTCAACGCCGCCGAGGACCCGCGCGGCGCGCTGCTCGCCGCCGAGCGCCTGAGCGACGAACTCGCCCACCGCGAGGCCCTGTTCGACGGCCTGACCTTCACCGAGTGGCACACCCGGCGGGCCCTCGCCCTCGACAAGACCCCCGCCCTGGTCGGCGGCCCCGCCGCCGCGGACGCCCCCGCCCAGGCCCGGGTGATCGAGCCCCGCCGCGCCCCCGACGCGCCCCCGGCCGACGCCGCCCCGCCCCGGCTGGTGGTGCTGGTCGACGACTACGACGCGCTGCTCGGCCCGGCCTCCCCGGGCGGCCGCCCGCTCGCCCGGGCGCTGGCCTCCGTCGCGGTGCACGGCGCCCGGCTCGGGGTGCACGTGGTCGCCGCGACCGGCTCGCCCGAGAGCACCGCGGGCACCGAGGTGGACGAGGCCGCGCAGCTGCGGATCGCCCTGCGCACCGAGCAGCCCGGCGACTCCGACCTGCTCGTCCACCTCCCCGACGCCGCCGCCCTCCCCGGCACCACCCCCGGCCGCGGCTACCTGCGCCGCGCGGACGGCGCCGTCACCGCCTTCCAGGGCGCCCGGGTCAGCGGCCGCATCCCCCGCACCGCGACGCTCCGCCCGACCGTCGTCGCCCAGCGCCTGGAGGACCACGGCGCCGCGCCCTCGCCCCGCCCGGTCCGCGAGCTGGGCAACGGCCCCACCGACCTGGCCCTGCTCGCCTCGGCCCTACGCCGCGCCACGGAGAGCTGAGAACGGCGGGCCCGCAACGGCCGGGGCCGGGGGCGACTTGCCGCCCCCGGCCCCGGCCGTTCCCGAACTGCCCCCGTCTCAGCGGCCGTTGCGCAGCAGCGTGCGGATCACCCGCATGGCGACGGAGAGGCTGGACAGCTCGTAGTGGTCCGAACCCCTTATGTCGTCGAGCGTGGTGCGGGCCCGGCTGAGCAGGGTGCCGTTGAGCTCGGACCACGCCGTGTAGCGCTCCTCGGGGCTGGACCCGGCGGGCCCGGCGGCGAGGACGTCCGCGGTGAGGGCGGCGTGCGCGGCGAACAGGTCCTCGCGGATCGCGGCGCGGGCCATCGAGGACCACCGGTCGGTGCGCGGCAGGTCGATGACGCGGTCGAGCAGGTGGCTGATCTGGAGCCGGTCGCCGAGGTCGTAGTACAGCTCGGCGACCTCCATCACCTCGGTGTCCGAGCGGTCCGCGACGCCGACGATGTCGAGGGTCGGGAACGCGGAGGACAGCCCGGCGATCCGGGTGGCGAGCTCGTCGGGGACGCCGGCCGCGGACAGCTCCCGGTGGACGGACTGGAACCAGGCGAGGTCCTCGCCGACCAGCGGCTTGGGCAGCGCGTCCCAGACCTGGTTGACCCGGTCGTGGAAGAACGCGATGGTGCCGGCGATGTCGAGCGGCTGCCGGTTGTTGAGCATCCACCGGGTGGCGCGCTCGACCAGGCGGCGGGCGTGCAGCCGCATCTTGGTCTGGACGCGGGCGGCGACCTTGTTGTCGAGGCGCTCGACCTGGTCCCAGATCTGCTCCAGGCCGAAGACGGCGCGGGCCGCGGCGTGGGTGCGGGCGATCTCCTCCATGGTCGCGCCGGTCTCCTCGCGGAGCCGGAACGCGAAGGTGCAGCCGCCGCGGTTGATCGTGTCGTTGACGATCAGGGTGGTGATGATCTCGCGGCGCAGCGGGTGGTGGTCGATCTGCTCGGCGAAGCGGGCCCGCAGCGCGCTGGGGAAGTACGCGTGCAGCACGTCCCGGAAGTACGGGTCGTCGGGCAGGTCGGTGGCGAGCAGCTCGTCGGCCAGGGTGATCTTGGTGTAGGCGAGCAGCACCGACAGCTCGGGCTGGGACAGGCCGCGGCCGGCCTGCTGGCGGTCGCGGATCTGCTTCTCGGTGGGCAGGTACTCCAGGGCCCGGTCGAGCTGCCCGTTGGACTCCAGCCGGTTGATCATGCGGGAGTGCACGTTGACCATGCTGGCGGCCTGGGCGACGGCGTTGGCGAGCACGACGTTCTGCGCGTAGTTGTTGCGCAGCACGAGGTGGCCGACCTCGTCGGTCATCTCGGCGAGCAGGGCGTTGCGCTGCTTGACCGTCAGGTCGCCGTCGGCGACGACCTGGTTGAGCAGGATCTTGATGTTCACCTCGTGGTCGGAGGTGTCGACGCCGGCCGAGTTGTCGATGGCGTCGGTGTCGATCCAGCCGCCGGCGCCCCGGGGGCCGCCGCTGGCGGCGAACTCGATCCGGCCGAGCTGGGTGCAGCCGAGGTTGCCGCCCTCGCCGATGACCCGGGCGCGGACGTCGCCGCCGTTGACCCGGATCGCGTCGTTGGCCTTGTCGCCGACCTCGGCGTTGGTCTCGGCGGAGGACTTGACGTAGGTGCCGATGCCGCCGTTCCAGAACAGGTCGACGGGGGCCTGCAGGATCGCCTTCATCAGCTCGGCGGGGGTGAGCTTGGCGGCGTCGGTGCCGAGCCGCTCGCGGACCTGCGCGGAGAGCTGGATGGCCTTGGCGGAGCGCGGGTAGACGCCGCCGCCGGCCGAGATCAGCGACCTGTCGTAGTCGTCCCAGGAGCTGCGCGGCAGGTCGAACAGCCGGCGGCGCTCGGCGAAGGAGGCCGCCGCGTCCGGGTTCGGGTCGAGGAAGATGTGCCGGTGGTCGAACGCGGCGACCAGCCGGATGTGCTCGGACAGCAGCATGCCGTTGCCGAACACGTCGCCGGACATGTCGCCGATGCCGATGACGGTGAAGTCCTCGGACTGGGTGTCGACGCCGAGTTCGCGGAAGTTGCGCTTGACCGACTCCCAGGCGCCGCGGGCGGTGATGCCCATGCCCTTGTGGTCGTAGCCCGCCGAGCCGCCGGAGGCGAACGCGTCGCCGAGCCAGAAGCCGTACTCCTGGGCGACGCCGTTGGCGATGTCGGAGAAGGTCGCGGTGCCCTTGTCGGCGGCGACCACCAGGTAGGTGTCGTCCTCGTCGTGGCGCACCACGTCGACCGGGTGCACGACCTCGCCCGCGACCAGGTTGTCGGTGATGTCGAGCAGCGCGGAGATGAAGGTCTTGTACGAGGCGATGCCCTCGGCGAGCCAGGCGTCGCGGTCCACCGACGGGTCGGGCAGCTGCTTGGCGACGAAGCCGCCCTTGGCGCCGACCGGCACGATGACGGTGTTCTTGACCATCTGGGCCTTGACCAGGCCGAGGATCTCGGTGCGGAAGTCCTCGCGCCGGTCGGACCAGCGCAGGCCGCCGCGGGCGACCTTGCCGAAGCGCAGGTGGACGCCCTCGACGCTGGGCGAGTACACCCAGATCTCGAAGGCGGGGCGCGGCGCGGGCAGGTCGGGGATGGCCTTGGGGTCGAACTTCATCGACACGTACGAGTGCCAGCGGCCCTCGCCGTCGTGCTGGAAGAAGTTGGTCCGCAGGGTGGCCTTGATCAGGTGCAGGAAGGAGCGCAGGATGCGGTCCTCGTCCAGCGAGGCGACCTCGTCGAGGGCGCCCTCCAGCTCCTCCAGGATGCCCTCGGTGAGCTCCTCGCTGCCGGAGCGGTGGCTGGGCGAGAGCCGGGCCTCGAACAGGTTGACCAGCAGCCGGGTGGTGTGGGTGTTGTTGCGGAGCGCGTCCTCCATGTAGTCCTGGGAGAACGTGGAGCCCGCCTGCCGCAGGTACTTGGCGTACGCGCGCAGCACGACGGCCTGCCGCCAGGTCAGCTTGGCGGTGAGGACGAGTTCGTTGAAGCCGTCGTTCTCGGCCTCGCCGCGCCAGGAGGCGGAGAAGGTGTCCTGGAAGCGCTCGCGGTCCTCGTCGTTGAGGTCGGTGCCCTCGCGGAGCTTGAGGCCGAAGTCGACCACCCAGGCGGTGGTGCCGTCGGTGCGGCGCAGCGCGTACGGATGCTCGTCGAGGACCTCGACGCCCAGGCGCTGCAGGACGGGGAGGACCTCGGTGAGCGAGATCGGGCCGCCGACCCGGTAGATCTTGAAGCGGCGCTCGTCGTCGCCCGCGCCGACCGGCTGGTACAGGTTGAGCCGGAAGTCGCCCTCGCCGCTGAGCGACTCGATCTGCTTGAGGTCGGCGACGGCGGTGCGCGGCGGGAAGTCGGCGCGGTAGCCGTCGGGGAAGGCGGTGGCGTACTTGTGCGACAGCTCGGCGGCGCGCTCCTCGCCGAACTCGCTCTGCAGCTGGTCGTTGAAGCCGTCCATCCAGAACCGGGCGGCCTCGGCGAGCCGGTTCTCGATCCGCTCGATGTCGGAGTCGGACAGCTGCGGCAGCTCGGTGCCGGGGGCGACCCGGACGACGAAGTGCAGGCGGGTGAGGACCGACTCGGTGGCGTACACCGTGTAGTCGATGGTGTCGCCGCTCAGCTCGGTCTTCAGGATGTCGGTGAGGGCGAGCCGGATCCGGGTGGTGTAGCGGTCGCGCGGCAGGTAGACGTACGCCGAGTAGTAGCGGCCGTACTCGTCCTGGCGCAGGAAGAGCCGCAGCCGGCGGCGCTCCTGGAGGTAGAGGACGCTGGTGGCGATCGACTGGAGCTCGGCGACGGCGGTCTGGAACATCTCGTCGCGCGGGAAGGTCTCCATGATCTGGAGCAGGTCGCGCCCGTCGTGGCTGTCGCCGGAGAAGCCCGCCCCGGTCATGACCTCCTGCACCTTGCGGCGCACCACCGGGATCCGGGTGACGGACTCGGTGTACGCGGCGGAGGAGAACAGGCCGAGGAAGCGGCGCTCGCCGACCGGCTCGCCGGCCGCGTTGAACTTCTTCACGCCGACGTAGTCGAGGTACGCGGTGCGGTGCACGGTGGCGCGGCTGTTGGCCTTGGTGAGGACCAGCAGCTTCTTCTCGTGCGCCTTGGCGCGGACGGGGGCGGAAAGCCGCCCGAAGGCCTCGGAGACCGGGTGGTGGTCGGTGTCGTGGCTGAGCGGGTCGGCGCGCAGGATGCCCAGGCCGGTGCCCGCGACGGCCTTGAGGACCTCTTCGCCCTCGTGCTCGACCAGGTCGTACTCGCGGTAGCCGAGGAAGGTGAAGTGGTCGTCGGCGAGCCAGCGCATCAGCTCCCAGGCCTCGCCGACCTCCTGCTCGGGCAGGTGCGCGGGGGGCTCCTCGGCGAGCTCGTCGGCCAGTCGGAGCGCGGAGTCGCGCATCTTCGACCAGTCCTCGACGACCTCGCGGACGTCGCCCAGCACCCGGCGCAGGCCGCTCTCCAGGGTCCGCAGGTCCTCGCGGTCGGTCTCGCGGTCGATCTCGATGTGCATCCAGGACTCGACCACGGCGTCGGCGGGCCAGTCGGTGCCCGCGGCCTGCGCGCGGTTGCACGCGTCGGTGTCGAGGATCTCCAGCAGCTTGCCGGTGATGTCGCGGCGCACGGCGAGCTGGGGGTGGACGACCAGGTGGATGGCGCGGTCCAGGCGGGTCAGCTCGTTGGTGACCGAGTCGACCAGGAACGGCATGTCGTCGGTGACGACCTCGACCACGGTGTGGCCGCAGGACCAGCCGTTCTCCTCGACGGTCGGGGTGTGCACCCGGACCTCGGCGGTGCCCTGCGGGCGCTTGAGGCCCAGCCGGTAGTGGGAGGCCGCGGCCCCGTAGACGTCCACCGGGTCCCGGTTGATCACGTCCTCGGGGGCGGTGTGGAGGTAGTAGTGGTGCAGGTAAGCGGCCAGAGCACCGTTGCTCAGGCCCTCCCCCGGCGCCGCTCCCCCCACCTGGCTGTTCTCAGCGGCTGCTGCTGCTTTCCTGAGCAGGTCGGCCTTGGCTGCGTCCAGCTTGGTCTGCATGGCTGTTTGGCTCCTGTCGCGCGCCGTTGCGTGACTCGGTGATGACTGTGGGTGCTCTGCCGGGCCCCGGCGGCAATCCTCCCGTACGCGAGGGGTGAAAAGCGCTCACGGCACGCATGAGTCGCGTTCCGCCCGGGTACGACAGCACGTTTGGCCTGCCTGACCGATAACCGGCGACGCCGTCAGCCTAGCCTGACGAAACGAAGGTGTCAGGGGACACCGAGGCGCAATCCCGCAGGAAGATCCAACCTTCCTGGACACCTTGTCCAACGCCTTCCCCTTCCGGTGTCCGTCATTCGGGTGACCACTCCATGTGCGGGTGGACGTAGTCGGTCGGCGGGGTGAACGTCTCCTTGATCGAGCGGGTGGACGTCCAGTGCAGCAGGTCCCGGGCCGCGTCCGCGCCGCCGTCCCCGGTCGGCTCCCCGTTGACCCGCAGGTCGCCCGCCGCGAACCGCAGCCGCTCCACCGCCCCGGCCAGGGCCCGCCGGTCCTGCCCGAACACCGAGCCGGACGGGCCGCCGTCCGGGGCGTCCCGGACGACCAGCTCCAGCGCCTCCTCCCAGCGGGCGTCCTCGTACACCTGCACGGCCAGCAGCGGCCCCGCGCACCCGGCGTACCGGTCGGTGCCGCCGAGCAGCACGGTGGGGCGGACGAACCAGCCGATCGCGTCGTCGTACTGGCCGCCCGCCAACAGCTGCACCGCCGGGTCGGCCTTCGCCCGCTCGACCGCGTCGACGGCCGCGTCGAAGGTCCGCCGGTCGATCAGCGCGCCCATGAAGTTGCTCGGGTCGGTGACGTCTCCGACGGCCAGCCCGTCCACCTCGCCGAGCAGGTCCGCCCGGATCCGCCGCCACAGCTCGCGCGGCAGGTACGCCCGGGACAGCGCCGAGCGGCCCTGGCCCTGGTGCTCGAAGGCGCCGCGGACCAGCGCGGTGCGCACCGCCGCCGGGTCGGCGGAGGGGTGGGCGAGCAGGAAGTCCCGGCCGCCGCCGCCCGTGCCGACGATCCGCGGGTAGCCGCGGTAGCGGGCGATGTTCGCGCCGACCTCCCGCCACAGCCGCTGCAGGACGGCGGTGGACCCGGCGAAGTGCACCCCGGCCAGCGCCGGGTCGCGCAGCGCCACCTCGCCCACCGCCTGCCCGCCGCCGGTGACCAGGTTGACCACCCCGGGCGGCAGCCCGGCCTCCTCCAGCAGCAGCAGCGTCAGGTGCGCGGCCAGGGTCTGGGCGGGCGCGGGCTTCCACAGCACGGTGTTGCCCAGCAGCGCGGGCGCGGTCGGCAGGCCCCCGGCGGCCGCGGTGGAACCGGCCGGGGTGAGCGCGCAGACGAAGCCCTCCAGCGGACGGTGGTCGGCGCGGTTCCACGCCCCGGGCCCCGAGGACGGCTGCTCGGCCAGCAGCAGCCGGGCCGCGCGCACGTCGGAGCGCCAGCGGTCGGCCAGGTCGCACGCCGCGTCGGTCTCGGCCTGCCACACGCTCCTGGACTGCCCGAGCACGGTCGCGGCCACCAGGGTCTCCCGCCACGGCCCGGCCAGCAGGTCCGCGGCGCGCAGCAGCACCGCCGCCCGGTCGTCGAAGGACAGCTGCCGCCAGCCCTCCCCCGCCGCCAGCGCCGCGTCCACCGCGGCCCGCACGTCGGCGGCCGTCGCCTCGCCCAGCACGCCGAGCTTCGCCGCGTGGTGGTGCGGCTGCACCAGTGCGGTCCGCTCGCCGCCGCCGAGCCTGCGCTCCCCGCCGACCACCATCGGCAGCGAGGTGTGCCGCCCGGCCAGTTCGTCCAGTCTCCGCCCCAGCCGGGCCCGTTCGGCACTGCCCGGGGCGTACCCGCGGGGCTGCTCGGGGACGGGGGCGGGGACGGTGGTGACCGCGTCGATCGGCATGGTGCGGGGGTGCTCCCTAGGGGGTCGACTGCTTCGTACTGCTCCCCCCACCCTGAACGCGCCCACCCCCAACGCCCGGACGTGACACGCCTATCCGGCGAGTTCCTCCGCCACCGCGACGGCCTCGGCGAGCGAGTCCACCACCGGCACGCCGAGGTGCACCAGCTTCTCCCGGGTGTGCGAACCCCCGGTGTACAGCACCGACTTGATGCCCGCCGAGAGCGCCGCCTCGGCGTCGTCCGCGGCGTCCCCGACCAGCACCGTCCGCCCGCGGTCGATCGCCCCGCCCATCGCGTCCAGGTGCGCCGCCAGCTCCCCGGCCTTGCGGCCGCCGGCCGCGCCGCGCCGCCCGTCCACCCGCAGGAAGTGCCGGGTCAGACCGAACGCGTCCACCGCCGGGACGAGCTTCGCGTGCTCGTACATCGACAGCACCGACTGGCTGCGCCCGGCCGCCGTCCACCCCTCCAGCAGCGCCTCGACGCCCGGGGTCAGCCCGCAGCCCGGGAACAGCTCCGTGTACGTGACGTGGAACGCGTCGTCCAGCGCCAGCCACTCGGCCTGGCTCGGCATCCGCCCCATCAGCCGCTCGTAGAACCGCGGGATCGGGATCTCGTACTGCGCCCGGTACTCCTCCAGCGTCATCGGCGCGATGCCGACCGTCGCGAAGGCGGCGTTGCTCGCCCCGACCACCGCCGCCATGTCCGACAGCAGGGTGCCGTTCCAGTCCCAGACTATGTGTGTGCGCACCCGGCAAGGGTACGCGCGGTCAGTTGAAGGCGTCCGGGTCCGGGCCGGTGCGCAGGTCCCGGTCGGAGGCGGCGAGCGCGGCCAGGTCGTCCGCGGTGAGCGCGAAGTCGAGGACGTCGAGGTTCTGCCGGATCCGGGCCGGGGTGACCGACTTGGGGATGACCACGTTGCCGAGCTGCAGGTGCCAGCGCAGCACCACCTGGGCCGGGGACCTGCCGGTGCGCGCGGCGATCGCGGTGACCGCCGGGTCGTCCAGCACGGCGCCCTGGGCGAGCGGGCTCCACGCCTCGGTGGCGATGCCGTGCGCGGCGTGGAAGGCGCGCAGCTCGGCCTGCTGGAGGCCGGGGTGCAGCTCGACCTGGTTGACGGCCGGGACGAGTCCGCCCGCCTCGATCAGCCGGGTCAGGTGCGCGGGCCGGAAGTTGGAGACGCCCGCGGCCCGGATCCGGCCCTCGGCGGCGAGCCGCTCGACGGCCTTCCAGGAGTCGGCGTACAGGTCCCGGGCCGGGGCGGGCCAGTGGATCAGGTACAGGTCGAGGTACTCCAGGCCCAGCGCGTCGAGGCTGGCGTCGAAGGCCCGCAGCGTGGCGTCGTGCCCCTGGTCGGTGTTCCACAGCTTGGTGGTGACGAACAGCTCCTCGCGCGGCAGCCCCGACGCGGCCAGCGCCCTGCCGACCCCGCGCTCGTTGCCGTAGACCGCCGCGGTGTCGACGCTGCGGTACCCGGCCGCCAGCGCGGTGGCGACGGCCGCGGTGGTCTCCTCGTCCGGCACCTGGAAGACGCCGAAGCCGAGCTGCGGCATCTCGACGCCGTTGTTGAGGGTGACGCGGGGGACGGTGGTGCTCATGTTCCTTCTCCAGTACGGGAGTCCGGTGGGTTTCAGTGGTTCGGGACGGGGGCGCGGACGGCCGCGGGGGCGGCCTGCTCCCGGCGTTCCAGGGCGGCGGAGACCAGGGCCAGCGCCAGCGCGGAGGCGGCCAGCAGCGCACCCACCCAGTTCGGGGCGGTGTAGCCGTACCCGGCGGTGATCACGGCCCCGCCGAGCCACGCGGCCAGCGCGTTGCCCAGGTTGAACGCCCCGATGTTGACGGCCGAGGCCAGGGTCGGCGCGCCGTGCGCCTGGTCGAGGACCCGCTTCTGCAGCGGCGGCACGGTGGCGAAGCCCAGCGCCCCGATCAGCAACAGGGTGGCGGCGGCGGTGGCCTCGTTGCGGGCGGTGACGGTGAACAGCGCGAGCACGACGGCCAGGCCGCCCAGCGTGGTGAACAGCATCGGCATCAGCCGGCGGTCGGCGAACCGCCCGCCCAGCAGGTTGCCCAGGAACATGCCCGTCCCGAGCAGCACCAGCAGCCAGGTGACCGAGCCCTCCGAGAACCCGGCGACCTCCGTCATCATCGGCTTGACGTAGGTGATCGCGGCGAACACCCCGCCGAATCCGAGCACCGTCATGCCCATCGCCAGCACCACCTGCACGTTCCTGAACGCCGCCAGCTCCCGCCGCAGGTGCGCGCCCGCCGGCCGGGGCAGCTCCGGCACCAGCTTCGCGATGCCCAGCAGCCCGACCACGCCGAGCCCGGCCACCGCGGCGAAGGTGGTCCGCCAGCCGACCTGCTGGCCGACGAAGGTGCCCAGCGGCACGCCGACGACGTTGGCCACCGTCAGCCCGGTGAACATCGTCGCGATCGCCCCGGCCCTCCTCTCCGGCGCGACCAGCTCGGCGGCGACCACCGACCCGATCCCGAAGAACGCCCCGTGCGCGAGCGAGGCCACCACCCGCCCCGCCAGCATCGCCCCGAACCCGGGCGCGGACGCGGACAGCAGGTTCCCCGCGACGAACAGCCCCATCAGCAGCATCAGCATCCGCTTGCGGCTGATCCGCGTCCCGAGCACGGTCATCAGCGGCGCCCCGACCACCACGCCGACCGCGTAGCCGGTGACCAGCAGGCCCGCCGTCGGGATGCCCACCCCGAAGTCGGACGCGACCTCGGGCAGCAACCCCATGATCACGAACTCGGTGGTGCCGATCCCGAACGCCCCGATGGCCAGGGCGAGAAGCGCGAGAGGCATGACGCGGACCTCCAAGTGATTGCCGGTGCGCCTTACGTGCTTCGACAATAATTGCAGACGCATAATCTTGCAAACGCAATGAATCCCGTCCGGGCCCGGCCCGCAACGCGGAGGACCCCGCCCGGCCGGGTGGCCGTGGCGGGGTCCTCGGGGGCGCGCGGGTGTCAGGCGATCAGGCCGGGGATCTCCTGGACGGCGAACCAGAGCAGTTCGTGGTCCTCCGCGCCGTCCACGGTGAACTGGGCGTCCTGGTCGCCGCCGTCCGCGGCGGCGACGGCACCGGCCGCGGCGTCCACGTCGGCGAGGACGTCGGGGTCGGTGTCGTCGGCGTGCACCGCGGCGGCCTTGGCCAGCCGGATCGGGCCGCCCAGGACGACCCGCCCGAGCGAGGCCTGGTCCTGGTACTCGTCGCCGGGGAACGGCGTCACCGCGGAGTCGGCCACCTCGACGGCCAGGACGACCCGGCGGCGCGGGGCGTCCGGGTCGGCGGCCAGCAGGCGGACGGAGGAGAGGGCCGCCCGGTTCAGGGCCGCGTACTCCAGCTCCTCCAGGTCGTCGCTGACGTACCACTCGCGCAGCGCGGGCGTCACCGCGTAGGCGACGCTCTGCTCCAGGACGCCCTCGGGGTGCGCCACCGCCAGGTCCTTCAACGTGGTCGGCACGTACACGCGCATCGGGGCACCCTTCTGACGGTCTCACTGTGCGACGGGTCAAGAATACGCAGCCCGCCCGGCCGCCCGCGATGGCCGGTCCGCCCGCCGGCCCGGTGCGCCGATCAGGTCACGCCCGGCGTCCCCCTACGGGCCGTTCCGGCACCCGACCTGCCGTCAACTTCCCTCCCCGCGACCGCCCGCACCGGCCTTGCCGCTGACGGGCCGCCACCCGTACGGGTGGATTTCGGAGAACGGCCGGAACGCGGGAAACCCCCTTGGAGCGGTCTCCGCCCGCCCGGTAGCAATGGCCCCGTCAGCCGCACGCCGCACTTCGCACCCAGCACCCAGCACGCCGCACCCCGCACCCCGCACCCCACCGAGAGGGCCCCCGATGACCGAGCAGCTCACCCGGACGCCCGGCCCGCCGGCCCACCCGCCGGTCCACCCGCTGGTCCACCCGCTGGTCCGCCCGCTGGTCCACCCCGTGCCCGGCGCCCGCCGGCCGGTCCGCCACCCCCACCCCGTCCCGCCGCCGGACGGGACCGCGCCGCGCACCGCCCGCAGCCCGCGCGCGGCCTGCGACGGCTCCGGCCCACCGTACCGGCCCCGGACGGCCGCGCCCAGCAGCACCGGCCACGCCGAGCTGGCCGGGCGGTTCGCGCACCGGCTGGTGGAGGTGCTGTGCGGGGCCCGCCCGGTGCACCAGCTGCAGCGGCACACCACGCTGCCGGGCTTCCACCAGCTCGCGGCGCTGGTCCGCACCGGCCCGCTGCGCCCGCGCGGCCGGGTGCTGCGTCCGCGGCTGGGCCGGGTGCACGACTGCGCGCCGGGCCCGGGCGCGGTGGAGGCGTGCGTGCGGGTCGAGCTGGGGCCCCGGCACCACGTGCTGGCGTTCCGGCTGGAGCGGCACACCCGCACCGGCCAGTGGCAGTGCGCGGCCGTGGAGACCAGGTGACGGGGCCCGGGAACGCGGCGGGGCGCCACCCCCGGGCGGGAGTGGCGCCCCGACGGCGGGCAGGCCGGTCAGGCCTTGCGGCGGCGACCGCTCTTCGCGGCCTTGGCGGCCTTGCGGCGCTCGGCGCGGGTCAGGCCGTCTCCCTCGGGGACCAGCCCGTCCTCGTCGAAGTCGCCCTCGATGACGCCGCCGCCGATCTCGTCGGACGGGGCGGTGTAGTGGAGCTTCTTGCGCTCGGGGGCCTCCAGGCCCTTGGCGCGGATCTCCGGGCGGGCGGCCGGGACGGCGGCGTCCTTCTCCAGCTTGTCGAGCAGCACCTGCTCGTCGTCCGGCACCGGGACCTCCTCGACCTGCTGCTCGACCTGGACCTCCAGGTTGAACAGGTAGCCGATGGACTCCTCCTTGATGCCCTCCATCATCGCGGAGAACAGGTCGAAGCCCTCGCGCTGGTACTCGACCAGCGGGTCGCGCTGGGCGTAGGCGCGCAGCTGGATGCCCTCCTGGAGGTAGTCCATCTCGTAGAGGTGCTCGCGCCAGCGGCGGTCGAGCACCGAGAGGACGACCCGGCGCTCCAGCTCGCGCATGATCTGCTCGCCGAGCTGGTCCTCGCGGCGGCCGTACGCGGCGGCGATGTCCTCCTGGATGGCCTTGGTGAGGAACTCGGGGGTGAGGCCGCCGCTGTCCGCGGCCTCCTCCTCCAGCTCGTCCAGGTCGAGCGAGACGGGGTAGAGCTGCTTGAGCGCGGTCCACAGCTTGTCGAGGTCCCAGTCGTCCTCGAAGCCCTCGCCGGTGGCGGCGTTGACGTACGCGGCGACGGTGTCGTCCATGAAGTGGCCGACCTGCTCCTGCAGGTCCTCGCCCTCCAGGACGCGGCGGCGCTCGCCGTAGATGACCTCGCGCTGGCGGTTGAGGACCTCGTCGTACTTGAGGACGTTCTTGCGGATCTCGAAGTTCTGCTGCTCGACCTGGGTCTGCGCGGAGGCGATGGCGCGGGTGACCATCTTCGACTCGATCGGCACGTCGTCCGGGACGTTCGCCATCGACAGGACGCGCTCGACCATGCTCGCCTTGAACAGGCGCATCAGGTCGTCGCCCAGCGACAGGTAGAACCGGGACTCGCCCGGGTCGCCCTGGCGGCCGGAGCGGCCGCGCAGCTGGTTGTCGATCCGGCGGGACTCGTGCCGCTCGGTGCCCAGGACGTACAGGCCGCCGATCTCCTGCACCTCCTCCTGCTCCGCCTTGACCGCGGCCTTGGCCTTCTCCAGCGCGGCCGGGAAGTTGGCCTCGTACTCCTCCGGGGTCTCCTCCGGGGTGATGCCGCGCTGGGCCAGCTCGGCGGCGGCCAGGTGCTCGGAGTTGCCGCCGAGCATGATGTCGGTGCCGCGGCCGGCCATGTTGGTGGCGACGGTGACGGCGCCCTTGCGGCCGGCCTGCGCGACGATCTGCGCCTCGCGCTCGTGGTGCTTGGCGTTCAGCACCTCGTGCGGGATGCCGCGCTTGCGCAGCTCCTGCGACAGGTACTCGGACTTCTCGACCGAGACGGTGCCGACCAGGACCGGCTGACCCTCCTCGTGGCGCTTGGCGATGTCCTCGACCACGGCGGCGAACTTGGCCGGCTCGGACTTGTAGATCAGGTCGGGCTGGTCGATCCGCTTGGGGGCCCTGTTGGTCGGGATCGGGACGACGCCCAGCTTGTAGATCTGGTGGAACTCGGCCGCCTCGGTGGTGCCGGTACCGGTCATGCCGGACAGCTTGTCGTACAGGCGGAAGAAGTTCTGCAGGGTGATGGTGGCCAGCGTCTGGTTCTCGTTCTGGACCTCGACGCCTTCCTTGGCCTCGATCGCCTGGTGCATGCCCTCGTTGTAGCGGCGGCCGGCCAGGATGCGGCCGGTGTGCTCGTCGACGATCATGACCTCGCCGTTGATGACGACGTAGTCCTTGTCGACCTTGTACAGCTCCTTCGCCTTGATGGCGTTGTTCAGGAAGCCGACCAGCGGGGTGTTCACCGACTCGTAGAGGTTGTCGATGCCGAGGTAGTCCTCGACCCGGCCGACGCCCTCCTCCAGGATGCCGACGGTGCGCTTCTTCTCGTCGACCTCGTAGTCGCGGTCGACCTTGAGGCGCTGCACCAGCTTGGCGAAGTCGTTGTACCACTTGGTGGCCTGGTCCGCCGGACCGGAGATGATCAGCGGGGTGCGGGCCTCGTCGATCAGGATCGAGTCGACCTCGTCGACGATCGCGAAGTTGTGGCCGCGCTGCACCAGCTCGTCCTGCGACCACGCCATGTTGTCGCGCAGGTAGTCGAAGCCGAACTCGTTGTTGGTGCCGTACGTGATGTCCATCGCGTACTGGCGCTTGCGCTCGGCCGGCGACATGTTCGCCAGGATCACGCCGACCTCCAGGCCCAGGAAGCGGTGCACCCGGCCCATCCACTCCGAGTCGCGCTCGGCGAGGTAGTCGTTGACGGTGATCAGGTGGACGCCCTTGCCGGTCAGCGCGTTCAGGTACGCGGGCAGGGTGCCGACCAGGGTCTTGCCCTCGCCGGTGCGCATCTCCGCGACGTACCCGTGGTGCAGGGCGGCGCCGCCCATGATCTGGACGTCGTAGTGGCGCTGGCCCAGGACGCGCTTGGCGGCCTCGCGGACGGTCGCGAACGCCTCGGGGAGGACGTCGTCGAGGCTCTCGCCGTCGGCCAGGCGGGACTTGTACTCGTCGGTCAGCGCGCGCAGCTCTTCGTCGGTGAGGTTGACGAAGTCCTCTTCGATCGAGTTGACCTGGGCGGCAATCCGCTGCAGCTTGCGGAGGATCTTGCCCTCGCCTGCGCGCAGGATCTTGTCGAAGACGGACACGTGAGCGGGCTCCTTGCCTCATTCGGCTCTGGATGACTGCCGGTGGGGAGTGCACCCCACCGTACGGGCCATCGTATGCGAGGAGTCCGAGCGGCCGGGAGGTCCGTCAGCACGGTATTCCTGTGTCACCCCTGGGAGCACATCGGCCGATGCCGGGTCCAAACGGTCAAAGCGGTTCGGCGGCGGCCGGTTGTCAGTGCCCCCGACTAGCCTCGCCACATGGCCCAGACCCCCGCCGCGCTGCCCTCCCCCGCCGTCCGGATCACCGCGGACCACGCCCGCCGGCTCGCGCTGCGCGCCCAGGGGCTGCTCGGCTCGCCCGACCGCCGGGCCGGTGCCCGGGGCGTGCTCCAGCAGCTCGGCGCCGTCCAGTTGGACACCATCTCGGTGCTGGCCCGCTCGCACGAGCTGGTGCCGTACGCCCGGCTCGGCGCGGTCGGCCGCCGCCCGGTCGAGCAGGCGTACTGGGGGCGGGGCACCGCCTTCGAGTACTGGTCGCACGCGGCCTGCGTGCTGCCGATCGAGCAGTGGCCGCTGTTCGCCTTCCGCCGCCGCGCGTACCGGGACCGGGGCCGGGTCTGGGGCCACCGGGTCTCCCCGGAGGCGTACGCCGCGGTGGTCGACCAGCTGCGCGCCGAGGGCCCGCTGACCTCCACCGGGCTCGGCGGCGCCAAGCGGACGTCGGAGTGGTGGGACTGGTCCGACACCAAGATCGCCGTCGAGCGGGCGCTCGCCTTCGGCGACGTGGTGGTCACCGAGCGCCGCGGCTGGAAGCGGGTCTACGACCTGGCCGAACGGGCCGTCCCGGCCGGGCTGTTCGGCCGGGAGCCGTCGGACGCCGAGTGCCTGGCGGAGCTGGTCTCCCGGGCCGGGGCCGCCCTCGGCGTGGCCACCCGGGCCGACCTGCTGGACTACCACCGCCTCAAGGGCGCCCAACTGGACGCCGCGCTCCCGGAGTCGGGCCTCGTCCCGGTCGAGGTCGAGGGCTGGGCCGCCCCCGCCTGGGCCGACCCGGCGGCGCTGGCCGCCGAGCCCCGCGGCCGCCACCGCACCACCCTGCTCTCCCCGTTCGACTCGCTGGTCTGGGACAGGCCCCGCACCGAGCGGATCTTCGGCATGACCCACCGCCTGGAGGCCTACACCCCCAAGCACAAGCGGGTGCACGGGTACTTCGCGATGCCGCTGCTCACCGGCGGCCGGCTGGTCGGCCGGGTCGACCCGGCGCGGGAGGGCCGCACCCTGGTCGCCCGCCAAGTCTCGCTGGACGCACCGAAGTTCGTCCCCGCACTGGCCGAGGCGCTGCGCGAGGCGGCCGACTGGGTGGGCTGCTCGGACGTCCGGGTGGAGCGGCTGGCGGACGAGTCGCTGCGGCCGGAGCTGGAGAAGCTGCTGGGCTGAGCCGCCCGGCGGCGGCTCCCGGCCCGCACTCAGCCTATTTCGAGGATCTTCTCACGCATCGCGTACACCACGGCCTCCATCCTGGAGTGGAGTTGGAGCTTCTCCAGGATGTTGCGCACGTGGTTCTTCACGGTGTTCTCGCTGATGAACAGCTCCTTGGCGATCTCCCGGTTGTTCATCCCGGTGGCCACCAGCTTGAGCACCTCCAGCTCCCGGTCGGTCAGCCGGGGCGCGGGCAGCAGCTCCCGGTCGTCCGAGCGGCGCTGGATCATCGACTTGAACTCGGTCAGCAGCTTGGCCGCCATCGACGGGCTGATCTGCGACTGCCCGTCCGCCACCGCGCGAATCGCGGTGGCCACCTCGTCGGTGGAGATCTCCTTCAGCAGGTAGCCGGTGGCCCCCGCCTTGATCGCCTCGTAGAGGTCGGCCTCCTCGTCGCTGATCGTCAGCATGATGATCTTGGCGCTGGGCACCACGTCCTTGATCGCGGTGCACGCCTCGATGCCGCTGCGCCGGGGCATCCGGACGTCCATCAGGATGATGTCCGGCAGCAGGTCGGCGGCCTTCAGCACGGCCTCCGCCCCGTCGCCCGCCTCGCCGATCACCCGGATGTCCGGCTCCTCGGCCAGCACGATCTCCAGGCCGCGGCGGAACAGCGCGTGGTCGTCCACCACCAGCACCCGGATCGGCTCCGCGCGGTGCGGGGGGAGACCGGCGTCCCCCGGCCCCAGGCCCTCGCGCGAAAGCTCCCCCATCCGCCCCTCCCCCGCCCTCAGGTCACGTTCGACGCCGCCCATCATTCCACGGCCGGGGCCCGTCGCGGTCACCCTGCGCCGCCGAACCGCCCGGCTGGGTGACCCCGGGCGCGCCGGTGCCCCGACGGCCGGTGCGGCCGCCGGGGTCACCCGCCGCCCTCCGCGGGCGGGGTCCGCCGTCAGTCCTCGTCGGCCCCGTTGATCGCGCCGCCCGCCCCGGCGGCGTCCACCGCGGCGGCCATGTCCTCCTTGAGGTGGATCACGCCGTAGTGGTAGCCGTGCCGGCGGTAGACCACGCTCGGCAGCCCGCTGTCCTTCTCCTGGAACAGGTAGAAGTCGTGGCCCACCAGCTCCATCGCGTACAGCGCCTGGTCCAGCGACATCGGCGCCGCGGCGTGGGTCTTCTCGCGGACCACCAGCGGCCCGTCCCCCTCCACCTCCAGGTTGCCCGCGACGGTCCTGCGGGCCGTTCCGTTGACGCTCGGGGCGGCCTCGGTCGCGGGCAGCTCGGCCAGCGCGGCGGTCGCGGCGGCGACGCTGACCGGCGCCCGCCCGTTGGTGCCGCCCTTGTGCACCCGGCGGCGGTCGGCGGACTTGCGCAGCTGCGCCTCCAACTTCGCGGAGGCCAGGTCCAGGGCCGCCCACGGGTCGCTCGCGGACGCCTCGGCCCGGATCACCGGGCCCCGGCTGCGGAGGGTGATCTCCACCCGGTCGGCGCGGTCGGCCTGGCGCGGGTTGGGCTCCTTGGACACCTCGACGTCCAGGCTGATCGCCTTGGTGTCGAACTTCTGGACCTTCTCCAGCTTCTCGGCCACGTGCTCGCGGAACCTCTTGGGCACCTCGGTCTTGCGGCCCTTGACGACGATGTCCACGCAGAACTCCGATCCCTCGTGCTGACCGGTCCGGAGTGCGTCCCGAACCGGCGTGAGACCCAGCCGGACCAGCCGGCCACCGCCACCCGCCGGGCACCGCCCGGAGAAGCCGCGAGGACCACCGGCCCTTACCTCACTTCCTCCCCACCAGGAGCGTTCGAAACCCCTGGAAACCTCATGCAACACCTGACACGGGGATCTCGCCTCCCCAGTCGAACGAACGTACCGACGGACGGTCGGCGGCCCGGCTGTTCCCCCCTGTTTACCCACCTACGGGTGAAACACCGGTGAACGGCTGGACAACACGCCCGGCACCGCCCACCGTATGGCTGATGTCGCCGCCCGGCGAGCGTTCCGGAGGGGTTCCGTGACGAGCCGCAGCACCGCCCACCAGCCCGGATCCGGCCCCGCACCGGTCCTCGCCGCCCTGCTCGACCTGCTGCTCCCCGCCCGCTGCGCCGGCTGCGGAAGCGGCTTCTCCGGCCTCTGCCCGCCCTGCCGCGCACTGCTCGACGGCGGCGCCGCCGGGCCCGCCGGGCCGCACCGCCCGCCGCCCGGGCTGCCGCCGGTGCACGCCGCCGCGCCCTACGCCGGGCCGGTGCGCCAACTGCTGCTCGCCCACAAGGAGCGCGGCGCGCTCCGGCTGGCCGCCCCGCTCGGCCGCGCGCTGGCCGCCGCCGTGCGCTCCGCCACCGGCGCGGGCGCCGCCCCGCTGCTGCTGGTGCCGGTGCCCTCGGCGCGCGCCGCGACCCGGGCCCGCGGCCACGACCCGACGCTGCGGCTGGCCCGCGCCGCCGCCCGCGAGCTGCGCCGCGGCGGCGTCGCCACGCTGGTCGCGCCGGTGCTGCGGCACAGCCGCCCGGTCGCCGACCAGGCGGGCCTGGGCGCGGCCGAGCGGCGGCGCAACCTGGACGGGGCGCTGGCCGTGCCCGCCCGGCTGGCGCCCCGGCTGGCCGGGCACCGGCTGGTGCTGGTGGACGACCTGGTCACCACCGGGGCGAGCCTGGCCGAGGCGGCCCGGGCGCTGCGCGCGGCGGGCTGCCCGCCGCGGGCGGCGGCCACCGTCGCGGCCACCGCCCGGCGCGGCCCCGGGGCGGGGCGGCGCGGCGCGGTGGCCGGGGAGGCCGCGGGGGAGGCCGGGCTCAGCCCGGGTAGGTGAACGCCTTCGCCTCGGACTTGCTGGGCACCTCGTGCCACTGGTTGTCCTTGAGCCGGTAGAGGCCGTGCTCGGAGGAGGTGAGCACCGCGGGGCCGGACGGGCTGGTCGGGTCGGCCGGCAGCCGGGCCTCGGTCGCGGACAGCGCGGTCATCGACTCGCCGCCCTGCAGCGGGGAGTCGGTGGACTGCGAGCCGTCGGTGCCCAGGAAGTGCAGCTGCTGCAGCCGGTCGGTCTCCTTGCCGAGCACCACCAGCTGGTCGGTGTCGCCCCAGGAGACGGCGGCGACCTCGGACAGCTGCGGTGCGATGTCGCGCAGCGCGGTGATCCTCGCGGTGGGGGCCCCGGAGGTGCCGCCGTGCTCGACCAGGCCGAGCGCCAGCCTGGTCGGGCCGCCGCCCTGGCTGAGCAGCAGGGCGATCCGGGTGCCGTCGGAGGAGATCCGCAGCGACTGCACGGTGCGCCCGTCCAGGCCCTCGACCTGCACCTGGACGACGGTGCGGTCGCGCACCATCAGCACCCGCGGCGCGGCCGGGTCGCGGTCGACCAGCCACAGGTCCTGGCGGCCGTCCCAGCTGGGCGAGGCCAGGCCCTTGCCGGGCTGCGCGGAGCGGGTGCTGACGACCGGCTCGCCGTACGTGCCGCCCTCGGTGAGCCCGGTCTCGACCAGGTCGCGGCCGTCGGCCCCGATCACCGCGGCGACGGCGGCGTCCCGGCGGACCGCGACGGTGCCGGGGCGGAACTGCCCGGGCTGCGGGGCCTGGCCGAGCACCCCGGGGACGGGCAACGGCTCCATGCCCTCCTGGAGGTAGCGGGTGAGCCGGCCGTCCTCCAGCTGGATGAACGCCTGCACGCCGTTGTCGGCCCCGGCCAGCGCGCCGGGGGCGACCAGGGCGGCCTCGGCGCTGCTGAGCGAGCAGCCGCTGCCGCCGCCGGTGAACGTCAGGTCGATCCGGTCCAGCTTGCTCTGCTGGTCGGCGAGGGTCTGGAAGAGCTGCTGGGCCATCTGCTTGCAGGCGGCCGGGTCGCCGCCCCGCAGCTTGACGGTGGCCACCCGGTTGTCGCCGACGGTGGCGCCCTCCACCCGGACGCCGTCCAGCTCGGAGGCCACCACCGGGCCGAGCCAGTGCGACGGGCCGTCGGCGGTGGCCTGGGCGGCCTCGGTCAGCGGGTCTATTCGGCGGCGCAGGTAGATCGGGTCGGGCACCAGCACCCGGGCGGCCTGCGGGCCGGGGCCGGAGGCGTCGGTCCGGGCGAAGAAGTAGCGGTGGACCGGCTTGTAGGTGTTCTTGAAGTTGGTCTGGTCGACGATCAGGCCGTCGGGCAGGTCGCTGATCCGCCACTCGCCCTTGTCGGGCCCGTCCGTCTCCTTCACGAAGGTGAAGGCCCGCTGGTAGGTGTCGCCGGAGTGGGCCTGGTAGGTGTGCTGCTCGTCCAGCCCGGCGACCTGCTTGCCCTCGACGGTCAGCCGGACGGTGACGTCGTCGTCGGCCGGGGTGGGGCCGCTCGGGGTCGGGGCGCCGGCCAGCACCACCACGCCCGCGTCGGGCTTCCAGGTCTTCGCGGCGAGGGCCGTCAGGTACTGCTTGGCGGTGTCGTAGTTGGCCTGGTCGGCGTTGGAGGAGTCGAGGAACCCGGCGAGCAGGTCGCGGGGGCTCCCGCCCTTGCGCGGGGCGACCGGGTAGACGTGCACCTGGAGGCCGTCGGCGGCGTTCTGCGGGGCCTCCAGGCGCTGCGGGGCGCCGCCGGAGGGCATCGAGACGCAGCCGGTGGCGGCGGTGGCCAGCAGCACCGCCCAGCCGATCGCCAGGGCCCGCCGGTCAGCCGTCCTGTCGGTCCTGTCCACCGGCGGTCCCCTCCTGGTCGGTGTCGGCGCCGTCCGGTCCGGGCGGGGCCGACTGGGTCGGGCGGCCGCGGTCGACCACGACCTGTGCACCGGTGGCACCGTAACCCGTGACGTCCGAGGGGTCGGAGACCGGGGCGGCGGCGGGCCGGCCCAGGCCCGGGCCGATGCTGAGCACGCCGCCGAGGCCGGAGCCGAAGGCGTGCCGCTCGGTGTCCGGGGTCTCCGGGACGGACGTGGACTCGCTGCCGGGCAGCGCGCCCGCGCCGCGCGCGGCGCGGCGGTAGGGGGCGCCGGCCGAGGACATCCCGCGGTTGTACCGGGAGTCCTCCGGCTCCAGCCGGAACGGGGCCCGGGAGATCTCGCCGCCGCGGGTGCGCGGCAGGGTCAGCCGGAAGTGCGAGCCGCCACCGGGCTCGCCCCAGGCCTGCAGCCAGCCGCCGTGCAGGTGGGCGTCCTCGACCGCGATGGACAGGCCCAGGCCGGTGCCGCCGGTGGTCCGCACCCGGGACGGGTCGGCCCGCCAGAAGCGGTGGAACACCCGGGAGGCCTCGCCGGGCTTGAGGCCGATGCCGTAGTCGCGCACGCCGACGGCGACCGCGCCCTCGGCCGAGCCGAGCCGGATCACCACGTCCCGGCCCTCGCCGTGCTCCAGCGCGTTGACCACCAGGTTGCGCAGGATCCGCTCGATCCGGCGGCCGTCGACCTCGGCCAGCACCGGGTCCTCGGCGCCGCGGATCAGCACCGCGCTGCCCTTGGCCCGGGCCAGCGGGTCGGCGGCCTCCACCACCCGGGTCACGATGCCCCGCAGGTCGACCGGTTCGGCGTCCAGGATCGCCGCGCCCGCGTCGAACCGGCTGATCTCCAGCAGGTCGGCGAGCAGCGACTCGAAGCGGTCCAGCTGGTCCTGGAGCAGTTCGGCGGAGCGGGCCGCCATCGGGTCCAGGTCCTCGCGGCTGTCGTAGATCAGGTCGGCGGCCATCCGGACGGTGGTCAGCGGGGTGCGCAGCTCGTGCGAGACGTCCGAGACGAAGCGCCGCTGCACCCGGGAGAGCTCCTCCAGCTTGCGGATCTGCGCCTGCAGGCCGTTGGCCATCCGGTTGAACGACTCGCCGAGGCGGGCGATGTCGTCGGTGCCGGTGACCTTCATCCGCTCGTCGAAGTGCCCGGCGGCGAGCCGCTCGGAGATCCCGGCGGCCATCCGCACCGGCGTGACGACCTGCCGGACCACCACCCAGGCGATGCAGCCGAGCAGGATCACCAGGAACAGCCCGGCGGTGGCCAGGGTGCCGATCACCAGGTTGAGGGTGGAGGTCTCCTGGTAGAAGGAGAAGACGTAGTACAGCTGGTACGGGGTGCCGTCCGGGCCGGTGAACTGCTTGCCGATCGCCAGGCCCTTGTCGTCGCCGGGCGGGGTCTGGCTGTTCGGGGCGCGGTGCAGCTCGACCGGCTGCTCCTGCGGGTTGGACGAGTCGGCGGCGACCTTGGCGCGCAGCTCGGGGGTGATCGAGTCGGGCAGGATCGAGCCGGAGTAGCGGGCGCCGCGCAGTCCGGCGCTGGGGGCGCTGGCCTCCTGGTCGCCGGGGGCGAGCGCGATCACCGAGTAGACGCCGGAGCCGCCGGAGGCCAGGTCGGAGACCTGCTTGGTCAGCCAGGCGTTGATCTGGTCGCGGGTCGGGTCGGCGGTCGCGCCGGCCTTGGCCTGCAGGTTGATCGCCTCGTTGATCTTGTCCTGCTCGATCTGGAAGCCGCCCAGGGCCTGCCCGTGCGCGGACTTCTGCTTGGCCTCCAGCAGGCCGGTGCGCACCTGGGCGACCACCACCACGCCGAGCACCAGCACCACGACGAAGGACAGCAGCAGGGTCATCGCGACCACCCGCAGCTGGATCGAGCGGCGGTACAGCGCCAGCACCCGGCCCACCGGGTGCCGGAACGGGCGGACCAGCGGGGCGAGCAGCCCGGCCCACCACCGGCGCCGGCGCGGCCTGCCGGTGGTGGTGGAGCTCAGCACGTCGCCGCGCACAGCGTGCTCCCCGCCGGACCGGTCGTCCGACGGGGAGTGGTCAGCCCTGGTGTCGCTCATCCTCAGCTGGGCCCGGCCTTGTACCCGACACCGCGCACGGTGACGACGATCTCCGGGCGCTCCGGGTCCTTCTCGATCTTGGAGCGCAGGCGCTGCACGTGCACGTTGACCAGGCGGGTGTCGGCCGCGTGCCGGTAGCCCCAGACCTGCTCCAGCAGCACCTCGCGGGTGAACACCTGCCAGGGCTTGCGGGCCAGCGCGACCAGCAGGTCGAACTCCAGCGGGGTCAGCGGGATGCCGCGCCCCTCGCGCTTCACCGAGTGCCCGGCGACGTCGATCACCAGGTCGCCGATGGTCAGCTGCTCCGGCGTGGGCTCCTCGGCCCGGCGCAGCCGGGCGCGCACCCGGGCGACCAGTTCCTTGGGCTTGAACGGCTTGGTGACGTAGTCGTCGGCACCGGACTCCAGGCCGACCACGATGTCGACCGTGTCGGTCTTCGCGGTCAGCATGACGATCGGAATGCCCGACTCGGCCCGGATCTGGCGGCACACGTCGATGCCGTCCCGTCCGGGCAGCATCAGGTCGAGTAGTACGAGGTCCGGCTTGGTCTCCCGGAAGGCGGCCAGCGCCTTGTCCCCGTCAGCGACGAAAAACGGCTCAAAACCTTCACCCCGCAGCACGATGCCGAGCATCTCGGCCAGTGCGGTGTCGTCATCGACGACGAGGACGCGTCCCTTCATGTCTCCATCTTCTCATCACCCGAATGTGACCTGCGCCGCACGGCCCCGCCGTCCTGCGGCTCCACCCCCCGCCGAACCAGTCATACCATCGCAAAGGTCCTGGCTCGGCGGCCTTGTCCGGACCGTTGTGGATCAGCAACGGGATACCCCTGGGGTACGCGTGCGCACCATGGCACGATAAGCACCCCGAAGCACCCGAGCCAGGGTGCCCCGACGAGGAGCGTCGATGACCGAGTCCCCGGGTTGGACCTCACCCGGTTCTCCCGAAGCACCGCCCGGCCCCGCCGGAACCGGCCACTCGGCACCCACCCCGCCCCCCGCGGCCGGCACCGCGCCCGTCCCGCCTCCGCCCGTCCCCGCGCCCGCCCCCGTCGGCCCGGGCATCGGCCTGATCCCGCTGCGGCCGCTCGGCTTCGGCGAGCTGATGGACGGCACCTTCGCCCTGGTCCGCCGCAACTGGCGGGCCGCCTTCGGGCTCACCCTGGCCCTCGCCGCGGTCCTCGAACTCCTCCAGGCCGGCATCGACTGGTGGATCCACACCGGCGGCGGCGGGACGGAGCCGCTGCTGTCCGGCAACTACCTGGCCCCGCTCGCCCTGTTCTTCGGCGTCCTGGCCTCCGGCCTGCTCGCCCCCGTGGTCAGCAACGGCATGCTCGGCCGCGACACCTCGCTCGCCGAGGCCTGGGCCCGGGCCCGCGCCCGGCTCGGCCGGCTGACCGGCCTGTGCCTGCTGCTGGCCGCGATCGGCATCGGCGCGCTCGCCCTCGCCGTCGTCCCGCTGCTCCTGCTGGCCTTCGCCACCGACCTGCCCGGGCTGCTCGCCCTGCTGCTGCTCACCGTGCCGCCGGTGGTCTGGCTGACGGTCCGGCTGTCCCTCGCCGTGCCCGCGCTGGTGCTGGAGGAGCAGCCCGTCCTCGGCGCGCTCAAGCGCTCCTGGCGGCTCTCCCGCGGCGCCTGGTGGCGGATCTTCGGCCTGACCCTGGTGTTCCGGCTCTGCCTCACCGCGGTCGCCGCCGTCCTGGCCGGCCCCGGCGAGATCGTCGCCATGGTCCTCGACGGCGTCTCCGGCAGCGGATCGGCCGGGGACGGCCCCGCCGCGATCAGCATCGCCGCCCTCGCCGTCTTCGGCATCGTCGCCCGCACCGTCACCCTCCCGCTCGAAGGCGCCCTGCAGACGCTGATCTACGTCGACCAGCGGATCCGCCGCGAGGCCCTCGACCTGGAACTCGCCCACGCCGCGGGCCTGCCCGGCTACGTCCGGCCCGCCGCGGCCGCCCCGTCGGGAGCCTGACCGCCATGGGATTCCGGGGGGAGGGGGCGCTGCTCACCGACGGCGCCCCCGTCGACGTACCGCGCGACGCCGCCCGCGAGGCCGCGCACGAGGAGCTCCGCAAGGCCGTCTACCACCAGAACGAGCCCGGGCCGGTCGAACGCCTCGTCGACTGGATCAAGGAGCAGTTCCACCGGGCCGTGGACGACGTCGCCTCGCCGCTGGGCGGCGGCGGCAACGCCGCGCTCGTCGTGCTGCTGCTCCTGCTGCTCGTCCTGGGCGTGGTGCTCTGGCGCCGCTACGGCGCGCCCCGCCGCGCCGCCCGCGCCGCCGGGCTGTTCACCGGCCCCCGGGGCCCGCGCAGCGCCGCCCAGCACCGGGCCGACGCCGCCGCGCACGCCGCCCGGGGCGACTGGGAGGACGCCGTCCGCGAACAGATGCGCGCCCTGGTCCGCGGCCTGGAGGAGCGCACCGTCCTCTCCCCCCGCCCCGGCCGCACCGCCGACGAGGCCGCCGCCGAGGCCGGCCGCGCCCTGCCCGACCAGGCCCGCGCGCTCGCCTCCGCGGCACGGCTGTTCGACGACATCGCGTTCGGCGAGCGCCCCGCCGACGAACGCGCCTACCGCCTGCTCGCCGACCTCGACCAGACCCTCGGCCGCACCCGCCCGGTGCCCGCCGCGGTCGGCGGAGGGACCGCATGACCGTCACCGCACCGCCGCCCGCCACCGCCGAGGCCGCCCCCGCCCCCGCCCCCGCCC
>NZ_JNYE01000041.1 GCF_000717185.1 Kitasatospora phosalacinea | reverse complement strand
GTGCGGGGGCGGGGCGGGGCTGGGGCGGGGCGGTGGGTGCTATGTTCTCGATGTCAGCCTTCGAACGCGCCCGCGGCAGCGTCGGAGGCTTTTTTCATGACTGGTCATGGATATCTGGCGCTGCTGCGGCAGCGGGAGTTCGCGGGGCTGTACGCAGGTTCCACGCTGCTGGCGGGGGCCGGGACGCTGTCCGGGTTCGCGCTGGGCGTGCTGGTGCAGGCGCGCACGGGGTCGCCGTTCCTGACGGCGGTGAGCATGTACGGGGCGTCGTTCGCGGCGCTGCTGGGCGCGCTGACGCTGATGTCGGCCGCGGACGGGGAGCGGCCGCGCCGGACGCTGGTGGTGCTGCACCTGCTGGCGCTGGCGGCGACGTCCGCGCAGGCGGTGCCTGGGCTGCCGCTGGCGGCGCGGTTCGCGCTGCTGCTGGCGGTCGGGTTCTTCCAGTCGCTCGGCACGGGGACGCGGATGGGCCTGCTGGCGGAGATCGTGCCGCCGGAGGGCTACGCGCCGGCCCGGTCGCTGCTGAACGTCACCGCGGGCGGGGCGGCGGTGCTCGGCTTCGCGCTCGGCGGGGCGCTGCTGACGGTGCTGTCGCCGTACCAGCTGATGGGTGCGGCGGCCGCGCTGACGGCGGCGGCGACGGCGGTGGTGGCGACGGCGGTGGTGGCGGCGACGGTGCGGGAGCGGTCGGTGCGGCCGCCGCGCCGACCCGGGCTGCGGGAGACCTGGCGGGGCAACGTCGAGCTGCTGGGCCGCCCGGGGCGGCGGGCGCTGCTGCTGAACCTGTGGGTGCCCAACGGGCTGGTGGTGGGCTGCGAGGCGCTGTTCCTGCCGTACGCGCCGGGCGCCGCCGGGACGCTGCTGGCGGCGGGCTCGGCCGGGATGCTGACGGGCGGCCTGCTGGTGGGGCGGCTGCTGGACGCGGCGCGGCGGGCCCGGCTGGCGTACGGGTTGCGGCTGCTGCTGGCGGGCCCGTTCCTGCTGCTGGCGGCCCGGCCGCCGGTGTGGGCGGCGGCGCTGGCGGTGGGCGTGGCGGGCGTCGGGTTCGCGGCGACGCTGCCGCTGCAGGAACGGCTGCTGGCGCTGACCCCGGCGTCCGGGCGGGGCCAGGTGCAGGGCGTGGAGTCGGCGGGCCGGATCGCCGGGCAGGGCGTGGGCGCGGCGCTGGCGGGCGCCCTGGCGCAGCTGGTGGAGGTGCGCTGGGCGATCGGGGCGCTGGCGGCGGCCTCGCTGCTGGTGACCGTGCTCTCGCGCCCGGCGGTGGTGCGGGAGGGGCGGGCGGCGGGGGCGGAACGGGCGGCGGGTGCGGCAGGGACGGCGGGGGCGGTTACAGCGGGCGGTGCATGACGTACAGGTCGACGTAGCCGAGGCGGGGGTGGTGGAAGCCCTCGGGGACGGTGCCGACCACCGCGAAGCCGAGGGAGCGGTAGAGGCCGACGGCCGGGGCGTTGCTGGCGACCACGGCGTTGAACTGCATGGCGCGGTAGCCCCGTTCGCGGGCCCAGCGCAGGGCCTCCAGGCACAGGGCGCGGCCGGTGCCGCGCCCGGCGTGCTCCGGGTCGACCATGAAGCTGGCGCTGGCGACGTGGGCGCCGTTGCCCGCCTGGTTGCGGTTCATCTTGGCGGTGCCGAGGACGGTGCCGGTGGCCTCGTCGACGGCGACCACGGTGCGGTCCGGCGCGGGCAGCACCCACCAGCCGCGGGCCTCGTCGGCCGTCAGGTCGACCGGGTAGGTGAAGGTCTCACCGGCGGCGACGATGCGGTGGAAGAACGGCCAGACGGCGGCCCAGCTCTCGGGGGTTGCTTCGCGGATCTCCATCGCCCCCAGCATGGCCGTCCGCGGGCCCGGTGGCCAGCGCTTTTCCGGGGCGCGGGCGGCGGCGGGCCGGTCCGGGCGGGACACGGGGCGGGTCCGGCCGTCCGGCGGGCCGCCGTTCATTCGCTGACGCACCGTCAACACACTTGCTCCGCAAGGTTATTACGGATCGGACACATCCCGGGCGGGCGGCCCCGGCGGCTCGTAGCGTCGGCCACGACCCGTGTCCGGCCCGAGGGGAGACCATGCGCATCCGAGCGATCGCCACCGCCTGCCTGGCCGCCGTGCTGGCGTCGGCGGCGGCGGGCTGCGGGTCGGACGGGGACGGCCGGGCGCCGGGCGCGGACGACGCCGGGCGGGCCGCGTTCGGCGACGTCGAGGTGACCTCCTGCAAGGTGGACGACGACCTGCAGTGGCCCTCCGCCACCGTCCGGATCACCAACCACACCGCCACCACCAGCAACTACGTGGTGCAGATCGCCTTCGAGGACGGCCAGGGCCGCCCCGTCACCGAGGGCGTCGCCGCCGCCACCGCCCTTCCGCCCGGCCAGGACGCCCTCGAACACGCCCAGGGCACCGCCGACCCGCACGGCCCGGTCAGCTGCCGGGTCGCCGACATCGCCCGCTACGCCAGCCCCTGAGCTGCCGCGCGTGCGCGGCGGGCGGGGCGCCGACCGCTCGCGTCACGAAGTCGGAGCGGTCGGTGGCCGGCGGTCGGTTGCCGTGGGCGGCGGCGGCAGTGGCAGTGGCCGGTCGGGGAGGGCGGCAGGTCAGGAGGCGGTGTAGTCGTAGAAGCCGCGGCCGGACTTGCGGCCCAGCAGGCCCGCGTCGACCATCCGGGAGAGCAGCGGCGGGGCCGCGTACAGGGGCTCCTTGTACTCGTCGTACATCGACTCGGCGATCGAGACGATGGTGTCCAGGCCGATCAGGTCGCACAGGCGCAGCGGGCCCATCGGGTGGGCGCAGCCCGCTTCCATGCCCTTGTCGATGTCGGCGGCGGTGGCGACGCCGGACTCGAACATCCGGACGGCGGAGAGCAGGTAGGGGACGAGCAGGGCGTTGACCACGAAGCCGGCCCGGTCGCGGGCGCGGATCGGCTCCTTGCCGAGGACCTCGACGGCGAACTGCTCGGCGCGGGTGGTGGTCTCGGCGGAGGTGGTCAGGGTCGGGATGACCTCGACCAGCTTCTGCACCGGCGCCGGGTTGAAGAAGTGCAGGCCGATGACCTGCTCGGGGCGGCTCGTCGCGGCGGCGAGCTTCACGATCGGGATGGAGGAGGTGTTGGAGGCCAGGATCGCGTCCCGGCGGGTCACCGCCTGGTCCAGGGTCTGGAAGATCTTGACCTTGACGTCCTCGCGCTCGGCGACCGCCTCGACGACCAGGTCGCGGTCGTGGAAGTCGGCGAGCTCGGTGGTGAACGACAGCCGGGACAGCGCCGCGTCCCGGTCCTCCTCGGACAGCTTGCCGCGCCGCACCGCGGTCTCCAGGGAGTTGGTCAGCCGGGTCCGGCCCAGCTCCAGGGCGTCGCCACTGGCCTCCGAGATCAGCACGTCCAGGCCGGAACGGGCGAAGACCTCGGCGATGCCCGACCCCATGAGGCCGCAGCCGACTACTCCGACGCGCGCGATGTCGCTCACTCAAATGCCCTTCGGGACGGAGCCGGGGGTCACCCGGCCGGGTGTCGCGGGCGCCGTGGCCCGCCCGGACGACGGTACTACCTGCCTTAACGCCCGTTCACATCGGTGCGTGCCGACGGCGGCCCGCCGGGCGGCTGGGCCGAACGGGTGAGTGTCGGCAGTGCGCCGCGCGCGCTCCCCCGTGCGCCCCCGGGCGGAGACCACAATGCGGAGGTCCAGCCGGAGGAGGGAGCAGGCAGATGGGGACGGGATCACTCGCCGGACAGGTCGGACTGGTCACGGGGGCCGGACGCGGCATCGGCCGCGAGATCGCCGTCGGACTCGCCGCCGAGGGCATGGCCGTCGGCCTGGTCGGCCGGACCCAGGACAGGCTGATCGCCACCCTCAAGGAGTGCGTCCGGCACGGCGCCCGCGGCGTCGCCGTCACCGCCGACGTCAGCCGACCCGGCGCCGTCCGGGAGGCCGTCCGCTCGATCGAGCGCGACCTCGGCCCCGTCGACCTGCTGGTCAACAACGCCGGGCAGGTCGACCGGGCCGAGGTGCCGATCTGGGAGACCGACCCCGCCCAGTGGTGGCAGGTCGTCGAGACCAACCTGCGCGGCCCCTACAACCTGCTGCGCAACGTCCTGCCCGGCATGGTGCGGCGCGGCCGCGGCCGCGTCATCAACCTCAACAGCGGCTTCGCGCTGCGCCCCGACGGCCGCTACACCGCCTACGCGACCTCCAAGGGCGCGCTGCTGCAGCTCTCCGACAACATCGCCGACTCGGTCGGCGAGCACGGCGTCGTGGTGCTCGACATCAGCCCCGGCGCGGTCGCCACCGAGATGACCGCGGGCATGGAGATGTTCCGCGACATGAAGGCCTGGGGCTCCATCCCGTACATGGTCGCCGTCACCGTCGACGCCGCCCGCGGCCGCTTCGACGGGCTGCACGGACGCTTCCTGCACGCCGGGCGCGACAACCTGGAGACCCTGGTCGCCTCCGCCCCCACCATCCGCTCCACCGACGCCCGCACGCTGCGGCTGCGTCCGTACGGGCCGGACGACCCGGTGGCGTGACACCCGCTCGGGCCCCCGGCCGGGCGCCCGGGTACTCAGGGTTCGAGCAGGGCGGCCAGTTCGGCGTCGGGGAGGGATCCCGCCGGGCGGCCCTCGCGGGCGAAGGCGGCGGCCAGGCGCTGGAAGGCCGCGTTGAGCGGCGTCGGCACGCCGTGCAGACGGCCCAGCAGGACGACTTCGCCGTTCAGGTAGTCGGCCTCGATGTCGCCGGTGCCGCGCACCAGCGACTGCCAGGACGAGCCGCCGCCGCGCCCCGCCCCCTCCAGCGGCACCAGCGTCACCCGGTCGCCGCGCCTGGCCCGCTGCTCCTCCTCGGACGGGTAGGCGACCCCGGCCGCCGCCAGCACCGCCTCGCCCTCCGCCCGGAGCCGCCGCCACGCCCGCATCCGCAGCTCGCCGTCGATCGGACCGGCCACCGCCTCCAGCGCGTTGCCCAGGTTGCTCAGCAGCTTCGCGTACTTCCAGGCGATCACGTCCGCGACGGCGTACCCGTCGAAGTGCGAGTCGTCGAGGTCGGCGGCGATCCGGGTGGCGGTGTCGTCCGTGCCGTGCGGGTAGCGGCCCAGGTGCAGCACGCCCGAGCGGGGCGAGCCCGCCGCCGAGACCGCGCCCGGCTCCAGGTGGGTGCACGGCAGCCACACGCACATCCCGTACACCCGGGCGAAGCGGCGCAGCGCCAGGCGCTCGTTCTCCACGCCGTTCTGCGCGCACACCAGCGGCAGCCGCTCGCCCGCCGTCCCGCCGCCCGCGACCGGGCGGGGCGCCCACGCGTCGAGCAGGGCCGCCGAGTGCTGGGTCTTCACCGCCAGCACCAGCACGTCGTCCGGGGTCAGTTCGACCTCCGCCGGGCCGCCGACCGCCGGGACCGGCAGCCGGTGGGTGCCGTCCGGGACGGTCAGCCGCAGGCCGTCGGCGCGCAGCGCCGCCAGGTGCGGGCCGCGGGCGACCAGCAGGACGTCGCGGCCGCTGCGGTGGAGCCGGCCGCCGATGGTGCCGCCGACCGCGCCGGCGCCGAGGAAGATGTAGCGCATGCGGTCGAGCATCCCACGTTCCGCAACGGGGCGGCTCAGGCGCAGAGTTCGGAAGCCGTCACCGCGTGCAGGCCCTGCTCGGCGAGGCCGTCCAGGATGGCGGGGAGCGCCGTCACCGTGCCCGGGTGCCCCATGTGCAGGGCGACCACCGAACCGGCCGCCGCCGTCTGCAGCACCCGGCGGGCCACCGTCTCCGCGCCCGGGTCCGCGTAGTCGCGCGGGTCGACGTCGAAGGACAGCACGTGCGCGTAACCGACCTGCTGCGCCTGCTCCTTGACCGTCCTGGTGGCGTACTGCGCGGCGGACGGCCGGAACCAGCGGCCGATCGAACCGGTCAGGCGCTCCAGCCGCTGGGCGCACTGCGCTATCTCCTCGCGGGCCTGGTCCGCGGGCAGCGAGCAGATGTCCAGGTGGTTCTGGGTGTGGTTGCCCAACTCGTGGCCGCCGGACAGGATCCGCTGCGCGATCTGCGGCTGCTCGTCCAGCCAACTGCCCACCGCCAGCACGGTCAGCCGGGCGCCGCGCTGCTCGGCGGCCTCCAGCAGCGCGGTGGCGATCGCCGGGTCGCCCTGGCCGTGGAAGGTCAGCGCCAGCTGCGGCCTGCTGTGCGGGCCGGTCACCACCTCCTGCGGGGTGTCCGGGGCCAGCGGGGGCAGCGCGAACGGGGTCGCGGACGGGGAGGGGGACGGGGACGGGGGCGGCGAGGGCGATGCCGAGGTGCTCGGGCTCGGCGACCCGGTCAGGTGCGCGGGCTGCGGACGGGCCGCGACCGAGGGGCCGCCCGCGCCGCGGCCGTCGGAGGGGCCGCCGCACGCGGCGACGAGGCCGCCGGCGGCGCTCAACGCGGCCAGGCGGGAGGCGGAACGCAGAACACTGCGGCGGTCGACTGTCATCGCGGCCCAGCCTAAGCGGACATTTCGGCGGGGTGGCAACGGGTGCGGCCCGGACGAGTGGCGGGCCGGTGGGGGACGGTGGTGTACGGAGGGGTGGTGCGCGGGCGGTATTCGGGGGTGCGGGTGCGGGTGCGGGGGCGCGGGCGGTATTCGGGGGTGCGGGGATGCGGGCGTTCGGGGGGGGTGTCAGGTGGTGGCGCCGAAGAGCAGGGCGGCGGTGACCAGCGCGGCGCCGAGGAGCTGCGGCGGGGTGGGGGCGGTCGCGGTCAGGAGCGCGCCGGAGAGCGTCGCGGTGAGCGGGATCAGGCCGCCGAACAGGCCCGCGCGGTCCGCGGGGAGCACCGCCAGCGCGGAGTACCAGAGCAGGAACGCGCCGCAGGTCAGCACCGGCCCGAGGTACAGCAGGGCGAGCAACTCCCCGCCGGTGGGCGCCCGCAGCGCCGACGGGGAGAGCGCGGCCGCCGCGGCGAACAGCGGCACCGCGAGCACGGTGGTGTAGGCGGACACCCGGACCGGCCCCAGCCGCGGCAGCAGCGGGACGGCCAGCAGCGAGAAGGCCGCCTCGCACAGCAGCGTCCCGGTCGCGAACAGCAGGCCGAGCGCGTCGCCGTGGCCGAAGCCCTGGGTGAGCGCCGCGCCGCACACCACCACGGCCGCCGCCGCGAGCAGCCGCCCCGCCGGGCGGCGGCGGGCCAGCAGCGGGCCCGCGACGCCCAGCAGCAGCGGGGTGCAGCCGACCACGCTGCCGACCACCGCCGGGTCGGTGTGCCGCAGCGCCGCGACCAGCAGCAGGTTGAACCCGAACAGGCCGGTGCCGGACAGGGCCAGCAGCAGGAGCAGTTCACGGCCGGTCAGGCGGTGCGAGAGCCGCGGGCGGCGGCGGGCCAGCGGCAGCAGGATCGCCGCGGCCAGGGCGTAGCGCAGGGTCTGGCCGCCCGCCACCGGGTAGGCGGAGAAGGCGGCGCTGACGCCGGTGGACGCGCCGAGCAGGGCCATCGCGGAGGCTGCGCGGGCGGAGCCGACGGGCAGGGCGCGGGTGGGGTCGGGGGCGGTGGTTGCCATGGGTGCCACGCTAGGAGCGGGGTGGTTCGGTTCCCAGGGCCACTTGCGGGGTGCTGGAGAGGACCAATCGGGACGGGTAGGTTGAGGGGCCTGCTGTCCGGCACGCAGCAGCTCGGACTTCCGGCGGGCTCCGGCCGGTAGCAGCTCGGGGCCGCCGCACCCCGGGCCCCGGTGGGCCTTTCGGCGGGCACTTCGGCGGGTCCTTCGGCGGGCCCCTGGCGGGCACTTCGGCGAGTAGGAGGTGGGCGGGGTGCGGGAGTTGCTGATCACGCTGGGGGACGGCGGCGGGGAGCTGGCCGGGCGACTGACGCGGGAGCTGCGGGCGGCGGTGCGGGACGGGCGGCTGGTGGCGGGGGCGCGGCTGCCCGCGAGCCGGGTGCTGGCCGCCCAACTGGGCGTCTCGCGCGGGGTGGTGGTCGAGGCGTACGAGCAACTCGCCGCCGAGGGCTACCTGGTGGGGCGGCAGGGATCCGGGACGAGGGTCGCGGACGGGGTGGCGGCCGAGCACCCGCAGGCGGACGTCCGGGTGGTGGCGGCCGAGCCGCGGTACGACCTGAAGCCGGGCTCGCCCGACCTGGGGGCGTTCCCGCGGGCGGCCTGGGCGGGGGCGGTGCGGCGGGCGCTGCAGGGCGCCGCGAACCGGGACCTCGGGTACGGGGACCCGGCCGGACTGCCGCAGCTGCGAAGGGAGTTGGCGGCGTACCTGGGCCGGGTGCGGGCGGTGGCCGCGCGGCCGGAGCGGGTGACGGTGGTCAGCGGGGTCGGGCAGGGGCTGGCGCTGCTCGTCGAGGTGCTGGCCCGGCACGGGCGGCGGCGGATCGCCGTGGAGGACCCCGCGTCGCCCGGCACGCTGGAGCTGCTGCGCGCCCACGGCGTCGAGCCGGTCGGCGTACCCGTCGACCAGGAGGGCCTGGTCGTACGGGAGTTGGCGGCCGTCGGGGCGGACGCGGTCCTGGTCACGCCCGCCCACCAGTACCCCACCGGGGTCGCGCTGTCGGCCCGCCGCCGCGGCGAACTCGCCGCCTGGGCAAGGCGCGGCGGGCTGGTGGTGGAGGACGACTACGACGCCGAGTTCCGCTACGACCGCGAACCGCTGGGCGCCGTCCAGGGGTTGGCACCCGAGCGGACGGTCTACCTGGGCTCGCTCAGCAAGACCCTGGCGCCCGGGCTGCGGCTCGGCTGGGCGGTGCTGCCCGGCTGGCTCGCCGAGGACTTCCGGGAGGCCAAGCGGTACGCCGACCTCGGCACCGGTGCGATCGACCAACTCGCCTTCGCCGCACTGCTGGAGAGCGGCGGCTACGACCGCCACCTGCGCGCCGTCCGCCCCCGCTACCGGGCCCGCCGCGACGCGCTGGCCGCCGCCCTGCGCGAGCACCTCCCGGCGGCCGAACTGCGAGGCGTCGCCGCCGGGTTGCACCTGTACGCCGAACTGCCGCCGGGCGTGGGCGAGTCGGGGTTCGCCGCCGCGGCGCTGCGGCGCGGGGTGCGGGTCGCCGCCGTCGCCCCCGGGCGGCTCGGGCCGGGCCCGGCGGCCGTCACGCTCGGCTACGCCGGGCTCGCCGAGCAGCGGCTGCGCGAGGCGGCGGCGTTGCTCGGCGAGGCGTACCGGGAGCTGGAGTTGGCGCTGGAGCGGTAGCCGGGACAGGAGGCGGGGCCGGAGCCGGGGCCGGGCCGGGGCTGGAGGCGTCCGTCAGGTGAGGGGGGTGATCCGGTCGGCGGCGATCACGATCACGATCGCCACCACGCCCAGGACCGCGACCAGGTTGATCGACTGGACGAGCCCGCGCTGCTGCCGCGGCGCGTAGCCGAGGGCGGCGCCCGCGGCCAGGCCGGTGAGCAGGCCGCCCAGGTGGCCCTGCCAGGAGGTGAAACTCGCCGACAGCAGCATCCAGACCACGAACGTCACCATCAACTGGTTCCCGCCGAGCGGGTCGTAGCCCTGGCTGCGGCTGAGCACCCAGTACCCGCCGGCCAGGCCGAAGACCGCGCCGGACGCGCCCAGCGACAGGCTGTCCGAGGCGATCAGGTACTCCACGGCGGACGCGCCCAGCGCGGACAGCAGGTACAGCGCGAGGAAGCGCAGCACGCCGAGCCGGTTCTCGACCACCCGGCCGAGCATCCACAGCCAGTACATGTTGCTCAGGACGTGCAGCACGCCGATCGGCGGCGCGGTCGGTTCGAGGTGGACGAACGCGTTGGTGATCAGCCGGTACCACTCGCCGTGCGCCACGCCCGACAGGTGGTAGACGTACGTGTACGGGTCGGCGTCGTCCGGTACCACCACGCCCGAGCCCAGCATCGCGAGCTGATCGGCCGTCCCCGGCCGGGCCAGTTCCACCAGGTACGCGGCCACGTTCAGCACGATCAGCACGATCGTCGCGTACGGGCGGCTGGTGATCCGGCCGCCGAACGCCGTCCGGGCCCGGCGGGTGCCCTGGTGGCCGGACTTGACGCACTCCACGCACTGGTAGCCGACCGCCGCCTCGCGCCGGCAGTCCGGGCAGACGTTGCGGTCGCAGCGGGTGCAGCGGACGTACGACTCCCGGCCGGGGTGCCGGAAGCAGACGGGTGCCGGTGCCTCGGGGGCGGTGGCTCCCGGGGCGGGCTGTGCAGTGTCCATGACGGTGCCTCCCCTGGCGGTGGTGCTCGGCCGCGGAGGCGTCCACGGCGATGGTCCACAGCGAAACGGCGCTCACCTTAGAGCACCGCGGAGACAGTGCGTACACCAGGGGAGGGGCGGTGGTTCAGACCGCGGCGGGGAGGTCGACCACGGCGATCGCGTCCGGCCGGGCGACGGCGAGGCGGGTGCCGTCGGGGCTGAGCGCGGCGACCGGGGAGGGGACGTGGGTGACGCCGTACGCCCGGTCCTTCCGGGGGAGTTCGAGCTCGGGCCACTCGGCGAGCACGGTGCCGGTCGCGGCGTCGAGCAGGCGCGGGTGGCCGTGCAGCGCGACCACCTGCCCGCCGCGGGCCAGCAGGGCGCCGGTGGGGGCGTCCAGCGGGCTGAGGTGCAGCCAGCGGCGCTCCGGGACGGACCACACGCCCAGGTGCAGCGGCCCGAGCTGCGCCCCCGGACCGTCCGGGTCATCGGTGGTGGACACCGCGATCCGCTGCGCGTCCAGCCAGCAGGCCGCGCCGACCTCCCCGGCGATGCCGGAGTGCGGCTCGAACAGCGTCTCGGTGTCGAGCGCGGCCGGGTCGGTGAGTGCTGCGGCGAGGTCGTGGACGCGTGCCGTTCCGACGGGCGTCCACACCCAGCCCGCAACCAGCAGGTGCCGGCCGTCCGGGCTCACCTCGGGGCGGGAGTGGAAGGCGTCGACGGGCTCGCGGGGGCCCGTGGTGAGGCGCTCGCCCGTCACCAGGTCCTCGACCTGCAGTTCGTTGTACTCCTCGGGACAGTGCACCACGACCTCTCGGCCGTCCGGCAACCGGCCGAGCGCCAGCGGGTAGTCGTAGTCCTCCGCGCAGTAGTAGCTGCGGTTGACCTCCCGCAGGACCCGCAGCTCCTCGGTCTCCAGCAGCAGGCCCTTGGTGCCGCGTTCGGTCCAGACCGCCGCGTACCGGCCGGAAGGGGAGAGCGCCGCCCGGTCGAACGGGAAGCCCCAGTGGAGCAGGGAGCCTCGCTCCGTCCCGTCCGGCGCCCACCTCCGGCCGCCGCCGACCAGGTCGAGCAGGTCGTCCCCGTCCCAGAGGAGTGACCGCACCCCGCCCGGAACCGTGAGCGTCCGTACCGCTGTCATCCTTCGCCCCCCGTGGTGATCGTTCCGGGGAGGCTACCGTGCGGCGCAGGGAGGCGGCGGGTTCACCGGCGGGTTCACCGGCGGGTGGCGCTCAGCACCGTGAACTTCGGGCTGCCCGCCACGGTTCGACAGCCGCCGAACAGTCGGCGCAGCGTGACGTGGTAGCCGAGGTGGCGGTTGCCGACCACGCGCAGTTCGCCGCCCGGGCGCAGGACGCGGCGGGCGCCGGTGAACATGCGGCGGGCGATGGCGTCGGTGGTGGCCTGGTGGGAGTGGAACGGGGGGTTCAGCAGGACCAGGTCGGCGGAGGCGGTCGGGACGTCGGCCAGGGCGTCGCCGACCAGGAACTCGGCGCGGCGGTCCGGGCCCAGGTTGGTGCGGAAGGTCTCCTCGGCGGAGGCCACGGCCTGGAACGACTCGTCCACGAAGAGGAGTTCGGCCCGCGGGTCGGCGAGCGCGGCGGCCGTGCCGACGACGCCGTTGCCGCAGCCCAGGTCGACGACCCGGCGCGGGGCGCCGGTCGGCTCCGGCAGGTGCTGGAGGAAGAAGCGGGTGCCGATGTCCAGGCGGTCCGCGCAGAACACGCCCGCCTGGTTGGCGACCTGGCGGCCCGACAGGGCGCCGACGTCGTCCGGGAGCCGGTAGCGCAGCGGCCACGGGTTGGCCGGGCGGGCGAGGTCCGGTGCCGGGGCGGTGTGGACCAGGCGGGCCTTGCGGACCGCCAGCGAGGTGCGGGTCGGGCCGAGGATCCGCTCGAAGAGGTTCAGGGTCGAGGTGTGGATCTCGGTGACCATGCCGGTGCCCGCCACGACCGTTCCCTCGTGCACCGCCGGGGCCAGCCGGTGCAGCTGGTCCTCCAGCAGCGCCAGGCTCTTCGGGACGCGCACCAGCAGCACGTCGACCCGCGACGGCGGGGCGTCCTGGGTGCTGCGGACCGCGACCGCGGACGGGTCGAGACCGTTGCGGGCCAGGTTCGCGGCGATCGCGCGCGAGGCCAGGTACGAGTCGGTGACCGCGGTGAGGCCGGCGGCCTTCGACGCCAGCGCGGTCGACAGCGCGCCCCAGCGGTCGCCCAGGACGGTGACGGCCCCGTCCAGCGGCACCGCCTCCTCGTGCAGGTGCCGCAGCAGGTACTCGTCGGCGGCGTCCCAGGCGCGCAGCTGCTCGCGCGGATCCTCCGGGAAACGGGCCAGCTCGAACTCGCCCCAGGCGGTGGTGAAACAGTTCATCGTGCCCCCAGGCTAGCGGAGGGCGGTGCGGTGACAGAACGTGTGGGTATGGTGATGGAGAGCGACGTTGAGCGGCGCGGGGGGCGAGCACATCGGCATCCGGACCGGGACCGTGCTCGGCAGCGGACTGCCCTGGGACCTCGCCGCCGCGGGCAACGGCGCCCTCGGGCGGGCCGTCACCGGCGCCGTCCGGTTCGCCCCGCACGGACGCGGGGCCGTGATGGGCGCCGCCCGGCGGATCACCGCGCTCACCCGTGGGGACGGCGCGACCTGGGAGGGAACGGCGGGGCCGGGCCGTGAACGGGGCCCGGAGCCGGTGCGCGTACCGCGGCGGTGCAGCGGCGGTGCACCGATGGCGGTGCACCGATGGCAGTGCACCGGCGGCGGGCCCGGGCCCGCCGCCGTTCCCCGGGCCCCGGGGGGGGCCTGCTCAGGCCAGGGTGGTGAGGCAGAACGGGTGGCCGGAGGGGTCGAGGAGGACGCGCCAGCGGTCGGGGGAGGGCTGGGTGTCGGGCTCGGTGGCGCCCAGCTTGAGCATGCGGGTGGTGGCCGCGTCCAGGTCGTCGACGCCGAATTCGAGGTGGGCGCGCTTCTCGTGGGCGGGGTCGGGCCAGGTGGGGCGCCGGTAGTCGGCGATGCGGGAGAAGCCGAGGCCGGGGGCGCCCTCGCGGCCGAGCAGGACGAAGTCCTCGCCGGAGTAGAGGGTGGGCAGGTCGAGGGCCTCGCCGTAGAAGCGGGCGAGTTCGGCCGGGTCGGGGCAGTCGAAGGTGACGGCGACGTAGCGGATCGCGGGCGTGGAGGCGTCGTTGGTGTCCGTGGTGTTCATGGGGACGAGGCTAGGAGCCGACCAGGACAGGTTCGGTCCTGGTCGTGGGGGAGAATTCCGGACGTGCTCACCACTTCGGCCCGCCTGCTGCGCCTGGTCTCACTGCTGTCCTCACGGCCGTCGTGGACGTGCGGGGAGCTCGCGGAGCGGATGGAGGTCACCGACCGCACGGTGCGCCGGGACGTCGCGCGGCTGCGGGAGCTCGGGTACGGGGTGGAGTCCGAGCCGGGCCCCTGGGGCGGCTACCGGCTCAGCGGCGGCGCCCGGGCGCTGCCGCTGCTGCTGGACGACGAGGAGGCGCTGGCGGTGGCGGTGGCGCTGCGCGGGGCCGCGTCCAGCGGGGTGCTCGGCGGCGACCAGGCCGCGCTGTCGGCGCTGTTGAAGCTCCAGCAGTCGCTGCCGCGGCGGGTCGCGGAGCGGCTCGCCGGGATGGACGCGACCTTCGTGCACGCGCACCGGCCCGGGGAGCCGCAGATCGCCCCGGGGACGCTGCTGGAGCTGGCCGGGGCGTGCCGGGGCGGGCAGCGCGTCCGGTTGTCGTACCGCGACGGCGGGGGCCGGGACAGCGTCCGGGAGGTCGACCCGTACCGCCTGGTGCACAACGGGCGGCGCTGGTACTTCGTCGCGCTGGACGTGGCGCGGGGCGAGTGGCGGACCTTCCGGGCGGACCGGGTGGTGCAGGTCCGGGGGACGGGGCAGCCGGTCGCGGAGCCGGTGGAGCCGCCCGACCCGGCGCTGCTGGTGGTGCGCAACACCGGGACCGGCCGGTACCCGGTGTACGCGTCGGTGCGCTTCCCGGTGCCGTTGGAGGAGGCGCTGCGGCTGGTCCCGGCGAGCGTCGGCACGCACCGTCCGGACGGGCCCGGGGCCTGCGTGGTCGAGATCGGCGGGCCCGACGCGGAGGGGCTGGCCCGGTACCTGCTGGGGCTGGCCGTCCCGCTGCGGGTGCTGGCCCCGCAGGAGGTGCGGCAGGAGTTGCTGCGCCTCCTGCGGGGCGTGGCGGAGGAGAACGGGGAGTGAGCCCCCGTCCGCGCGCCGCGGGCCGGGTCGGGCCGGGTTGGGCCGGGTTGGGCCGGGTTGGGCCGGGCCGGGTCGGGCCGGGTCGGGCCGGGTCGGGCCGGGTTCAGGCGCGGGTGAGGACCAGGCTCGCGTTGTGGCCGCCGAAGCCGAAGGAGTTGGTGAGGGCGGCGGTGTGCGGGAGCGGGCCGGAGGTGGTGAGGAGGTTCAGCGGGAGGAACTCCGGGTCGGGGTCGGTGAGGTTGCGGACGGCGGGGGCGTGCTGGTGGTGGAGCGCGTAGGCGGTGGCGAGGGCGGCCAGCGCCCCGGCGGCGCCGAAGAGGTGGCCGGTCATCGACTTGGTGGCGGTGACGGCGGGGCGGTGCGGGCCGAAGACCCGGGTGAGCGTCTCGGCCTCGGTGAGGTCGCCCTTGGGGGTGGAGGTGGCGTGGGCGTGGACCAGGCCGACGGCCTCGGGGGTCAGCCCGGCGTCGGCGAGGGCGCCGCGGACGGCGCGGGTCTGGCCGTCGGGGTGCCCGGCGGTGATGTGGTGGGCGTCGGAGGTGACGGCGGCGCCCGCCAGGGTGGCGTAGCGCCGCCGGGACGGGCGGAGGCCCGCGCGTTCGAGGACGAGCACCGCGGCGCCCTCGGCGATGACGAAGCCGTCGCGTCCGGCGTCGAAGGGGCGGGAGGCGCGGGCCGGGTCGTCGTTGCGCAGCGAGTGCGCGCGGGCCTGGGCGAACCCGGCCAGCGGCAGCGGGTGCAGGCAGGCCTCGGTGCCGCCGGCCACGACCACGTCGGCGCGGCCGAGCCGGATCAGGTCGAGCCCGAGGGCGACGGCCTCGGCGCCGGAGGCGCAGGCGCTGACGGGGGTGTGGGCGCCGGCCCGGGCGCCGAGGTCGATGGAGACCCATGCGGCGGGGCCGTTGGCCATCAGCATCGGGACGGTGTGCGGGGAGACCTTGCGGACGCCGGAGCGCTCCAGGACGTCGTCCTGGTCGAGCATGGTGACCGCGCCGCCGGTGCCGGTGCCGATCACCACGGCGAGCCGCTCGCCCTCCACGTCGGGGCGTCCGGCGTCGGCCCAGGCCTCGCGGGCGGCGATCAGGGCGAGCTGCTCGCTGCGGTCCAGGCGGCGGGCCTCGATCCGGTCGAGGACCTCGGAGGGCTCGACGGCGAGCTGTCCGGCGATCCGGATCGGCAGGTCGGCGGCCCAGGGGCGGTCGAGGGTGCGGATGCCGTTGTGTCCTTCGCACATGGCCCGCCAGGTGGCGGGGGCGGTTCCGCCGAGCGGGGTGGTGGCCCCGAGGCCGGAGACCACGACGGTGTCGTATTCGGTGCGCATGGCGATACTCCCGTTGTGATGGCAGCACAATGAGCGGGTTGTCCGGCGGTCGGCCGGACGATCCGATGTGGCCCACTCTGCCAAGGGAAACGGGTGCGGAAGGCTGCTGGGCGTGACCGAGTCGTACGTGGTGATCTTGTAGGGTTGCTACAAGTCGGTCTGAGGTGCCGTCAGGGCAGGAGGGTGCGCGCCCGGGTCGGCGGGGCGGTGGTCGGCGGGGCGGTCGGCGGTCGGGCCCCGGGCCCCGGATCGTCTCGGCACCGGACGCGTTCGCCGACCCGGCGGTGCCGCCCACCATGTCCACGTGTCCAACGGCGTGGTCACCGACCGGGGTGGTCCGGGTGGTCGAGGTAGGCGTGCAGGGCGGCCGCGCCCGCGAGGAGGGCGCGGCCGCGGGTGGTGAGGCGGTCCTGCCAGGCGGCGAGGGTGGGGCGGACGGCTTCCGGGGAGCCGGCCGTTCGCAGGCGGTCGAGGATCTCGGCGGTTCGGGCCAAGCCGTGGCCGCCGCGGCGGAGTTGTTCGGCGAGGAGGAGTTCGCGGACCTGCGCGGGGGTGTAGACGCGGTAGCCCGTGCGGGCGTCCCGGCGCGGGGTGACCAGGCCCGCGCGCTCCCACTCGCGGAGGGTGGCCGGGCGCAGGCCCAGGCGGTGGGCGAGCGGGCCGATGTGCGTGCCGGAGGCGGGCGTTCCGGAGGTGGGCGGGTCGGCGGCGGACGTTCCGGAGGTGGACGTTCGGGAGGCGGGCGGGTCGGCCGGAGCGGACGGCAGGTGGTCGAGGGCGGTGCGGACGGCCGCCAGGGTGCGGCGGTCCTCGGCGAGCAGGGCGTGGCCGTCGTCGACCAGGCGCAGCGCCTCGGGCAGGTCGCCCGCGGTGGCGGCCCGCATGATCGCGGTGGCGGCCGGGTGCCCGTGCCCCGGGAGCAGCGCGAGGAAGGCCCGCAGCGCGGCCGCGTGGCGCTCGCCGTACTGCCGGTACCCGTGCGCGGAACGGGCGGCGGGCGGCAGCACGCCCGCCGCCTCGTAGTTGCGCACCGCCTGGGTGGACAGGCCGTGCGCGCGGGCCAGGTCGATCGGGCGCAGCGGCATCGTGGTTGAAGCTTTCCTGGTCGATCTGCGGGCCGGGAGCGGAAAAGTTTACACCGGAACTTCAACGATACGTTGGAATCCATGACCGCTGCCTCGCTCGGGAACGCCGCCCGCCCCTTCACGCCCGCCGCCCTCGCCGCCCTCGTCCCCGCCGGCACCCGGCTGCTCGCCCTCGGCGAGCCCACCCACGGCGCCGAGGAGTTCCTCGACCTCCGCAACGAACTCTTCCGCCACCTGGTCGTCGAGCACGGCTACCGCTCGATCGCGGTCGAGAGCGACTGCCTGGCCGCGCTCACCGTCGACGCGTACGTGGGCGGCGCGGACGGCGCACTGGACACCGTGCTGCGGGAGGGGCTGGGCCACGGGTTCGGGGCCTACGCCGGGAACCGCGAACTCATCGGCTGGATAAGGGAGTTCAATGCATCGGCCGGGGCGGGCGAGCGGATCAGGTTCTACGGGGCGGACGGCCCGCTGGAGTACACCGGCGCCGCCGCACCCGGCCCCGCGCTGCTCCGGCTGCACGACTTCCTGGCCGACCGGCTCCCGGCCGAACTGCTGCCCGGACGCGAGGAGTTGCTCCTCCTGTGCGGGCCGGACGAGCGCTGGACCGAACCCGCCGCCACCCGCGACCCGAGCCGCTCGGTCGGCCGCACCGAGGACGCCGTCCGACTGCGGCTGCTCGCCGACGAGTTGAGCCTCCTGCTGGCCGCGCACCGCCCGCAGTGCCACGAGGACGAGGACGCGCTCTGGCGGGCCGAACTCGACGCCCGCACCGCCACCGGCCTGCTCCGCTACCACGCCGCCACCGCCGGGGACGGCCCCGACCGGCTCAACTCCCTGATGCGGCAACGGGACCTGATGATCGCCGACAACCTCGAAGCAGTCCTCCGCCGCGAGGCCCGCCGCGGCCCGACCCTCGCCTTCGCCCACAACCGCCACCTCCAGCGCGAAGCCAGCCGCATCCCGCTCGGCGACCACCAACTCCTGTGGTGGAGCGCCGGATCGCTGCTCGAATCCCGCCTCGGCGACGGCTACGCCTTCCTCGCCACCACCTTCGGCCACCGCGCCCCCGACGACCACCCCGCCCCCGACACCCTCGAAGGCCTCCTCGCCACCCTCCCGTACCCGCGCGCCGTCCTCGACCCGAAGCAACTCGCTCCGGCGGTACGGGAACTGGGCGGCGTCAAGGCCCGAGTCCCGGCCGACCACACCTACTTCGGGCTCGACCCGGCGGCCCTGGAGCAGGTCGACGCCGTGGTGTTCGTCCGCGGCATCGCCCGGCAGCAGGGCCTGTTCGGGGGCGGGGAGGCGTGAGCGGGATCAGCAGTACGTCTCGACGAAGAGCAGTACCCGGCCGTCGTCCGCGCTGAACTCGTACGCCTGGTAGGACGGCAGCCCCTCCGCCCCGTACCCGGCCCGGGCCACCAGCCAGGCGGCCGGGCGCTCGGCCTCCGGCAGGAAGCGGGGGAACCAGCGCTCGGCCCGCTCGTCGTAGCGATCGCCCATCGACATCACGTCGGCCTGCACCGCGAGCCGCTTCGCCCGGCGCGGATCCAGCGGGCCGCGGACGAGCCGCCAGCGACAGCCGCCCGCGTCGGTGAACCCCCGAGCGGCCACGGGCGGGAGGACGAACGGGCCGCGATCGGCTTCCACGGGCTCGGCGGGTCGGGCGGCGGGCTTCCGGCGCTTCGGCATCCGTCCATGATGCCGGTGCGCCGGGCAGCGCGGTGCAGCGCGGTGCAGCGTCGTGCAGTGCGGTGCAGCGTCGTGCAGTGCCGGGAACGCGCCGAGACCGTGCCGGGGACGCGTCGGGAACGCGCCGAGACGTGCGGGGAGCGGGCCGCGTCGAAAACGCGTGGCGGGGGCGGGTCGGGCGGGGCGAGGATGTCCGGGTGCGTCGTGTGTGGGAAGGGCTGGCCGGGAACCCGTCACTGCCCGCGGAGGCGGTGGAACGGCTGGTCCGGCTGGTGGAGCCGGACCTCTCGTTGGAGCTGGTCGAGCGGACGGACCTGACCGACCAGCAGGTCGAGCTGCTGGCGGAGCGCGGGACCGCAGCGGCCGGGCGCCTGGTGAGGGCCGGCCGGGTGTCGGCGGATCGGGTCGACCCCCGGCGGCAGCCGATCGCCGCGCTGGCCCTGCTGCGGGCCGGGCGGGCACCCGCCGGGTGGGCGGAGCTGCTGGTGCAACGGCGGGAACTGTGGCCGGAGTTGGCGTCCACCGAGCGGCTTCCCGCCGGGGTCGCACAGCGGCTGCTCGCCGAGGCGGACCGGGACGTCCTGGTCGAACTCGCCGAGGCGCAGCCCGACCCCGGCATCCTCGCCGCCCTCGCGGCGCACCCCTCGCCGCGCGTCCGGCAGGCCGTCGCCTGGAACCCGGCCGCCCCGCCCGGTGTCCTCGCCGACCTGCTCAACGACCTTCCGCCGCTGCCGAGTTGCGAGGTCTGCGAACGCCACGCCGTCCCGTGGACGCACCCGCCGGACTGCCCCGACCCGGACTGCGACCTGCCCGGCGGCGCCGCCTGCGACGGCAGCCACCAGTACGCCCGGCACACTGTCGTGGAGGCCGCCCTCGCGCACCCGAACGCGCCCGCCGCCGACGCCCGGCGCCACCTGTCCGACCCGAGCGGATTCCTGCGCGCCCGACTCGCCGAACGCACCGACCTCGACCCGGACGCCTACGCCCAACTGGCCTCCTCCACCGAGCCGTTCGTACTTGCCGCGCTCGCCGAGAACCCGGCGGTCGGTGAGCGACTCATCCGTCAACTCGCCACCGTCCCCTGCGAGATCGTGCGCCGGGCCGTAGTCTGCAACCCCGCCGTGCCGCTGGACCTCCTGGACCGGGCCCGGGACGGCGTCGTCCTCAAGCTCGGCACGACACTGCCGCCCCGGATCGCCGCCGCCGACCCCGCCGAGACCGAACGGCTCGCCGCCTCCGCGGACCCCGGACTGCGCCGCCTGCTCGCCCTGCGCCGCGACCTGCCCCCGCACGTCCGCGACCGCCTCGCCGAAGACCCGGACGCCAAGGTGGCCAACGCTGTCGCGCCCCATCCCGGCCTGGAAGAAGGGCAGTTGACCGCCATGCACCACCGCCACGGCCGACTCGTCGGCCCCGGCATCGCCGCCAACCCCGACACCCCCACCGCCCTGCTGCGCGCCCTCGTCACCGGCGAGCACAACGTGGCCACCCTGCGCGCCCTCGCCGTCCACCCCGCCGCCGACGGTGCCACCCTCACCGCCTGCCTGCGCGACCGGCGCGCCCGCGAACGGGCCGCCGCGCACCCCGCCCTGCCGCTCGACCGGATCCGCGCACTGCTGGCCGACCCGGAGACCGCGCACCACGCCGTCGCGAACCCGTCGCTTCCGGCCGCGGACCTGCTGCGCCTGGTGCCCCCGCCGCAGTAGCGGTGGCGGCGACCCCGGACGGCGCTTCAGCCGTGGCGGCGCCGCGGCGGGTGGAGCGTGCGGGCGACCAGCGCGCGGGCGGCGGCGCGGCCGTCCGCGCGGGGGAACGGGCCGCACGGGCCGCGCAGTTGCTCGGGGGCGAGGGAGTGGGCGGGGACGGTCTCCCGGTCGGCGCGGTGGAGGAGGACGGCGCGGGCCTCGCGGTGGGCGGCGGCGTCCCGGTGGACGGGGGTGCCGGGCAGGGCGGAACCGTCGAGCGGCGCGGCGGGCGGGCTCACGGGGCGCTCCCGTAGGTGCAGTCGAGGACGCGGCCGTCGGCGGTGCCGACCAGCAGGCGGCCGGGGGCGGGGACGGTGAGTGCGGTGGGGCGTAGGACGATCGGGCCCAGGGTGAGCGGGGCGCGGCGGCGGACGGTGCCGTCGGCGGTCGCGAGGGTGACCAACTCGCCGTCGTCATAGGCGATGTGGGCGAGGTCGCCGTCCACGTCCACGTCCACGTCCAGGGCGGTGGCGGGACGGTCGGTGCGGAACACCCAGCGCGGTGCGCCGTCGGACGGGGCGCGGCGGACCACGAAGGAGCCACCCGCCTGCAGGCCCCGGCCGTCGTGCACGGTGCCCGCGTACAGCAGGTCGCCGTCCGGGAGTTCGACACCGGGCCCGCCGAGGTGCGAGCGGCCGGGCTCCCAGGAGTGGGGGAAGCCGAACCCGGCGGGACCGACCTGCCGGTAGGGGCGCGGTCCGGCAGCCGGTGCGGTCCCGTCGGCGGGCGGGCGGGGGACCAGGCCACGGCGCCGGACGGCGGGCCGGTGGCCGGTGCGCGGGGCGAGGACGGGCAGGCCGTCGGGGCCGGGCGACAGGACGGCGGCGACCGGGAGCGGACACCGTTCCACCACCGCCCCGTCCGCAAGCGCGACCTCCACCAGGGCGGGCGGTCGGTCCAGGCAGACCCAGGCGCGCTCGCCGTCCGGGGAGACCGCCAGTGCGCCGCCCTCCCCGTCCGCCGGTACCGACCAGGCGAGTTCGCCCGTCGGTGTCCGGCACTCCAGCAGCACGCCGGGCAGGGTGGCCAGCAGCCGTCCGTCCGCGAGCTCCGCGACGGCGCGGACCGGGCCGCGCGGCTGCCACCCGTCGGTGAGGCCGTCCAGCAGGCGGCGGGCCCCGGCCCGGCCGTCCGGGCGGGGTGCGGGGACACGCGGACCGGCCAGCTCCTGCGGGGTGACCGAGCCCGCCGCGAGGCCCCGCCAGTCGGGCCGGTGCAGCTCGGCGCGGTGGCCCTCCGTCAGGGCGGCGGGGTCCTGCCAGTCGTCCGGCGGTGCCAGCAGCAGCCGCAGCGAAGTGCCGTCCGTCCACTCCAGGGCGAGCACCTGGCGTCCGGCCCAGTGCTCGAACAACTGGACGGCGGTGCCGGATTCGAGGTCCAGCAGGAGCAGCTCCCCCTCGAAGAGGTAGCCGCCGTCGTACCGCCCGGTGCCGATCGCCAGCAGCGGCAGCTCCGGGTGGAAGGCCAGCGCGTGCACCGGGAAGCGGGCCCGCACCAGCGCCACGCAGGCCAGGTCGGACGCGCGGTGCACGGCGACCGGCACGGCGCACCGGTACCCGCTGGTCCCGGCGGTCCCGGCGGTCCCGGCGACGGCGAGCAGGCCGCGCCGGTCGTCGGCCACCGCGGCGGCGGGCGCGCCGACCTCGGCGAAGGGGCGGTCGGCGAGGACGCGCAGGACGCGCAGCGCACGGTTCACGTCGGTGATCGTCGCAGACCGCGGGCGAGCCGATCAGCTGCTTTTCGGTGCGCGGTGCAACCCGCCCACGCGGTGCAACCCGCCCGCGCGGAGCGGGCCACCCCCCTGGGTCGGGAAGGCGACCCGCTCCGGACGGGAGGACGGGGTCAGCGGGTGGTCTCCTCGCGGCCCTCCACCAGGAGGGCGGGCTCCAGGGGCGAGGCGATCTCCTGCGGCCTGCTGCGCGAGGCCCAGTCGCGGATGCCGATCACCACCATCACGAAGAAGATCGAGTACACGATGCCGGAGAAGTACAGCTCCGAGTGCACCGCCAGCGGCACGCCGACCAGGTCGACCGCCAGCCAGACGAACCAGAACTCGATGTAGCGGCGGGCCTGGCTGTACATCGCGATGATCGAGCCGACGAAGATCCAGGCGTCCGCGCTCACCATCCACATCGGCGCGCCCGGGTAGAACGAGGCGTCCTGCCACTTCAGCACCGCGGCGAACGCGATCGTGCCGAACACCATCGCGGCCACCAGCACCGCGCGCTCGTTCCAGTTCGCCCAGCGGACGTTGATCGCGCCCTCCTGCTCGCGGCTGCGCTTCCAGGTCGCCCAGCCCCAGGACGCCGAGACGATGATCACCACTTGCCGGGCGGCGTTGCCGCCCAGGTGCACGTTCAGGCTGGCGATCAGCAGGAACACCGAGCCGAGGATCTGCACCGGCCAGGCCACCAGCGAGCGGCGCAGGGCCAGCCAGACGGTGGCGAGCGCGAGGATGTTGCCGAGGAAGTCGGACCAGTAGACGGGGAGGCCGAAGAAGCTGAACTGCTCGTTCAACCAGTGGAATGCGCTCATGACTCACACCTTTGTTCGTACGGAGCGAGGTGGTGGGGGGAGACGACCGACCCCGGGGGGAGGCGTCGGTCGGGCACGCGGGCATCGGGCGCAGTGACGAGGGTGGGGGCGGGGGTGCGTGCCGGGAAACAGCGGTGGGGAACGGTCGACCCCGCCGGGAAGCGGGGGAGAGGGACGGGGCCGACCGGGTTCAGGGGGCGGCGGGGCGGGGTGCGGCGGCCAGCAGGGCGTCCGAGCGGCGGACGTCCTCGCGGGCGGCGGCGAGCAGTTCGTCGACGGTGGCGAACTTCTCGGTGTCGCGCAGCCGGGCGACGAACCGCAGCTCGACCCGTTCGCCGTAGAGGTGGAGGCCGTCCGGGGCGTCGTGGCAGTGCACCTCGACGTGCACCTCGGCAAAGTCGCCGAAGGTCGGGTTGGTGCCGATGCTGACGGTCGCCCGGTGCACGTCCCCGGTCGCCGGGCGGGTCAGCCAGCCGCTGTAGATCGCGGGTGGCGGGACGGCCGTGCCGGGGGCGGGGGAGAGGTTGGCGGTGGGGAAGCCGAGGCCCGTTCCCCGGCCGGCGCCGTGGACGACGGTGCCGACCAGGGGGGTGGAGGGGAGCTCAGGCATGGGGGGTGAGCTCGCGGAACTGGCTGGTGTGGAAGACCAGCGGCTCCACGCCGGGGAACAGTTCGGCGGTGAGCAGCTCCAGCAGGACGATCTCGTGGTCCCCGCCGTCGTACACCGGGCCGACCCGGGCGGTCAGCCACAGCGCCGCGTCGTGGATCAGCACCGCGTCGTCGGCGGTGGCCCGCCAGGGCGTGCCGTCGAACCGGTCGCCCGCCCGGGAGGCGAGCTTGCGGCACAGCGCGCCCTGGCCGCGGCTGAGCACGCTCAGCCCGAGCACCGGGGCCCCGGCCAGGCGCGGCCAGGTGGTGGAGGTGCGGGCCACGCTGACCGCGACCATCGGCGGTGCCAGCGAGATCGACACGAACGAGCTGGCCGCGAACCCGACCGGTTCGCCGCCGCGCAGCGCACCGATCGCGACCACGCCGGTCGGGTACGCCCCGAAGGCCTGCCGCAGCGCGCCCGCGTCCAGCTCGGTCGGCCCGCCCGGTTCGGTCGGCCCGCCCGGCTCGCTGGGCCCGGTCGGTGCGGTCGGCGAGGTCGGCCCGAGCGGCGAGGTCGGCGAGGCCGGCGAGGCCGGTTCGGTGGGGTGGTGGGCGGGAGTGGTCACGGCCGTCGCCGTCCTCTCGTGGTGCGGGGGTGGATCGACGGGTCAGTGGCGGTGCCGCGCGGCCGGGTGGCTGGCGGGCAGCGCCCGGCCGCCGGAACCGGTCAGGCGCTCGCGCAGCGACTCGCCGTCCGCGTACGCGCCGCGGAACGCGCCGCGCTCGCGCAGGATCGGCAGCACCGACTCGACGAACTCGACGGTGGAGGTGGGCTGCACGGTCGGCGAGAGCAGGAAGCCGTCCAGGTCGGCGCCCTCCGCGAGGGCGCAGATCTCGTCGGCGATCTCCTCGGCGGTGCCGACCACCGGGCGGGCGCCCACGCCGTGGGTGTGCCAGTCGGCGAGCACGTCGCCGACCGTCTTCCCGGCGAACCGGGCGACCTGGGTCTGCGACATCTCGGTGGACAGCTCGGCCATCGGGGTGTCCGGCGCGTACGAGGACAGGTCCAGGCCGGTGAACATCGCGTACGAGGCGACGGTGACCTCGGGGCGCTGCGCGTCCAGGACCCGTTGCCAGCGGCGCTCGGCGTCCGAGGTGGTGGCGCCGACGACGCAGGAGAACGCCGACATCACCTTGACCTCGTCGGCCTTCCGCCCGGCCTGCACGGCCTCCGCGCGGATCGCCCTCGCGTGGCCCGCGAGCTGCTCGACGCTGCCGCTGCCGACGAACATGCACTCGCCGTGCCGCCCGCCGACCCGGCGCCCCGCGGGGGAGGCGCCGGCCTGGAACAGCACCGGGGTGCCCTGCGGGGAGCGGGCGGTGTTGCCGTAGCCGTGCGAGCGGAAGTACGGGCCGTCGTGCTCGACCGGGTGCACCTTGGCCGGGTCGGCGAACCGGCCGTCCTTGTCCTTCTCCAGGGCGTCCGGCTCCCAGGCGCCCTCCCAGTACTTGTAGACCAGGTCGAGGAAGTCCTCGGCCATCGCGTACCGGTCGTCGTGCGCGACCATGTCCATCCCGAACGCCTTGACCGCGGTGTCGGCGGTGCCGGTGGTGACCACGTTCCAGCCGAGGCGGCCGCCGGAGAGCTGGTCCAGGGTGGCCAGGCGGCGGGCGAAGCCGTACGGCGGCTCGACCAGCACCGAGCCGGTCACCACCAGGCCCAGGTCGGTGGTGGAGGCGAGCAGCGCCGAGGCGATCACGAACGGATCGAGCCGGGGCAGGTCGAGGGTCTCCTCGGTGGCGATCGGCGGGCGCACCCCGTCGATCTCCGACCAGCCCCAGGCGTCGGCCAGGAACAGGAAGTCCAGCTTGGCGTCCTCGCACAGCCGGGCCACCTCCTGCCAGTAGCCGAGGGTGTCGAACAGGTGGCGGCGGCTGTCGGGGTGCCGCCAGGTGGCGGTGCCGCTGGCGTTGGTCTGGGCGTTCTCGAACAGGCCGAGCTTGAGGCTGCGCATGGGTGTTCTCCGTTGAACAAGGTGGTACAGGGGAGCTGTCGAACGGGTCAGGGGACGGCGTCGAGCTGCGCCGCGCTGGGCATCGAGGACTGGGCGCCGAGCCCGGTCACGGCCAGCGAGGCCGCCCGGACGGCGCGGGCCGCCGCGGCGGGCAGGTCGGCGCCGCGGGCGAGCGCGTCGGCGAGGGCGCCGCAGAAGGTGTCGCCCGCGCCGACGGTGTCGACGGCGTCCACCACGGGGGCGGGCAGGTGGACGCCCGGGCGGCCCGGCTGCTTGACCAGCGCCCCGTCCGCGCCGAGCGTGACCACCACGGCCCCGCAGGGCAGGTCGGCGCGCTCCAGCAGCTCGCGGGCGGCGGCCGGGCCGGAGACCGGTTCGGCGCCCAGCAGTGCGGCCAGCTCGCCCAGGTTGGGCACCAGGACGTCGACGGCGGCCAGCACCGCGGGGTCGACCGGCCGGGCCGGGGCCGGGTTGAGGACGACCGTGCCGCCCTGCTCCCGGGCCCGCAGCACCGCGGCGGCGACCACCTCGGCGGCGACCTCGTGCTGCACCAGCACCACCTCGCCGGGCGTGCGGGCCAGCCACTGCGGCAGGTCCTCGACCGCGAGGACGGCGTTGGCGCCGGGGTTGACCACGATGGTGTTCTCGCCCGCGCGGTCGACCACCACCGAGGCGATCCCGGTGGTGGCGTCCGGCGCGGTCAGCACCGCGTCCAGGTCGACGCCCTCGGCGGCCAGCACCCGGCGGATCGGCTCGCCGTCCGCCCCGATCCGGGCCACCAGGCGCACCTGCGCGCCGAGCCGGGCGGCCGCGACGGCCTGGTTGGCGCCCTTGCCGCCGACGCCCTCGACGAAGCCCCGGGCGAGCACGGTCTCGCCGGGCCGCGGCAGGTCCTCGACGGTCAGGACGAGGTCGCGGTTGACCGAACCGACGACGGTGATGGGCGGCATCTGGGACTCCTCGGGAGCCGTGGGAGATCGATCTCCCACACTGTGGACCAGCACTCACGAGGCGTCAAGTACCCTCGTGCTGCACATTGCGCCAGCTCAGGCCCGCCAGCTCAGGCCCGCCGGAACGGGACCCGGCCGTCACCGCTCCGAGGCCGGGAGCGCGCGGCGCAGCCCGCGAAGCGCCGTCGAGACCGCCGCCAGACCGCTCCGAGACCGCCGCCAGACCGCCGCCAGACCGCCGCCAGACCGCTCCGAGACCGCTCCGACCGGGGAGGACCCCACGTGACAGCGCCCCGACTCCTCGACGTGGCCGCGGCCGCCGGCGTCTCCCGGGCCACCGCCTCCCGCGTCCTGGCCGGCACCCCGCGCAACGTCGACCCCGACCTGGCCCGCCGGGTCGAGGAGGCCGCCCGGCGCCTCGGCTACCGCACCAACCACTCCGCGCGGGCCCTGCGCACCGGCACCACCGGCACCGTCGGCGTGGTCGTCCCCTCGCTCGCCAACCCGTACTTCGTCCAGCTCGCCGACGCCATCGCCCAGCAGGTCCGGGCCGCGGGCGGCCAACTGGTGGTCTCCGACGCGGCCAACTCGCCCGCCATCGAGGCCGAGCAGATCGAGACCCTGCTGAGCGGACGGGTCGACGGGCTGCTGGTCGTGCCGGTCTCCGCCGCCGCCTCCGGGCCCGCCGTCCGGGCCGCCGCCGGGCGCGCCCCCGTCGTGCTGTTCGACCGCTGGGCGCACGGCTCCGGCACCGCCGCCGTCACCCTCGACAACGCCGCCGCGATGCGCCTGCTGCTCGACCACCTGGAGGGCCTCGGCCGCCACCGGATCGCCCTGGTCGCCGCCGACCAGGCCTCCTCCTCCGGCGCCGAACGCCTCGCCGCCTTCACCGCCGCCCGCGGCGCCGGCGCCGCCACCGTCCTGCTGCCCAGCTTCACCACCGACGCGGGCCGCACCGCGGGCCGCCGGATCGCCGCCCGCCGCGCCGAGGTCGACGCCGTCGTCTGCGGCGCGGACGTCCTCGCCGTCGGCCTGGTCAGCACCCTGCAGCGCTCGGCGGTCTCCGTGCCCGGCGAGATCGCCGTCACCGGCTTCGACGACACCGAGCTGCTCGAACTCCTCGACCCCCCGATCACCTCCATCCGCCACCCGCTCGCCGACATGGCCGAACGCGCCCTCGCCCTCCTCCAGGGCCCGGCCGCCGACCGCACCGAAAGCGTCGAGCGCTTCGCCCCGCAACTCGTCGTCCGCGCCTCCACCGACGCGGACGCACACCCCTGACGCGGACGCCCGAGGCAGCGTCAACTCACCGGTGCGGGTCGGGACTCCACCCCTCGAACCCCTCGTCCTCCCACGGCTCGACCGCCGATCCCACCGCGGACCCCGCCGCCGACCCCACCGGCTCGAACCGGACCGACGGCGGGCGCCCGGCGTACGCGCTCGGGCGGCGGCCGGTGAACAGCCGGAACAGGTACCGGCCGACCGGGCCGTCGAAGCGCTCCCACTCCTCGGGTGCGCCGTCCGTGCTGTTCGACAGGATCGGCCACCGGTCCGGGTCGCCCGCGCCGGTCAGCCAGTACGCCTGGAGGTGGCCGTCCTCGCCGTCCGCCCACTGGAGGAGCCCGCCCGGCGCGGGGAACGCCGGGTACGGGGCGATCCGCCCGGGCCACTCGGCCGCCGACGCCGACAGGCGCTCGGCGTTCCGCTCCAGGTCCAGCAGCGGATCCGGCGCTTCCGGGACGAGCAGCGACAGCCCGTTGAACGCCCCCGCCCCGAACCGCTCCACCAACAGCCGGTAGCCGTGCGGCAGCCCCGTCCCCAGCCGGGCCCCCACCGCAGCCCAGTCGACCTCCCGCCGCCGCGCCGGCCGTCCCTCCACCAGCCCGGCCAGCCGCTCGTTCCACGCTCCTGCCGGATCCGTGCCCGGAGCGTACGGCCCGCCGCCCACGCGCCCCGCGGTCAGTCGAGGGCCTCCGCGAACGACCGCTCGGCGCGGACGCGTACCTGGCGCCGGGCGGGGTCGGCGACTCCGGTCGGCTCCTGCGGGGACGGTCCGTCGTCGGCGGGGAGGAGGTGGTCCTCCAGGTCGCCGTCGGCGGGGACGTCCTCGGTGGCGGCCAGGAACGCGGCGGCGTCCGCGTGCGCGCCCGGCGCGTCGGCGGCGGAGGCGGGGGCCGTTGCCAGCAGGGTGAGGCGGCCGTCCTCCTGGGCGAGCAGCAGGTGGCCGTCGGCGGTGGCGGTCAGGGCGGTGGCCGGTGCGTCGGACGGGCCCCGGTGCTCGACGGCGTCGCCGGTCTCCACGTCGAGTTCGAGCAGGGTGCCGCGGGGGGTGCCGAGCCACAGCGTGCCGGGTCGCGGGCCGAAGGCGAGGTTGTGGCGGGGCCACTCCTCGTCCAGGGCGAGGTCGGTGTGCAGGACCCTGCGGAGGGAGGGGAAGGCGAAGACGTCCAGCGTTTCGACGTAGGCGTTGCCGCGCAGGGCGAGGTGGCGCCCGTCGGGGCTGAACAGCGGGGTGCCGTAGCCGTCGACGTCCAGGACCAGGGCCCGCCGCTGCTGCCGCATCGCGCCGTCCGCGCCGCCGGGGCGGGCGAACAGGACGTAGGTGGCGCCCTGCTCGCCGGCCAGGGTGGCGACCAGCTCGCCGGAGGGGTGCGTGCCGACGCCGGTGTCCCACCAGCGGGCGGTGGCGGTGGCGCCGGTGGCGGGGGCGAGGACGGCCGAGGTGCCGTCGCCGTCGATCGTCGAGGCCCACAGGAAGCGGCCGTCGGGGCTGTGGGCGAGCGCCTCGCAGCCGTCGGGGGCGGGCAGCGGCTCGGCCGGGCCGTCCGGGGTCCAGCGGCGCAGCAGGCTCCCGTCGGCGACGGTCAGCAGGGGCTCGTGCGGGTGCCAGGCGATCGGGGGCAGCCAGTGGTCGCCCCAGCCGCCGGTGAAGAGCGCGACGTCGAAGGGGGCGAGTTCGCGCAGCCGCCCGCCGGAGCAGTCCCAGACCCGGACGAGCGAGCGGTCGGCCTCCGCGTCGGTGGCGATCCCGGCGGCCAGTGGGAGGCGCGGGTGGCAGGCCAGCAGTTCCACCGGGGGGCCGTCGTCGGTCAACAGGTGCGCCGCTGCGGCGAGATCGGTCATGGCGGCACTCTAGGAGGTGGGTGCGACAGGGCCGGGACCGGCCGCATCCTTGCATGATTTTGCTAGGCTGCGTATATTCATGCTGGGCTTCAGGAGGGAACGCCATGGTATTGCGAGTTGCCGTCGCCGGAGCGAGCGGATACGCGGGCGGCGAGGTGCTGCGACTGCTGCAGGCGCACCCGGAGGTGGAGATCGGCGCGCTGACCGGCGCCTCCAACGCGGGCCAGCGCTTCGGCGCGCTGCAGCCGCACCTGATCGGCCTGGCCGACCGGGTGCTGGAGCCGACGAACCCCCAGACGCTGGCGGGGCACGACATCGTCTTCCTCGGCCTGCCGCACGGCCGGTCCGCCGAGGTCGCCGCCCAGCTGGGCGAGGACGTCCTGGTGGTCGACCTGGGCGCCGACCACCGGCTCGCGTCGTCCGCCGACTGGGAGCAGTTCTACGGCTCCCCGCACGCGGGGACGTGGCCCTACGGCCTGCCCGAGCTGCCCGGCCACCGCGAGGCGCTGCGCGGCAGCAAGCGGATCGCCGTGCCCGGCTGCTACCCGACCGCCGTCACGCTCGCCATGTACCCGATGTTCGCCGCGGGCCTGGCCGAGCCGGAGGCGGTGATCACCGCCGCGTCCGGCACCTCCGGCGCGGGCAAGGCCCTCAAGGCCCACCTGCTGGGCAGCGAGGTGATGGGCTCGATGAGCCCGTACGGCGTCGGCGGCGGCCACCGGCACACCCCGGAGATGGCGCAGAACCTGACCCCGCTCGCGGGCGAGCCGGTCACCGTCTCCTTCACGCCCACCCTGGCGCCGATGCCGCGCGGCATCCTCGCCACCTGCTCGGCCAAGGCGCGCCCCGGCACCACCGGCGCCGAGCTGCGCGCCGCGTACGAGAAGGCGTACGGCGACGAGCCGTTCGTCCACCTGCTGCCCGAGGGGCAGTGGCCGCACACCTCGTCCGTGTACGGGTCGAACGCGGCCGTGCTGCAGGTCGTGCTGGACGAGCACGCCGGGCGGATCATCGCGATCAGCGCGATCGACAACCTGGTGAAGGGCACCGCGGGCGGCGCGGTGCAGAGCATGAACATCGCCCTCGGCCTCCCCGAGGAGCTCGGCCTCCCGCTGAACGGAGTCGCACCGTGACCACCTCCCAGAGCCGGAACGTCGGCGTCACCGCGGCCAAGGGCTTCCGCGCGGCGGGCGTCACCGCGGGCATCAAGGCCTCCGGCAACCCGGACCTCGCCCTCGTCGTCAACGACGGCCCGCAGCACGCCGCCGCCGGCGTGTTCACCTCCAACCGGGTGCACGCCGCGCCGGTGAAGTGGTCGCGCCAGGTGCTGAACGACGGCGAGCTGGCCGCCGTGGTCCTCAACTCCGGCGGCGCCAACGCCTGCACCGGCCCCGAGGGCTTCCAGGACACCCACGCCACCGCCGAGAAGGTCGCCGCCGAGCTGGGCATCGGCGCCATCGAGGTCGCGGTCTGCTCCACCGGCCTGATCGGCGTCCGGCTGCCGATGGACAAGCTGCTGCCCGGCGTCGAGCTGGCCGTGCAGGCGCTCAGCGACACCGGCGGCGAGAGCGCCGCGATCGCCATCAAGACCACCGACACCGTGCACAAGACCGCCCAGGTCACCGCCCCCGCGGGCTGGACGGTCGGCGGCATGGCCAAGGGCGCGGGCATGCTCGCCCCGGGCCTGGCCACCATGCTGGTCGTGGTCACCACCGACGCCGCGGTCGACTCCGCGGGCCTGGACGCCGCGCTGCGCGCCGCCACCCGCACCACCTTCGACCGGGTCGACTCCGACGGCTGCATGTCCACCAACGACACCGTGCTGCTGCTCGCCTCCGGCGCCTCCGGGATCGCGCCCGAGCAGGCCGAGTTCGCCGAGGCCGTGCGCACCGTCTGCGCCGACCTGGCCCGCCAGCTGATCGGCGACGCCGAGGGCGCCTCCAAGGACATCCGGATCGAGGTCGTCAACGCGGCCACCGAGGACGAGGCCCTCGACGTCGCCCGCACCGTCTCCCGCAGCAACCTGCTCAAGTGCGCCATCCACGGCGAGGACCCCAACTGGGGCCGGGTGCTGTCCGCGATCGGCACCACCTCCGCCGCCTTCGACCCGGACCAGCTGGACGTCGCCATCAACGGCGTCTGGGTCTGCCGGAGCGGCGGCGTCGGCGAGGACCGCGACCTGGTCTCGATGAAGGACCGCGAGGTCGTCATCACCGCCGACCTGAAGGCCGGTCAGGCCTCGGCCACCGTCTGGACCAACGACCTGACCGCCGAGTACGTGCACGAGAACAGCGCCTACTCCAGCTGACCCGAGGGGGGTCGTCCCACCGCCATGCAGATCGCACCCAAGGGCGAACAGGCCCGCAGCAACGCCGCCCTGCCCAAGGCCCGCACCCTGATCGAGGCGCTGCCCTGGCTGGAGCGCTTCCACGGCAAGACCGTGGTCATCAAGTTCGGCGGCAACGCCATGGTCGACGAGGACCTCAAGGCCGCGTTCGCCCAGGACGTCGTCTTCCTGCGCTTCGCCGGCCTGCACCCCGTCGTCGTGCACGGCGGCGGCCCGCAGATCAGCGCCCAGCTCGACAGGCTCGGCCTGGAGTCCTCCTTCACCGCGGGCCTGCGCGTCACCACCCCCGAGACCATGGACGTGGTCCGGATGGTGCTCGCCGGGCAGGTCCAGCGCGAACTCGTCGGCCTGCTCAACACGCACGGCCCGTTCGCCGTCGGCATGACCGGCGAGGACGCCCACACCATGACCGCCGCCAAGCGCTACGCCGTGGTCGACGGCGAGCAGGTCGACATCGGCCTGGTCGGCGACATCGTCAACATCGAGGCCGGGGCGGTCAAGGCGCTGATCGCCGACGGCCGGATCCCGGTGATCTCCTCGATCGCCCGGGGCACCGACGGCCACGTCTACAACATCAACGCCGACACCGCCGCCGCCGCGATGGCGGTCGCGCTCGGCGCCGAGATGCTGGTCGTGCTCACCGACGTCGAGGGCCTGTACAAGGACTGGCCGGACTCCGACGACGTGATCAGCCAGCTCAAGGCCGGCGAGCTGGAGGAGATGCTCCCCACCCTGGCCTCCGGCATGCTCCCCAAGATGGAGGGCTGCCTGCGCGCCGTCCGCTCCGGCGTGGGCACCGCCCGCGTCCTGGACGGCCGCGTCCAGCACAGCCTGCTGCTGGAGATCTTCACCGACGAGGGCATCGGCACCATGGTCGTGCCCGACGACGACAGCACCGTACTGGGGGGCCTGGCATGAGCAGCAACGACGCCGTCATCGCGCGGTACAAGCACAGCCTGATGAACAACTACGGCACTCCGCGGATCCCGCTGGCGCGCGGCGAGGGCTCGCTGCTGTGGGACGCCGACGGCAAGCAGTACCTCGACCTGGTCGGCGGCATCGCGGTCAACGCGCTGGGCACCGCCCACCCCGCGATCGTCGAGGCCGTGACGAGCCAGCTCACCACCCTGGGCCACGTCTCCAACCTGTTCACGGCCGAGCCGACCGTCGAACTGGCCGAGAAGCTGGTCGAGTTGGCCGGGCGCCCGGGCAGGGTCTTCTTCTGCAACTCCGGCACCGAGGCCAACGAGGCCGCCTTCAAGATCTCCCGGCTGACCGGCCGCACCCACCTGGTCTCCCTCCAGGGCGCCTTCCACGGCCGGACGATGGGCGCCCTCGCGCTCACCGCCCAGCCCGGCAAGCAGGAGCCGTTCAAGCCGCTGCCCGGCGACGTCAGCTACGTCCCGTTCGGCGACGTCGAGGCCCTGCGCGCCGCCGTCACCACCGACACCGCCGCGGTCTTCCTGGAGCCGATCCAGGGCGAGAACGGCGCGATCCCGCTCCCGGACGGCTACCTGGAGGCCGCCCGCGAGATCACCCGGGCCACCGGCACCCTGCTGGTCCTGGACGAGATCCAGACCGGCACCGGCCGCACCGGCCACTGGTTCGCCCACCAGGCGTACGAGGGCGTCGACCCCGACGTCGTCACCCTCGCCAAGGGCCTCGGCGGCGGCCTGCCGATCGGCGCCGTGCTCGCCTTCGGCCCGGCCGCCGACCTGCTCGGCCCCGGCCAGCACGGCACCACCTTCGGCGGCAACCCGGTGGTCGCCGCCGCGGGCCTGGCCGTGCTGCGCACCATCGAGGAGCAGGGCCTGCTGGAGCACGCCGCCAAGCTCGGCGAGCGGCTGCGCACCGGCATCGAGGCGATCGGCGACCCGCTGGTCGACCACGTCCGGGGCAAGGGCCTGCTGCTGGGCATCGTGCTGACCGCGCCGGTCGCCGGGCAGGTGCAGGCCGCCGCGCAGGAGGCGGGCTTCCTGGTCAACGCCGCCGTCGCGGACGCCGTCCGGCTGGTCCCGCCGCTGGTCCTCACCGAGGAGCAGGCCGACGCCTTCCTCGCCGCCCTTCCCGCGATCCTCCGGACGGTCCGCGAAGCCGCCCCCGACGCGACCAGCTGAGCGTCCTTCAGGAGAATCATCAGTTATGACCGAACGCCCCGAGCCCACGACCCCCGCCGCCGGCCCCACGCCGCAGGTCCCGCAGACCCGCACCGCGCGCCACCGGCGGATCGTGGACCTGCTGACCCGTCAGCCCGTCCGCTCGCAGAGCCAGCTCGCCAAGCTGCTCGCCGACGACGGGCTCGTGGTCACCCAGGCCACCCTCTCCCGGGACCTGGACGAGCTCGGAGCGGTGAAGATCCGCAACCGGGACGGCGCGCTCATCTACGCCGTCCCGGCCGAGGGCGGGGACCGCACCCCCCGCGCCCCGATGGGCGAGTCCGCCAGCGAGGCCCGGATGGCCCGGCTGGCGGGCGAGCTGATGGTCTCCGCCACCGCCTCCGGCAACCTGGTGGTGCTGCGGACCCCGCCCGGCGCGGCCCAGTTCCTGGCCTCGGCGATCGACACCGCCGAGGTGTTCGAGATCCTCGGCACCATCGCCGGGGACGACACCGTGCTGCTGATCAGCCGCGACGCGGCCGGCGGGCAGGCGCTCGCCGACCACCTGATGCAACTCGCCCAGGCCAAGTCGCAGTAGTTCCCGCCCGTTTCAAACCCGGTGTGCGGTACTGGTTTGTGAACTCATACGCGGTGGTGCATACTTATGCCTAACGCCGCATGGAACCTGTGTTTGTGAATGGAGATAGCCGTGACCGATCGCGTCGTACTCGCCTACTCGGGCGGTCTGGACACGTCCGTCTGCATCGGCTGGATCGCCGAGGAGACCGGCGCCGAGGTCATCGCCGTCGCCGTCGACGTCGGCCAGGGCGGCGAGGACCTGGAGGTCATCCGCCAGCGCGCGCTCGACTGCGGCGCCGTCGAGGCCGAGGTCGCCGACGCCCGCGACGAGTTCGCCGACGAGTACTGCCTGCCGGCCCTCAAGGCCAACGCCCTGTACCAGGGCCAGTACCCGCTGGTCTCCGCGCTCTCCCGCCCGGTGATCGTCAAGCACCTGGTCGCCGCCGCCCAGAAGCACGGCGCCACCACGGTCGCCCACGGCTGCACCGGCAAGGGCAACGACCAGGTCCGCTTCGAGGTCGGCATCCAGTCGCTGGCCCCGAGCCTGAAGTGCATCGCCCCGGTCCGCGACTACGCGATGACCCGCGACAAGGCGATCGCCTTCGCCGAGGCCAAGAACCTCCCGATCGTCACCACCAAGAAGAACCCGTACTCGATCGACCAGAACGTCTTCGGCCGCGCCGTCGAGACCGGCTTCCTCGAGGACATCTGGAACGCCCCGATCGAGGACGTCTACGAGTACACCCAGGACCCGGCCGCCCCGCGCGAGGCCGACGAGGTCGTCATCACCTTCGAGGCGGGCGTCCCGGTCGCGGTCGACGGCCGCAAGGTCACCGTGCTCCAGGCCATCGAGGAGCTCAACAAGCGGGCCGGCGCCCAGGGCATCGGCCGCCTCGACATGGTCGAGGACCGCCTGGTCGGCATCAAGTCCCGCGAGATCTACGAGGCCCCCGGCGCGATCGCCCTGATCACCGCCCACCAGGCCCTGGAGAACGTCACCGTCGAGCGCGAGCTCGCCCGCTACAAGCGGCAGGTCGAGCAGCGCTGGGCCGAGCTGGTCTACGACGGCCTGTGGTTCTCCCCGCTCAAGCGCGCCCTGGACGGCTTCGTCAACGAGGCCAACCAGCACGTCTCCGGCGAGATCCGGATGGTCCTGCACGGCGGCCGCGCCGTGGTCAACGGCCGCAAGTCGGACCGGTCGCTGTACGACTTCAACCTCGCCACCTACGACACCGGCGACACCTTCGACCAGTCCATGTCCAAGGGCTTCATCGAGATCTTCGGCATGTCCTCGAAGATCGCCGCCCGCCGCGACCTGGCCTGATCCACCGCCAGCACCGCTGCCCCGGCCCCCCGTCGACGCACGGGCGGCCGGGGCGCCGCCGCACCCAGACCCGCCTTCCGAAGGAGCCCACGCGATGACCGCCGACCAGCCCGCAGACGTCCGCCTCTGGGGCGCGCGCTTCGCCGACGGCCCCTCCGAGGCCCTGGCCAAGCTCTCCGCCTCCGTCCACTTCGACTGGCGGCTCGCCCCGTACGACATCGCCGGCTCCAAGGCGCACGCCCGCGTCCTGCACCGGGCCGGGCTGCTCAGCGCGGCCGAGCTCGACGGCATGCTGGCCGGGCTGGACCAGCTGCTGGCCGACGTCGAGTCCGGCGCGTTCACCGGCACCGTCGCCGACGAGGACGTGCACACCGCCCTGGAGCGCGGCCTGCTGGAGCGCCTGGGCGCCGACCTCGGCGGCAAGCTCCGCGCCGGGCGCTCGCGCAACGACCAGATCGCCACCCTGTTCCGGATGTACCTGCGCGACCACGCCAAGACCATCGGCGCCCTGGTCCTCGACCTCCAGCACGCCCTGGTCGGCCTCGCCGAGGCCCACCCGGAGACCGCGATGCCCGGCCGCACCCACCTCCAGCACGCCCAGCCGGTGCTCTTCGCCCACCACGTCCTCGCCCACGTCCAGGCCCTCGGCCGGGACGCCGAGCGGCTGCGCCAGTGGGACGCCCGCACCGCCGTCTCCCCGTACGGCTCCGGCGCGCTGGCCGGCTCCTCGCTCGGCCTCGACCCGCAGGCCGTCGCCGCGGACCTCGGCTTCGAGCGCGGCTCGGTGGGCAACTCGATCGACGGCACCGCCTCGCGCGACTTCGTCGCCGAGTTCGCCTTCGTCACCGCGATGATCGGCATCAACCTCTCGCGCATCGCGGAGGAGATCATCATCTGGAACACCAAGGAGTTCGGCTTCATCACGCTGCACGACGCCTTCTCCACCGGGTCGTCGATCATGCCGCAGAAGAAGAACCCCGACATCGCGGAGCTCGCCCGCGGCAAGTCCGGCCGCCTGATCGGCAACCTGACCGGCCTGCTCGCCACCCTCAAGGCCCTGCCGCTCGCCTACAACCGCGACCTCCAGGAGGACAAGGAGCCGGTCTTCGACTCCTGCGACACCCTGGAGGTCCTGCTCCCCGCCTTCACCGGCATGGTCGCCACCCTGACCGTCCACCGCGAGCGCCTGGAGGAGCTGGCCCCGGCGGGCTTCTCGCTCGCCACCGACATCGCCGAGTGGCTGGTCAAGCAGGGCGTGCCGTTCCGGGTCGCGCACGAGGTGGCGGGCGCCTGCGTCAAGGTCTGCGAGGCCGAGGGCATCGAGCTCTCCGACCTGACGGACGCCCAGTTCGCCGGGATCTCCCCGCACCTCACCCCCGAGGTCCGCACCGTCCTGTCCGTCCACGGCGCCATCGCCTCCCGCAACGGCCGCGGCGGCACCGCCCCGTCGGCCGTCGCCGTCCAGCTCGCCGAGATCAAGGAGGACCTCGCGGTCCAGCAGTCCTGGCTGGGCTAGAGCTCCTTCAGGGGCTCGGGGAACGGCGAGCCCGGGTCTGCTGACGGTGCACCGCCGGAGCGCGCATCGGCTTCTGGTTCCGTTGGAGACGCGCAGCAGCACGAACCTCCGACGGGCTCCGGCCGCCAGCCGCACGGCCCCGCCGTTCCCCGGGCCCCTGGTGGTGCATGCCCGTCCGCCGACAGTTCCCCGGGCCCCTGGTGCCTCCCGCCCGTTCTGCCCGAAAGGTCGCCCCGTCCTACGCTGGATCCATGTCCAAAGCAGCCATGGCGCTCGCCGAGGGGTTCCGGGGCGAGATCGTGGTGCCCGGGGACGAGGGGTACGACGCGGCGCGCGCGGTGTGGAACGGGGCGGTGGACCGGCGCCCCGAGGTGATCGCCCGCTGCACGGGCGTCGCGGACGTGCTGCAGGCCGTCGCGGTGGCCCGGGAGCACGGCCTGCACGTGGGGGTCCGGGGCGCGGGCCACGGCATCGCCGGGATGGGCACCTGCGACGGCGGGATGCTGGTCGACCTGTCGCGGCTGCGCGGCGTCCGGGTGGACCCGGCCCGCCGGCTCGCGCGGGCGCAGCCGGGGGTGACCTGGGGGGCGTTCGACCACGAGACCCAGGCGTTCGACCTGGCGACGCCGGGCGCGCCGTACTCGGGGGCGGGCGTCGCGGGGGTGACGCTCGGCGGGGGAGTGGGGTGGCTGGCCCGGGCGTACGGGCTGACCTGCGACAACCTGGTGGAGGCGGACGTGGTGACCGCCGACGGGCGGCTGCTGACGACGAGCGCGGCCGCGCACCCGGAGCTGTTCGCGGGGCTGCGCGGCGGCGGCGGCAACTTCGGGGTGGTGACCTCGTTCACCTACCGGCTGCACCGGGTGGGCCCGCACGTGCTGTGCGGGGCGCTGTACCTGCCGGTGGAGCTGACGGCGCAGACCCTGGCCGCGGTGCGGGACTTCATGGCGCAGGCGCCGGACGGCCTGACGGTGGGGGTGGAGTTCGGCCCGCCGCGGGGCGTGCCGCAGCTGCCGGACCGGACGGTGCTGCGGATCGGCCTGTGCTGGTCGGGCCGGGCCGACCGGGGGCGGGAGGCGGTGGCGCCGCTGCGCGCGCTGCCGGGGGTGCTGGTGGACACGGTGCAGACCCGGCCGTACGTGCAGTGGCAGCGGATGCTGGACGCGGACCGGGGGCCCGGCGCGGGCAACTACTCGCGCTCCGAGTTCCTGTCGGTGCTGGACGGGGCGGCGATCGGGCGGCTGGCCGAGCAGGCCGCGGCGATGCCGGGGCCGGGGGCGCAGCTGCAGCTGGCGTTCCTGGGCGGCGCGGTGGCCAGGGTCGGCCCGGAGGACACCGCGTACACCTACCGGACGGCGCCGTACCTGCTGCACGCGGTGGGCCGGTGGACGGACGGCCCGGCGGAGCCGCAGGTGGCGTGGGTGCGGGGGTGCTGGGAGGCGATGCGGCCGTTCTCCTCGGGCGGGGCGTACGTGAACCTGATGGGCCGGGAGGGCCCGGCCCGGGTGGTGGAGGCGTACGGGCTGGCGAAGTACGAGCGGCTGGTGGCGCTGAAGGACCGGTACGACCCGGCGAACCTGTTCCGGGTCAACCAGAACGTCCGGCCGAGCGGGTGACGGGCGCCGCCCGCGGGGCGTGACGCTCGCCACGTCGGGCGTCGGGGAGGTTGAGAACGGTTGGCGTCTGGGTAGAGCGGTGGCGAACGTCTCTCTTGACGGTCGCCCGGCTGCCCGGATACTGAGCGTGAGCGCGCCAGTCCCGGCGGCCCGGACCACCGTCCGGCGGGACGCGTCGCGCTTTTCCCGGGCCGGGCCGATCCCCGTCCGGGCACACCTCGGACAGGAACCGGTGCAGGACCCTCACTCGCACGCGCCGGGCACTTAACGATGGAGGCCCCCGCACATGGGCATGAGTGTGATCATCGCAGCGGCACGACCGGAAGAGGCGGAGCAGATCCTCAAGCTCCAGTACCTCGGCTACCAGAGCGAGGCGGAGCTGTACGGCGACTGGACGCTGGAGCCGCTGACCCAGACCCTGGAGAGCCTGAAGGCCGAGATGTCCGAGCACCGGGTGCTGGTGGCCCGGCTCGGCGACGAGGTCGTGGGCAGCGCCCGCGGCTGGGTGGACGCCAGCGGCGTGGGCCAGATCGGCCGGCTGGTGGTGCACCCGCGGATGCAGCGGCACGGCCTGGGCCGCCGCCTGCTGGAGGCGCTGGAGGCGCAGCTGGCCGCCGACGGCGCGACGGGCGGCTTCGAACTGTTCACCGGCCACCGCAGCCTGGGCAACCTGCGCCTGTACCGCAGGCTCGGCTACCGCGAGACCGAGGTGCGCGAGGTGTCGCGCCGACTGTCGATCGTGACGCTGGCCAAGCCGGTGGCGGCCTCCCTGGCCGCCTGAGCGCGCACCCGCTGCGGCGCCCGACCCGAACGAGGGGTCGGGCGCCGCAGTGCTTGTGCCGCAAGGGCCGTGACCACATCGTGGACGGCGCGTCCTGAGAATTGGGACGTAGACCAAATGTCTGATTTACTGGGTTCCATGACCGCGACGACGACGTGCATCCCCACCGGCGCGACGCCGGCAGGTGAGTCGCGCATGTGCGGCCGTCGAATGTGTCGCCGCTGAAGCCCCGTTGAGGCCCCGCCCCGACGCCCGCTCGCGCCCCGCCCGCTGATGACTCGTTAGGGCCACGCCCACGGGCGGCCCGCCCGGCCGGCGGCCATGATCGAGACAGCGTCGGCGGCCCACTCCTCCCAGGCACCCGCGTGCCCATCCGCCATTGGCGCGGACGCCCCCGCGGCCGTCCGCAGACGAACAACGGAAGCAGCTGTGATCACCACCAAGGGCCTGACCAAGGTCTACCGCTCCCAGGGCCGCGAGGTCCGGGCGCTGGACGACGTGGACCTGCACGTGCGGCAGGGCGAGGTGTTCGGGGTCGTCGGCACCAGCGGCGCCGGCAAGTCCACCCTGATCCGGTGCGTCAACCTGCTGGAGCGGCCCACCTCCGGCACCGTCACCGTCGACGGCGTGGAACTGACCGCGCTGTCCGGCAGCGAGCAGCGCGCCGGACGCGACCTGCGCGCCGCCCGGCAGCGGATCGGCATGGTCTTCCAGCACTTCAACCTGCTCTCCTCGCGCACCGTCCAGCAGAACGTCGAACTCCCGCTGGAGATCACCGGCCTGGACCGCCGCGAGCGCCGCCGCAAGGCCGCCGAACTGCTCGACCTGGTCGGCCTCGCCGACAAGGCCCGCAGCCACCCCTCCCAGCTCTCCGGCGGCCAGAAGCAGCGCGTCGGCATCGCCCGCGCCCTGGCCGGCGACCCCAAGGTGCTGCTCTCCGACGAGGCCACCAGCGCCCTCGACCCGGAGACCACCCGCTCCATCCTCGAACTGCTGCGCGAGCTCAACCAGCAGCTCGGCCTGACGGTCCTGCTGATCACCCACGAGATGGACGTCATCAAGTCGGTCTGCGACTCCGCCGCCCTGATGCGCGGCGGCAAGGTCGTGGAGAGCGGGCAGCTCACCGACCTGCTCTCCGACGGCCACTCGCGGATCGCCCGGGACCTCTTCCCGCTCGGCGACTTCGGCACCCGGGACCCGGAGCGCACCGTCCTGGAGATCACCTTCCAGGGCGACGCGCCCGCCCAGCCGTTCGTCTCCCAGCTGGCCCGCACCTACCAGATCGACATCAACATCCTCGGCGCGGCCGTCGAGACCATCGCGGGCCGCCTGGTCGGCCGGATGCGGGTCGAACTGCCCGGCAGCCACACCGACAACGTGGTGCCGATCGGCTACCTGCGCCAACAGGGCCTCCAGGTGGACGTCCTCGACCCGTCGAACGGAGCGGCCGCATGACCTGGGACCAGATGCAGGAACTGATGTGGCCCGCCACCTGGGAGACCCTCGGGATGGTCGGCATCGCGGGCCTCGCCACGCTGCTGGTCGGCCTGCCCGTCGGGCTGCTGCTGGTGCTCACCGACAAGGGCGGCCTGCTGCAGAACCTGCCGGTCAGCCGGGTGCTCGGCGCGGTCGTCAACGTCGGCCGCTCCATCCCGTTCGTCATCCTGATCGTCGCGGTGATCCCGTTCACCAAGCTGGTCATGGGCACCTCGCTCGGCTGGCAGGCCGCCAGCGTCCCGCTGGCGATCGGCGCGATCCCGTTCTTCGCCCGGCTGGTGGAGACCTCCGTCCGCGAGGTGGACGGCGGCCTGGTCGAGGCGCTCAAGTCGATGGGCGCGGGCACCGGCACCATCGTCCGCAAGACCCTGCTGCCCGAGGCGCTGCCCTCGCTGGTCGCCTCCGCCACCACCACGGTGATCGCGCTGATCGGCTACTCCGCGATGGCCGGCACCGTCGGCGGCGGCGGCCTTGGCAGCCTCGCCATCACCTACGGCTACCTGCGCTTCGAGACCGCCTTCATGTGGGTCATCGTCGCCGAGATCGTCGTCATCGTCACCGCGATCCAACTGCTCGGCGACTTCGCCGCCCGCCGGCTCTCGCACCGCGGCGACTACCGCAGCCCGCTCAGCTTCTTCCGCTCCGCCACGGCGAAGCCGGACGCCACCGAGGAAGACCTGCTCTCCTCCCGCTGACTCCCCGTCCCGCACCACGGGACGGGCGCCCCGGCCCCACCAGGGCCGTTCGCACCCCGCAGAAAGGCACTTTTCGTGCGTAACGTTCTGAAGACCACCGCCCTGACCGCCACCGCCGCCGGCCTCGCGCTCACCCTCGCCGCCTGCTCCTCGGGCTCCTCGGACTCCGGCGCCTCCGCCGACCCGAACAAGCCCCTGGTGGTCGTCGCCAGCCCCACCCCGCACGCGCAGGTCCTCAAGTTCGTGCAGGACAACCTGGCGGCCAAGGCGGGCCTCAAGCTGGACGTCAAGGAGGTCACCGACTACGTGACCCCCAACACCTCGGTCCAGGACGGCTCCGCGGACGCGAACTACTTCCAGCACCAGCCCTACCTGGACGACTTCAACAAGAAGAACGGCACGGACATCGTCTCCGTCGAGGCCGTCCACCTGGAGCCGCTCGGCGTCTACTCCAAGAAGGTCAAGAGCGTCGGCGAGCTCAAGGACGGCGCCCAGGTCGCCGTCCCGAACGACGCCACCAACGAGGGCCGGGCGCTCAAGCTGCTCGCCGACAACGGCGTGATCACCCTCAAGGACGGCGCCGGCACCACCGCCACAGTCCAGGACGTCGCCTCCAACCCGAAGAACCTCAAGTTCAAGGAACTGGAGGCCGCCCAGCTGCCGCGCGCCCTCGACGACGTCGACGCCGCCGTCATCAACGGCAACTACGCGCTGGGCGCCGACCTCAAGCCCGCCACCGACGCCCTGGTGCTGGAGAAGGCCGAGGGCAACCCCTACGCCAACATCCTCGCCGTCAAGAAGGGCCACGAGAACGACCCGCGGGTGCAGAAGCTCGCCGAGCTGCTGCACTCCGACGAGGTCAAGAAGTACATCGACGACAACTTCCAGGGCGCCGTCATCCCGGCGTTCTGACCCCCGCCCGACACCCCGAGCCGCCCCCGGCCTCCCCGCCGGGGGCACCGTGCTGACGAGCCGTGAGGTGCGGAGCGGGTACGCTGGCACGCCCGACGAAGGGCGGGACGTACGGTGTGTCCACGACCCGGCGAGGAGAGACGGCATGGTTGCGAACTTCCCCGAGACCGCCATCAGCACCGAACGGCTGCTGCTGCGCCCCCTTGAGGAGCAGGACGCCCCCGGACTGGCCGCCATGCTCGACGACGAACTCGTCCAGACCTGGACCGGCCACCCCCGCCCCTACCGCCAGGCCGACGCCCACGAGCTGATCGCCCGCCACGCGCCCGAACGACGCGCCCGGGGACGCGGAATCGTCTTCGCCGTCACCGAGCACCTCACCCAGCGGCTGGTCGGCCTGCTCGAACTCGACCGCACCGACTGGCACCTGCGCGCCACCGAGGTCCGCTTCGTCACCGCCCCCTGGGCCCGCGGCGAGGGCTACGCCCCCGAGGCCGTCCTCGGCACCGCCCAGTGGCTGTTCGAGGACCGCGGCTTCCAGCGCCTCGAACTGCGCACCGCCGCGGGCAACACCGCCGCCCAGCAGGTCGCCCAGAAGAGCGGCGCGATCAGCGAAGGCGTGCTGCGCAACGCCGCCATAGTCCGCGGCGGTGAATGGGGCCCCGGGCCCGAGGAGCACACCGACCTGATCGTGTGGAGCCTGCTCCCCGAGGACCTCGACCCGCCCGAACCCGCCCACCCCGACGACCGCCACCACGCCCTGCGCCGCTGAACCCCGGTCAGGGGGTAGCCTCTGGCGAGGGAGCGCCCGCGGCGCACCCCACCAGGGGCGGAACGACGGCGTAGGGAGAACTGCCGCAGATGGCTGACCGGATCACGGTCATCGGGTGGGACGGCACCCCGCTGACCCAGGCCGCCGCCGGCGCGCTCGCCGGAGCCACCCTGGTCGCCGGAGCGGGCTACCAGCTCGCCGCCCTCCCCGTCCCCGCACGCGCCGAACGCATCGGCCTCGCCGACCTGCGGGCCGCCGCCCGGAGGATCGCCGACCACCGCGGCACCGCCGTCGTCGTCGCCGAGGGCGACCCCGGCTTCTTCGGCGTCGTGCGCACCCTGCGCCGCCCCGAGTACGGCCTCGAACTCGAAGTCCTGCCCGCCGTCTCCTCGGTGGCCACCGCCTTCGCCCGGGCCGGGATGGCCTGGGAGGACGCCCAGGTGGTCTCCGCCCACGGCGGCCGCCTGCGCCGCGCCGCCAACGTCTGCCGCGCCCACCCCAAGGTCGCCGTCCTCACCACCGGCGGCGCCGGGCCCAGCGAACTCGCCCTGATGCTCCGCGGCGTCCCCCGCACCTTCGTGGTCTGCGAGGCCCTCGGCACCCCGGAGGAGGACGTCACCGTCCTCACCTCCGAGCGCGTCCCCGACCACGACTGGCGCGACCCCTCGGTCGTCCTGGTCATCGGCAACGTCCCACCCGCCGACGCCGCCTCCGGCTGGCTGGCCGGCAAACCGCTCGACCACCCCGGCGCCCAGCGCGGCTGGGCCCTCCCCAGCCGGGCGTACGCCGGAGCGGACGCCGAGGGCAGGCGCCCCCGCGCACTACCGCCGCACGTCCGTGCGCTGGCGCTGGCCCGGCTCGCACCCGCCCCCGGCGACCTGCTGTGGACCGTCGGCGCCGGGGACGGCGCGCTCGCCGTCGAAGCCGCCCGGTTCGGTGCCGCCGTGGTCGCCGTCGAGGCCGAACCCGCCGACTGCGCCCGGATCTCCGCCAACGCCCGCAAGGCCGGCGTCGAGGTCGAGACCGCCGCCGGAGCCGGGCCCGAAGTCCTCGGCGCGCTCCCCGAACCCGACGCCGCCGCCGTCGAACAGGGCGGCCCCGCGATGGTCCGCGCCGTCGCCGCCCGCAAGCCCGAACGCGTCGTCGCCGTCGCCCGCAGCCTCGCCGAGGCCACCGAGACCCGCCGCGTCCTGGACGCCGCCGGGTACCGCACCGACGCCCTGCTGCTGCAGTCCGCCCCCCTGCGGGCCGAGGCCGACGAGGAGGCCGGACCCTCCTTCGGCCGCGGCGACTACACCCTGCTGATCTGGGGAGAACCGTACGACTGATCTCCGTTTCCGCCCCCGCGGACCGTCCGACCCGGGCGGTACGGTGATCCCCGTCGCATCCGGACAGGGTTTCGAGATCGGCCCGGCCGCGGCCGGTAGGGTTTCCCCGGGGACCAGCCCGTCGAAGCAGCACCGTGTCCGATCCGGCACGGTTGCCACCCATTTGACGCGTTGCAACCCGAACGGCCCGCTTCGCGGGCATTCGACGCGGTGCGCACCCGCCCGGAAGAATGCCGTGAGGGTCCGGAGCGGCCGCGCCGTCGTGCCGGTTGCCCGGGGCCGTCGTTGTTTCTGATGGCACGCCACCCGTGCGGGTGACGGCCGATGGAGTAAGGGACGGGTCGGTGCGGTTCCGTTCCGGCGAAGTGGGCGGGGCCTCCGGGGACCTCGCCGAGGACGCGCAAGCGGCCTGGAAGGAGCATTGACATGACCGACGGCGGACACGCCCCCAGTGCCGGTCCCCTCGCGCCCGAACCCGGGCCCGGCGGAGCCGTACCGGAGCCCCACCTCGGCGCGCCCCTCCAGCCCGCCGCGCCCGCCGGGCCCTGGCACGGCGACCAGCGGCCGGCGTACACCTTCCTCGACCAGCCCGACGGCGACGACGAGGACGACGTCCTGCTGATGCCCGGCCCGCAGACCGCCTGGGGCGAGGCCGCCCAGGGCGCCGAGCACGCCGCCGCGGGCGAACAGCCGCCCGGCGCCCCCGTCGCGCCCTCCTGGCCGCCGCTCGCGCCCCCCGTCCTCACCGTCGTCCCGCCCGCCGAGAGCGCCGGGGCCGCGCCGGTCGCCGAGAGCGGCCAGCCGCCCGCCGAGCCCGCCGGGTCCGCCGACGGCAGCGGCACCCTGCACCTCGCCGGCCCGCAGGCCCAGCCCGCCGCGACCGCGACGGCCGTGCAGCAGCCCGTGCCGCCGCAGCCGCGCCGCCCGCTGCACGCCGGGCCGCCGATCCCCGACCCGTCCCTGATGACCGGTCACGTCCCCGTCCGCTCCCTCGCCGAACGCGGCCCGTCCGCGCCCGGCGGCACGCCCCCGCACGGGGTGCCGGTCCCGGCCGCCGAAACGGTGCAGCAGCAGGCCCCGGCCACCGGCACCCCCGCGCACGGCGTGCCGGTCGCGGTGCAGGCCCCGGCCGTCCAGGTGCCCGCGCCGGTGCAGCCGCAGGTGGTGGAGGCCGCCGCGGCGGCGGCCGTGGCCGCGCCGGTCGCCGAGCCCGTGGCCGAACCCGTCGTGGAGCCGGTGACCGAGCCGGTCGCCGAGCCGGCGGCCGTGGCGCCCGCGGTGGAGAACGCGGCGGAGGCCGTGACGGTCGAGCCGGTCGCCGTCGCGCCGGTCGCCGAACCCGTCGTGGCGCCGGTCGTCGAGCCGGTGGCTGGGCCCGCCGCGAACCTGGCGCCGGTGTTCGTCGAGCCGGCCGAGCCGGTCGAGCCGATCGCGGCTGCTGCGCCGGTCGAGCCGCAGGCCGCCGAGACTGCTCCGGTCGAGGCCGAGGCCGAGGCCGTGCCGTCGGAGCCGCAGCCCGAGGCGGCTGCCGTTGCCGTCGCCGCCGAGGCGGCAGTTGACGCCCCGTCGGCCGAGCAGCCCGCGCCCGTCGAGCCCGCGAACGTGCAGGCCGAGAACGTGCAGCCCGAGCTCGCGGAGACGGTGAGCGGCGAGGCCGTCGCGGAGCCGATCCCCGACCCGGCCGCCAAGCCGTCCGGCCGGGGGGCGCACCGGCGCATCTCCGCGTTCCTCGCCGCCCCCGCGGGCCTGCCGCTGCTGGAGCCCGAGACCCCGGCCGCCGCCGAACCGCAGCAGCCCGAGGCCGAGCAGGCCGCACCCGCCGCCGAGCAGGCCGTCGAGCCCGTCGCGGCCGTCGAGCCCGTCGCCGTGGAGCCCGTCGCCGTGGAGCCCGTCGCCGTGGAGCCCGCGGCGGAGGCCCCGGTCGAGGAGCAGGCGGCCGAGCCGGTCACGGAGGCGCCCGAAGCCCCGGCCGCCGAGGCCGAGCCGGTCGCCGAGCCGGTCGTCGAGGCCCCCGTCGAGGCCCCCGCCGGGGAGCAGGCGGCCGAGCCGGTCGCCGAGGCCCCGGTGGAGACGCCCGAGGCCCCGGCCGCCGAACCGCAGCAGCCCGAGGCCGAGCAGGCGCCCGAGCCCGCCGCCGAGGCGGCCGAGGCGCCCGAGCCGGTCGCGGAGGCGCCCGAAGCCGCCGTCGAGCCCGCCGCGGAGGAGGAGCGTCCGCCCGCCGCGCCCGGGTACGACGAGGCCGGGCGGGAGGCCGTCCACCAGGTGATCCGGGAGCGGCGCGACGTGCGCAACGGCTTCCGGTCGGACGCGATCCCGCACGAGGTGCTGATCCGGGTCCTGGAGGCGGCGCACACCGCGCCGAGCGTCGGCTACTCGCAGCCGTGGGACTTCGTGGTGATCCGCTCCGCGAAGACCCGCCGCAAGATGCACGAACTGGCGGAGCGCCAGCGCGAGGCGTACGCGGACTCGCTGCCCAAGGGCCGGGCGAAGCAGTTCAAGGAAATCAAGATCGAGGCGATCCTGGAGACGCCGGTCAACATCGTGGTGACCGCCGACCGCACCCGCGGCGGCCGGCACACCCTGGGCCGGCACACCCAGCCGCAGATGGCCCCGTACTCGGCCGCGCTGGCGGTGGAGAACCTGTGGCTGGCGGCCCGCGCCGAGGGCCTGGGCGTCGGGTGGGTGAGCTTCTTCGACGAGGAGGAGCTGGTCCGCGAGCTGGGCCTGCCCGAGCACCTGGACGTCGTCGCCTACCTGTGCGTCGGCTACGTGGACGCGTTCCCGGACGAGCCGGAGCTGCAGCAGCAGGGCTGGGCGAAGAAGCGCCCGCTGTCCTGGGTGGTGCACGAGGAGCAGTACGGCAACCGCGCGCTGCCCGGCGAGGAGCCGCACGACCTGCTGACCGACACCCTGCGCGGCATCCGCCCGCTGGACGCCAAGGCGCTCGGCGAGGCGTGGGACCGGCAGAAGCGGATGACCAAGCCCGCCGGTTCGCTCGGCGTGCTGGAGCTGATCGCGGCCCAGCTGTCCGGCCTGGCCCGGCAGTGCCCGCCGCCGGTGCCGGAGCCCGGCTGCGTGGCGATCTTCGCCGGTGACCACGGCGTGCACGCCCAGGGCGTCACCCCGTGGCCGCAGGAGGTCACCGCGCAGATGGTCGGCAACTTCCTGGCGGGCGGCGCGGTGGTCAACGCCTTCGCCGCGCAGATCGGCACCGAGGTGTGCGTGGTGGACGTCGGCGTGGCCGCCGAACTCCCGGACGCCATCCAGCAGGGCCGCACCACCGGCCTGCTGCCGCGCAAGGTCAAGCCCGGCACCGACGACATGACGCAGGGCCCGGCGATGAGCCGGGACGAGGCGCTGCGCGCGGTCGAGGTCGGCATCGAGACCGCCCGCGACCTGGTCGCGGCGGGCAACAAGGTGCTGATCACCGGCGACATGGGCATCGCCAACACCACCGCCTCCGCCGCGCTGATCTCGGTGTTCACCGAGACCGACCCGGCCGAGGTCACCGGCCGCGGCACCGGCATCGACGACGAGACCCACGCCCGCAAGGTCGCGGTCGTCCGGCAGGCCCTCGACCTGCACAAGCCCGACCCGGCCGACCCGATCGGCGTGCTGTCCGCGGTCGGCGGCCTGGAGCACGCCGCGATCGCCGGGTTCCTGCTCGGCGCGGCCTCGCTGCGCGTCCCGGTGATCCTGGACGGCGTGATCGCCGGCTCGGCGGCCCTGGTCGCCAAGGCCATCGCCCCCGAGGTGCTGGCCGCCTGCATCGCGGGCCACCGCTCCGCCGAGCCCGGCCACCAGACCGCGCTCGCCAAGCTCGGCCTGCGCCCGCTGATCGACCTCGACCTGCGGCTCGGCGAGGGCACCGGTGCCCTGCTGGCCCTCCCGCTGGTGCAGAGCGCGGCCCGGGCGATGCACGATGTAGCCACCTTCGACTCCGCCGGGGTCACCGAGAAGGCCTGACCCGACGGCACCGGCCGCCCCCGCAGTGCGAGGGGGCGGCCGCCCCGCCGAACCCGTACCGGCTCAAGGGCGCGCCGGCACCGGGCTCCCGCCCGTGGGGCCGTCCGGCCGATCCCGTCGGACCTCCCCAGCACCGCCGCCCACCCAGGAGCTCCCCCTCATGACCGCGCCCACGCCCCACCCGTCCACCCAGGGCCTCACCCCGTACCCCGTCGGACTGCTGCTCGCGGGCCGCCGCGTCGTCGTCGTCGGCGGCGGACAGGTCGCCCAGCGCCGGCTGCCCGCGCTGATCGCCTCCGGCGCCGAGATCCACCTGATATCCCCGGCCACCACCCCCGCGGTCTCCGCGATGGCCGACGCCGGCGAGCTCACCTGGCACCAGCGCCCGTACGCGGACGGCGACCTCGTCGACACCTGGTACGCCCTGGTCGCCACCGACGACCCGGCCGTCAACACCGCCGTCTCCGCCGAGGCCGAGCGCCTGCGGGTGTTCTGCTCCCGCAGCGACGACGCCTCCGCCGCCACCGCCTGGACGCCCGCCTCCGGCCACGACTCCGGCGCGACCGTCGCCGTCCTCACCGGCGACCCCCGGCACTCCGCCGCGCTGCGCGACTCCATCGTGGCCGGGCTGCGCGACGGCTCCCTCGCGGCCCGCCAGTACCGCGCCCGGGACGCGGGCGTCGCCCTGGTCGGCGGCGGCCCCGGCGACCCCGACCTGATCACCGTCCGCGGCCGCCGCCTGCTCGCCGACGCCGACGTGGTGGTCGCCGACCGCCTCGCCCCGCGCGAGCTGCTGGCCGAGCTGCCCCCGCACGTCGAGGTGATCGACGCCTCCAAGATCCCCTACGGCCGCTACATGGCGCAGGAGGCGATCAACAACACGCTCGTCGAGCACGCCAAGGCGGGCAAGTTCGTGGTCCGCCTCAAGGGCGGCGACCCGTACGTCTTCGGCCGCGGCGGCGAGGAACTGCTGGCCTGCGTCGAGGCGGGCGTCCCGGTCACGGTCGTCCCCGGCATCTCCTCGTCGATCAGCGTCCCCGCGGCCGCCGGGATCCCGGTCACCCACCGCGGCCTCACCCACGAGTTCACCGTCATCTCCGGCCACGTCGGCCCCGGCGAGCGCTCCCTCACCAACTGGGAGGCCGTCGCGGGGATGACCGGCACCCTGGTCCTGCTGATGGCCGTCGACAAGATCGGCGCGATCGCCGCCGAACTCGTCGCCCACGGCCGCGCCGCGGACACCCCCGTCGCCGTCGTCCAGGAGGGCACCACCGCCGCCCAGCGCCGCGTCGACGCCACCCTCGCCACCGTCGGCGAGACGGTCGCCGCGGAGGGGATCAAGCCCCCGGCGGTCATCGTGATCGGCGACGTGGTCGGCGTCCTGAACCCCTGAGGCGGGCGGCTCGGCCCCGGCCGCCGACGTGCGAAAATCGTCCGGTGTCCGAGCCTCTCACCGTCACCGACGCCGCCGACCCCCGGCTGAGCGACTACACCGACCTGACCGACGTCGAACTGCGGCGCCGCCGGGAGCCCGCCGAGGGGCTGTTCATCGCCGAGGGGGAGAAGGTGATCCGCCGGGCGCTGGCGGCCGGCTTCCGGATGCGGTCGATGCTGCTGACGGCCAAGTGGCTGGGCGTGATGGCGGACGTCATCGCGGACGCGGACGCGCCCGTCCACCTGGTCGAACCGGCGCTCGCCGAGCGGGTCACCGGCTACCACGTGCACCGGGGCGCGCTCGCGTCGATGGAGCGCAAGCCGCTGCCCGGTGCCGCGCAGGTGCTCGCCGGGGCCCGCCGGGTGGCCGTCCTGGAGGGGCTGGTCGACCACACCAACCTGGGGGCGATCTTCCGTTCCGCGGCCGCCCTCGGGATGGACGCGGTGCTGCTCTCCCCGGACTGCGCGGACCCGCTGTACCGGCGGGCCGTCAAGACCTCGATGGGCGCGGTGTTCTCGGTGCCGTACGCCCGCCTCGACCCGTGGCCGGAGGCGCTCGGCACCGTCCGGGAGGCCGGGTTCGAACTGCTGGCGCTGACGCCCTCCGGCGCGGAGGACTTCACGAAGGCCCGCCCGGACCTGCTGCCCAGGGCCGCGCTGATGCTCGGCGCCGAGGGCGACGGCCTGACCCCGAAGGCGCTGGCCGCCGCCGACCAGCGGGTGCGGATCCCGATGGCGCACGGCATCGACTCGCTGAACGTCGGCGCGGCCGCCGCGATCGCCTTCTACGCCGTCAACCACGGCTGACGGCCGGGCCGCTCCCTCACAGCCGGGCGAACGCAGCCGCGTCCGCGTCGTCCAGCACGAAGCCGTTGTCGAACCGGACCCGCACCGAGCTCCGCGGGCCCTGCGCGCCGAACTCCCGCCAGCGCGGCTCCAGTTCGGCGAGCTGCGCCTCCAGGCGGCGCAGGCTCTCCGCGGGCATCGTGTGCCCGTAGTCCTCGAACAGGGCCCGCAACCGCTCGTACTCGCGGACCTCCTCGGGCGGCGGCAGCTCCCCGGAGACCCGGACCACGGTGCCCTCGACGCCCGCGCCCAGCAGCAGGAACCCCACCAGCGGGCCGTCCTCCCCGGCTGCCGCCCCGCCCAGCGCCAGGTCCTCGACCAGCCTGACGCGCTCTCCCTCCACCAGGGCCACCGCTGCCGCCACCTCTCCCGCCTCGCTCCGCACCGCCGCCGGACCGGCGCACGACACCGCCATTATCCGCGGTCCGCCGGGCCACCGGGCTTCCGTCCACGCCGGGACCACCTCCACCGCCGCGGGCACCGGCGTCCCCGCCCCGCACGGCTACGCGTGCTTCCCGCCCGGCACCCCGGCGGCGAATCCGTCACCTCCCACGAGGAACGCGGCGACGGCTGGTACAGCTGGCCCGACGCCCGCCGCCCCGCTCAGGCCGCCCCGCTCACGCCGCCCGGCGCGCCGCCGGGGGCCGGATCGGCAGCGGCGCGGGCCGCCGCGGGTCGTGGTGGCGACGGCCCGTCAGGTCGCCGACCCGCAGCACCAGGTCCGGTGCCGGGGGAGCGGGCCACACCGTCAGCCGGTGCTCCTCCACCGGGCGGGCCGCGGTGTCCGCCTCCCGCCCGCGGTCCCGGCCGCGGGTCTGCACCCGCACCCGGTACCAGCCCGGCCCGGCGTGCGCCAGGTTCCCCGGCCCGTCGACGTCCACCCCGTCCCAGGCGCGCAGCCGCAGCTCACCGCTGCTGTGCAGCGACAGCTCGACCACGCTCTCCCACTCCGCCCCCGGCTCCGGCGGACGCTGCGCGCAGCGCTCCACCCCCAGCCGGATCAGCCCCGTGTGCGTGCCGCACAGCACCGTCAGGTGGTCCGGGCAGCCCGCGGCCACCCCGTTCCCGTGGAACAGCCGGTCCAGCGCGTGCGCGTCCCAGCCGTCCGGCAGCTCCGGCCCGTACAGGAAGTACTGGCAGTACGCGACGTGCATCGCGTCGGTCGTCCACATCATGCGCACATGCTGCCGCCCCGTACTGACAAGCCGTCAACGCCGCCCGGGCGCCCTCCGGTAACGTCCCGGCCATGCCGACCACCCCGACACCCGTCGTCCTGGAGGGCCGTCGGGTGCGGCTCGAACCGCTCACCCCCGCACACGTCCCCGCCCTGTTCGCCGCCGGGGGCCGCGACGAGCAGGTCTGGCGCCACCTCAGCGCCCCCACCCCGCACACCGAGGACGACCTGCACGCGATCGTCACCGCCCGCCTCGCCGACGCCGCCCGCGGTGTCCGCCTCCCGCTCGCCGTCCTCGACCGCGCGAGCGGCGCCGCGATCGGCACCACCAACCTGCACGGCTGGGACGTCCGCACCGGCCGGATCGAGATCGGCGGCAGCTGGCTCGGCCGCCGCTGGTGGCGCACCGGCGCCAACCGCGAGGCCAAGCTCCTGCTGCTGGCCCACGCCTTCGACACCCTAGGCTTCACCGAGGTCCGCTGGCGCGTCGACGCCGCCAACACCCGCTCCCGCGAAGCCGTCACCCGCCTCGGCGCCCGCCCCGCCGACCCCGGCGCCCCGCCGCACGGCCTGCTCCACTACACGATGACCGCCACCGACTGGCCCGCCGCCCGCGCCCGCCTCACCACCCGCTGAGCCCGCCGCCCGCTGAAGGGGGACCCGCCCGCATGCCCGACCTCCCGTACGACTTCCTGGCGGGCCTGGCCGAGAACCCGGCCCTGCCCGCCCACCTGCTCGACCGCCTGGTCGCCGCTTCGCACCGCTCCCACAACCTCCGCTACGCCCTCGCCCGCCGCCCCGACCTGACCGCGCCCCACCTCGACACCCTGATCGCCCACGACGCGCACGCCGTCGCCCTCAGCCGCCACCTGCCGAAGCCGGTGCGCCGCCGCCTCGCCGCCCACCCCGACCCGTCCGTCCGGACCGCCCTGGTCGTCTCCGCCGCCCCCGACGAGGAGCGCGACCTGTTCGAACGGTTCGCCACCGACCCGGCCCCCGAGGTGCGCAAGGAGCTCGCCCAGAGCGACCACACCCCCGCCGACCTGCGCGCCCGTCTCGCCCACGACCCCGACCCGGAGGTCCGCGCGACCCTCGGCCAGTGGTGGACCGCCGCCCCCGAGCCCGTCCGCCGCAGCCTGCTCACCGACCCCGAAGGCAGCGTCCGCGCCGCCGCCTGCGCCACCTACTTCTGCCGCCTGCCGCACCCCGTCCCGCCCGCCGACCTCGTCCCCGCCCTGCTCGCCGACCCGCTCACCCGGGCCGGCGCCGTCGCCCACTGCGACCCGGCCGCCACCGACCTCGCAGGCCTCGCCGCCGACCCCGACCCGGAGGTCCGCCACGCCCTCGCCGCCCACCCCGGCCTGCCCGCCGAGCTGCGCGACCGCCTCGCCGCCGACCCCGGCGCCCGGGTCCGCCTCGCCGTCTTCGCGCGCCCCGACACCCCCGCCGCCGACCGCGCCGCGCTGTACGCCTCGGTCACCGGCCCGTTCGAACCGCCCGGCGAGGACGTGGACGAGGAGACCGCCATCGAGCTGGAGATCGACCACATCCAGGTCGGCATCGAGCTCTGGATGCTCCACCTGCCCTGGGTCACCGCCGACCCGCTGCCGCACCTCGACTCGCCCTACCCGGTCCTCCGCCGCGCCGCCGCCGCCTCGCCCGACCTGCCCGCCGCGGCCCGCGCCCGGCTGCTCGCCGACCCCGACAACGAGGTCGCGCTCGCCGCCGCGGGCAGCAGCCCCGACCCGATCGACCCGACCACCGCCGAACGCCTCGACCGCGAGTACCGCCCGTTCAAGCCGATGTCCTGGCGCCCCGCCGACGAGTTCCCGCTGCCCGTCGAGGCCCTCCGCCGCCTTGCCGCCGACCCCGCGCCCCGGATGCGGCTGCTCGCCCTGCGCGACCCCGAGCTGCCCGCCCACCTGCTGGAACGCCTCGCCACCGACCCCGAGGCACACGTCCGCCACGCCGCCGCGCGCCACCCCGCCCTCGCCCCGGCCCTCCTGCGCGCCCTGCTCGACGACCCGTCCCCGTCCGTCCACCGGGCCGCCGCCGCCAACCCGGCCCTCCCGGCCGACGAGGCCCGGGCCCGCCTGGACGCCGCTGGCCTGTGACGCTCCGGCCCCGGCGGGGGAAGGGGCGTCCACCCGGGAGTGCGCCACCACGGGGACGCGCCGACGGCCGGCCGCTGTGCTCCGTTCGCACCGGCGGCTGCCGCAGGGGAGCCCGCCGCCGACGTCCGCCCGGCGAGCCGCTGCCTCAGTCCGCCGACCCCGAGACGCCCGAGCCCGGCCAGGACTCCTCCAGCCCGCCGTCCGCCCGGACGGTGTACCGGGTGGAGGAGACCGCGCCCGTCCGGTCGACCTTCTCCTCGCGGATCAGCGCGCCGTTCTCCACCCGCCACACCGCGCCCGCCTCCGGGTTCGCCGCCGAGGCCCGGTCCGCCAGCAGGACGGGGGAGCCGTCGGTGAAGCCGTACAGCTGGACCAGGTCGACCGGCACCGCGCCCTCCAGGCGGCGCAGCACCACCAGGGTGGCCTGCGCGTCCCGGTAGCGGGCGGGCAGCACCGCGGAGAGCGAGACCGGCGGGCTGCCGCCCTCGGCGGAGCGCCCGTCGCGCAGCCGGATCGCCGGGCCGCCGGACGGGTCCGGGTAGCTGAGGTTGGGCCAGTCGACCTGCGGCGGGGTGCCGAACGACGGGGCCAGCCCGGTGCCGCCGTGCCCGGCGGCGTTCGCGCCGTCCACCGACAGCGTCGTCCCGCTGGCCGACTCGACCGGCGCGGTCGCCACCCCGGTGGGCTGCGGGCCCAGGCCCTGCGCGCCGCGGTTCTCGCAGCCCTGCGCGACGGCGATGGCCAGCGCCACGCCCAGGGTGACCGTCACGAACACCACCAGCCGCTGCCGCAGCAGCCGCTGCCGGGGCGTCGGCCGCCCGCCCAGGGTGTGCGGGGCGCGCCCAGGCGGGGGAGTGCGGTCCCGGCCGGGCACCGGGGTGCGCTCCCGCCCGGCCGCGGGGCGGCGCTCCCGGACGGTGTCCCCGTCCCGGGCCGGACGCCGGACCCCGGGGCCGCCCGGACGGCCCTCCGGCCGCGCCGCGTCCTGCCGGGGCATCGCCGGGGCGGCCACCGCCCGGCCCCCCGCCGCAGCCT
>NZ_JNYE01000040.1 GCF_000717185.1 Kitasatospora phosalacinea | reverse complement strand
GTCCAGCACCTCGCCCGCGTCCTGGATCCGGCCCCGCACGAACTCCGCACCCTCCGGCACACCCGCCGCGAACCCGGTCGACAGGTCGTCCAGCACGGTGACCTGGTGGCCCGCCTCCAACAGGTGCGCCGCCACCACGCTCCCCACGTAGCCGGCTCCGCCCGTGACCAGGTACTTGCCCATGCCCTCGACCTCCCGCAGTTCGACGTTCACGCTCGACTATTCCATCATCTTCAAACAAGAACAAACTCAAGTCAACAGACAATTTGTTGGTTCTTGGTGGGGGAAATTCCGGCGGGAACGACCGTTTGGTGCCGCAACGGTCGGTGAGACGACTGCGGACAGCTACTCGGCAGCGAGAGGAGTCAGACCATGACCGGCACGACCACCGGAACGGGGACGGACACGGGCGCGGCGCCGCAGGAGGACGTCGTCCACGTCCTGCTGGCGCAGCACCAGCGGATCCGCGGGCTGTTCGCGGACGTCCGCGCCGCGCAGGGCGAGCACAAGCAGCAGGCGTTCGACGAGCTGCGGGCGCTGCTGGCGGTCCACGAGACCGGCGAGGAACTGGTGGTGCGGCCCGCGGCCGAGCGCGCCGCGGGCCGCAGCGAGGCCTCGGCCCGCAACCGGGAGGAGGCCGAGGCCAACCGCGCCCTGCTGGAGCTGGAGAAGCTGGACGTGGCGAGCCCCGAGTTCGACGCCGAACTGACCGCCTTCCAGCAGGCGGTCGAGGCCCACGCGCAGCACGAGGAGACCGAGGAGTTCCCCGCGCTGCTGGCCTCCTGCGACGCCGACCAGCGCCGGGCGATGGGCCGCCGCCTCCTGGCGGCCGAGCGGATCGCCCCGACCCACCCCCACCCGGGCACCGCCGGCAAACCGGCCCTGCAGTGGACGGTGGGCCCGTTCGCCTCCCTGCTGGACCGCGCCAAGGACGCCTTCGCCCACCACCGCGACTGACGCCCCCGCCCCGGCCCGCCCGCGCACCCCGGCGGGCGGGCCGGGGCGACCGCGGTTGGACGCCCCGTCCGGGGGTAGCCGCCGCACATGGTGACCGTGGGTGTGGAAGAGGAGTACCTGCTGCTGGACGCCGCCACCGGCGTACCGGTGGCCCGGGCCGAGCAGATCAGGAAGGCGGCGGACCAGCAGCCGGGGATCGACGGGGACGAGGTGCAACGCGAGCTGCTACAGGCGCAGTTGGAGGTCGCCACCCCGGTCTGCGAGACGCTCGACGAGGTCGGCGCCCACCTGGGGCGGCTGCGCGGCGCCCTCGCCGCGGCCGCCGCCCAGCAGGGCTGCCGACTGGCCGCCTGCGGCGCCGCGCCCTTCGCCGACCGCCTGTCGGTGCCGGTCAGCGACACCCCCCGGTACCGCACCATCCACGCGGACGCCCCGCAACTGACGGACGAGCAGCTGATCACCGGCATGCACGTGCACGTCGGCGTCCCGGACCGCGAAGCGGGCGTCGCCGTCCTGAACGGCCTGCGCCCCTGGCTGCCGCTGATCGTCGCGCTGTCCGCCAACTCGCCGCTGTGGAACGGCGTCGACACCGGCTTCGCCGACTGGCGGACGGTGGTCTTCAGCCGCTGGCCGGTCAGCGGCGTGCCCCCGCACTTCGACGGCGCCGCCGACTACGACGCCCGGATCCGCGCCCTCGTCGACACCGGGCTGATCGGCGACACCGGCCAGCTCTACTGGCAGGCCAGGCTCTCCGAGCGCTACCCCACCGTGGAGATCAGGGCGATGGACGTCCAACTCCGGGTCGACGAGGCCGTGATGCTGGCCGGCCTGGTCCGGGCGGTCGCCGCGACCCTGCTCACCGACCCGCCCCGCCCGTCCGCCCCGCCCCACCACGAGGCGTTGGCCGCCGCCGTCTGGTACGCCGCCCGCCACGGCTGCACCGAGCGCCTCTACGACCCCGGCACCGGCACGCTGGACTCCCCGCCGACGGTCGTCGACCGCGTCCTCGACACCCTCGGCCCCGCCCTGCACCGCCACGGCGACGCCCCGCGGGTCGAGCAGCTCCTGGGGCGCCTGCTCACCGAGGGCAACGGCGCCGTCCGCCAGCGCCGCGCCCTGCGCCGCGGCGGCCGCGCCGGACTGGTCGACCTGGTCAGCAGCGTCACCGACGGCACGCCGTCCGGGGAACCGGAGGCGGAGCCCGCGCAGTGAAGCCGCGGGCGGGCCCGGCGGCGGGCTGCCGCGGGCGGGCCCGGCGGGGGCTACCCCTCGTGCTGCTCCCACGCCGCCCGCCGCAGCCCGGCGTCCAGCAGGACGTCCACCGCGGTGCAGGCGAGGGCCTCGGTGACGGACCGCAGGACCGACCGGGCCCGCGGGGAGGCCGCGGCGGCCGCGAACTCGGGGGTGTGGTCGGACCCGTCCGCGTCCGTGATCGCGACGAACGGGTGGACGGCGGGCACCCGCGCGCTGACGTTGCCGATGTCCGAGGAGCCCAGCAGCACCCCCGGGAGCGGCGGCGTGAGGACGGTGCCGGACCGGGCCAGGTGCGCCGCGAAGCGCCCGGACAGCGGCGCGCTGTCACGGAAGTGCTCGTAGCGGACACCGGCCCGCTGCACCGTCACCGTCGTGCCGGTCGCCGCGGCGACGCCCTCGGCACCGGTGCGCAACTGCCCCGCCAGGCGGTCCAGTTCGGCGCTGGTGGCGGCCCGCAGCCCGAACCGGCCCTCGGCGAGGTCGGGCACGATGTTCGTCGCCGTTCCCCCGGCCGTGACGATGCCCTGCACGTGGGAGGCGGGCGGGAGCCGCCGCCCCAGCGCGGACAGCACGTTGAACAGCTCGACCAGCGCGGCCAGCGCGTCGATGCCGTGCGTCGGGTCGCCCGTCGGGTGGGCGGCCCGGCCGTGGAAGGCGACCAGGTACTGCTCCTGCGCGGTCAGCACCGCGTGCGTCCAGTCGTGGACGCCGGGGTGGAACATCAGCGCGGCGTCGACCCCGTCGAACACCCCCGCCTCCACCTCCAGGGCCTTGCCGCCGCCGCCCTCCTCCGCCGGGGTGCCGACCGCCAGCACCGTCCCGGCGTCCTCCGGCAGCACCTCGCGGGCGGCCAGCGCCGCGCCCAGCCCGGCCGCCGCGATCAGGTTGTGGCCGCAGGCGTGCCCGAGCCCGGGCAGCGCGTCGTACTCCAGCAGCAGGGCCACCGCCGGGCGCCCCCGGCCGGACGCGGCGGTGAACGCGGTCGGCATCCCCGCCACGCCCCGCCGCACCGCGAAGCCCGCCCGCTCCAGCTCGCCCGTCAGCAGGGCGGCGGCCCGGTGCTCGGCGAAGGCGCACTCCGGGTCGGCGTGCAGGGCGAGGGCCGTCGCCCACACCTCGTCCGCCCGGCGGCCCACCGCCTCCCGGACGCGTTCGTACAGGTCGTCGCGGTGGTGAGGCACTTCGGCTCCCGGGGCTCGACGCGGACCGTTCCGCCCTCCCGTCTGCCACCCACCGCCGTCCCCACACCAGCGGCCGCCCGCGGGCTCACAGCCGCAGCACCACCAGGGCGGTGTCGTCGGTCAGCCCGGCGGGCGGGACGAGGTCGGCGAGCAGGGCGTCGGCCAGCGGGCCGGGGGCGGCGCGGCGGTGCCGGGCCAGCGAGCGGGCCAGGCGGCCGAGGCCCGCGTCGATGTCCTCGTGACGGCGCTCGACCAGGCCGTCGGTGTACAGCACGAGGACGGAGCCGTCGGCGAAGGCCGCCCGCGCCTGGGGACGCCCGGCGTACTCGGGGCGGGCGCCCAGCGGCGGGTCGGTGGCCCCGTCCAGGAAGGCCACCGACCCGTCCGGCCCGCACAGCGCGGGCGGCGGGTGACCGGCGCTGCTGTAGGTCAGGGCGCGGGCCGCCCGGTCGATGAAGACCGACACGGCGGTGGTGCTCTCCGCCCCGTCCACCGAGCGGGCGTACCGGTCGAGCACCTCCAGGGCCTGGGCGGGCCCGACCGCGACCCGGGAGGCCGCCGACAGGGCGCTGCGCAGCTGCCCCATCACCCCGGCGGCGCGCAGCCCGTGCCCCACCACGTCGCCGACGGCCACCGCGGTGCGCCCGTCCCCGGGGAGGTCGACCAGGTCGTACCAGTCGCCGCAGACGTTCAGCGCACCGGCCGCGGGCCGGTAGCGCACGGCCGCCCGGTCGTGGCCCGGCGGGTGCAGCGCGGGCAGCATCGCCCCCTGGAGGTGCAGGGCCACCTCCCGCTCCCGGGCGTGGGCCCGGCGCAGGCGCTCGTTGACGTCCTGGAGCTCCCGGGCCCGGCTGTAGAGCTCGGCCCCCAGAGCCCGGTTCCGGCCGCTGTCGCGGATGCCGCGGGTCCGGATCAGCTCGGTCACCTCCTCGACCCGGTGCAGCAGGAGCACCACGCCGCCGTCCGGGCCGAGGAGGGGCACGTTGACCGGGCTCCAGTAGCGCTCCTGCCACTGCCCGGGACGCTCCGGGTCCTCCACGTCGTAGCGCTGCAGGGCCATGGTGTCGCGCTCGCCGGTCGCCGCGACCCGCCGCAGCGAGGCGTGCAGGTTGCGCACGCCGGTGGCCGCCGGGTCGTCGGGGTTGTCCGGGAAGACGTCGAACAGGAACCGGCCGACCACCCGCGCCCGCTCGCGCCCGGACAGCAGCAGGTACGCCTCGTTCACGTCCGCGAACACCAGGTCGGGCGTGAGCAGGGCGGCCGCGCCCGGCAGCGCCTGGAAGACGGCCCGGTAGTCGATGACGGGTCCGCTCACGCTCCACCTGCCGTACGCCGCCGGTTCCCGGTCGGGGACTGCTTCCACGATAGGCGCGGGAGCCCCGACCGGCCCCCCGCGCCGGGTGCGGTGCATGGACGGGCGCGGGCCGGACACACGTGGGACATGCCGACCAGGTGCACCACCCGTCCGACGAAGGCACGACGCGCGGCCCCGTACGCGGGAGCCGCCCTGGCGGTGGCCGCCGCCGCCCTGACCGGCGCCCGGGCCGCCGGCCCGGCGGGCTCGTGGTACCGCTCGCTGGACAAGCCCCGGTGGCAACCGCCCTCCTGGGTGTTCCCGGCCGTGTGGACCCCGCTGTACGCCTCGATCGCCTGGAGCGCCGGACACGCGCTCGGCCGGGTCCGGGGCCGCGAGCGCGCCGCCCTGGCCGCCGCGTACGGGACGAACCTGACGCTGAACGCCGGATGGACCTGGCTCTTCTTCGGCCTGCGCAGCCCGGCCGCCGGAGTCGCGGGCAGCCTGCTGCTGGACGCCGACACCCTGGACCTGATCAGGCGGACGGCCCGCCACGACCCCGCGGCCGCCGCCGCCCTCGCCCCCTACGCCGGCTGGTGCCTCTTCGCCACCGCGCTCAGCGGCTCCCTGGCCCGCCGCAACGGCTGAGCCCGCCCCGCGCACGACTCCGGGCCCGACCTGGGCGACGACGTCACCTGCCGCCAGCCGTACTCCCCGGGCACGGCCGTACCGGTCACCCGGTTCATGTCGCCCGACGGCGTCGGCGAGGTGCTCGACTGGATGCTGCCGCAGGACGACGACCGGGCGAGCGACCGCCGCACGATCGTCCGCCCGGCGCGGACCGTGCGCGGAACGGTCCGCTTCGAGTTCGGCTGCGCCCCGCGCTTCGACGCGGGCCGGCGAGCAGGCCGGGGCGGTGCTGACCACCTGCGCCCCGGGCGGTCCGGCGCCGCAGCAGCCCACCGGGCCGTGGCTCACCGAACAGCTGGGGAGGAGCGTCGACTTCCGGCAGCAGTGGGTGCGCCAGTCCCACTACCGCGGCCGCTGGACCGACGCGGTGCACCGCTCGGTGATCACCCTGAAGCTGCTCGCCCACGCGCCCTCCGGCGGCATGGTGGCCGCGGCCGCTTCTACGACCGCACCGGCGCCGTCCGCGACGTCGTCCAGAACCACGTGCTCCAGGTCCTCGCCAGCGTCCTGGCCGACCCGCCGACCCGCCAACCCGCCGACCCGCCGACCCGCCGACCGGCCGACCGGCGACGGCCCGGACTCGTGGCGCAGCGCCAGGGCCGCCGCGATCGGTTCCCCGCGGCCGCCGACCGCCGACCGCCGACCGCCGACCGCCGACCGCCGACCGCCGACCGCGTGGTGCGCGGCCGGTACGAGGGCTACCGGGACGTCGAAGGCGTCGCGCCCGGCTCCACCGCGGGGCGGGCCGGGCAGGCGTGCGCCGCTCCCGGCGGGGCATCCGCGCGGGGAGCCGGAAGAACCGGTGGACCCGGAGGAAGGCGAGGAACCCGCCATGACCGACCCCGACCGGAAGCCCGACCGGAAGCCCGAGACGCCCGACCTGCCGCCCGCGGCCGGGACGGAGGTGCCCGACACCGGCCCCGCCGCCGACGAGGAGGGCCGCGACCCGACCGGGGGCCCGACCTCCGAGCAGAACCGCACGGCCGCGGACACCGGCCGGGCCGAGGGCGAGGACGAACCCCCGGACTGACCGACCGCCCGGCCGACCGTCCGGCCGACCGCAGGACGTCCGCCCGGTGCGGGCGGACCCGAGCAGCAGAAGGAGCAGCGGATGACCGACTACGAACGCTCCCGCACCATGCCGGCCCTCCCGGAGCCGGTCCTCGACGAGGCGGCCGGCCCGGGGCGGCTCGACGCCTGGATGCCCCGTGACCTGCACGTCCGGGCCGAGGGCCCGCCCGCGGCGGCCGTCCGCGGGGAGCACGACGGCCCGGACGGGCCCGCGCTGCTGCGGATGGAGTGGGGCACCCGCGAGGACGGGCGCCACGCGGGCTGGCTTCAGGTGGCCGGCCTGGACGGCGGGACCAGCCGGGTGACCGTCCACCTCTCCTGCCCCGACGGGGACTCCGCGCCCCCGGCGGAGACGGTCGAGCGGCAGCTGGACGAGGGCCTGGCCCGGCTGGAGGAGCAGGTCCGCCTCCGGGTCGACAGCGGCGGCTGACTTCCGGGGCCCGAGCCGCCGGAACCGCCCGAGCCGCCTGAGCCGCCCGCCGGGGCCGCCTGCCGCGGCCGGACGGGTGGCGGGGCTGGGCCGCACGGGTGGCCGGGCCGCGTCGCGGGACCGTCCGCGGCGGACCGGGGGCCGCGACGGGGGACAGTACGTCTCGGCCCAACCCGTCGCAGGCCGCCGCCCCGCACCCCCGGTGCGGACGCGGACGACCTCCCCCGACCAGGGAGACCGGAGACCCCGATGAGACCTCTTCGTCGACCCGCGGGTCCGCGGCGCTGCGGTTCGGGCGGCGGCCACCCCCCCGGCCCCGTGCGGGGACGCACCCGATGGGGTGAAGGAACGCCCCGCGAGCACGCTGCCCGCACGAGCACCCCGAATCACCGGTGCCGCCCCGCCCGGGGCGGCACCCCCGAACCGAGGAGTCGAGATGTCCCGCACCCGCAAGTACTTCGCCGTCGTCGCGCTGGCCGCCACCGCCGTGCTGGGCACCGCCGGAGCGGCCTCCGCGTCCGCCGGAGCCCAGGGCGTGGCCGTCGGCTCGCCCGGCGTCCTGTCCGGCAACCTGATCCAGATCCCCGTGCACATCCCGGTCAACGTGTGCGGCAACAGCATCGGCGTGATCAGCGCGCTGAACCCGGCGTTCGGCAACTCCTGCACCAACATCGGCTGACGACCCGTCAGTGCGCAGGCCCCTCCCGGGCGTTTCGGGAGGGGCCTGCGGGCGTTCCGGGCAGGGCGTTCCGGACGGGGTGTTCTGGGTGGGGTGTTCCGCTCCCGGCCCGCCGAAGCTACTCTTCGGTAGCAACTGCTTCGCCGACACGTGCCGGGAGCGCCGATGGCATCCGACCGTTCCGCCCGCCTGCTGGGCGGACTGCTGCTGACCGCCGGGATCGCGCACTTCGCGGTGCCGGAGCCCTTCGACGCGATCGTCCCGCGCGCGCTGCCCGGGCCGCCCCGGGCCTGGACCAGGCTCAGCGGCGTCGCGGAGCTGGCCGTCGGCGCGGCCGTCCTGCACCCGCGCAGCCGCCGCGCCGGAGCGCTGGCCGCGGCCGGCCTGTTCGCGGCGGTCTTCCCCGCCAACGTGAAGATGGCGTACGACTGGCGCCACCGCCCGGCCCCGCAGCGCGCCGCCGCGCTGGCCCGGCTGCCCCTCCAGGCACCGCTGATCGCCTGGGCGGTACGGGTCTCCCGGAGCTGACCGGGCACCCGGGGCCGCCGCCCGGAGGGGTCAGCGGTCAGCGGTCAGCCGTCAGCCGTCAGCCGGGGTGGTTGGTCGGGGGCGCCGGGAGGTAGTCGAACCAGTCGAAGGCGACGGTGCCCCCGGTGGCGTACATGCCGATGACGCGTCCGGTGAAGCCCGCGGCGACCTCGGTGGAGAGGTAGCGCCCGTCCAGTTCGGCGAGCGGCTGCGCGCCCGGGGCGTCGGGGTCGCCGAGCCAGCAGGCGAGGGTGTCGGGGCCGAAGGGCTCGGTGCCGGCGAGGTCGGGGGAGGCGGGCACCAGGCCGGTGGTGCGGACGGTCAGGGTGAGGGTGAGCGGGCCCGGCGGCACCGGGCGGCTGGCCAGGACCTGGCGCAGCGGGCCGATCCGGGCGACGACCCGGACCTCTCCGGAGTCGGCCTCCAGGTCGTAGTGGTGGGCCTCGTCCAGGCGCACGCTCAGGCCGCCCCGCCCGGTGCCCGGGTCGAGCCGGGCCGAGGCGCGGCAGTCGTGGTGCTGCTGGCGGCGGCCGACGAAGGTGTGGCCGGGCCGGTCGAGGGTGGGGCCGGTGGCGGTGAGGGAGAGCCAGCCGGGGCGTTCGGTCAGCGACCAGGAGTGGTCGGGGCGGGCGTGCGGGGAGATCCAGTGCGGGGCGAGCGCGGGGGCGTCGAAGTCGTCGCGGACGGGCGGGGCGGGGAAGGGGTGCCGGGCGCCGCCGGGCGCGGGGTGCCGCTCGGCGACGGGCGCGACGACCGGCCAGCCGTCCTCGTCCCAGGTCACGGGGGTGAGGAAGGTCTCCCGGCCGAGCACGTGGAAGTTGGGCGAGAAGCCGCGGGGGCGGGTGCCGAGCAGCACCATCCACCAGCTGCCGTCGGGCGCGGTGACCAGGTCGCCGTGGCCGGTGCTCTGGACCGGCCGGTCGGTGCCGGCGTGGGAGAGCACCGGGTTGCCCGGCGCGCCCTCCCAGGGGCCGCGCGGGGAGCGGGCGCGGGCGACGGAGACGGCGTGGCCGCGTTCGGTGCCGCCCTCGGCGATCAGCAGGTACCACCAGTCGCCGATCCGGTACAGGTGCGGGGCCTCGGGCCACTTGAGGCCGGTGCCGGACCAGGCGGGGAAGGGCCCCTCCAGCACCTCGCCGCGGTCCGGGTCGATCCGGGTCAGGTGGATGCCGGGGGAGGTGGAGGCGGCCCAGCAGGTGCCGTCCTCCTCCCAGGCCAGGTCCGGGTCGATCCCGGGCAGGTCGATCCAGACCGGGTCCGACCAGGGGCCCTCGGGCCGCTCCGCGGTCACCAGGAAGTTGCCGCCCGCGGTGACGTTGGTGCAGATCACCCGGAACCGGCCGTCGTGGTGACGGATCGTCGGCGCGTACAGGCCGCGGGAGGCGGTGCTGCCGGGCAGCGGCAGCGGCAGCTGCCCGGGGCGGTCGAGCACGTTGCCGAGCTGCCGCCAGTGCACCAGGTCCCGGCTGTGGAAGAGCGGCAGCCCGGGGACGTACTCGAAGCTGGAGCACACCAGGTAGTAGTCGTCACCGACCCGGCACACGCTCGGGTCCGGGTGGAACCCGGGGATCACGGGGTTGTCGTACGTCCGCACGGGGCGGTCCTCTCCAGGAGCTGCGGGTCGTCGGTCAGCCGAGGGCGATCGCCGTCCACGACACCGGCGGCAGCTCGATGCTGAGCACGCCGTCGGCGAGGACGGCGCTCGCGTTCGCGGCCGGGGTCACCCGGTCCGGGTCGGCGAGCGTGTTCCTCGCGTACGGGTCGGCGTCGGAGAGGGTGAGCGCCTCGACGACGCGCGACACGGGGAGGTCGCGGACGTCGACGGTGACCCGGGCGGGCTCCGCCAGGTCGCGGTTGACCAGGAAGACCGCGGCCCGGCCGTCGTCGACGGTCGCGACGGCGTCGACCAGGGACGCCTCGCCGTGCCGGGCCGTCAGGTACGTCGGCGCGTCGATCACTGGCCGCAGCACCTCGCCGGAGGCGAGCCGGCTGGTGATCGAGAACGGGTGGAAGGTGGTCTGCCGCCAGGCCGGGCCGCCGGGCTCGGTCATGATCGGCGCGATCACGTTGACCAGCTGGGCCAGCGAGGCCGAGGTGACCCGGTCGCTGCGCTTGAGCAGCGTCATCAGCAGGTTGCCGACGACCACGGCGTCCGCCACCGTGTAGACGTCCTCCAGCTGCCGGGGGGCGTGCCGCCACTCGTCGTTGACCTCGTCGGACGCCTTGTGCTCCTCCAGGTACCAGACGTTCCACTCGTCGAAGGAGATGTTCATCCGCTTCTTCGACTGCCGCTTGTGCCCGACGTGGTCGGCGGTCGCGAGCACGGTGTCGACGAAGAACTCCATGTCGACCGAGGAGGCCAGGAAGGAGCCGAGGTCGCCGTCGTGCACCTGGTAGTACGCGTGGCAGGAGACGTAGTCGACGTGGTCGTAGCTGTGCTCCAGCACCGTCCGCTCCCAGTCGCCGAAGGTCGGCATGCCGGAGCCGGAGGAGCCGCAGACCACGAGTTCGAGGTCCTTGTCGGCGGCCTTCATCGCGGCGGCGGTGCGGGCGGCGATCTTGCCGTAGTCGTCGGCCGTCATGAAGCCGGTCTGCCACGGCCCGTCCATCTCGTTGCCCAGGCACCACATCCGCACGTCGTGCGGCTCCGGCGTGCCGTTGGCGATCCGCAGGTCGGAGAGCGCCGTGCCGGACGGGTGGTTGGCGTACTCCAGCAGGTCCAGGGCGGGCAGGATACCGCGGGTGGCGACGTTGACGGCGAGCATCAGCTCGGAGCCGGTGAGCTTCAGCCAGCGGGCGAACTCGTCGAGGCCGACCTGGTTCGACTCCAGCGAGTGCCAGGAGAGGTCGCGCCGCACCGGGCGCTTCTCGCGCGGGCCGACCGAGTCCTCCCAGCGGAAGCCGGAGACGAAGTTCCCGCCGGGGTAGCGGACGGTCGTGGTGCCGAGCTCCCGGACCAGCTCGACGACGTCCATCCGGAACCCGTCCTCGTTCGCGGTCGGGTGGCCCGGCTCGTACAGGCCGGTGTACACGCAGCGGCCGAGGTGCTCGACGAACGAGCCGAAGGTGCGGCGGCGGACGGGGCCGACGACGGCCCGGCGGTCGAGTTCGACGTGGGCGCGGGGCAAGGCGGGTCCTTTCAGCGGTGCGGGCGGTGCGGGGTGGTGCGGGCGGTGCGGGGTGGTGCGGGCGGTGCGGGGTGGTGCGGGCGGTGCGGGCGGTGCGGGGCGCGGGTTCAGCCCTTCACGGCACCGGTCAGGCCGCCGACGATCTTCCGCTCGAAGGCGGCGAAGAAGGCCATCGCGGGCAGCATGGCGAGCGAGGTGAAGGCGAGCACCTTCGCGGTGTCCACGGAGTACTGCGAGGAGAACGCCTGGACGCCGAGCGGCAGGGTGAAGTTCGCCTGCGAGTTCAGCACGTACAGCGGCAGCACGTAGTTGTTCCAGCTGCCGATGAACGCGAGGATGCCGACCGTCACCACGCCGGGGCGCGACAGCGGGATCACCATCCGGAAGAAGAACCCGAGCCGGCCGGTGCCGTCGATCGCGGCGGCCTCCTCGATCTCCTTCGGGATGGCGCGCAGGAACGGGACCAGGATGATCACGGTCATCGGCAGGCCGAAGGCGATCTGCGGGACGATCACGCCGAGCAGGTTGTCGACCAGGCCGAGGTCCTTGACCACGATGTACAGCGGGGTGATCGCGATGACCAGCGGGAACATCAGGCCGGCCGCGAACAGCGAGTACATCGCCCCCTTGAACTTGAAGTCGTAGCGGGCGAGCACGAAGCTCACCATCAGGCCCAGGAGCACGGTGCCGACGGTGCTGGCGAGCGCCACCACGAGGGAGTTGGCGAACTCGCCCCAGAACGTCACCGACTTCAGGACGTTCAGGTAGTTGCTCGCCACCCAGGGCTCGGGCAGGCCGGCCGGACTGGTGCTGATCTGCGCGTTGGTGCGGAACCCGCCCAGCACGATGTAGAGCACCGGTGCGACGCAGGTCCCGATGAACAGCAGGGCGACGAAGTAGGTGAAGGGGTTGCCCCACTTCTGCGGCCGGTCGGCCGTCCGCGCGCGCATCAGGATGCTCCTTCGGTGATGGCGCCCTGCAGGTCACGGCGGAGCAGGAAGCGCTGGTAGAGCAGGGCGACGACGAGCGAGATCAGGAACATCACGACCGCGATCGCGCTCCCGTAGCCGTAGTTGCCCGCGTTGCGGCCCTGGCCGACCATGTAGATCGCCATGGTCGAGGTGCCCGCGGTGCCCGCCACGTACGGGCCCCAGATGATGTAGACGAGGTCGAACAGCTGCAGCGACCCGATGATCGACAGGAACGCCCAGATCCGGATCGTCGGCCCGAGCAGCGGCAGCGTGATGCGGCGCTGGATCTGCCAGTACGAGGCGCCGTCGATCTGGGCGGCCTCGGAGAGCTCCTCGGGGATCGACTGCAGGCCCGCGAGCATCAGGATCACCGCGAAGCCGATGTACTTCCACGAGATGATGCCCAGCAGCGTCCAGATGGCCAGGTCGGGGTCGGCCAGCCAGTCGGCCTGCAGGAAGCCCAGGCCGACGTGCCGCAGCAGGTCGTTGAGGGCGCCGTTGCTCTGGAGCATCAGGCTCCAGCCGGTGCCGACGATGACCTCGGAGACCACGTAGGGCAAGAAGATCAGGACGCGGATGGCCGAGCGGCCGCGGATGCGCTGGTTGAGCAGCAGGGCGAGGCCGATCGCCAGCGGGCCCTGGACGGCCAGCGAGAGCACCAGGATCACGCCGGTGTGCCACAGCACCTGCTGGAACGCCGGGTCGGTGAGGATCAGCTTGTAGTTGTTCAGGCCGACCCAGTCGGTGGGCGGTCCGTAGCCGTGCCACCGGTAGAAGCCGTAGAACGCGGCGAGTGCCACCGGGAAGATCACGAACGCCAGGAAGACGAGGATCGCCGGTCCGGACAGCACCGCGATCTCGAGCCGCAGCTTGGCACGGCCGCGCCGGCGGCGGGCAGCCGCCGGCGGCGGAGCCGGGCGCGCGGACGAGGCCGCGCTCCCGGCTCCGGGCGTGCCCTGCGACTGGTGGCCGTCGGCCGGCTCAGTGCCCAGGGTGTTGCTCATCGGTGCTTACTCAGCCCTTCGCGGCGGCGGCGTTGGTGTCCTTGGCGATGTCCGCCGCGCTGCCCTTGCCGGCGAGCAGGTTCACCACGGCGGTGTTCATCGCGTTGCCGACGTTCTGGCCGTACTCGGTGTCCAGGAACAGCACCGAGTAGGGGGCCTTGTTGAAGGCCTCCAGCGCCGAGACGTTGTAGGGCTCGGTGACGCCCGCCTGGGCCTCCTTGTTCACCGGGATGGCGACGAAGGCCTTGGCGTACTCCTTCTGCTGGTCGGTGCTGACCAGGAAGCGCAGGAAGTCGAGGGCCTCCTTCGGGGCCTTCTTGGAGAGCGAGAAGCCGTCCAGGCCGCCCATGATGGCGGCCGGGTCGCCCTGGCCGCCCGGAACGGCCGGGAAGGGGAACCAGCCCAGGTCGGGGAGCGGCTTCTGGTCGGGGGTCAGGCTGGCGATCACGCCCGGGTTCCAGTTGCCCATCAGCTCCATGCCCGCCTTGTGGTTGGCGAGCATGCCCGCGGACGAACCGGCGCCCTGCTGCGAGGAGGTGGTCAGGAAGCCCTGCTGGAACGGCTCGACCTTCAGGAACGAGGCGAGGTCCTCGCCGGCCTTGGTCCAGCACGCGTCGTCGAACTTCAGCGACTGGGCGGCCTTCTTCAGGGTGTCCTGGCTGCACTCGCGCAGGGCGAAGTTGTAGTACCAGTGCGCGGCCGGCCAGGCGTCCTTGGCGCCGACCGCGATCGGCGCGACGCCGATCGCCTTCAGCTTCGCGACGGCGTCCTGGAGCTCGGCCATCGTGGTGGGCGGCGCGGCGATGCCGGCCTGCTGGAACAGGTCCTTGCTGTAGTAGATGCCCTCGGGCTGGGTGTCGACCGGCATCGCGTAGACCTTGCCGTCGATCGAGTACCCGGCGATGCCCGCCGCGCCCGCGTTCGCCTTGTCGGCGTCGGTGAGGTCCAGCGCCTGGACCTGGCCGGCCTGGACCATGGCCTGCATCTTGCCGCCGCCGCGCTGCAGGAAGATGTCCGGCGCGGAGCCGGAGTTGAGCGCGGTCTGCAGCTTCCCGTCCAGGTCCTCGTTCTGGATCGTCTGGATGTTGATCTTGACGTTCGGGTGCAGCGCCTCGTACGCCGCCGCCGAGGCCTTCCAGTACTCGGCGCCCGCGCCGGGCTGGGCGTTCTCCCAGAGGGTCAGCGTCACCTTGCCGCCGGACGAGCCGCCGCTACCGCCGCCGTCGCTGCCGGCGCAGCCGGTGACGGCGAGTGCGATGCCCAGGGCGATCGCGGCGGCCGCCGTGCGGCGTGTCTTTCTCGTCATCGTGGGGACTTCCTGTTCTGTCGTCGTCGCCGGGGGAGCCCGGGTGGGAGTACGCGAAGTGAAGGCATGTCAGGTGGGGATCACCGCAGCTCCTGCGGCCCGGTCGCGGGTGGGTGGACCGGTGTGACCGGGCGTGAGGCGGTCGGCAGGGGCGGCTCGAATGCTGGAGAGTATGTGCTCGCCACGGAGCGGGCGTCAATAACTTGTTTCCGAAAAGTATCCGAAACTTGCGGCAGATTACGGGCGGATAACACCGAAACATTTCGAAGTCCGGGCCGCGGGCGGGCCGTTGTGAGGCTTGACAGGTTTTGTTAGCGCTAACAACATGGGGGCCAACCCCTCCACCCAAGGATGTCCATGTACAGACGCTGGCTCAGCGCCACCCGTTGCAGAACCGCCGCGGCCACCGCGGCCGCCGCCCTGCTGGCCCCCGCCCTGGCCGTCGGCCTGGTCGCCGCGGCGGCGCCCGCCGGGGCCGCCGCCCAGGAACTCGTCGTCAACGGCGGCTTCGAGGGCGGCCTCGCCAACTGGTCCGCCAACCACGGCAACCCCACCGACGGCGCGGCGCTCTCCCTCACCTCCGACGCCTACTCCGGATCCTCCGCCGTCCTCGTCACCGGCCGGAAGACCACCGGCTCCGGCCCGATGCAGGACGTCTCCGGCAAGGTGCGGGCCGGCCGCAGCTACACCGTCACCGCCCGGGTCAAGTACGACGACCCCGCCGCCCCGGCCGCCAAGCAGTTCTTCGCCACCATGCACTACGGCGGCGCCAGCTACACCAACCTCGGCACGGTGACCGTGCCCCGCGGCCAGTGGGGGCTCGTCCAGGGCACCTTCACCGTCCCGGCCGGGCAGGACGTCAGCACCGCCCGGCTCTTCCTGGAGACCCCCTGGGTCCAGGACCCGGCGAGCGCCCCCGCCGCCAACCTGATGGACTTCGAGGCCGACGACGTCTCCCTCACCGAGGCCGACTCCTCCCCGGCCCACCCGCCCGGCCACGCCGCCCCCGCCAAGACCGTCGGCAACGCCAACCCCCTGATGGACTACCAGTACGGCGCCGACCCGTGGGCGATGGTCTACGACGGGCGCGTGTACGAGTACATGACCTCGGACGGCTCCGCCTACGACGCCAACGGCGACATCGCGCAGTCCTACGAGTACGACGCCGCGGGCAACATCAAGGACAACGGCTACGGGCAGATCAAGACCCTCACCGTCATCTCCTCCGCCGACCTGGTCAACTGGACCAACGAGGGCCAGGTCAAGGTCGCGGGAGCGCCCGGCGCCGCCAAGTGGGCCGCCAACTCCTGGGCCCCGGCGGCCGCGCACAAGAAGGTCGGCGGGAAGGAGAAGTTCTTCCTGTACTTCGCCAACAGCGGCGGCGGCATCGGCGTCCTGACCGCCGACTCGCCCACCGGCCCGTGGACCGACCCGATCGGCAAGCCGCTGGTGAGCGGCGCCACCCCCGGCACCGCGGGCGTGGTGTGGATGTTCGACCCGGCCGTCCTGGTCGACGACGACGGCTCCGCTTACCTCTACTTCGGCGGCGGCGTGCCCACCGGCGGCACCGACCACCCGCGCAGCACCCGGGTGATCGAGCTCGGCGACGACATGGTCAGCACGGTCGGCACGGCCGCGACCATCGACGCCCCCGCGGTGTTCGAGGACTCCGGCATCAACAAGATCAACGGCAAGTACTACTACAGCTACTGCACCAACTTCAGCCACTCCAGCACCATCGACGGCCACGCCATCGGCTACGGCAACATCGCCTACATGGTGTCCGACAGCCCGATGGGCCCCTTCACCTACCAGAGCGAGATCCTCGGCAACCCCGGCTCCTTCTTCGGCGCGGGCGGCAACAACCACCACGCCATGTTCGAGTTCAAGGGCCAGACCTACATCACCTACCACGCCCAGACCGTGCAGTCCGCGCTGGCCGCGGGCGGCTCGCTGGACAAGCCGCACGGCTACCGCTCCACCCACATCGACAAGGTGACGGTCAACGCCGACGGCACCATCGCCCCGATCACCGGCACCTACCGGGGCCCGTCCCAGCAGGGCACGCTCGACCCGCACCAGCGGATCGAGGCCGAGACGATCGCCTGGGACTCCGGCGTCCAGGACGCCTACGACCCCGCCTCCGGCATCCGCGTCCTGCCGGTCGGCACCGACACCACCGGCGAGCAGAAGCTCGGCAACGTCCACGACGGCGAGTGGACCGCGCTGGCCGCCGTCGACTTCGGCCCGGACGGCGCCTCCACCCTGGCCGCCGACGTGCTGCCGAAGGCCGGCGGCCGGATCCAGGTCCGCCTCGACGCCCCCGACGCCTCCGGCACCCCCGTCGGCACGCTGACCGTCCCCGCCGCGTCCACCGGCGCCTGGACCGAGGTCCGCACCGAGCTGACCACCCGGGTCACCGGCGTGCACCACGTCTTCTTCGTCGCCGAGGGCACCGGCACCGGCGAACTCTTCGACGTCGACGACTGGCGGTTCGGCTCCGACCGCACCGCCCCCGCCGCCACCGCGCGCACCACCCCCGCCGCACCCGACGGGACCGACGGCTGGTTCACCGGACCGGTGACCGTCGACCTCTCCGCCACCGACGACTCCGGCGTCGCGGGCATCGAGTACCGCCTCGGCGAAGGGGACTGGCAGCCCTACGGCGCCCCGCTCACCCTGCCCGAAGGCACCACCGAACTCGGCTACCGGGCGACCGACACCGCGGGCAACACCGGCGAGGAGGCCCGCCTCACGGTCAAGCGGGACGCCACCGCCCCGACCGTCGCCGCCCAGCTGCCCGCACCCGACCTGGGCCACCTGTACGAGGGCTCCGCGACCCTCACCCTGACCGGCGCCGACACCGGCTCCGGCCCGGGCCCGGTCGAGTACGCCCTGGACGGCGGCGCCTGGCAGCCGTACACCGGCCCCCTCACCGTCGACGCCCCGGGCCGGCACACCGTCGCCTACCGGGCCACCGACCGGGCCGGCAACCGCAGCGCCACCGGCACCGCGGTCGTGGACGTGGTGCCGCAGTGCACCCGCACCGTCACCGGGCACGGCCGCAGCGCCCTGGTCGTCACCGCCGGGACGACCTGCGTGAAGGGCGCGGAGGTCGGTACCGTCACGGTGGTCGACGACGCGGCCGTCCTGGTCGTGGTCGACAGCACCGTCCGCGGGCCGCTGAACGTCCGCCGGGGGAGCACCGTGGTCGCCGAGGGCAGCACGTTCTCCGGCGGCGCGACGCTCTCCGGCACCACCGGCCGGATCAGCCTGATCGGCAACACCTTCGCCGGGCCGGTGAACCTCACCGGCAACACCGGCAGCGCGCCGCTGCTCTCCGGCAACGTCGTCGACGGCGTCCTCAGCTGCACCGGCAACGACCCCGCCCCGGTCGACGGCGGAGCGGCGAACCACACCGCCCGGGCCGCGACCGGCCAGTGCGCCGCGCTGGCGGTCACCGACCGCGGGTAGCGCGCACCGACAGGGGGTAGCGCACACCGGTCGTCGGCCGGACGCGGGGGCGTCCGGCCGGCGGCCGCGTCGTGCCACCGGCCCGCCGGGCCCCGACCGCCGGGCCCCTGGCGCGGCGTCAGCCCTCCGGCGGGGAGGCACGGGACACCCGGCGGGAACGGACAGTAGGGTGGGCACCGGCTAGCGGGCCCGGCCGGTGCCGGGCGGGACGGGAGAACCATGGCAGAGACCGGTGAGCGGCGACCGCCGACGATGGCTGACGTCGCCCAGGTCGCCGGGGTGTCCCACCAGACGGTCTCCCGGGTGCTCAGCGACCACCCCAACGTGCGCGGCGCGACCAAGGAACGGGTGCTGCTCGCCATCGCCGAACTGGGCTACCGGCCGAACTCCGCGGCCCGGACACTGGTGACCCGGCGCAGCCGGACGATCGGCGTGGTCGCCGCCAACACCACGCTGTTCGGCCCGGCCAGCATCCTGGCGGGCCTGGAACGGGCCGCGCGGCGGGAGGACTACCTGGTGGCGTCGGTCGGCCTCGAGGAGCTGACCGAGCACGCGCTCGGCAAGGCCCTGGAACGGCTGGGCACCTGGGGAGTGGACGGCGCCGTGGTGATGACGCCGCACCGGCACGCCGTGGCCGCCCTGGCCCGGCTGCCCCAGCCCTTCCCGATCGTGACGGTGGAGGGCGGGCACGACCTCGCCCTGCCGGGCGTGGCCGTCGACCAGTTCGGCGGGGCGCGGGCCGTCACCGAACACCTGCTGTCGCTCGGCCACACCCGGATCTGGCACGTCGCCGGGCCCGGCGAGTGGATCGAGGCGGAGGGCCGCCTCCAGGGCTGGCGCGCCGCGCTGGAGGCGGCCGGACTGCCGGTGCCGCCGCACCTGGCGGGCGACTGGAGCCCCGCCTCGGGCCACGCGGCCGGCCGGCGGGTGGCGGAGGCCTTCCGCCGCGGCGCCCGCTCCCGGCCGACGGCCGTGTTCGCCGCCAACGACCACATGGCCCTCGGCGTCGTCCACGCCCTGCACGAGGCCGGGGTGCGGATCCCCCAGGACGTGGCGGTGGCGGGCTTCGACGACCTCCCCGAGGGCGCCTACCTCACCCCGCCGCTCACCACCGTCCGGCAGGACTTCACCTCCGTCGGCCGCGAAGGGATAGGCATGCTGCTGCGCCTGATCGACCAGCCCACCGCCCCGGTCGCGCACGTGAACGTCCGGCCCGAGCTGGTCGTCCGGGCGAGCACCGCGGGCGGACGGCCCCCGGGGCCGGGCAGCACGACCACGCTGTTCTCGGACACGCCGGGGGCGGGGCCGAGCCGGTAGGTCGGCGGGCTGGGCGGTCAATCCCCTCGTGCGCTGCGGGGGTCGGCCGGTGGGTCGGTGGCGCACGTGGGTGTCCGGCTTGAGCCGGTGGTCGGGGGAGCGCCGTGGGCGGGGCACGGCCACGGCGTTCTCGGGCGCGTGGGGGCGGGGTCGAGCCGGTAGCGCGACGGGCTGGGGTCAACTTCCTTGCCCTCTCCGTGGGTTGACCGGTCGGTCGACGCGGCGGAGGATGTGGCCCGGTGGCCCGGTGGCCCGGTGGCCCGGTGGCCCGGTGGCCCGGTGGCCCGGTGGCCCGGTGGCCAACCTCGTTGGTGGCTGCGGGGGTTGACCGGCCGGTCGATGCGGCGGAGGATCTTCGCCGGTGACCTTCCGCAGGGGCGGAGCCCGAGGCGTCGCGGACGCCCTCGCCCGGCTCCCGGCCCCGCCCCCCACCCCGTCGCCGTCGATTCACGACAGGAGCGCCCCCGTGACGGACACGACGTCCTTCCTGCTGGAACGCCTGCACGCGGCCGGTCTGACCGATGTCGTCGCGGTCGAGCCGGCCGCCGGGGGGCTGGCCGCGATCGCGGGGTTGGCGCGTCGGGGCGACGGTACGTCGGTGTTCGTGAAGGCGTTCGACGAGCCGCCGTCGGACGACGTCTTCGCCGCGGAGGCCGAGGGGCTCGTCGCGCTGCGCGAGGCGGGCGGTGTCGCCACGCCCGAGGTCGTCCGGGCGGACCGCGAGGTGCTGGTGCTGTCGGTGCTGCGGCCCCGCCCGGACAGCGGGGCCTTCTGGGAGCGGTTCGCGCACGCGCTCGCCCACCTGCACACCAGTACCCGGCACCCCCGGTTCGGGTGGCACCGGGACAACTGGCTGGGCCGTCGTCGGCAGGTCAACACCTGGACGGAGGACGGGTTCGAGTTCTTCGCCCGGCACCGCCTGCTGCGCTGGCTCGACGAGCACCGCGTGCGGGAGGCGCTCGACGCCGCGGACCGGGCGGCGCTGGAGCGGCTGTGCGACCGGCTGCCCGAGCTGCTGCCGGTGCGGCCCGCCTGCCTGACGCACGGCGACCTGTGGGCGCTGAACGTCATGGCCGCCCCCGACGGGCGGCCCGCGCTGATCGATCCGGCCGTGTCGTACGCCTGGGCCGAGGTCGACCTGGCCCACCTGTGGACGACGGCGCCGCCGCCCGAGGCGCAGGTGTTCTTCGAGCGCTACGCCGAACTGACCGGGCTCGACCGCGACTGGCGCGCGCGCATGCCGATCCTCCAACTGCGCCAGCACCTGGCGGTGATCGCCCAGTTCGACTCCGACTGGGGCGCCGCCGGGCTCGTGCGCGCCACGCTCGCCCCCTTCCGGCGGCGGCGCTGAGCCCGGCCGCGGTCCGGCGCCCCGGCAGCCGTTCCGTGAGCGCCGGCGTTCGAGTGCCGGCGCGCCGCTGATCTTCGCTCCCGCTCGCGGACGGCAGTGGGCCGGGGCCCGCCCGCCCGCTCCTGCGCCCTCCTCCTGGCGACTCCCGGGGGAGGGCGTTCCCGTTGGCGCCGCCGTGCGCCATGTCCCTTGGGTGACAGGTCAGTTGACCGACCAGTGGGCGCCGGGCGGCGGGGGCCGGTGATGTGATCGTTACCCGTCAGCGTCGGTACGAGGGCTTGGCGGACCCTCTGGCAGGTCGTATGTTGTCGCAGGCAACAAACCGCGCCGGGGCTGCTTCCCCGCCCCGCGTCCGCGCGCCCTTCCCCACCCCGTCCGCAGTCACGCACGTCCGGCACCGGCCGGACACGCCCCGAAAGGACCCTGCCCATGCGCAAGGGGCTCCTGTTCGCCACCGCCGCCCTGGCGGCGACCCTGCTCACCACGGCCACCGCCTGCTCCTCCACGGGCTCCGACAGCGGTTCGGCGGGCGGCAAGAAGCCGAAGATCGGCGTGATCCTGCCGGACAGCAAGTCGTCCGTCCGCTGGGAGACCGCCGACCGCACCTACCTCGCGGCCGCCTTCAAGGCCGCCGGGGTGGACTACGACATCCAGAACGCCGAGGGCGACAAGCAGGCCTTCCAGACCATCGCCGACCAGATGATCACCAGCGGCGTGAACGTGCTGGTGATCGTCAACCTGGACAGCGGCACCGGCAAGGCCGTCCTCGACAAGGCCAAGGCCCAGGGCGTGGCCACCATCGACTACGACCGGCTCACCCTCGGCGGGTCCGCGCAGTACTACGTCAGCTTCGACAACACCCAGGTCGGCAAGCTCCAGGGCCAGGGCCTGGTGAAGTGCCTGGCCGACAACGGCACCAAGAACCCCGTCGTCGCCGAGCTCAACGGCTCCCCGACGGACAACAACGCCACCCTGTTCGCCGACGGCTACAACGGCGTGCTGGACCCGCTGTACGCCTCCGGCGAGTACACCAAGGGCCCCAACCAGTCGGTGCCCGACTGGGACAACGCCCAGGCCCAGACCATCTTCGAGCAGATGTACACCAGCCGGCCGGACCTCGCCGGGGTGCTCGCGGCCAACGACGGCCTGGCCAACTCGGCCATCGCCGTGCTGCGCAAGAACCACCGCAACGGGCAGGTCCCGGTCACCGGCCAGGACGCCACCGTCCAGGGCCTGCAGAACATCCTGGCGGGCGACCAGTGCATGACCGTCTACAAGGCGGTGAAGAAGGAGGCCGACGCGGCCGCCACCCTCGCGGTCGAGCTGGCCGGCGGCAAGAAGAGCGACCCCGGCGCGACCGTCCACGACCCGACCGGCAACCGGGACGTCCCGGCCGTGCTGCTCGCCCCCCAGGCGATCTTCAAGGACAACGTCCAGGACGTCGTCACCGACGGGTACGTCACCAAGGAGCAGCTGTGCACCGGCGAGTACGCCGAGCCGTGCACGAAGGCCGGCATCAAGTAGCCACCCGCGCCCGGCCGTTGCTCCCACGCCCGGCCGCCGCCCGCGGGCCCCGTGCCGCCAGGGGCACGGGGCCCGCCCCGCCGAACCCCCAGGAGCCCCACCCATGACAGAAGCACCGGTCCTCGAACTGCGCGGGATCGACAAGTCCTTCGGCCCCGTCCAGGTCCTGCACGACGTCGCGCTCAGCGCCCGCGCGGGGGAGGTCACCGCCCTCGTCGGCGACAACGGCGCGGGCAAGTCGACGCTGGTCAAGTGCATCGGCGGCATCCACCCCGCCGACGCGGGCGACTACCTCTTCGAAGGCCGCCCCGTCCAGGTGCACAGCCCGCGCGACGCCGCCGCGCTCGGCGTGGAGATCGTCTACCAGGACCTCGCGCTGTGCGACAACCTCGACATCGTCCAGAACATGTTCCTGGGCCGGGAGAAGCGCCGCGGCCTGGTGCTCGACGACGCCACCATGGAGGAGATGGCCGCCGCCACGCTCAAGAGCCTGTCGGTGCGCACCGTCAAGTCCCTGCGGCAGAAGGTCTCCAGCCTCTCCGGCGGCCAGCGCCAGACCGTCGCCATCGCCAAGGCGGTGCTGTGGAACAGCAAGCTGGTGGTCCTCGACGAACCCACCGCCGCCCTGGGCGTCGCCCAGACCGCGCAGGTCCTCGAACTCGTGCGCAGGCTCGCCGACAACGGGCTGGCCGTCGTGCTCATCTCGCACAACATGAACGACGTCTTCGCGGTCTCCGACCGGATCGCCGCGCTCTACCTCGGCCGGATGGCCGCCCAGGTCAAGGCCACCGACGTGACGCACGCCCAGGTCGTCGAACTGATCACCTCGGGCCGCAGCGGCGACCTCGGCCCGCAGGACACCCCCAAGGGAGCCGCCGCATGACCGCCCTCGCCCCCGAGACGCCCGGGAACCCCGGGAAGCCCGGCAGCCCCGGCAGCCCCGGGAAGCCCGAGCGGCCGACCGGGCCCGGCGCCGGGCTGGCGGAGCTCGGCCGCGGCTACCTCGACCGGGTCCGCGCGGGCGAACTCGGCTCGCTGCCCGCCGTCGCCGGCCTGGTCGTGCTGTGCGCGTTCTTCGCGCTGCTGCGCCCGGTCTTCCTGTCCAACCTGAACTTCGCCAACCTGCTCACCCAGAGCGCGGGCAGCATCGCCATCGCCATGGGCCTGGTCTTCGTCCTGCTGCTCGGCGAGATCGACCTGTCGGCCGGGTACGCCAGCGGCGTCTGCGCCGCCGTGCTGGCCATCCTGCTGACGAACCACGGCTGGCCCTGGTACGGCGCGGTGGCCGCGGCCCTGCTGACCGGCGCCGTCATCGGGCTGCTGCTCGGCACCCTCGTCGCCAAGGTCGGCATCCCCTCCTTCGTGGTGACGCTGGCCGCGTTCCTCGGCTTCCAGGGCGTGGTGCTGATCCTGCTGAAGGAGGGCACCAACGTCTCGATCAAGGACCCGACCGTCCTGGCGATCGCCAACGACAACCTCAGCCCCGTCCTCGGCTGGCTGCTGCTGGCCGCCTGCGCCACCGGCTACGCGGTGCTCCAGGTGCGCCGCAGCCGCGACCGGCGCGGCCGCGGCCTGGCCGGGACCCCGGCGGCGCTGCTCGCCCTCCGGATCGGCGCGGTCGTGGTGCTCGGCGCCACCGCCGTGGCCCTGCTCAACCAGGAGCGCAGCCGCAACGTCCTGGTCGGCTCGCTCAAGGGCGTCCCGCTCGTGGTGCCGGTGATCGGCGCCCTGCTGCTGCTCGGCACCTTCACCCTCCAGCGCACCAACTTCGGCCTGCACGTGTACGCCGTCGGCGGCAGCGCCGAAGCCGCCCGCCGGGCCGGGATCAACGTCGCCGCCATCCGGATCTCCGCGTTCGTCATCTGCTCCTGCCTGGCCGCCGTCGGCGGCGTCATCGCGGCCTCCCGGGGCAACTCCGTGGACCCCAACACCGGTGGCAGCAACGTCCTGCTGCTCGCCGTCGGCAGCGCCGTCATCGGCGGCACCAGCCTGTTCGGCGGCCGCGGCCGGGTGGTCGACGCGGTGCTCGGCGGCCTGGTCGTCGCGGTGATCCAGAACGGCATGGGGCTGATGGGGTACAGCTCGGGCGTCAAGTACGCTGTCACGGGATCGGTTCTGCTGGTGGCCGCCGGTGTGGATGCCATGTCCCGCCGCCGCACCGCCCGACGATGAGGGTCACCCGCCATGAAAGCCGGTCCTTCCCAGGAAGAGGTCCGCCAGCACAACCTGGGCGCGCTGCTGCGCCACGTCCACTTCGAGGGGCCGACCTCGCGGACCGTCCTGGCGGCCGAGCTCGGCCTCAACCGCAGCACCATCCTGGGCCTGGTCGGCGACCTGGCGGCCGCGGGCCTGGTCCGCGAGGAACTGCCGCAGGAGACCGGCCGGGCCGGACGGCCCTCACTGGTCGTCAGCCCGGAACCCGCCCGCGCACACGTCCTCGCGGTGGACATCGGCGTGGAGCGCCTGTCCACCGCGCTCGTCGGGCTCGGCGGCGTCTTCCTGGACCGCCGCGAGCACCCGTGGTCCGACGGGCAGCCGCAGGACCCGGCCGAAGTGGCCGCCCTGCTCGCCGGATCCGCCCGCGAGATGCTGGCCCGCACCCCCGACGGCAGCACCTGCGTCGGCGTGGCCGCGGCGGTCCGCGGCCTCGTCCGCCACCCCGACGGCCTGGTCGGCCTCACCCCCAACACGGGCTGGAAGGGCGTCGACCTCGCCGGGGCGCTCACCGACCGGCTCCGCCCGGGCGTGCCCGTCCTGGTCGCCAACGAGGCCAATCTCGGCGCGCTCGCCGAACACCGCCGCGGCATCGGCCGCGGCAGCCGCAACCTGGTCTACCTGCACGGCGAGATCGGCATCGGCGCCGGGGTGATCGCCGCGGGCGAACTCCTGCGCGGGGAGCGCGGCTACGCCGGGGAGGTCGGCCACCTGACCGTCAACCCGCACCAGGGACGGCCCTGCGGCTGCGGGGCCCGCGGCTGCCTGGAGGCCGAGGCGGGCGAACGGGCCCTGCTGGAGGCCGCGGGCCGGGACGGCCGCAGCACCGGCGCCGAGGCCGTGCGGGCCGTGGTCGCCGCGGCCGACCTCGGGGACGTCACCGCGCGCGCCGCCCTGCACCGGGTCGGCGACTGGCTCGGCATCGGCATCGCCAGCCTGGCCAACCTCCTCGACCCGGAACTGGTCGTCCTCGGCGGCACCCTCCGGGACGTCTTCCTCGGCTCCGCCGCCCAGGTGCGCAGCCGGATCAACACCAACGCCCTGGCCGCCGTCCGGGAGGGGCTGCGCCTGCGGGTCAGCGAACTCGGCGACGACACCGTGCTGATCGGCGCCGCCGAGCTGGCGTTCTCCGAACTGCTCGCCCGGCCGCTGGAGACGCTCGCCGAACTCCCGCAGCGGGTGGGCGCCGGGCGGTAGGCGCGGCCCGCGAAGGAGCACGGCCGGTCGCCGTCCCCCCGGGCAGGGAGGGACGGCGACCGGCCGTACGGCGAGGGGGCGGTCAGTGCCGGGTGGCGGGGGCGGTCAGTGCCGGGCGGTGTTGAAGGTCAGCGCCGGACTGGCGTTGTCCACCAGGGACCGGGCCTGCTCGGGCCACCAGGCGCCGGCCGCCGGGTCGACGACGCCGTACTCGGGGTCGACGGTGCCGCCCGGGACGCCGCGGTTGCACTGGCCGTCGGACTGGCCCACGGTCTTGACCCACAGGAAGGCGTCGGCGAGCGGCACGCCGGTGTCCGCGGTCGGGCGGTCGCCGATCCCGCTGCCGGGCGCGTTGCACCAGGTCTGCGGGTCGCCGGCGTACTTGCCGACCGGGGGCTTCCAGTCGCCGCGGCCGTTGCGGCTGGTGTCGACCACGAAGTGGGCGAGCCGGTCGGTGGACGGGCTGCCGACGTTCTGCTGGAACCACTGGTCGGTCCAGTGCCAGGTGGACGGGTCCTCCACGTCGACCGCGTTGCCCGGCTGCCCGTCGTTCGGTGCCGCGGGGGAGTAGTACTGGCTCGCGCACCAGTCGGCGTGGCCCCTGGCCCACTCCGGGCCCTCGGTGGCGAACCACACGCACTGCGAGACCCAGGTGCCGTAGCGCGTGGCGCGGTCGGTGGCGAAGTAGTTGGAGACGTTCAGCGAGAAGCCCTGGGCCCGGCCGACGCCCGCGTCGAGCAGGCGCTGCGCCGCGTTGCCGACGCTCTGCCAGTGGCTGTTGCCCGCGTCCAGGTAGACCACGCTGTTGGGCTGCCGCTCCAGCGCGTCGACCGCGTGGTTGAGGTCGGCGAGCCGGCCCGCGGTCTGCTCGCCGGTCGGGTCCGCGCCGGGGCCGCAGTCGGCCGGGAGGTTGGCCAGCCCGTCGGGCTCCAGCACGACCACGGCCTTGCTGCTGCCCAGTCCCCGGGCGAAGGCGTCGATCCAGGCCCGGTACTCGGCGTCCGACTGGGCGCCGCCGGCGGAGTACTGGGAGCAGTCCCGCAGCGGGATGTTGTACGCCACCAGCACCGGGACCGCCTTGGCCCGCCCGGCGCGGCGCACCAGGCTCCGGACCTGGGACTCGACCTCGGCCGGGGTGCCGCCGGTGAACCACGCGGCCTCGGGCCAACTCGCCAGCTTCGCCATGTCCCTGGCGCCGGCGAGGTCGTGGTGCTTCAGGTCGGTGAGCGCCTGGCGGGCCGCGTCGCTGTCGGGGTCGACGTAGAACCGGGTGTCCGGGGCGAGCGCGTGGGACGCCGGGGCGGGGCGGGGCTCGGCGGCGGCGGCCGGTACGGCGCCGCCGACCAGCAGCGCCAGGGCGCTCGCCGGGAGGACGGCGCGGTGCAGGGGAGTGCGCACGGTGTTCCTTCGGTGGGTGGGTGTCGGTGGTGGCGGGCCCGGGGGAGCGGTTCCCCCGGGCCCGCGCGGTGGCCCGGTGGCAGGGTGGGCCGGTGGCAGGGTGGGCCGGTGGTGCGGTGGGCGTCCGGAGCGGCGTCAGTAGCCGTAGATCATCTTGTAGGCGACCTCCGGCAGGAACTGCCCCGCCGAGGAGCCCGCTCCGACGCCGCAGTTGCCGTCGGACTCGCCCGGTTCCTTGATCCACAGCAGCATCTCGGCGCCGCCGCCGGTCCGGGTGGGCGTGCCGATCCGGCGCCCGGCCGGGTTGCACCACTGGCCGTTGGAGCCGTTGCCGTTGCGGCTGGTGTCGATCACGTACGGCTTGGTGTAGCCGTACGCGGCGAGCGCGCTGTTGACGGCATTGCCGTAGGTGGTGTTCTGGCCGGTGGTGAAGTAGTTGGAGACGTTCAGCGAGAAGCCGTGCGCCCCGCTGACCCCGGCGGCGGCGAGGTGCTGCGCCATGGTGGGGGCGCTGATCCAGCCGGGGTTGCCGGCGTCGAGGTACACCCAGGTGTTGGGGGCCTTGGCGTTGAACTGCGCGATGGCGTTCCTCAGCATGGCGTTGCGGTCGGAGACCTGGGCGGGCGTCAGGCAGCTCTGGTCGCCGAGCGCGTCGGGTTCGAGGACGACCACCGCCGGGCGGTTGCCGATGCCGCTCGCGAAGGCGGCGATCCAGGTGTCGTACGCGGCGCGGCTGCCCGCGCCGCCGCCGGACTGGCCGCCGCAGACGTCCCGGTTGGGGATGTTGTAGGCGACCAGGACGGGCAGTTTGTCGTAGGCGTCGGCGCGGCCGACGTAGGCGCCGGTGGCCGCCCCGATGTCGCCGCTCCAGTTGCCGAACCAGCGGGCCGCCGGGGTGTTGGCGATGGCGGAGCGGATCGCGGCGGCGCGGCCGTCGCCGGGGTTGGCGTTGGCCCAGCGCAGCGCGGAGTTGTCCGGGTCCACGTAGAAACCGCTGGTCATGGTGGTGGGGTCGGCGGCGTACGCCGGACCGGCGTCGGTCAGGGCGAGTCCGGCGGCGAGCAGGCCGGCCAGCAGCGCGGCTGCCGCTCGAGTGGGCTTGCGCACGGTTCTTCCTCCGTTGGGTGGGGGCGGAGAAGTGGAAGCGCTTCCAGTTTTCTGCGAATCGAATCGCGTGATGGGGATGATTGGGCCCAACGGGGGGTCGTGTCAATGCTTTCTGCACCAGGGGCTTCCCGGAGTCCTCCGGCACGGGCACGGTCGCCCTCCGGTGGTCGGGGTACGCTGGAAGCGCTACCAGTTTCCACGGCCGGGCCGAGGCGGGTGCCGCGCTCCGCAGGCTCCGTGGCCGGTGGATGCCGTGGAATCATGACCCGTGTCCGACGCCCGCAGCCCGAGGAGCAGCCGTTTCCATGGAGTCGTCACCCAAGCGCATGCCCACCCTCGACGAGGTGGCCCAGCGCGCCGGCGTCTCGCGCACGGCGGCGTCCCGGGTGATCAACAACGCCCCGCACGTCAGCCGGGCCAAGCGGGAGGCGGTCGAACGCGCGGTGCGCGAACTCGGCTTCGTCCCCAATCCGACCGCGCAGGCCCTGGCCACCCGCCGGGTCGGCGCGGTGGTGCTGGCGGTCTCCAGCGACGAGCCGGGCCTGTTCGCGGACCCCTTCTTCGCCGAGGTGATCGTCGGCGTGAGCGCCGCGCTGGAGCAGACCGACCTGGAACTGATCCTGCTGCTGGCCAACACCCCGCGCGGACGCGACCGGTTGGAGCGCCTGCTGCGCTCGCGCCGCGCCGACGGCGTGATGCTGATGGCGCTGCGCGGGGACGACCCGCTCGGCCGGCTCGCCGAACAGACCGACCTCCCGGTGGTGTTCGGCGGCCTGCCGCTCACCGGGGAGCCGCGCTGGTACGTGGACGCCGACAACCGGGGCGGCGCCCGGCTGGCGGCCGAGCACTTCGTGCGGACCGGGCGCCGACGGCCCGCCATGATCACCGGCCAGCTGGACACCCAGGTCGCCGCCGCCCGCGAGCGGGGCTTCACCGAGGGCCTGGCCCTGGCCGGGGTCCCGCTGCTCGGCGTCGAGGCCGGCGACTTCACCGAGGACGGCGGGGCCGCGGCGATGGAACGGCTGCTCGCGGCCCACCCCGCGCCGGACGCGCTGTTCACCGCCTCCGACGCGATGGCCATCGGTGCGCTGCGCACGCTGCGCACCCGCGGGCTGCGGGTGCCCGAGGACGTCGCGGTGATCGGCTTCAACGACCTGGCCAGCGCCCGGCACACCGCCCCGCCGCTCACCACCGTGCACCAGCCGGTGCGGTCGCTGGGGCGCGAGATGGCCCGGATGCTGGTGGGCGCCATCGAGGGGAACGACCCCGGCCCGCTGATCCTGCCGACCCGCCTGACCGTGCGCGAGTCCGCCCCGGACGTGCCGACGGAGGCCTGACCCGCCCCGGAGCCGCAGCCCGGCCCCCGCCCGTACGCGCGGCGGGAGCCGGGCCGTTCGCGCTGCCGCCGCACCGCCCGCCGACCGCTCCGGTCACGACTGGAAGCGCTTCCAGTTTCATTTCCGATACGGGCGGTTCAAGTCCTTGACACCTCCGCCTGACAAGCCAGAAACTTCCGACACCGCCACTGGAAGCGCTTCCGGCTCCGAGTCAGGCCACCTCTTCTTTCCTGCCCACCTGCCGCACCGTTCAGACGTCGCGGCGGGCACCCGTTCCGAATGCATGGGAGCGCTCCCAAAATGACCGAGGTCCAGGACCGCAAGGCCGCCGAGGCCCATACCGACGACTTCCTCCGCTTCCCGCCGGACTTCCTCTGGGGCACCGCCACCTCGGCCTACCAGATCGAGGGCGCGGTCGCCGAGGACGGCCGGACCCCGTCGATCTGGGACACCTTCAGCCACACGCCGGGCAAGGTGAACCGCGGCGACACCGGCGACCTGGCGGTCGACCACTACCACCGCTGGCGCGAGGACGTCGCCCTGATGAAGGACCTCGGGCTGACCGCGTACCGCTTCTCGGTGGCCTGGCCCCGGGTGCAGCCGACCGGCCGGGGCCCGGCCGTCGAGCGCGGGCTCGACTTCTACCGCGCGCTGGTGGACGAACTGCTGGCGGCCGGCATCACCCCGCTGGCCACGCTCTACCACTGGGACCTGCCGCAGCACCTGGAGGACACCGGCGGCTGGACCGTCCGGGAGACCGCGGAGCGCTTCGGCGAGTACGCCTCCCTGGTGGCCGGGGCCCTCGGCGACCGGGTGCGGTACTGGACCACGCTGAACGAGCCGTGGTGCTCGGCCTTCCTCGGCTACGGCTCCGGCGTGCACGCCCCGGGCCGCACCGACCCGGCCGCGGCGCTCAAGGCCGCCCACCACCTGAACCTGGCGCACGGCCGGGGCACGGCCGCACTGCGCGCCGCGCTGCCGGGCACCGCCCAACTGTCCGTCTCGCTCAACCTGCACCAGGTGCGGCCGCTCACCGACAGCCCGGAGGACCAGGAGGCGGCGCGCCGGATCGACGCGGTCGGCAACCGGATCTTCCTGAGCCCGGTGCTGCGCGGCCGGTACGACGCGGACCTCCAGCAGGACACCGCGCACCTGGTCGACTGGGAGCAGCTGGTGCGCCCCGGCGACCTGGCGGCGATCGGCGCACCGATCGACCAGCTCGGCCTGAACTACTACTCCCCGGCGGTGGTCTCCGGCAGCGGCGCCTCCCGCGACGACTGCCACGGCCGCAGCGAGCACTCGCCGTGGCCCGGCTCGGAGCACGTGGCCTTCCACCAGCCGCCCGGCGAGCTCACCGCGATGAACTGGAGCATCGACCCGACCGGCCTGCGCGACCTGGTCGACCGGATCCACCTGGAGCGCCCCGGCCTGCCCGTGATCATCACCGAGAACGGGATGGCCTGCGAGGACTACGTCACCCCCGAGGGCGTGGTGAACGACCGGGACCGGATCTCCTTCGTCCACCGGCACCTGACCGTGGTGCACGAGGCGATCGAGGCGGGCGTGCCGGTGGCGGGCTACTTCCTGTGGTCGCTGCTGGACAACTTCGAGTGGGCGTACGGCTACGCCAAGCGCTTCGGCATGGTGCACGTCGACTTCCCCACCCAGCGGCGCACCCCGAAGAACAGCGCGCACTGGTACGGCCGGGCCTGCCGCACCGGCGCCGTCCCGCGCTCGCTGTCCTGACCGTGCCCCGCCCCACCCGCCCCGCGGCCCCCGGGCCGCACCGACCACCCGCGCGCCAGTGGCGCCCGAGGACCCCGAAGGGAGCATCGGCATGCGGACGCTACTGCGCCGCCTCGGCTTCTACCTGCTGGCCGGCTTCGCCGCGGTGACCCTGAACTTCTTCCTGGCCCGGCTGCTGCCCGGCAGCGCCCTGCAGAACGCGCTGGCCAAACTGCGCGGCGCCAACCTCGACCCGGACGCGATCCGGGCCCTGGAGGCGCAGTACGGCACCGGCGCCGACCACAGCCTGCTGAGCCAGTACCTGACCTACCTGTCCGGCCTGCTCCACGGCGACCTGGGCCTGTCCACCTCGCAGTCCGCGCCGGTGACCTCCATCCTGGGCGACACCCTGCCGTGGACGCTGGGCCTGGTCGGCACGGCGACCGCGCTGGCCTTCGTGGTCGGCACGCTGGCCGGGATCGTCGTCGGCTGGAAGCGCAACGGGCTGCTGGACGGCCTGCTGCCCGCCGTCACCTTCTTCCAGTCGGTGCCGTACTTCATCCTGGCCTTCCTGGTGATGATGACGCTCGGCTACTTCGGCGGCCTCTTCCCCTACCAGAACGGCTACGACACCGGCCGGCACGCCCACCTGACGCCGGGCTGGAACGGGCCGTTCGTCACCAGCGTGATCGAGCACGGCACCCTGCCGGCGCTGACCGTGGTGCTGGCCTCGCTGGCCGGCTGGGTGATCGGCATGCGCAACATGATGATCACCACGATGGACGAGGACTACGTCCTGGTCGCCGCCGCGAAGGGGCTCCCGCAGTGGCGGGTGGCCGCGGTGGCGGCGCGCAACGCGATCCTGCCGACCATCTCCAACTTCGCCCTGTCGATCAGCCTGGTGGTGACCGGCTCGCTGGTCACCGAGATCGTCTTCACCTACCCCGGCGTCGGCTGGCAGATCTACCAGGCCATCCTCACCGGCGACTACCCGCTGCTCCAGGGCATCCTGCTGGTCGTCGTCCTCACCGTGCTGGCCGTGAACCTGGTCGCGGACCTCGCCTACGTCGCCCTCGACCCCCGTGCCCGCAAGGAGGCCTGAGCGATGCGTGCGCTCCGCTCCCCGAAAGTGCTCGCCGGTTCGGCCCTGCTGCTGGTGCTCCTGCTGCTGGCCGTGGTCGGACCGCTGATCGCCCCGCACTCCGCCGACTGGCAGGCCGACCGCACCAGCGGTCTGCCGCTCGCCCCCTCCGGCCGGTTCTGGCTCGGCACCGACCAGCAGCAGCACGACCTGTTCTCGCGGCTGCTGAGCGGCGGCCGGGACACCCTGCTGATCTCCTTCCTCGCCGGGCTGTTCGCCTGCGTGCTGTCCGTCGCCGTCGGCGTCACCGCCGGTTTCGTCGGCGGCCTGGTGGACGACCTGCTCTCCGCCCTGGCCAACATCTTCCTGGCGCTGCCCGGCCTGCTGATCCTGATGGTGATCATGAAGCCGCTGCCGCCCGCGGAGACCAGCGACCCGCTGCTGATCGGCTCCGTGATCGCCCTCACCGCCTGGGCCTGGGGCGCCCGCGTGCTCCGGGCCCAGACCCTGGCGCTGCGCGCGGCCGACTACGTCGAGGCGGCCCGGGTGATCGGCGAACGCACCTGGCGGATCATCCTGTTCGAGGTGGTGCCGAACCTGCTGCCGATCCTGGCGTCCGCGTTCATCTTCACCGTCATCTACGGCATCGGCACCTACACCGCACTGGCCTGGCTCGGCGTGATCAGCCCCGCCTCGGTGACCTGGGGCACCGTGCTCAACGAGGCCCAGGCCTCGGGCGCCGCCGTCAACGGCTACTGGTGGTGGTACCTGCCCCCGGCGCTGGCCGTCGCACTGGTCGGCATCGCCCTCGCCCTGGTCAACTTCGGGATCGACGAGGTGATCAACCCCCGGCTGACCTCGGCCCGCACCGGCCGGGCCCGCGGGGTGGTCTTCCGCCTCGGCCTCACCCCCGTGCTGAAGTCCGCCGCGCCGCAGGCCGCTTCGCCGACCCCCGTCCCGCTGAAGGAGGCGCAGCCGTGACCGGCGCACCCGTCCTCGAAGTCCGCGACCTGTGCGTCGACTACGGCGTCGGCAAGGGCGGCGTGCGCGCCGTCACCGACGCCACCCTGACCCTGCGCCGCGGCGAGGTCCTCGGCCTGGCGGGCGAGTCCGGCTCCGGGAAGTCCACCCTGGCGTACGCCGTCACCAGGCTGCTGCGCGCCCCCGGCGTGATCACCGGCGGCGAGGTGCGCTTCCACGGCCCGGACGGCGTCCTCGACCTGCTGGAGGCGGACGCCGCCACGCTGCGCCGGATCCGCTGGGACCAGATCTCGGTGGTGTTCCAGAGCGCGATGCACGCGCTGAACCCGGTCGCCCGGATCGACGCCCAGCTCACCGACGCGCTCCGCGCCCACCGGGCCCAACTCGGCGCCGCCGAACGGCGGGAGCGGGCCGTCGAACTGCTGCGCCTGGTCGGCATCGGCGAGGAACGGCTGCGCAGCTACCCGCACGAGCTGTCCGGCGGCATGCGCCAGCGCGTGATGATCGCGATGGCGCTGGCGCTGGAGCCCCGGGTCGTCATCATGGACGAACCGACCACCGCGCTGGACGTGGTGACGCAGCGGGAGATCCTGGACGAGCTGATGCAGCTCAAGGACCGCCTGGGCTTCGCGATCGTGTTCATCACCCACGACCTGTCGCTGCTGATCGAACTGGCCGACACCATCGCCATCATGTACGCCGGGCGGATCGTCGAACTCGCCGACGCCCAGCGGCTGTTCCACAGTCCGCGGCACCCGTACACGCTGGGGCTGCTGAACTCCTTCCCGGCGCTGCACGGCGAACGGGTGCGGATGGAGGGCATCCCGGGCGCCCCGCCCGCGCTCACCGCGCTGCCCGCCGGCTGCGCCTTCCACCCGCGCTGCCCGTTCGCGCTGGAGCGCTGCGCGCACGACGTCCCCCGGCTCGCCGAACCCGCCGAGCCCGCCGGACCCGACGGCGCACCCGCCGACCGCTCGGCCGCCTGCTGGCTGCACACCGGCGGCGAGCACGTCCCGGCGCCGCTCGCCCGAGTCCTTGGGAGCACCCTGTGACCACCACCGACACCGCCCGGGTGGTGCACGGCCCGAAGCGCCCGGGCACCCCCGCCCTGGAGGCCCGCGGCCTCACCAAGCACTTCCCGGTCCACGGGGGACTGCGGCGCGGCCGGGTCGTGCGCGCCGTCGAGGACGTCTCGCTCGCCCTGCCGGAGGGCACGGTCACCGCCGTGGTCGGCGAGTCCGGCTCCGGCAAGTCCACCCTCTCGCGGCTGCTGACCCGGCTCATCGCCCCGACCGCGGGCGAACTGCTGCTGGACGGCGAACCGGTGGGCGGCTCCGCGCGGGCCCGGCGCGCCTACGCCGGCCAGGTGCACCTGGTGCTGCAGGACCCGTTCTCCTCGCTGAACGCCGTGCACAGCATCCGCTACCACCTGCGGCGCCCGCTCAAGCTGCACCACGGCCTGCGCGGACCCGAACTCGACGCCCGCGCCGCGCAGTTGCTCGAACGCGTCAGCCTCACCCCGGCCGAACGCTACCTCGACAAGTTCCCGCACGAGCTCTCCGGCGGCCAGCGCCAGCGGGTCGCCATCGCCCGCGGACTCGCCGTGCAGCCCCGGGTGCTGCTCGCCGACGAGCCGGTCTCCATGCTCGACGTCTCGATCCGCCTCGGCGTGCTCAACCTGCTCGACGAACTGCGCGAGCGCGAACGGCTCGCCATCCTGTACGTCACCCACGACATCGCCTCGGCCCGCTACCTCGCCGACACCGTCGTGGTGATGTACGCCGGGCAGGTCGTCGAGTCCGGCCCGGCCGTCCAGGTCACCGACGCCCCGGCGCACCCCTACACCCAGCTGCTGCTGAGCGCCGCCCCCGACCCGCGGCGCCGCGAACCGGTGGTGCTGCGCGGGCGCGGCGCGCCGCCCAGCCTGATCGACCCGCCGAGCGGCTGCCGCTTCCACCCGCGCTGCCCGCTCGCGATGCCGGTGTGCGCCGAGACCGCGCCCCCGGTGCGACCCGCCGCGGGCGACCAGGTCGCCGCCTGCTGGCTGCTCGACCCCGAGCGGGCACCCGGCACCACGCCCGCCTGAACGACCGTCACCCGCCCCACCGAACCCCACCCACCACCACCCCACTCCAGGAGCTCCCAGCCATGCGCCGTTCCACCGCTCTCAGAGCCCTCGCCCTGGTCGCCGCCGTCGGCCTCGGCGCCACCGCCTGCACCGACGCCAGCAGCTCGAAGTCCACCGAGGCCGGCGCCGACCGGACCCTGGTGGTCGAGTCGACCCCGATGCCGTCGTTCACCGAGAACTACAACCCCTTCGACGGCAACTCCTTCCTCTCGGCCCAGAACGCCCGCTCGCTGATCTTCGAGCCGCTCTTCCAGTTCAACACCCTCAAGGCCGACCAGCCGCCGATCCCGTGGCTCGCCAAGTCCTACGAGTGGTCGAACGAGAACCGGACGCTGACCCTGGCGCTCCAGTCCGGCATCAACTTCAGCGACGGCAAGCCCTTCACCTCCGCGGACGTCAAGTTCACCTTCGAGATGCTGAAGGCCAACCCGGCCACCAACACCGGCGGCGCGCCGCTGCCCAGCAGCATCACCACCCCGGACGCCACCACCGTGGTGCTGACCTTCGACGGCCCGCAGAAGGCCAACTTCATCGGCATCGGCAACCAGCTGATCGTGCCCGAGCACGTCTGGTCCACCATCAGCAGCCCGGGCAACGCGGTCGTCAAGGCCGACCAGGCGATCGGCACCGGCCCGTACCTGGTGGACAAGTTCACCGCGCAGAACATCACCTTCAAGGTCAACCCGGCCTTCCGCGAGAAGCCGAAGGTGCAGCACATCTCCTTCCCCGCCTACGCGACCAACGACGCCGCCACCCTGGCGCTCAACAACGGCGAGATCGACCTCACCGGCAACAACATCAGCAACGTCCAGAACACCTTCGTCGGCAAGGACCCCGAGCACCACCACCTGTTCCAGGCCGCGGCGCCGTACTTCCCGGCGTCCAACACGGTCTCCCTGATGCTCAACAACAAGAGCACCACCGCCCCGGCGCTCGCCGACCCCGCGGTCCGCAAGGCGATCAGCGCCGGCCTCAACCGCCGCGCCTACGCCAGCCAGTGCGAGACCGACTACGCCCTCCCCGCCACCTCCTCCGGCGGCCTGCTGCTGCCGGTCGACCAGGCGATGGTGAACCCGGCGCTGGCGAACGACCTCAAGCCGGAGGCCGACGCGGCCGCGGTCGACTCGCTGCTCGGCGCGGCCGGCTGGAGCAAGGACAGCGGCGGCAAGTGGACCCGCGACGGCAAGACCATCAAGTTCACCGTCATCGACCCGAACTCGTTCTCCGACTACTGGTGCACCGCGCAGGCGATGGCCAAGGACCTGAACGCGCTCGGCTTCGACGTCAGCACGAACGGCGCCTTCGACTTCAACAGCTGGAACACCGCCATCACCACCGGCAACTACGAGGCGGCCATCCACTGGGGCCAGGGCGGCACCCCGTTCCAGCGCCTGCAGTACGTCCTCGACCCGAGCATGGGCGCCGAGCCCGGCCAGGTCGCGGCCGGCGACTTCAGCAAGTACGACTCCCCGAAGGTCCGTGACGCCGTCAAGGCGTTCCAGAACGCGGTCGACGCCGCGGCCGAGAAGACCGCGCTGAACACCCTCCAGCAGATCATGTCGGACGACGTCCCCGCCGTCCCGGTGTTCTACGGCGCGGCCTGGTACGAGTACAACGACACCGACTTCACCGGCTGGCCGAACGAGAACGACCCCTACGTCAACCCGGGGCCGAACTCCCAGGCGTACGAGTACATCATCCTGCACCTCACCCCGCGCGACTGATCCCGCCACCGCACGCGGAAGGGCCCCGGCCGATGGACGGCCGGGGCCCGGTGCGCGCGGTGGCGGGACGGGTCAGCGCTGCAGGGTCAGCACGCCCGGACGCCAGGGGAGCTGGTCGTAGGTGCCGCTCGCCGTCGGGGACTTGCCCTGGTAGAGGAGCTGCAGGTTGCAGGGGTCGATGGTCATGGTCTGGTCGGGGTTGTTGCGGACCAGGTCGCCGTGGCTGATGTCGTTGGTCCAGCCGGCACCGCTGTTGGCCTTGCCCGCGAAGGGGTTGGACTCGGTGGCGGCCTGCGGGGTCCAGGAACCGCCCAGGCTGGTGGCGGTGAAGGAGCGGAAGTAGCGCTGCTCGCTGGCGCCGCGGGCCTCGACGATCATCAGGTACTGGTTCTGGCCCTTGACCCGGTAGACCTGCGGGGCCTCGAACAGGTTCTTCGCGGTGTCGGTCATCACCGTGGTGTACGAGGAGCCGAAGTTCCCCGGGAAGTTGCCGATCGGCATGCTCGCCCGGTAGATGCTGCCGTTGTCACCGGCGAAGAACAGGTACATGTTCTGGTCGTCGGCGATCAGCGTCTGGTCGATCGGCCCGGTGCCGGAGTTCGGGATGCTGCCGGTGAACAGCGGCTGCGGCGCGGACCAGCCGTTGGGGTTGGTCGGGTCGCTGGAGGTGCGGTAGATGAACGGCCACGCGCCCCACTGGTAGGCCAGGATCCAGATGTTCTTCGGCGCGAAGTAGAACAGCGTCGGCGCGACCGCGGACTGGCTCATCCCGGTCTGGGCGGCCGAGGCCATGTCGGACCAGTTGGTGAACGGCGCGAACGCCATCGAGCCGTACGAGGACCCGTTCACGTCCGAGGCGTACACCAGGTGCTTGCCGTTGTAGACGACGTTGGTGAAGTCCTTCACCGCGGCCCAGCCGTTGGCGGGCTGCGCCAGCGCCCCGGTGGAGCTCCACCGGTAGGTGGACGGGAGCGGGCAGGTGGTGCCGGAGGACGGCGGGGGCGTGGTCGGGCTGCTCGCGGTCAGGCCGGTCCACTGCTGGTTGCTGCGGCCGTTGCAGGTCCACAGCTCCACGGCGGTGCCGTTGGCGGTGGCGCCGCCGGTGACGTCCAGGCACAGGCCGGACTCGACGCCGACGACGCTGCCGTCGGCGTTCACCTGCCACTGCTGGTTCGCGCCGCCGCTACAGGCCCAGATCTGCACCCGGGTGCCCGCGGCGGTCGCGTGGTTGGGGACGTCCAGGCACTTGTTGCCGTAGACGGTCAGCTGGTTGGCGGAGGTCAGCGTCCACTGCTGGTTGGTGCCGTTCCAGCAGTCGTAGATCTGCAGCAGCGCGCCGTCGGTCTGGCTGCCGCCCGACACGTCGAGGCAGCGGCCCGAGGAGACGCTCTTCAGGGCGCCGGTGGTGGCCGCCTGGGCGGGGCCGGCGACCAGCATCGCGGCCAGGGCGGCGACGGCCGCGACCACGGCGGTGAGCAGGGCGGGCAGCCGCGTGCGGCGGGAACTTCGTCCGTGCATGGGGGTTCTCTCACTCCTGGGGGGAAACGGGTGGGGAACTGCCGCCCGGCGGCGATGTTAGCGCTAACAATCAGCACCGCCGGGCGACAGCGTCAGGGGGGGGTGGGGCGGTGGCCCCGGAGCCCGTCCGCGACGGGACGGACTCCGGAGCCGGGGAGCGGGGCCGGGGCGGCTCGGGGCCGGGGCCGTTCGGAGCCGGGGCCGCTCAGCTCACTTGAAGGTCCAGTGCTGGTTGGCGCCGCCGTTGGAGTCCCAGATCTGGACCGGGGAGCCGTTGCCGGTCTGGCCGCCGGGGATCTCCAGCGCCTTGCCGCTGGCGGCGTTGACCAGCGTGTAGGAGCCGTCGCCGTTGCGGGTCGCCCGCCAGTGCTGGTTGGCGCCGTTGTTGGCGTCCCAGACCTGCAGCCGCGTCCCGTTGGCGGTCTGGTTGCCGGGCTCGTCCAGCACCTTGCCGCTGGCGAGGTTGGTCAGCGTGTAGGTGCCGTCGCTGTTCTGGGTGGCCCGCCACTGCTGGTTGGCGGCGGTGCCGTTGGCGTCCCAGACCTGGAGCTGGGTGCCGTTGCCGTTCTGCCCGGCGGGCTCGTCCAGGACGCGCCCGGCCGCCACGTCGGTGAGCGTGTACACGGTGCCGGAGACGATGCCGCCGCTCGGGGTGCCGGTGCCGCCGCCGGCGCTGTTCAGCGCGTTGAGCACCGAGGTGTAGGCGGCCTTCTTGTTGCCGTAGTTGTCGAACAGCAGCGGGTTCTCGCCGGTGCGCCAGGAGTCGTTGTCGCGGATGCCCCAGACCGTGATCCCGGTGCAGCGGGCGACGTCCAGGCAGGCCTGCACGGCGCCGGCGTAGGCGGTGGGCGAGGCCTGGGCGATGTCCAGCTCGGTGAGCTGGACGTCGACGCCGAGCGCGGCGAAGTTGGAGAGCGTGGTGCGGAAGCTGGCGGGCGCGCCGCCGCTGCCGAAGTGGCTCTGGAAGCCGACGCAGTCGATGGGCACGCCGCGGGCCTTGAAGTCCTTGACCATGTTGTAGACGCCCTGCGTCTTGGCGGACGACCAGTCCTCGATGCTGTAGTCGTTGTAGCAGAGCTTGGCCGACGGGTCGACGTTGCGCGCGGTGCGGAACGCCTCCTCGATGAAGCCGTTGCCCAGCACGTTCTGGAACACCGAACTGCGGTGCTGGCCGGTGCCGTTGTCGGCGAAGGCCTCGTTGACCACGTCCCAGGCGTAGATCTTGCCCTTGTAGTGGGACATCTCCTGGGTGATGTGGTTGTTCATCACGCTGCGCAGCGTGTTGGCGTCGCCGATCGAGGCGACCCAGTTGGGCAGCTGGGAGTGCCAGACCAGGGTGTGGCCGCGCATCCGCTGGCCGTGCGCGGCGGCGTGGTTGACGATCGCGTCGCCGGGGCCGAAGTTGAACGAGCCCCGGGACGGTTCGATCGTGTCCCACTTCATCTCGTTCTCCGGGGTGATCATGTTGAATTCCCGGTCGAGAATGCTGCTGAACGTCGAGTCGCCGAGCTTGCCCGCGGGGACCGCGGTGCCGAAGTAGCGGCCGCTGTCGGCCGCCGCCGCGCCGAGCGTGCTCTGCCCGGCGGCGGAGGCGGAGGGGATCGCGGCGACGCTGCCGACCGCGCCGGCGATCAGGCAGGCGGTCGCGGTCAGGGCCGTGCGGAGACGGGCGGACTCGTGGAGCCGTGGCATGACGAATCTTCTCCTCGTGGGTGGGGGAGGTGTTCGCGCATCGGTCGGGAGCGGCGGCCCGTCCGGGCCGACGACCTTTCCGTTAGCGCTAACAATTCACGGGGGGAGCAGGTGTCCTTCCTGGCGGTCCGGGAGAACCTCCAACGGGGGTACGGGACGGTCGACCTCCGGCGCGGCCGGCTCCTGGTCCGCAGGGGGTGGCGGAGTCGGTGCGCGCCGCGACGGCTGCCGGTGCCGAGGGAACCGGCCCGGTGCCTGGGGCGCGTCGTCCGAGGGGGTTGGTGCCCCCGGTCCTGCCCGGCCGGGGCTCCGATCCCGGGCCGCTCGGACGGGTCGATGGCGACAGTGTTGGTCCGCGCCGGACGGGCTGTCAACGGTTTCGACATGAACGGTGAAACGATCGGAAACAATCCATCTCCCCCGATCCGGGCAAGTCGGCCGGTCAGCCGCCGGTCCGGGTCCGGTCGGCTGACGCGAGGTCAAGGGGTGGACTGCACCCCGGTGGACTTCGCCGCGATCTCCCGCCATGCTGGTCGGCAATCCATGACCGGTGAAGCGAAAAGTTTCGGCCCGGCGGCCCGGACCGACCCGGCCCCGGCGCACCCGACCCACCCGGCGCACCCGTCCCGTCCTGCGCACCCGGCGCACCCGTTCCACGGCGCACCCGCTCCCCGGCGGGCGCCGGGCCGGATCGTGCAACTTTCACCGCGCGCGGCGGGAACGGCGGCCGACCGGAGGCGGATCCGCAGGTCGCGGAGGTGCCACCGGGCCCGCCGCCACGAGGCCGCCACAGGCCGTTGACGGCCGCGGCGGACCGCCCCGAGCATCGGGAGCGTCCTCTCGGCGGCGGCGGCCGGAACCTCCTTCACCCGCACGGCAACCCCGACGGAGAGGTCCCATGTTCCGATCACGCTCGCTCACGTCCCGCCTCCTCGGCATCGCCGCCTCGGTCGGCCTCGCGGTCGGCCTGAGCCTGCAGGCGGCCCCGCAGGCCGCCGCCGCCTCGCTGACCCAGGTCACCGGCTTCGGCACCAACCCGACCGGCCTGGCCATGCACCTGTACGTCCCGGCCGCGGTCAAGCCCAACCCGCCGATCCTGCTCGCCCTGCACGGCTGCCAGGGCAACGGCCCCTACATGTACTCGAGCACCGACTTCGGCCAACTGGCCGACCGGTACGGCTTCCTGGTCATCTACCCCTCCACCAACCCGAGCGGCAGCTGCTGGGACGTCTCCTCCGACCAGGCCCTGACCCGCGGCGGCGGCAGCGACCCGGTCGGGCTGATGTCGATGATCACCTACACCGAGCAGCACTACGGCGGCAACCCCAACGCCGTGTACGTCACCGGCGAGTCCTCCGGCGGCATGATGACCAACGTGATGCTCGCCGACTACCCGGACGTCTTCAAGGCGGGCGCGGCGTTCATGGGCGTGCCCCAGCACTGCTTCTACACCGGCACGGTGCGCGGCTGGAACAGCCCCTGCGCGCAGGGGCAGGTGTCGATGACCCCGCAGCAGTGGGGCGGCCTGGTCCGCAACGCCTACCCCGGCTACAGCGGCCCGCGGCCGCGGGTGCAGCTGTGGCACGGCACCGCCGACACCATCCTCAACTACAACAACCTCGGCGAAGAGATCAAGCAGTGGACCGACGTCCTCGGCGTGAGCCAGACGCCGTCGGCCACCGACACCCCCGCCTCCGGCTGGACCAGGACCCGCTACAACAACGGCTCCGGCACCACCCAGGTCGAGGCGTACAGCATCTCCGGCGCCGGGCACCAACTGCCGGTCCAGGGCGCCGGGATGGCCGCCAACGCGGTCCACTTCATGGGCCTCGACGCGGCGGCCCCCTCCGGCGGCGGCACCGGCGCGCTGCGCGCGGTCGGCGCGGGCAAGTGCCTGACCGACCCGAGCACCGCGGCGGGCACCCAGCAGCAGATCGCCACCTGCAACGGCGCCGCGAACCAGACCTGGACCCGCACGGCGTCGAACCAGCTGACCGTGACCGTCGGCGGCACCGTGCTCTGCCTGGACGCCGAGGCCAAGGGCACCGCCAACGGGACCAGGGCGATCGTCTGGTCCTGCAACGGCCAGCCCAACCAGCAGTGGCAGGTCAACGCGAACGGCACCGTCACCGGCGTCCAGTCGGGGCTCTGCCTGGACGTGGCCGGGCTGGGCACCGCCGACGGCACGCCCGTCCAGCTGTGGTCCTGCAGCGGCGGCAGCAACCAGCAGTGGAAGCTGGGCTGACGCCCTGACGCCCTGACGCCCTGACGGCCTGACGGCCTGACGGCCCGGCCGCCGACCCCCGCGGGGGTCGGCGGCCGGGCCCGTGCTCAGGTGCAGTCGGCGCCGTTCACGGTGAACCGGGTCGGTGCCGCGTTGGAGCCGGAGTACGTGGCCTGGAAGCCGAAGCTCGCGCTCGCGCCGGGCGCCAGGGTGCCGTTCCACCCGGCGTCCCGCACGGTCACGGTGCTGCCGACCTGGGAGACCGTCGCGTTCCACGCGTTGGTGATCCGCTGGTTGCCGTCGTAGCTCCAGCCGAGCGTCCAGCCGGAGACGGTGGAGGCGCCGGTGTTCTTCACCGTCACCGTCGCGGTGAACCCGTTGCCCCAGGAGCTGTCCACCCTGTACGCCACCGCGCAGGACGCCGCGGGGGGCGCGGTGTCGTCGTCCGCCTCGGTGGCCGTGAAGGTCGCCGACTGGACGCCGGAGCCGCCGAGGGTGAACAGCGCGCTGCCCGCCGCGGTGTCCGCGTCCTGCGCCGCCGACAGCGGGAGCTGCTGCGCGGTGGCCCAGTTGGCGGGGGTGAAGACCAGCGAGGAGGCGGTGGCCGACAGGTCGGTGTCGCCCGAGGTGCGGGTGACCGTCACCGTCACGTTCTGGGCGGGCGCGGCCGAGAGCTTCACCGCGACCGACGCCGAACCGCCCTCGGGGACGGTCACCGCCGCCGGGGCCACCTGCACGGCGGGCGTCGCCGGGGCCGCGCGCCGCTCGGCGGCGAACGAGGCCAGCCAGGCCAGCGAGGCGTTCCAGTTGATCGCCACCTCGTTGGTGGAGTACGAGCCGATGTCGTCGACGTAGCAGGCCGCCGGTGCGCAGCCCGCCAGCTGGGCCTCGGCGATCGGGTCCTGGAGGCCGGAGTTGGGGCCGCCCGCGAAGGAGCCGGCCGGCGGGTGCGGGAGCGAGGCGTCGTTCTGGTGCGCCCAGAAGCGGTGGTGCTCGTTCTCCGAGGCGCGCTCGCCGTAGCCGCTCACGTACGAGCGGTCCAGGGCGTTGCGGCCCAGCAGGTAGTCCATCGTCTCCAGCGCGCCGGTGCGGTAGCGGGCGGCGCCGGTCAGCTCGTAGGCGACGCCCAGCACGATCGCGTTGTTGGCGACCGAGCTGTTGGAGCCCCACACGTAGCCGTCGGGGGCGAGCGGCACCGCGTAGCCCTGGCCGCCCATGGTGGACAGGTAGCCGTCGGCGGCGGTGGTCAGCAGGCCGCGCAGCCGGGTCACGTCGTCGGCGGGCAGCGCCACGCCGGGCACGGTGGCCAGGGTGATCCGGCCGAGCGTCGCGGTGCCGCCCCACCAGAAGGCGTCCACCGGCTTGGTGTGCTGCGCGGAGGAGGTGACCGCGTCCCGGTACTGCGACTCGCCGGTGGTGGCGAGGAGTTCGGCCGCCGCCCAGTAGAACTCGTCGGAGACGTCGGCGTCCTCGTAGGCGCCGCCGCCGGTGCTGTCGGTGGCCGGGGCGAGCACGTTCGGGTTGGCCTTGGCGGCCGTCCAGGCGCGGCGGGCCGCGTCCAGGCAGCGGGCGGCGAAGGCGGAGTCGTACGGTGCGTAGACCCGGGCGCACTGGGCCGCGGTGGCGGCCAGGTTGAGCGTGGCGGCGGTCGACGGCTTGTGCAACTCGCGCTGCTGGTCGTCGAGTTCGGGGCGGGTCGGCAGGCCGGTCCACTGCGCGTCGTGGATCTTGTGGAAGGCCATCCCGGCCATCGGCTTGCCGTCCGGGACCTGCATCCGCAGCAGGAAGTCCAGCTCCCAGCGGGCCTCGTCCAGCACGTCCGGCACCCCGTTGCCGCGCTCGGGCACCCGCAGCGTGGAGTCGCCGAGGGCCGCGTCGCCGCCCGAACGGCGGGCCCGCTCGAAGGAGTTGACCAGCTCCCAGGTCGCGATGCCGCCGTTGACCACGTACTTGCCCTGGTCGCCCGCGTCGTACCAGCCGCCGCGGACGTCCAGCCGGTAGTCGCACACCCCGGCCTGGCACGGCACGCTGGTGTCGCCCTTGTTCGGGGCCACCCCCAGGTGCCCGGCGGGGCGGGCGTACGCGCTGCCGCCCGCGAGGTTCGCGTCGATCGCGAGGCCGCTGCGCTGCTGGTAGAAGAAGTTCAGGCTGTCGGAGCGCAGCCCGTCGTACAGCCCGGCCGAGATGTCGAACGGGTGGCTGGCCAGGCCGCCGACGACCAGCGTGAAGCCGCTGCCGGTACCGGTGTAGGCGCCGAAGTCCACCAGGTGGGTGGACTGGCCGGAGGCCTGGTCGGCGCCGTGCACGGTGGTGGTGCCGGCCGCGACCTGCGCGCCGGAGGAGTCGCGCAGCTGCCAGGCGAGCGGGGAGGTCGCCGAGCTGACCACGGTGGCCCGCTTGGGGCCGTCCGGCAGGTAGCCGAGCTGGTTGACCCGGACGGGGAAGTCGGCGGCCGCGGAGACGGTGGCGGCACCGGCGGTCGCCGGGGCGAGCGCGGTGGCGGTGACGCCACCGGCGGCCAGGGCCAGGCCGGTCAGCACGGCGGCCGCGCGCCGGGGGAGCCCGCGGCCGGAGGGGATCGGAGGCACGGGTGGGAGCCTTCCTGTGTGGGGGACAGGTGCAGGGGTGGTGGGAGCCCGCTAGGGGTGGGAGCGCTCCCATCCGCCCCAATGAAGCCAGCCGAGCGGTGGGCACGTCAAGAGGCGGTAAACGGAAGCGAGTTGGCGCCGGAACGGCAGGCGGAGCCGCTCCCGGCGCCGACGGACCGGCGGCGGACACCATCCGCACTGGTCACGCCCACCGCGCCCGCCCCTGTTCGGATGCGCTCCGATGCCCTACGGTCGCGCCCATGACCCTCCAGGCACCGGCCACCACCGCCGCCGGACGGCTGCTGTCCGTCCTGGCCGCCTTCGACCGGGCGGCCCCCGCCCTCACGCTCACCGAGATCAGCCGGCGCGCCGGGCTCTCCCTGCCCACCGCGCACCGGCTGCTGTCCGAGCTCGCCGGCTGGGGCGCGCTGGAGCGCGACGCCGACGGCGTCTACCACGTCGGACTGCGCCTGTTCGAACTCGGCACGCTCGCCCCGCGCGGACCGGTGCTGCGCGAGGCCGCCCTGCCGTTCCTGGAGGACCTGTACGAGGCGACCCGCGAGAACGTGCAACTCGCGGTCCGGGAGGACGGCGACGCGGTCTACGTGGAACGCCTGGCCGGCCGCTCCTCGGTCGGCGTGCGCACCCGGCTCGGCGCGCACTGGCCGCTGCACGCGACCGGCGTCGGCCTGGCCCTGCTCGCGCACGCCCCGGCCGCCTTCCAGGAGGCGTACCTGGCGGCCGAACTCGCCGCCTTCACCCCCTGGACGGTCACCGACCCGGAGCGGCTGCGGCGGATGCTGGCCCAGGTCCGCACCACCGGGCTGGCGGTGAGCGACCGCCAGGTCACCGAGGACGCGCTGTCGGTGGCGGCCCCGGTCCGCGGCCCGGGCGGCGAGGTGGTCGCGGCGGTCTCCGTCGTGGTGCGCGCCCCGGGCAGCGCCGCCGCGCTCGGCCCCGCCGTGCGGCTCGCGGCGCGCGGCATCTCCCGGGCACTGGGGCCCGTCCGGCGGTCCCCGCCGGGTGCCGGCGCGACGCGGGCCGCCGACCGGGCCCCGACGACCGGCCGGGCGGAGCCTTTCGCCTGACGGAAGTCCCGTTGTCGGCCCGCGGGGGCGCTGGGAGCCTCGTCGCATCCCGCTGCACCCCCACCATTCCAGGGACGGCTCCCATGACACAGTTCGCCCGCAACCAGTGGTACGTCGCCGCGTACGCGGCCGAAGTCGGCGAGGAACTGCTCGGCCGCACGATCCTCGGCGAGCCCGTGGTGCTCTACCGCGCGCAGCAGGACGGCCGGGCGGTCGCCCTGGCGGACCGCTGCGTGCACCGTCGCTTCCCGCTCTCCGAGAGCCGCCGCGAGGGCGACGCGATCACGTGCGGCTACCACGGCTTCACCTACGACCGCACCGGCGCCTGCGTCTCCGTCCCCGGGCAGACCCGGGTCCCGCGCACCGCGCGGGTCGCCGCCTACCCCGTCGTCGAGCAGGACTCGCTGGTGTGGATCTGGGTCGGCGACCCGTCCGCCGCCGACGGGAGCCGCGTCCCGCGCGCCCCGCACCTGGCCGACCCGGCGATGACGACGGTGCGCGGCATGGAGCCGATCGACGCCGACTACGGCCTGCTGGTGGACAACCTGCTCGACCTCTCGCACGAGACGTACCTGCACGGCGGGTACATCGGCACCCCCGAGGTGGCCGCCACCCCGATCACCACCGAGGTGGACGAGGAGGCGGGCGTCGTCCGGGTCTCGCGGCACATGCCCGACGCGGAGTGCCCGCCGTTCTACGCCCGCTCCACCGGCATCGAGGGCCGGATCAGCCGGCTCCAGGACATCGAGTACTTCGCGCCCTGCCTGTACCTGCTGCACAGCCGGATCACCCCGGTCGGGCAGTCCGCGCCGGTCTTCCGCACCGAGATCACCTACGCGATCACCCCGTCGGAGCCCGGCAAGGTCTACGACTTCTGGGCCGTCTCGCGGGACTTCGCGCTCGGCGACGAGGACGTCACCGCGTTCCTGCGGGACTTCAACCACACCGTGGTCATGCAGGACGTCGACGCCCTCAACCTGCTGCAGCGGGCCCTGGACAGCGAGCCCGGCCCCTACCAGGAGCTCAGCATCAACATCGACACCGGCGCGCTGGCCGCCCGCCGGATCCTCGCCGCGCTGGCCGCCGCGGGCACCGACCGGGCCGGCGCGTGAGCGGCGGCCCGGAGCGCCGGGTGTACCGCGTCGCCTGGCTGCCCGGCGGCGACGTGCTGGACGCCCGCTGCTCCTGCGGCGCGCACCGCAGCCTGCCGGACCCGGTCGCCGCGTGGACCTGGCTGCTCGACCACCCCCGCCACGCCGCCCCGCCGCCGGAAGGAGAATGGCCGTGACCGCGCCCGAACCGACCCTGGACCTGCTCGTCACCGGCCGCCGGGACGAGGCCGAGGGCGTCGTCTCGCTCACCCTGGCCCGCCCCGACGGCGGCTCGCTGCCCGCCTGGACGCCCGGCGCCCACCTCGACCTGCTGCTCGGCGACGGGCTGGAACGCCAGTACTCGCTGTGCGGGGACCCGGCCGACGCCGCCGCCTGGACCGTCGCCGTGCGGCGCGAACCTGGCGGGCGCGGCGGCTCCGCCCACGTCCACGACGCGCTCCACGAGGGCGCGGCCGTCCGGGCGCGGGGCCCGCGCAACCACTTCGCGCTGCTGCCCGCCCCGCGGTACCTGTTCGTCGCGGGCGGCATCGGGATCACGCCGCTGGTGCCGATGCTCGCCGCCGCCGAAGCGGCCGGCGCCGACTGGAACCTGCTCTACGTCGGCCGCTCCCGCGCCACGATGGCCTTCGCCGGGCACCTCGCCGACCGCTACGGGCCGCGCGTCCTGCTCCGGCCCCGGGACGAGACGGCCCGGCCCGACCTGGCCGCCCACCTCGACGCCCTGGACGGCCGGGCCGAGGTCTACTGCTGCGGCCCCCTCCCGCTGCTGGAGGCCGTCGAACGGCACCGCGCACAGGCCGGGCGGCCGCCCGCGCACGTCGAGCGGTTCCGGCCGCGCGAACCCGCGGGCGCCGGGCCGGAGCGCGCCTTCACCCTGGTGCTGGCCCGCTCCGGGCTCACCCTGACCGTGCCCGCGGACGCCTCGGTGCTCGACACCGTCCGCGGGGCGGGGGTCGACGTCCTCTACTCCTGCGGGCAGGGCACCTGCGGGACGTGCGAGACCGACGTCCTGGACGGGCACCCCGAGCACCGCGACTCGCTGCTCACCGAGGCGGAGCGGGCGGAGTCCGCCAGCATGATGGTCTGCGTCTCGCGCTGCCTGGGGGAGCGGCTGGTGCTCGACCTGTGAGCGGTCACCCGGTGGCGGTGGTGTCCATCAGCCGGGCGGCCTCCTGGCCCGCGGCGGCGGCGACCTGCCGGGCGATGGTGCGGAACAGCTCCTCGGCCCGGATCGCGGGCCAGTCGGCCGGGAGGTGCTCGGCGGGCAGGTGCGGATCCCGCCGGACGAGTTCCAGCCAGTCGGTGTGGAGCAGGAGCTGGCGCCGCAGGGGGTCGTCGGGCTCGGACGCGGGACCGCTCCAGCGCTCCAGGAACGCCCGGTAGTCGGCGGCGATGGCCTCGGTGTCGAAGGCGGACTCCACCACCTGCGCCACCTCGGTCGGTTGCAGTACCGTGCCCCGGAAGACCCGGAGGTGGGCGTCGAGGTCGAGGTCGCCGAGCAGCGCGGCGACGTCCGCCTCGCCCGGTGCCACCCACAGGCCGTTCTGCAGCGGCCCGAAGCCGCCCCAGGTCAGCCGGGAGCGCAGGTCGTGGCGCTGGCGGCGCCAGGCCTCCGGCAGCGAGAACCCGACCAGGGTCCACTGCCCCCGCCAGTGCCGGTTGACCGCCCCGGTGCTCCAGACCCGGTCGTGGCCGTCCTGGAGGACGGAGACGGCCCGCTGGGTGAGGCCGAAGTACATCTTGCGCCCCTGCCGGTGGCGGGTGAGCAGGCCGCGGTTGACCATCCGGGCCAGCGTGGAGCGCACCGCCTCCTCGGTGACGCCGACCCGTTCGAAGATCTCGATGACGGAGCCGGAGGACAGGGCGACGTCCCGCCCCAGGAGGTGGACGCCGAAGAAGGTGAGCATCAGGGACTGGGGGCGCGGGGCGGGGTCGAGATCGATCACGGGCCCAGCCTAGGACCCCGGCACGGGCAGCAGGGGCGGGCACCGCAATATTCGGCAATATCTTGACGGCTAACACGAATCTGCCTAGGTTGAGGCCGGTTCCACCCCGGTTCCACCCCGGTCCCACCCCCCGAAGGAGAAACACCATGGATCTCAACGGCAAGGTCGCCGTGGTCACCGGCAGCGGCCGCGGCCTCGGACTCGCCTACGCCGAGGCGCTCGCCGCCGCCGGCGCGGCGGTCGTGGTCAACGACGTGGACGCCGGGGCGGCGGCCGCCGCGGTGGAGGGGATCGCGGCGGCGGGCGGCCGGGCGGTCGCCGAGGTCGGCGCGGTCGGCTCCGCGGAGACCGCCGAGGCGCTGGTCGCGCGGGCCGTCGACGCGTTCGGACGGCTGGACGTGATGGTCACCAACGCGGGCGTCCTGCGCGACCGGGTGCTGTGGAAGATGTCCGACGAGGACTTCGACGCGGTCGTCCGGGTGCACCTGCGCGGCACCTTCACCTGCGTGCGCGCCGCCGTGGCGCGGATGCGCGAGCAGGGCGAGGGCGGCCGCATCGTCGTCGCGGGCTCCCCGGCGGGCCAGCGCGGCAACTTCGGCCAGACCAACTACGCCGCCGCCAAGGCCGGGATCGCCGCCATGGTCCGCACCTGGGCGATGGAACTGGCCAAGGCGGGCATCACCGCCAACGCGGTGATCCCGGTCGCCGCCACCGCGATGACCAGGACCATCCCCGCCTTCGCCCCGCACGTCGACGCGCTGGAGCAGCACGGCACCCCGCTGCCGGACGACCTGCGCAAGGGCGAGGGCTTCGGCACCCCCGAGGACGTCGCCTCCCTGGTCACCTACCTCGCCTCCGACGCCTCCGCGGCCGTCACCGGCCAGTGCATCGGCATCGGCGGCGACAAGCTGGCCCTGTGGTCGCACCCGCAGGAGGTCTCGGTCGCCTACGCGGACGGCGGCTGGAGCGCCGACGCGATCGCCGAGGCCTGGCCGGTGTCGGTCGGACGGGTGCCCGAGACCTACGGCATCCCCGCCCCGCGGACCCGAACGGCGGCCGCCCGATGAGCCCCCAGCAGCCCCGCCTGTCGCTCGACGACCTGGTCGCGATCGACGTCCACACCCACGCCGAGGTCTCGGAGGGCGGGCAGGGCTCGCTCTCCGCCGAACTCGACGCCGCGGCCGGCGCCTACTTCCACGCCGACCACCGCCGCCCGACCCTGCCGGAGATCGCCGCCCACTACCGCGAGCGGAAGATGGCCTGCGTGGTCTTCACCGTGGACGCGGAGGCCGCCACCGGCACCCCGGCCGTCCCCAACGAGGAGGTCGCCGAGGCCGCCCGCCGGAACCCCGACGTGATCATCCCGTTCGCCAGCATCGACCCGCACAAGGGCCGTGCCGGGGCGCGCCAGGTGCGCCGCCTGGTCGAGGAGCACGGCGTCCGCGGCTTCAAGTTCCACCCCAACGTGCAGGCCTTCTTCCCGAACGACCGGCTCGCCTACCCGCTGTACGAGGCGATCGAGGAGGCCGGGGCGATCGCGGTCTTCCACACCGGGCAGACCGGCATCGGCGCCGGGGCGCCCGGCGGCGGGGGCATCCGGCTAAAGTACTCCGACCCGATGCTGGTGGACGACGTCGCCGCGGACTTCCCCGGCATGCCGATCGTCCTGGCGCACCCGTCCTTCCCCTGGCAGGACGAGGCACTGGCGGTGGCCACCCACAAGCCGCAGGTGTACATCGACCTGTCCGGCTGGTCGCCGAAGTACTTCCCGCCGCAACTGGTGAAGTACGCCAACAGCCTGCTGCAGGACAAGGTCCTGTTCGGCTCCGACTACCCGCTCATCAGCCCCGACCGCTGGCTGGCCGACTTCGCGCAGCTGCCGATCAAGGACGAGGTGCGGCCGAAGATCCTCAAGCAGAACGCCGCCCGCCTGCTCGGCCTCGACCAGCAGCAGTGACGCAGACGGAGGTCTCCCGCGTTGCACAACGAAGGCATCGGTTCCTGGCCCGCCCGCCGGGCCCGTAGGACACCGCACCGCACCGCCCTGCTCCACGAGGGCCGCTCCACCAGCTACGCCGAACTGCACCGCAGGACCAGCCGCCTGGCCCACCTCCTGCACCTGCGGGGGGTGCGCCGCGGCGACCGGGTCGCCTTCCTCGGCCCCAACCACCCCGCCTTCCTGGAGGCCCTCTTCGCCGCGGGCCGGCTGGGCGCCGTCTTCGTCCCCCTCAACACCAGGCTGGCCCCGCCGGAGCTGCGCTACCAGCTCCGCGACAGCGGCAGCTCCCTGCTGCTGACGGTCCGCCAGGACGCCGCGCTGCTCGACGAGCTGTCCCGGGACGCCGAGGTGTGTGAGGTCGAGGGGGAGGAGTACGAGGCCCGGCTCGCGGACGCCCCCGACGCGCCGCTGGACCTGCCGGTGACCCACCAGGACCCGTGCATGATCATGTACACCTCGGGGACCACCGGCCGCCCCAAGGGCACCCTGCTGACCCACGGCAACACCGTGTGGAACAGCCTCAACGTGGTGGTCGACGTCGACCTCTCCGGCGACGAGGTCACCCTGGTCAGCGCACCCCTGTTCCACACCGCCGCGCTCAACATGACCTGCCTGCCGACCCTCCTCAAGGGCGGCACCGCCGTCCTGGAGTCCGGCTTCGACGCCGAGCGCACCCTCGTGCTGGTCGAACGGCTCGGCGTCACCTGCCTGTTCGGCGTCCCGGCGATGTACGACGCGATGGCCCAGGCGCCCGGCTGGGCCGCGGCGGACCTGGGCAGCCTGCGCCACCTGATGTGCGGCGGCGCGCCGGTGCCCGCCCGCACCATCCGCGCCTACCTCGACCGCGGGCTGGCGTTCGTCCAGGGCTACGGCATGACCGAGGCGGCGCCCGGCGTGCTGCTGCTCGACCGGGCGGACGCCCTGGAACGGGCCGGGACCGCCGGGGTGCCGCACTTCTTCACCGACGTCCGCCTGCTCGACCCGGCCGGCGAGGAGGTCGGCCCGGGCGAACCCGGCGAGGTGGTGGTCAGCGGCCCCAACGTCACCCCCGGCTACTGGGGGCTGCCGCGGGAGACCGCGGACGCCTACCACGAGGGCCGCTGGTTCCGCTCCGGCGACGTCGCCGTCCGGGACGAGGACGGCTACGTCCGGCTGGTCGACCGCCTCAAGGACATGATCATCTCCGGCGGGGAGAACATCTACCCCGCCGAGGTGGAGGACGCCCTGCTCGAACACCCCGCCGTCGCCGAGTGCGCCGTCTTCGGCGTCCCCGACGAGAGGTGGGGCGAGGTGGGCCGGGCCGTCGTGGTGCTCCAGCCCGGCGCCACCGCGAGCGCCGAGGAGGTCCTCGCCCACCTCGACGGCCGACTCGCCCGCTACAAGATCCCCAAGTCCGTCCGCTTCACCGACGCGCTGCCCCGCAGCGGCGCGGGCAAGCTCCTCAAGGGGCCGATCCGCACCGCCCACGGGCAGGCCTGACCGCTCCCCGCGCCCCGGCGCCATGCTGCGCCCTCGGCGCGCCACCAGGAAGGACCCCCGCGTGCCCCGCACCGTCCACGGCCTCACCGACCTGCTCGCCCTCGGCGGCACCGACCTCGGCCACAGCCAGTGGCTGGAGATCGCCCAGGACCGGGTGAACACCTTCGCCGACGCCACCGGCGACCACCAGTGGATCCACACCGACCCCGAACGCGCCGCCGCCGGACCGTTCGGCGGCCCGATCGCCCACGGCTACCTGACGCTCTCGCTGCTCATCCCGCTGTGGAGCGAACTGCTCCAGGTCGAGGGCGTCGGCATGGCCGTCAACTACGGCCTCAACAAGGTCCGCTTCCCCTCGCCGGTCAAGGTCGGCGCCAAGATCCGCGCCCGCGGCGCGATCGCCTCGGTCGCGGAGGTGAAGGGCGGCGTAGAGCTGACCGTGGACCTGACCGTCGAGATCGACGGCGGGGCCAAGCCCGCGGCCGTGGCCCAGGCCGTCTACCGCTTCTACGCCTGAGCGCGGCCTCCGGCGCTCCCACCTCCGACGGCCCTGAACGGCGCGAGCGGCTGCCCCGAGCGGGGTGGCCGCTCGCGCCGTTCGGCAGGTGCGGGGCAGGTGCGGGGCGCGGCGGGCGGCCGTCAATACTGTGCAGATTATTGACGGCCGACAAAGAATAGCCCTACATTCGCCGCACGGCCGGTACCCCGCCCTCGGTGCCCACTCGAACCGGCCCGCGCCCGGTGCCCAGCCGCTCCCCTCCGCGCGAACGCCGCTCCCGGCTCCGGCCCCCGACCGGGCCCCGGCTCGCGCCCTCCCCCAGGAGAAACACCCATGGCCACCCCCACCCACGCGCCCGCACGCGCTGCCCAGGGCGGACCCGCCCTGCGCCGCGGCACCCTCGTCGCCGGACTGCTCGCCGTCTGCACGGCCCAGATCGGCCTCGCCATCCCGGCCACCCTCAACGGCCTCTTCCAGAGCCAACTGCACCCCGTCGGCTCGCAGTTGACGTGGATCTCGGACGCCTTCCTGCTGCCGGTCGCGGTACTGGAACTCACCTTCGGCCTGCTCGGCGACCTGCTCGGCCGCAAGCGGCTGCTGGTCGGCGGAGCCGCACTGCTGGCCGTCGGAGAGATCGTCAGCACCACCGCCAACGGCATCCACCAGCTCTGGGTCGGCCAGGCCCTGGCCGGCCTCGGAGCCGCCGCGCTCTTCCCGACCTCGCTGGCGATCCTCGCCGCGGGCGCCGCCACCACCGCCCAGCGGGCCAAGGTCGTCGCCCTGTGGGCCGCCCTGCTCTCCACCGGCGGCTTCGTCGCCCCGCTGATCGGCGGCATCACCGCCACCTACGGCTCCTGGCGCTGGGCCTTCGTCGTGGTCACCCTGATCGGCGCGGCCAGCGCCCTGACCAGTGCCTTCTGCGCCGGCGAGTCGCGCGCCCCGGAAGGCCGCTCGCTCGACCTGCCGGGCCAACTCACCATCGGCGTCGGCCTGTTCGCCCTGCTCTACGCGATCATCCAGGGTCCCGAGGACGGCTGGACCGCCACCCCCGTGCTGATCGCCCTCGTCCTGGCCGTGCTCGGCCTGGCCGGCTTCGTGGCCGCCGAACTGCGGTCCTCCTCGCCGCTGCTGCGCCTGGACCTGTTCCGCAACCGCTCCTTCGCGGTCGCCTCCGTCATCACCGTGGTCGGCATGTTCAGCTTCCTCGGCACCGCCTACTCGGTCAGCATCCGGCTCGGCCCCGTCCAGGAACTGCCCCCCATGCGGACCGCCCTGGCCTTCCTGCTGCTCAACGGCATCGCCCTGGCCATGCTGCCGGTCACCCACCGGCTGCTGAACGCGGTGGCGCCGCGCCTGCTGCTCGGCTCCGGCCTGCTGCTGATCGCGGCCGGCAACTACTGGGCGGCCGCCCTGCCGGTCCACGACCACTCCTTCCTCCCGCTGATCGCGCCGCTCGCCCTGGTCGGCCTCGGCTTCGCCGTGACCGTCTCCTCCGTCACCGCCACCGCCGTCACCACCGTGCCCCCGCACCTGGCCGGCATGGCCAGTGCCACCACCAACCTGCTGCGCGACTTCGGCTTCACCCTGGGCCCCGCCGTGATCGGCGCGATCGCCCTCAGCCGGGCCAGCGACCACTTCACCAGCACGCTCGGTGCCGCCGACCTGCCCGCCCCGCTCAAGGGCGCGGGCACCGCCATCCTGGAGGAGGGCGGCCCGCTCGCCGTCAACGGAGCCTCGGCGGCCTCGCCGAAGCTCTCCGCACTGCACCCGCTCGCCGAGAGCGCGCTCGGCACCGGCTACTCGCTCGGCTTCGTGGTCTGCGGCTGCGCCGCGCTGTTCGCCGCCCTGCTCGCGCTGCTGGCCCTGCGAGGCCGCGCCGCGGCCGAGGAGCCGACGCCCGTCGGCTGAGCACCGCCGACCCCGGCAGCCGAGCTCCGGCAACCGAACTCCGGCAGCCGGGCCCCGGTAAACGGGATCCGGCAGACCGGCGGCGAGCCGTGAGGCCGTCGGCCCGCACCAGCACCACCACCCGATGCCGCCCTCCCCGCGGGGGCGGGGCCGGGCAGCCCACGACCGCGGCACCCCCTCGGCTGGGGCGGCCCTTGACCGCGGTGCTCCCGTGGCTGCCGGCTCTTGACCGCGGCAGCTTCCGACCGCGGTGCTCCCGTGGCCGCGGCGCACCCTTGGCTGCGGCAGCTCCCGACCGCGGTGCTCCCGTGGCCGCGGCGCACCCTTGGCTGCGGCAGCTCCCGACCGCGCTGCCCCCTCGGCTGCGGCGGCTCTTCACCGCGGCACCCCCCACGACCGCGGCAGCCCTCGACCGCGGCGGGAGAACGGCCCTGCCTCCACGGCGTGCTTCCGCCGCCCGCCCACC
>NZ_JNYE01000039.1 GCF_000717185.1 Kitasatospora phosalacinea | reverse complement strand
TTCGGGGGTGGGGGCGGGGCCGGGGGCGAGGAGGACCTCGACGCCGGGGAGGGTGGTGCGGTGGGCGGCGCCGGTGAGGTAGGCGTCGCGGATGCGGGGGTCGAGGAGGGGGACGGCGGGCACCTGGGCGGCGGCGGTGACGGCGGCCTTCTCGAGGGCGGGGTGTCCGGCGGGGAGGAGGACGAGGCCGGGTTTGGTGCAGTACTGGCCGTGGCCGAGGGTGAAGGAGGCGGCGAGGCCGGTGCCGATCTCCTCGGGGCGGGTGGCGGCGGCGCGCCGGGTGACGAGGACGGGGTTGAGGCTGCCGAGTTCGCCGTGGAAGGGGATGGGGCGGGGGCGGGCGGCGGCGAGGTCGTGCAGGGCGCGGCCGCCGCGCAGGGAGCCGGTGAAGCCGACGGCGGCGGTGAGGGGGTGCTGGACGAGGTGGGTGCCGGCGGTGAAGCCGTGGACGGTGGTGAGGACGTCGGCGGGCAGGCCGACGCTCTCGGCGGCGCGGCGCAGCAGGCGGGCGCAGAGTTCGCCGGTCTCGGGGTGGCCGGGGTGGGCCTTGACGACGACGGGGCAGCCCGCGGCGAGGGCGCTGGCGGTGTCGCCGCCGGGGACGCTGAAGGCGAGCGGGAAGTTGCCGGCGGCGAAGACGGCGGCGACGCCGAGCGGGGTCTTGGTGCGGCGCAGGTCGGGGCGGCCGGTGGCGGGGTCGGCGGGGTCGATCCGGACGTCGAGGTAGCCGCCGTCGGCGGCGGTCTCCGCGAAGGTGCGCAACTGGTGGGTGGTGCGGGCGAGTTCGCCGGTGAGGCGGGTTTCGCCGAGGGCGGTCTCGGCGTCGGCGGCGGCGAGGATCTCGGGGCGGGCGGCGTCGAGGAGGTCGGCGGCGGCGTGCAGCAGGGCGGCGCGGCGGGGGCGGTCGGCGAGGGCGTCGAGGGTGTGGTGGGCGGCGGTGACGGCGCGGTGGACGTCGGCGGGCCCGGCTTCGCGGGCGGGGTGGGCGCGGACGGTTCCGGTGCGCGGGTCGGTGCTGGGGACGGGGGCGCCGGGGCGGGCTTCGGCGGTCATGGCGCGGGCCTCCTCGTGGGGTGGCGGGGTCGGGTAGCGTCCGGTAGCGCGGCGGTGTGCGGTCGGCCGCGGGCCGGACGGTCCGGCAACCCTCACCTGTTCAGCCACTTGTTCAGTATGCTGAACGACAGTCAACTATTTGAACTTCGCGGGACGATACGCCGCGGGACAGAAGGGGTCAAGGATGCCCTCGCCGACCAACGCCGCCCAGAGCGGCACCAGCCCGGGCGGCGGCGCCCAGGTGAAGTCCGCCGTCCGGACGGTGGAGCTGCTGGAGTACTTCGCCGGCCGGCCCGGCATGCACAGCCTGGCGGAGGTGCAGGAGCAGACCGGCTACCCGAAGTCGAGCCTGTACATGCTGCTGCGCACGCTGGCCGAGCTGGGCTGGGTGGAGACGGACGCGACCGGCACCCGGTACGGCATCGGGGTGCGGGCGCTGCTGGTGGGCAGCTCGTACATCGACGGGGACGCGGTGGTGGCCGCGGCCCGCCCGGCGCTGGACGTGCTGGCGGAGGACACCGGGGAGACCATCCACCTGGCCCGGCTGGACGGGGCGAACGTGGTGTACCTGGCGACCCGCCAGTCCCAGCACAGCCTGCGGCCGTTCACCCGGATCGGGCGGCGGCTGCCCGCGTACGCGACCTCGCACGGCAAGGCGCTGCTGGCGACGCTGGGCGACGAGGCGGTGCGGCGGCTGCTGCCGGAGCGGCTGGAGCCGCTGACCGAGCACACCCACACCGACCGGGAGGGGCTGCTGCGGGAGCTGGCCGAGGTGCGGACGCGCGGCTACGCGGTGGACCGGGAGGAGAACACGCTGGGGCTGCGCTGCTTCGGCGTGGCGATCCCGTACCGCACCCCGGCCCGGGACGCGGTGTCGGTGTCGGTGCCGGTGGCGCGGCTGACGCCGGGCCGCGAGCAGACCATCCGGGACGCGCTGTTCGACGCCCGGGACAGGCTGACCCTGGCCACCCGCCACCTGTGAGCCGGCCGGGCCGGAGCCGCTGACGCGGCGTCATGTACCTTTCGGCGCCCCGCACCCCGTGTGCGGGGCGCCGTCGCGTTCCGGCGTCGGACGCCTTGACAGGGCTGCGCGGGGCTCCCTAGGTTGCGGACACGGATGCGACCGGCGTTCACGGACGTGAACCGGAACGGCGTCCGCCCGCACCACGCGCACTCCGCAGCGCACGCGCCCCGCACGCGCGCCGCGCCGCCCCGCACCGCACCGCACCGCACGCATGCACCCCCACCCGACAGCTCGACGAGGAGCCCCGTCATGCGTCTGCCCCGCTCCGTCCGCACCACCGGCCCGCTGTTCGCCGTCGCCGCCCTGTGCGGCTCGCTGGCCTGCGTCCCGCCCGCCCGCGCCGCCGACCTCGGCCGCTCCGTGCTGCCCGCGAAGGACGGCTGGGCGTCGGCCACCACCGGCACCACCGGCGGCAGCAGGGCCGATGCCGCCCACACCTTCACCGTCTCCACCCGCGCCCAGTTGGTGGCCGCGCTCGGCGGCGAGAACTCCGGCAACGGCTCCAACGCCACCCCCAAGATCATCTACGTCTCGGGCGTCATCGACCTCAACTCCGACGACTCCGGCCGGCACCTGGACTGCTCGGCGTACGCCACCGACGGCTACTCGCTGCCCGCGTACCTGGCGGCCTACGACCCGCAGGTCTGGGGCACCGCCGAGGAGCCCTCGGGCGCCCTGGAGGACGCCCGGGCCGCCTCGCAGAAGAAGCAGGCCGACAAGGTGCAGGTCAACGTCGGCGCGAACACCACCATCGTGGGCGTCCGCGGCGGCACGCTGCGCGGCGGCGGCCTGGTGGTGAAGAACGTCGACAACGTGATCGTCCGCAACCTGTCGTTCGAGAACGCCGCCGACTGCTTCCCGCAGTGGGACCCGACCGACGGGGCCACCGGCAACTGGAACTCCGAGTACGACGCGATGACGGTCTACGGCGCCACCCACGTCTGGGTCGACCACAACACCTTCTCCGACGGCGCCGTCCCGGACTCCAGCCTGCCGACGTACTTCGGCCGGATCTACGAGGTCCACGACGGGCTGCTGGACGTCGTGAAGGGCGCGGACTACGTCACCGCCTCCTGGAACGTGTTCAAGGACCACGACAAGACCAACCTGATCGGCAACAGCGACGGCGCCTCCGCCACCGACGCGGGCCACCTGCGGGTGACGTTCCACCACAACCTGTGGCAGAACACCGTGCAGCGCGCGCCCCGGGTCCGCTACGGGCAGGTCGACACCTACAACAACTACTACGCACCGGCGGCCGGGGAGTACGAGTACGGCATCGGGGTCGGCAAGGCCTCGCAGATCGTCGCGCAGAACAACTACTTCGCGCTGCCCTCCGGCATCACGGCCGCCAAGGTGCTCTACAACTGGGGCGGCACCGCGCTGACCGCGAGCGGCAACTCGGTCAACGGCACCACCACCGACCTGGTCGCCGCCTGGAACGCCGCCAACCCCGCCAAGCAGCTGGGCACCGACGCCGGCTGGACGCCCACCCTGCGCACCAAGGTGGACCCCGCGGCGGCCGTCCCCGGGAAGGTCAGGGCGGGCGCGGGCGCCGGCCGGCTCTGAGCCCCCGCGCCCCCAGCGCGCACCCCCACCGCGTGGGCCCCGGCGAGACCCTCCCGCCGGGGCCCGCGCCGTCCTGCCCCTCCCCCGCCCTTCCGTCCCGCCAGGAGGAACGCCCGTGCCCACCCGCCGCACCGTCCTGCTCACCGCCGCCGGGGCCCTGCTCGGCGCCGGTCTCACCACCGCCCCGGCGGCCGCCGCCGCCCCGGCCCGTCCCGGGCGGTACGGCTCGCCCGCCGACCGGCCGGACCCCCGCACGCTGTACGTGGACCCGGCCGGGTCCGGCGACCACCGCACCGTCCAGGAGGCCGTGGACGCCACCCCGGCCAACGAGGACCCGGCCACCGGCTGGACGCTCGTCCTGGCGGCCGGCACCTACCGGGCGCCGGTGCGCGTCCCGGCCGACCGCAGGCACCTGACCGTGCTCGGCGCGACCGGCCGCGCCGCGGACGTGGTCGTGGTGCACGACAACGCGGCGGGCACCCCGAAGCCCGGCGGCGGCACGTACGGCACCACCGGCAGCGCCACCTTCACCGTGCTGGCCGACGGCTTCACCGCCGCGGACGCGACCTTCGCCAACGACTGGCTGCGCGCCGACCACCCCGGCTGGACCGGCACCCAGGCGGTGGCCGTGAAGGCCACCGGCGACCGGACGGCCTTCCTGCGCTGCCGCCTGCTGGGGCACCAGGACACGCTGTACGCCGACTCGGCGGGCCTGGGCTCCTTCGCCCGGCAGTACTACGGCCGCTGCTACGTGGAGGGCGACGTGGACTTCGTGTTCGGACGGGCCACCGCCGTCCTGGACCGGTGCGAGCTGCGCATCCTGGCCCGCACCGACCTGGACTCCGTCCCGCAGGGCTTCGTGTTCGCCCCGAGCACCGCCCGGGCGAACCCGCGCGGCTTCCTGGCCACCCGGTGCGCCTTCACCAGCACCGCGCCGGCCGGTGCCTTCCGGCTGGCGCGGCCGTGGGTGCCGAGCAGCGACACCACCGCCTGGCCGATGCTGACGGTGCGCCGGTCGCACCTCGGCGCGGGCATCGACCCGGCGGAGCCGTACGCGAACATGTCGGCCGCCTACCCGTGGCAGCAGCAGCGCTTCGCCGAGTACGCGAACACCGGGCCGGGCGCGCGGGTGCCGGTGCCCGCGAACCGGCCGCAGCTGACCGCCGAGACCGCCGCCGCGCACACCCGGGAGGCGTACCTGACGGGCACCGACGGCTGGCGGCCGTGGGAGCGCTGAGACGACGGCCTGCGGCCGCGGGCGTGCCGACGTGGCGTCGGCACCCCGCGGCCGCAGGCACGGGCGGGGGCAGGGGCCCGGGCACGGACACAGGTGCTGGCGCAAGCGCAGTGGCGGGCACGGGTGCAGGCGCAGGCACGACCGCAGGCACAGGCACAAGCGCTGGCGCAGGCGCAGGCGCAGGCGCGACCGCGAGCGCAGGCGCAGGCGCAGGCGCGACCGCGAGCGCAGGCGCAGCAGCAGGCACGACCGCGAGCGCAAGCGCAGACGCAGACGCAGACGCAGACGCGAGCGCAGACGCAGACGCGGGCGCAGACGCGGGCGCAGACGCGGGCGCAAGCGCGGGCGTCGGCGTGCCCGGGCGGGCTCGGTGGGGTGGGGGTGCGGGGGTGGTGTCAGGGCGGGTTCAGCAGGTGCCGGACGGCGGCCAGGTCGGTGTCGGAGGCCAACCCGGCGTGGTAGAGGCGCAGTTCGTCGGCGTCCGGGACGTCCTGTGGCGGGCCGCCGCCGAGGGCGGCGACCACGGGGCGGTTGGCGGCGAGCACGGTGCCGGGGCGGCGGTGCGGGGCGGCGAGCGGCAGCAGGTGGTGCGGGAGGACCAGGCCGTCGGCGAGGCCGAGCAGCCAGTCGGCCTCGACGCCGGGGTTGGGGCCGCTGCGGTGCGGGACGGGGTCGGCGTGCAGCAGGATCCGGAAGCCGGGCGGGGCGGCGGCGCGGACGGCGGCGACGGCGGCGGCCTGGAGGCGGCGGGCGGCGGCCAGCCGGTGGGTGCGGGCGGTGGCGGCGAGGTCGGCGCCCAGCAGGTGCTCGATCCGGGCCCACTCCTCGGGGAGGTCGGGTTCGGGGGCGCCGCGCCACAGCGGTTCCAGGGCGGTCCGGGTGGCGGCGTGCAGGGCGGCGGCGTCGGGGCCGTAGCCGGTGCGGCAGGCGGGGCAGAAGCACAGCGACATCAGGAACTGTCCGGCGGGGCCGAGCGGGACGCCGCCGATCTTGTCGTGGGCGTGCAGGTGGGTGAGGCCGTACCAGCCGCAGGACTCGAGTTCGGTGCCGGTGGTGCCGGGCCGGACGGCGGCCTCGGCGGCCAGGTCGGCGCAGTACTCGACGACTTCCGGCTGGGCGATGCACGGGGCCCAGGGGTAGTGCTCGCCGTACGCGTTGCGCACCGTGCAGCGCGGGTTCTCGTCGCCGAGGCGGGAGTTGTGGGCGAGGACCACCCAGGAGTGCACGTCGAGTCCGGCGGCGGCGAGGGCGGTGGCGGCCTCGCCGAACGGGTCCGCGCCGTCCAGCCAGTGCTGGGCGGTGGGGCGCAGGGCGCGGCCGTGCCAGCGGGCGGGGTCGGGCGGGTAGTAGGCGGCGGAGTGCGGGGCGGTGACGATCCGGCGGGCGGGGTGGCGGGGGGTCAGGGCCCGGGTGGAGTGGTAGGCGGCGGCGAGGGTGGCTCCGTGCAGGCCGAGCCCGGCCAGCAGTTCGGGGGCGGCGGGGTCGCCGGTGACGTCCCACGGGTAGAGGAAGGCGGAGGCGCGCACGGGGGCTCCTGGTGGTCGGCGGGCCCGGCCCGGGGCGGGTCGTCCCCGGGCGGGTCGTCCCGGGGCCGCCCGGCCGGTTGCGGTCCGGTCGGGCGGCGGGCGGTCGGGCAGCGGGTGGTCGGGCGGACGGCGGGCGGTCGGGCGGCGGACGGGTCAGAGCAGGGCGCGGGCCCGGGTGACGAGTTCGGCGAGCGCGGCGACGTGCTCGGGGTCGGGTTCGGCCAGCGGGGCGCGGACGGTGCCGACGTCGAGGCCGTCGAGCCGGACGCCGGCCTTGACCAGCGAGACCGCGTAGCCGCGGCCCTGGTTGCGCAGTTCGACCAGGGGGCGGAAGAAGCCGTCGAGCAGGCGGTTGGCGCTGGCGTCGTCGCCGCCGTTGACGGCCTTGTGGAAGGCGAGGGCGAGGTCGGGGGCGAAGCAGAAGACGGCGGAGGAGTAGAGGGTGACGCCGAGTCCGCGGTAGGCGAGGCCGGTGAGTTCGGCGGTGGGCAGGCCGTTGAAGTAGCGGAAGTCGAGGCCGGGGTGGGTGGTGCGGACGGCGCTGATGACGCGCTGCAGCAGGTCGAGGTCGCCGATGCCGTCCTTGAGCCCGATGACGTTGTCGAGGGCGGCGAGGGCGGCGACGGTGTCGGGTTCGAGGACGGCGTTGTCGCGGGCGTAGACGATGACGCCGAGGTCGGTGGCCCGGGCGAGGTCGGTGTAGTGCCGCAGCAGGCCCTGCTGGGAGGGCTTGACCAGGTAGGGCGGCAGGGCGAGGACGCCGTCGGCCCCGGCCCGTTCGGCGCGGCGCAGGAACTCCAGGGCGAGCGCGGTGCCGTGGCCGACGCCCGCGACGACGGGGACGGCTCCGGCGGTCTCGGCGACGGCGGCGGCGACCACGGCCTCGTACTCGTCGAGGTCGAGGGCGTGGTACTCACCGGTGCCGCAGGCGGCGAACACGGCGCCCGCGCCCGCGTCCAGGCGGGCCCGGACGTGGGTACGGAAGGCGGTGGTGTCGAGGCTGCCGTCGGGGGTGAAGGCGGTGACGGGGAAGAACAGCAGGCCGTCGAGGCGGCTGCGCAGGCGGTCGGGCGTGTCGGGCATGGGGTTCTCCTGGGGGGAACGGCGGGACGGCGGGCGGAGGGTGCACGGACGGGAGCGGGGACGGGGGCGGTCGGGGCCGCGGGCGCCACAGCAGCGTTATACATCATTCTGATCGCAGTACACATCCATGAACGAAGAATCAAAATCCTTACGCGTCCAGAGGGTTGACTGCCCATCACGCCCTCCCTAGTGTGTCCACGCATGTGAACGGCGTCCACGAATGTAGAGGAGGTGAGCTCCCCAGTGACGCTCGCCGGTCCGTACGGAGCCCGCACCCGCCGGGCGCTCACCCCGTACGTCCTGATCGCTCCGACCGTGCTGCTGCTGGTCGGTTTCCTACTGGTGCCGCTCGGCAGCGTCGGCTACTACGCGCTGCAGCACCGGGTGGTGAACGAGCCGTACGACGACGCGTTCGTCGGGCTCGACAACTTCTCCCGGATGCTGGGCGACCAGCAGTTCTGGCACAGCCTGGTGTTCTCCGCGAAGTGGGTGGCCGCCGAGGTGGGGCTGCAACTGCTGCTGGGCCTGGTGCTGGCCCTGATCGTGAACGAGACCTTCGTCGGCCGGGCGGTGGCCCGGGCGCTGGTGTTCTCGCCCTGGGCGGTGTCCGGGGTGCTGACCACCGGGATCTGGCTGCTGCTGTACAACCCGGCCACCGGGGTGTTCCACCAGCTGTCCGAGTTCGGCCTCGGCGATCCGGCGACCTCGGTGCTGGGCGACCCGGACACCGTGTTCCCGGCCGTGGTGGTGGCCGAACTCTGGCGCGGCGTACCGTTCTTCGCCATCCTGATCCTCGCCGACCTGCAGTCCGTCCCGAAGGACCTGTACGAGGCGGCGTCGATCGACGGCGCGGGCCGGGTGCGCAGCTTCCTGCACGTGACCCTCCCCCACCTGCGGGACGCGATCGTGCTGGCCACCCTGCTGCGCGCGGTGTGGGAGTTCAACAACGTCGACCTGCTGTACACCCTGACCAACGGCGGCCCGGCCGGGGCGACCACCGGCCTGCCGCTGTACGTGGCCCAACTGGCCCGCAAGTCCTACGACTTCGGCTACGGGTCGGCGCTGACCACGGCGGCCTTCGTGCTGCTGCTGTTCTGCTCGGTGCTGTACCTGCGGCTCAGCCGCTTCGAGGGCCGGGGCGAGGGGGTGCAGCGATGAGCGCCGACGCGACCCGGCTGCCCGCCGTCCACCGGCCCGCCGCCCGCTCCTCCCGGGGCGCCGCCGCCCGCGCGGGCGCCGGACGGGCGCTGCGGCTGTTCCTGCCGCTGGGCCTGTACCTGCTCTTCACCCTGGTGCCGTTCTACTGGATGCTGCTGTTCGCGCTGCGCCCGGCCGGTTCCACCGCGCTGGTGCCCTGGCCGGTGACCTTCGAGCACTTCGACACGGTGTGGAACGGCATGGGCTTCCGCACCTACTTCACCAACAGCGTGCTGATCGCCGCACTGACCCTGGTGTCGGTGACCTTCTTCGCCCTGATGGGCGGGTACGCGCTGGCCAGGTTCGCGTTCCGCGGGCGGCGGGCGTTCATGCTGGCGCTGCTGTGCACCCAGTTCGTGCCGGGCGCGATGATGCTGATCCCGCTGTTCAACGTCTTCCAGCTGCTGCACCTGATCGACACCCGGTGGAGCCTGGTGGTCGCCGAGACGGTGTTCCAGCTGCCGCTGGCGATGATCCTGATGAGCGGTTTCGTGAAGAACGTGCCGGTGGAGCTGGAGGAGTCGGCGATGGTGGACGGCTGCGGCCGGCTGCGCGCCTTCCTCGCGGTGGTGCTGCCGCTGCTGCGGCCGGGCATCGTCGCGGTCGGCTCGTTCGCCTTCATCGGCAGCTGGAACAACTTCCTGTTCGCGCTGATGTTCCTCAACGACCCGGAGCTGCAGACCGTCCCGGTGGGCCTGCAGACCACCATCGGCGAGAACACCGTGGACTTCGGCGCGCTGGCCGCGGGCGGCGTGGTCGCCGCGGTGCCGGTGGTGCTGGTGTTCGCCTTCGTGCAGAAGTACCTCGTCCAGGGCATGAGCGCCGGCGCCGTCAAGGGCTGAGCGCCGCCCGCCCCCGCAAGCTCCCCCACCCCGTCACAGAGAAGACAGGACTCCCACCCATGGCCCGCTCCCTGCGCACCGCCGCCGCGGCCCTCGTCGCGCTCGGTCTGCTGACCGCCTGCTCCTCGGGCGGCTCCTCCGGCGACTCCGCGAAGAGGACCGTCATCACCTTCTGGGACAACAACGCGGGCCCGGCCCGCACCCCGCTGTACCAGCACCTGATCGACGAGTTCGAGAAGGCGCACCCGGAGATCGAGGTGAAGTACGTCGGGGTGACCAGCTCCGAGGTCGCCGAGAAGTACAACACCGCGATCGCCTCCGGCTCCACCCCCGACGTGGGCGGCGTCACCACCGCCCTGCTGGCCTCGCTCACCGCGCAGAAGGCCCTCGTCCCGCTGGACGAGCGGCTGGCGGGCAGCCCGCTGAACGGGAAGCTGTCGGCGGCGATGCTGGAGACCGCGAAGGCCGCGGCGGGCGGCAAGGGCCTGTACCAGCTGCCGTCCTCCGGCAACCAGGACGTGATCTGGTACCGGGCGGACAAGTTCAAGGAGGCCGGGATCGAGGTCCCGAAGACCTGGGACGAGCTGTTCGCGGCCGCGGCGAAGCTCACCGACAAGTCGAAGAACCAGTACGGCTTCACCATCCGCGGCGGTGCGGGCTCCGGCTTCCAGGTGCTGGCCGAGGCGTTCGCCTACTCCGGGGTGACCGAGGTGTTCGACGCGGGCGGGAAGTCCACCGTCGACGACCCGCGGAACGTCGAGCTGATCGCGAAGATCGCCGCCCAGTACAAGAACACCACCCCGGAGGCCGACGTCTCCAACGCCTACCCGCAGATGCTGGCCCAGTTCCAGGCCAACCAGGTGATGATGGTGCACCACAACCTGGGCTCCACCAAGGACGTGCGCAGCGCGCTCGGCGACAAGGTGGCCGGGATGCTGCTGCCCGCCGGGCCGGCCGGCACCGCGACGCTGGCCAACCCGGTCGACGGCTTCGGGGTGTTCAAGAACTCCAAGCACCAGGACGCCGCCTGGACCTTCCTGGAGTTCCTCGACTCGCACGCGTCCAACTCGTACTGGAACGAGAACGCCGGGCAGATCCCCGCCAACACCGAGGCGTACGCGGACGACTGGTACGTCAAGTCCGGCATCACCAAGCAGGCCGGGGACGCGCTCAACAGCGGGAAGCTGGTGCAGCCGCCGGTCTACCTGCCGCAGTACTCGAAGATCACCAAGACCGAGGCGGAGCCGAACTTCCAGAAGGTGCTGCTGGGCAGGATGACGCCCGCGGAGTTCGCGAAGTCGGTGGCCGACGCGCTGACCAAGGCGCAGGCCGACTACAAGGCGAAGAACGGCTGAGCGGCGGTGGCAGCCATCGAATCGGTCGAGGTGTCCTTCTTCACCACCCTCGCCCGCACCGCCGTCGACCCGCACGGCCACCGGCACCCGGCCGAGCCGCACGAGGTCCGCGAGGCCCTGCTGACCGTCACCGACGCCGACGGCGTCGCCGGGCGGGTGCTGGTGCAGCCCGACCACCTGCGCCCGCACGTGCTGGAGAAGTACGTCCGGCCCGCGCTGCTGGGGCAGGACGCGCTGGAGCGCGAACGGCTGTGGACGGCGCTGGCCCGGCGCCAGCGCGGCGCGGGCGGCGGACTGACCGACCGGGCGCTGTGCTTCGTCGACCTCGCGCTGTGGGACCTCGCGGGGCAGCGGCTGGGCCAGCCGGTGTGGCGGCTGCTCGGCGGCGCCCGCCGGGAGGTGCCCGCGTACGCCTCCACCATGTGCGGCGACGAGACGGCGGGCGGGCTGGCCACCCCGGCGGACTACGCGGCCTTCGCGGTGCAGCTGGTCGAGCAGGGCTACCGGGCGATCAAGCTGCACACCTGGATGCCGCCGGTCGCGGGCGCGCCCAGTGTGGCGATGGACGTGGCGGCCTGCACGGCGGTGCGCGAGGCGGTCGGCCCGGACGTCGAGCTGATGCTGGACGCCAACCACTGGTACTCGCGCACCGAGGCGCTGCGGCTCGGCCGGGCGCTGCAGGAGCTGGACTTCTACTGGCTGGAGGAGCCGATGGAGGAGGCCTCGGTGTCCTCCTACCGGTGGCTGGCCGAGCAGTTGGACGTCCCGGTGATCGGCCCGGAGACCTCCTGGGGCAAGAACTTCACCCGCGCCGAGTGGGCGGCCTCCGGCGCCTGCGACATCCTGCGCACCGGCACCACCGACGTCGGCGGCATCACCCCGGCGGTGCGCACCCTGCACCTGGCCGAGGCGTTCAACCTGGACTGCGAGGTGCACGGCAACGGCTCCGGCAACCTCGCCCTGCTCGGCGCCACCACCAACGCCCGCTGGTACGAGCGCGGGCTGCTGCACCCGCTGGTCGACTTCGACCTGCTGCCGCCGCACCTGAACTCGGCCGTCGACGCGATCGACCGGCACGGTGTGGTGCGCTTCCCCGAACGCCCGGGCCTGGGCGACGATTTCGACCTCGACTACATCAAGTCCCACACCGTGGAGGTGTCGTGACACTCGTCCTGCTCACCGGCGCGGCCGGCGGCATCGGCGCCCTGCTGCGCGAGCTGCTGCCCCCGTACGGCTACCGGCTGCGGCTGGCCGACCTCAAGCCCGTCGCGGGCGTCCCGGACGCGCTGGCCTTCGACCTGGCCGACGCCGACGCCGTCCGGGAGGCGGTGCGCGGCGTGGACGCGGTCGTCCACCTCGGCGGGATCTCGCTGGAGGACACCTTCGCCAACATCGCGCACAGCAACATCGAGGGCACCTACCGGCTGTACGAGGCGGTGCGCGCCGAGGGCGTGCGCCGGGTGGTGTTCGCCAGCTCGAACCACGCGGTGGGCTTCACCCCGCTGGACGGCGACCTCCCGGTGCGCGCCGACACCCCGCCGCGCCCGGACACCTACTACGGCCTGTCCAAGGCGTTCGGCGAGTCGCTGGCCTCGCTGTACGCCGACAAGTACGGGGTGGAGACGGTCTCGCTGCGGATCGGCTCCTGCTTCCCCGAACCCCGCTCGCCCCGGATGCTCTCCACCTGGCTCAGCCCCGCCGACTGCGCCCGCCTGGTGCACGCCGCCCTCACCGCCCCCGACGTCGGCCACACCGTCGTCAACGCCATCAGCGCCAACACCCGCGCCTGGTGGGACCTCGCCCCGGCCCGCTCCCTCGGCTACGAACCGCAGGACGACGCCGAGGCGTACGCCGAACGGATCCTCGCCGAACACGGCGAACTGGACCCGGACAGCGTGGACGCCCGCCTGATCGGCGGCCACTTCACCACCCTGTAGCAACGACCTCGACGCGTTCGCGCACCACGTCGACCGCGGCGATCCGGCCCTCGACCGGTTGTCCGGGGGCCGGACCGCCGCCGCGCAGCAGGACGGGCAGGCCGTCCAGTTCGGCCGTCCCGTCCGCCCCGGCCTCGACGGTGACCTGCTCACCGACCCGTAGCGCCCGCAGCCGGGCCCACCGGACGTCGCCGGGGGCCGGGCAGGGGATCCAGCGCCGGCGCAGGAAGCCGTCCGGGTCGGGGCGGACCCCGGTGAACAGCGGCGGGTCCCGGTCGGCGTCGGTCGAGAGCAGCGCGGCGCTCCGGGCGGCCGAGAGGTCGGGAAGCGGGTCCCCGCCGTAGTAGCGGCCGCCGGCGATCCGGCCGTCGGCGTGTTCGACGAGCAGGTGGGCGCTGTCGCCCTCGGTCATCGCGGCCAGTGCCGCGGCCACCGCACCCGCGTCGCCGAGGACGTCGGGCCGCACCGACAGTTCGGCGCGCGGAACGAGGCCGGCCCGGACGGCGTCGAGGCCGGCGGGGGTGAGCCGGTGCCAGCGGGCGGCGTTGCCCGCGTACTGCTCCTCCAGCAGCGCGGCCTCGCCCCGCTCCACGCACCAGCGCAGCCGCTCCCAGAACTCCTCGTCGGCGGGGCGGGGTTCGACCTCGCCGGGTTCGGGGTCGTAGGCGTACGGAGAGGCGTCGATCCGCTCGGCGAACAGCCCTGAGGCGTCGGTGGCGGCGACGGCCCGCTCGCACGGCAGGTGGCTGCCGACGTACATGTACTGGTCGTAGCCGATGTGCACGGCGAACCGGCCCTCGACCTCCAGGCAGCCCCAGAACCCGCTGTCGCGCAGCATCGCCCGCACGAGTTCCTGCGCGGTCGGCACGTCCACCGGCAGCCCGTCGTAGAGGGCCTCCCGGCCGCCGGGCAGCAGAGCGTCCAACTCGACTTCCTCGTACGGCGGTTCGAGCCCGAAGTGGAACAGTCCGGACGGCAGCGACGGCTCCCGGACCTCCAGTTCCGTCACGTCGGACTCGGCCGCGAACGCGGCGACGGCGGCGAGGTACGCCGCCTCCACCGGGCCGTGGTCGCTGTCGGTGTCCTCGGTGCCGGTGTAGTGGCCGTACTCGTTGCGGTCGGCGGGGTCGTACTTGGTGACGCGGTACACGTGCGGCAGCATCCGGTGGTCATCCCTCCTCGTCGGGTCCGTCGCCCCGGACGATCCGCAGGCGGGCCCGTTCGGGGGTGGCGGTGGTCATCCGCGGGCTTCCCAGCGGGCGCCGGGGCCGACCACCAGGCGGCGGCTGGAGGGGAGGCGCAGCACCCAGTCGGGGGCGGTGTTCGGGGTGTGGTGGGCGGTGGGGAAGACGCTGAGCCGGTGGTCGCCGAACTCGACCAGGGCGTCCCAGCCGGGTTCGGTGATCCGGACGTCGGTGATCTCGCGGCCGACCAGCACCCGCAGGTCGGCGACCAGGCGCGGGACGGCGTCGCCGGAGGCGGCGGCCACGACGGGCCCCTCGGGGCCGGTGCGGTCCAGGCGCCAGGCGGGGCTGCCGACGGTCAGCCAGCGGTACGCGAGGCCGTTCCGGCCGTTCGGCCGGCGGTGCGTCAGGGCGAGCAGCAGCGCGAACCGGCCCTCGCTCTCGGTGGGCACGTGCACCGAGGTCACCTTCCCGCCCTGCAGCACGGCCAGCTGCCGCCGTAGGGCGGGGAGGTCGGTGGAGGCGTCGGGGTACAGGTCGGGGGCTGGGTCCGTCTGGGTCGTCACCGGCCAAGTCTCCGCGCCGGGCCCGGTGCCGTCCAACCGTTATCGGCGCGCCGCGTCCGGGGGTTGACGCCGGGCCGGTCAGGTCCAGGTCACCAGGAGGGCGGCGGCGGTGACGCCGGGGCCGAGGCCGAACAGCAGGCCCCGGTCGCCGGGGCGGGGCGGGGTGCGGTGGGTGCGGTCGAGGACGGAGAAGACGGTGGCGCCGCCGAGGTTGCCCTCCTCGTGCAGGACGTCGCGGGAGTGGCGGACGAAGTCCTCGTCGACGCCGAGGGCCTTGGCGAGGCGGGTGAGGATGGCGGGGCCGCCGGGGTGGAGCAGGCCGAAGGCGAGGGGGCCGTCGGCGTGCCGGTCGAGCCAGTCGAGCAGGGCGGGGGCGAGGTCGGTGACGGAGCGCAGCGAGTCGCGGGTGGAGGCGAAGTGGTCGCCGCGTTCGTCGGTGTGCTTGCGGTAGCGCTGGACGGTGTGCGGGAGGGTGTGTTCCCAGGTGTGGTCGATCCGCAGGGCGGGGGCGGTGCCGAGGGGGCGGGCGGCGACGAGGGTGGCGGCGACGGCGTCGCCCCACAGCGCCTTGTAGATCTGGTCCTCCAGGGTGCGGTCGGTGTCCTGGTAGAGGGCGGAGAGGAATTCGCCGACCAGGACGAGGACGGTGTGGTCGGGGTGGCGGGCGAGGTGCTCCTCGGCGAGGACGAGGGCGAGGGCGCCGCCGGCGCAGGCGGCCTGGGTGAGGCTGCGGATGCGGGTGCCGGGGCGCAGTCCGAGGTCGTTGAGCAGGTGGGTGCCGAGGCCGGGGACCTTGTCGGCGGTGGCGCTGGAGACGACGACGCAGTCGATGTCGGCGGGGGTGAGGCCGGCGTCGGCGAGGGCGGCGGTGGCGGCTTCCAGGGCGGCGCGGCGGACGGTGTCGAAGGTGTCGTCCTTGCGGCGGACGGTGTCGCGGGCGGCGACGACCTCTTCGTAGGGGGCGAGGTAGCGGCGGGTGCCGGGCAGGTTGCCGAGCGCCTTGCGGATCGCCTCGCGCTGGGGGTGGTCGGGGTTGCGGGCGAGTACGTCCTCGCGGATGCGGGCGGTGTCGACGGTGTGCGGTCCGCGGACGAGCGCGGGGCGGGCGACGTGGGCGGTGGTGCTGGGCATCGGCGGGACTCCCCCGGGTCGGCGCGACTGGGCCGGGCGGCCGCGTCCGGGAACCTTCCGCGCACGGTCGCTCGGTGTACGCACGGGCGCGTACGGGATCATCGCAGCCCTTCGCCGCCCTCCCGTCAACCCCTTCCCGGGGGGCCGGGCTTCCGGGCCGGTTCAGCGCGGTGCCGCTTCAGCACGGGGCCGGTTCAGCACGAGGCCGGTTCAGCACGGGGCCGGTTCAGCACGAGGCCGGTTCAGCACGGTGCCGGTTCAGCGCGGGACGTGCGGGCGCATGCCGCGGGCCAGGGCGGCGGGGGCGGCCGCGTCGGAGGCGAGCAGGCCGAGCAGGTCGAGCAGGGCGCGGGCGGGGCCGGGGCGGGGGGAGGCGGTGAGGACGGCGGCAGCGAAGGTGGAGGTGATGGCGGTGTCGCCGGGCAGCGGGCCGAGGACGCGGACGCCGGGGAGGCCGGCGAGTTCGCTGTGCTGCTGGAAGGCGAGGTCGGCGCGGCCGTCGGCGAGCAGGGTCCCGGCGGGGGTGCCGGGCGGGGCCTGGAGGAGGCGGACGCGGCCGGCGAGGCCGAGCCGGTCGACCAGGGCGAGGAGGGCGGTGCCGCTGGGGCCGGTGGAGTGGGCGACGGTGCGGGCGGTGGTGAGCAGGGCGCGCAGGTCGGCGACGGTGTCCAGGGCGGCGGGCGGTGCGTCGGCGGGGACGGCGGCGACGGTCGCGGAGTCCCACAGCGGCCGGGGCGCCCCGGCGAGCCCTTCGGCGTGCAGCGCGGCGAGCGCGTCGGCGGCGAGCACGGCGAGGTCGGCGCTCGCGCCGTCGCGGATCCGGCGGGCGGTCTCGACGCCGCCCGCGGCCTCGAAGCGGACGGCAGGGGGCAGCAGCGGGGCGAGGTCGGCGAGGACGGGGCGGACGGCCATCGAGGTCAGGGCGAGCAGGTGCACGGGGGTTTCCTCCACGGGCGGGGTGCGAGACTGGCGGGATGAGCGGGATGGGTGCGAACCGGGTTACGGCGGCGGGCAAGGTCCTCCAGGTGCTGGCGGTGTTCGACCGCGAGCACCCGTCGCGGACGCTGTCGGAGATCGCGCAGTGCACGGGCCTGGCGGTGAGCACGGCGCACCGGGTGGTGGCGGAGCTGGCGTCCTGGGGCGCGCTGGAGCGGGCCGAGGACGGCTCGTGGCACGTGGGGCTGCGGCTGTGGGAGATCGCCTCGGGGTGTCCGCGGACCCAGATCCTGCGGGACGCGGCGCTGCCGTTCATGCAGGACCTGTACGAGGCGACGCACGAGAACATCCAGCTGGCGGTGCGCGAGGGCACCGAGCTGGTGTTCGTGGAGCGGATCGCGGGGCACCGCTCGGTGGAACTGCTGACGATGGTGGGCACCCGCTTCCCGGTGGCCTCGACCGGGATGGGCCGGGTGCTGCTGGCGCACGCGCCGCGCGAGTTCCAGGAGGAGGTGCTGGCGGCGCCGCTGCGCGCCTGGACGCCGCACACGGTCACCGACCCGCGGACGCTGCGGGCGCAGCTGGACCTGATCCGCCGGGAGCAGGTGTTCGTGAGCGACCGTCAGCTGTCGGAGAGCACGGTGGCGGTGGCCGCGCCGGTGCGGACCGGCCGGGCGGGTCCGGTGGGCGCGGCGCTGGGGATCGTGGTGGCGGCGCGCGGCGCGGAGCGGGCGCGGGGGTTGCGGGAGCCGCTGCTGCGGGCGGTGCACGGGATCTCCGAGGAGTTGGGGCGGCGGGCCCGCACGGCACTCTGACGGGTCCAGTCTGCGCGGCGGGGGAAGCCGGGCGCAGGGCGTTTCCGTCAGGCGGAAAGGGTGCGGACGGGCGGTGCGGCGGGCTGCCAACGTTCGGGGCGGGCCGGACCTCGTCCGGGCCGCCACCCTCACCCCGCCGCGCCCTGGAGCCGTCATGCCCGAATCCGTCGTCGACCCGGTCGACACCGTCACCGAGGTGCCCGTCGCGGTGGTCGGTGCGGGGCCCGCCGGGCTGATGCTGGCCCACCGGCTGGGCCGGGCGGGCGTGGACGCGGTGGCGCTCGACCTGCGCACCCGGGAGGAGATCGCCACCACCCACCGGGCGGGCATCCTGGAGGCGGACGCGGCCCGCGACCTGGTGGAGACCGGGGTGGGCGACCGGATCCTGCGCGAGGGCCACGAGCACGGCGGCACCGAGCTGCGCTTCGGCGGCCGGGCGCACCGGATCGACTTCCGCGAGCTGGTGGGCGCCTCGGTGTGGCTGTACCCGCAGACCGAGGTCTTCACCGACCTGGCGGACGCCCGCGAGCGCGACGGCGGAACGGTGCACTTCGGCGTCCGCGGCACCGAGGTGCTGGACGTGGGCACCGACCGCCCGCGGGTGCGCTTCACCGCGGCGGACGGGACGCGGCACGAGCTGCGGGCCCGCTACGTGGTCGGCGCGGACGGTTCGCGCAGCACCTGCCGCGGCCTCGTCCCGGAGGCGCTGCGCACCCGCTACGGCACCGAGTACCCGTTCGCCTGGTTCGGCGTGCTGGTCCGGGCCCCGGCCAGCGCACCGGAGTTGGTGTACGCGCACTCGGAGCACGGGTTCGCGCTGATCAGCCGGCGGACGGAGTCGGTGCAGCGGATGTACTTCCAGTGCGACCCGGACGAGCGGACCGAGGACTGGCCGGACGGGCGGATCTGGGAGACCCTGCAGGCCCGGGTCGCGGGCGAGGACGGTTTCCGGCTGGTCGAGGGCCCGGTCCTGGAGCGGTCGGTGCTGCGCTTCCGGTCCTTCGTGCAGGAGCCGATGCGCTGGGGTTCGCTGCTGCTGGCGGGCGACGCCGCGCACACCGTGCCGCCGACCGGCGCGCGCGGGCTGAACCTGGCGCTGCACGACGTCAAGGTGCTGGCGGGCGTGCTGCTGCGGGCGCTGGGCGCCGAGGGGGAGGCGGCGCTGGCCGACTACCAGCCGCTCGCGCTGCGCCGGATCTGGCGGGCCCAGCACTTCTCGTCCTGGATGACCCGCCTGCTGCACACCGCGCCGGACGCCTCGCCGTTCGAGCTGCGCCGCCAACTGGGCGAGCTGGACGGCGTGGTGGGCACCCGCGCGGGCCGCGCGTACCTGGCCGAGCAGTACACCGGCTGGCCGGCCTCCGCCTGAATCCCCCGACTTCCAGGAGACTTCCCGTGATCATCGACGCGCACGGCCACTTCACCACCGCCCCGCCGCAGCTCGCCGCCTGGCGCGAGCGCCAGAGCGCCGCCGCGGGCGACCCCGGCAGCGCCCCCGACCCTGCCGACCTGCGGATCTCCGACGACGAGCTGCGGGAGGCGATCGAGTCCAACCAGCTGCGGCTGATGGACGAGCGCGGCACCGACCTGACGGTCTTCTCGCCGCGGGCCAGTTTCATGGCGCACCACGTCGGCGACTTCGCGGTCTCGGCGGCCTGGGCGCGGATCTGCAACGACCTGGTGCACCGGGTCTCCGTGCTGTTCCCGGAGCGCTTCGCGCCGGGCGCGATGCTGCCGCAGTCGCCGGGCGTCGACCCGGCGAGCTGCCTGCCGGAGCTGCGGCGGGCGGTGGAGGAGCTGGGCGCGGTCTCGGTGAACCTCAACCCGGACCCGTCGGGCGGGCACTGGAGCGCGCCGCCGCTGACCGACCGCTGCTGGTACCCGCTGTACGAGGCGCTGGTGGAGTACGACGTCCCGGCGATGGTGCACGTGTCGACGTCCTGCAACCCGGCGTTCCACACCACCGGCGCGCACTACCTGAACGCCGACACCACCGCGTTCATGCAGCTGCTGCAGGGGAACCTGTTCGCGGACTTCCCGACGCTGCGGCTGGTCGTCCCGCACGGCGGCGGCGCGGTGCCCTACCACTGGGGGCGCTTCCGCGGGCTGGCGCAGGCGCTGGGCGGGCCGACGCCGGAGGAGCTGGTGGGCACCAACGTCTTCTTCGACACCTGCGTCTACCACCAGCCGGGCATCGACCTGCTGGCCTCGGTGGTGCCGTCCGAGGGCGTGCTGTTCGCCAGCGAGATGATCGGCGCCGTCCGGGGCGTGGACCCGCTGACCGGCCACCACTTCGACGACACCCGGCGGTACGTGGACGCCACCGACCGCCTCACCGACGCGCAGCGGGCCGCGGTGTACGCGGGCAACGCGCTGCGCGTGCACCCCCGGCTGGCCGCCCGCCTCGCCGCGCGCCCCGAAGTCCGCTGACCGCCCCCGACCCCCAGGAGGAGAGACCCATGCACACCGAACTCGGTGTCGTCCGCACGAAGATCGAGCGGCCCGACCCGGCCGCGGTGGCCGCGCTGGCGGCCTTCGGCACGGCCACCGTCCACGAGGCGATGGGCCGCACCGGCCTGACCCGCCCGTACCTGCGCCCGGTGTACCCGTCGGCGCGGCTGTGCGGCCCGGCGGTCACCGTGCTGCTGCAGCCGGGCGACAACTGGATGCTGCACGTCGCGGCGGAGCAGGTCCGGCCGGGGGACGTGGTGGTGGCGGCCTGCACGACGGAGAGCGAGGACGGGTTCTTCGGCGAGCTGCTGGCGACCTCGCTGCGCTCCCGGGGCTGCGCGGGCCTGGTGATCGACGGCGGGGTGCGGGACGTCGCGGACCTGGCGGCGATGGACTTCCCGGTGTTCTCGCGGGCGGTCAACGCCCGGGGCACGGTGAAGGCCACCCTGGGCTCGGTCAACGTGCCGGTGGTGTGCGCCAACGCGCTGGTGCGGCCGGGCGACGTGGTGCTGGCGGACGCGGACGGCGTGGTAGTGGTGCCGCGCGAGCGGGCCGCCGAGACCGCCGAGGCGTCGGCGCAGCGGGAGGCCAACGAGGCGGTCAAGCGCGAGCGGCTGCGCGCGGGCGAACTCGGCCTGGACATGTACGCGATGCGCGGCCCGCTGGCCGAGCTCGGCCTGCGCTACGAGGACTGATCACCGTGGACCAGCAGAAGACCCCGGGCTGGCTGGACTGGCACCCCTCCCCCAGCCGCCCCTCCCTGGAGCTCCCCGCGGGCGCGGTGGACGCGCACTGCCACGTGTTCGGCCCGGCGGCCGCGTTCCCGTACGCGCCGGAGCGCAAGTACACGCCGTGCGACGCCTCCGCCGAGCAGCTGTTCGCCCTGCGCGACCACCTGGGCTTCGCCCGCAACGTGATCGTGCAGGCGACCTGCCACGGCGCCGACAACCGGGCCCTGGTGGACGCGCTGCGCCGCTCCGGCGGCCGGGCCCGCGGCGTGGCCACCGTGAAGCCGGGCGTGTCGGACGCCGAGCTGCGCGAGCTGCACGGGGCCGGGGTGCGCGGGGTGCGGTTCAACTTCGTGCGCCGCCTGGTGGACGTCACCCCGCGCGCGGACCTGTGGGACGTGGTGGAGCGGATCGCCCCGCTGGGCTGGCACGTGGTGCTGTACTTCGAGGCCGCCGACCTCGCCGAGCTGCGCGAGTTCTTCCTGTCGATCCCGGTGCCGCTAGTGGTCGACCACCTGGGCCGCCCGGACGTCTCCGAGGACGTCGACGGCCCGGAGTTCGCCGGGTTCCTGTCCTTCCTGCGGGCCCGGGACGACGTCTGGTGCAAGGTCAGCTGCCCGGAGCGGCTCTCGCTGGCCGGCCCGCCCGCCCTGGACGGCGAGCGCGACGCGTACCGGGACGTGGTGCCGTTCGCCCGCCGGGTGGTCGCGGAGTTCCCCGACCGGGTGCTGTGGGGCACCGACTGGCCGCACCCCAACCTGAGGGACCACATGCCGGACGACGGCCTGCTGGTCGACTTCCTCTCCCATGTCGCACCCACCGCCGAGCTGCGCCGGCGGCTGCTGGTGGACAACCCGATGCGCCTCTACTGGCCCGAGAACGAAGGGAGTTGACCGGCATGGCGATCGACCGAAGCTACCGGCTGGTCCCCGGCACGACGATCTTCGACGCCGAGCAGTCGGCCCGCGGCTACCACCTCAACCAGTTCTGCATGTCGCTGATGACGGCCGAGAACCGGGCCGCGTACCTGGCCGACGAGCGTGCCTACCTGGACGCCTGGCCGCTGCGCGAGGAGCAGAAGCGGGCCCTGCTGGAGCGGGACCTGAACGCGGCGATGCGCGAGGGCGGGAACATCTACTTCCTCGCCAAGTGGGGCGCCACGCTGGGGTTCTCGTTCCAGCAGATGGCGGGCTCGATGACCGGCATGACCGAGCAGGAGTACCGGGACATGATGGTCTCCGGCGGCCGTTCGGCCACCGCCCCGACCAGCCGGATCGACCACGCCGTGCTGGAGGCCGCGCACGCCGCCGACACCCCGCCCGCCGAGCACGCCGCCGTCTCGGCCGCCGTGTTCACCTCGCACGTCCCGGCGATCGGCGCCGCGCTGGACCACGGCAAGGCCGGGGAGCCGTACTGGCAGCCGGTGTTCGCGGGCTACGAGCACTCCCGGCGGTGGGCCGCCGAGCACACCCCCGACGTGGTCGTCCTGGTCTACAACGACCACGCCAGCGCCTTCGACCTCTCGCTGGTCCCGACCTTCGTGCTGGGCACCGGCGCCGCCTACCCGACCGCCGACGAGGGCTACGGGCCGCGCCCGGTGCCGGGCATCGAGGGCGACCCGGAGCTGGCCGCGCACCTGGCGCACTGCCTGATCCAGGACGACTTCGACCTGACGCTGGCCAACGAGATGCCGGTCGACCACGGGCTGACGGTGCCGCTGTCGCTGCTGTTCGGCGAGGTGGAGAAGTGGCCGTGCAAGGTGATCCCGCTGCACGTCAACGTGGTGCAGTACCCGGTGCCGTCGGGGGCGCGCTGCTTCGAGCTGGGCCGGGCGCTGCGCCGGGCGATCGAGTCCTACCCGCGCCCGCTGGACGTCCAGGTGTGGGGCACCGGCGGGATGAGCCACCAACTGCAGGGCCCGCGCGCCGGGTTGATCAACCGGGAGTGGGACAACGCCTTCCTGGACCGACTGGTCGCCGACCCGGCGGGCCTGGCCCGGGTGCCGCACCTGGAGTACGTCGAGGAGGCCGGCTCGGAGGGCATCGAGCTGGTGATGTGGCTGATCGCGCGCGGCGCGCTGAGCGACGTCGACGACGGCGGCGGCGTGGACGTCGAGCACCGCTTCTACCACGTCCCGGCGTCCAACACGGCCGTCGGCCACCTGATCCTGAACAACCACCGCCGCCCTGCCGAGGAGAACTGACATGAGCAAGCAGCAGCCCCTGCGGATCGCCCTGGCCGGTGGTGGCGCGTTCGGCGCCAAGCACGCCGCGGCGCTGCGCCGGATCGAGGGCGTGGAGGTGGCCGCGGTGGTCTCCTCCTCGCTGGACAGCGCCCGGAAGTTCGCCGCCGAGCAGGGCGTCGCCCGGGCGGCGGGCAGCCTGGAGGAGGTGTTGGCGGCGGACGACGTGGACGCGGTGATCCTGGCCACCCCAACGCCGCTGCACGCCGCGCAGACGCAGGCCTGCCTGGCGGCGGGCAAGCACGTGCAGGTGGAGATCCCGGTCGCGGCCTCGCTGCCGGACGCCGAGGCGTGCGTCGCGGCGGCCGAGCGCACCGGCCTGGTCGCGATGGCCGGGCACACCCGGCGCTTCAACCCCAGCCACCAGTGGGTGCGGCGGCGGGTCGCGGCGGGCGCGCTGACCATCCAGCAGATGGACGTGCAGACCTACTTCTTCCGCCGCACCAACCTCAACGCGCTGGGCCACAAGCGCAGTTGGACCGACCACCTGCTGTGGCACCACGCCGCGCACACCGTCGACCTGTTCGCGTACCAGACCGGCTCGCCGATCGTCCGGGCCAACGCCGTCCAGGGCCCGGTCCACCCCGAACTCGGCATCGCGATGGACATGTCGGTCCAGTTGCAGGCGGCGAGCGGCGCGATCTGCACCCTCTCGCTCTCCTTCAACAACGACGGCCCGCTGGGCACCTCCTTCCGCTACATCGGCGACACCGGCACCTACCTGGCTCGCTACGATGACCTGGTGACCGGAGAAGACGAACCGATCGACGTCAGCGGCATCGACGTCTCGCTGGACGGCATCGAACTGCAGGACCGCGAGTTCGTGGCCGCGATCCGCGAGGGCCGGGAGCCGAACGCCTCGCTCGCCCAGGTGCTGCCCTGCTACCGCACCCTGGCCGACCTGGAACGGCAGCTCGCCGAGCCGGTGGGCGCATGAACACCCTCCGCAGGATCGGGCCGTTCGAGGTCCCGGCCGTCGGCCTCGGCTGCATGAACCTCAGCCACGCCTACGGCACCGCGCCCTCCCCGGAGGACGGCGCGAAGCTGCTGCTGTCCGCCCTGGACGCGGGCGTCACGCTGTTCGACACGGCCGCGCTGTACGGCTTCGGCGCCAACGAGGAGCTGGTCGGCCGGGTGCTGGGCCCGCACCGTGAGAAGATCGTGCTGGCCTCCAAGTGCGGCATGACCGGCGTGGACGGGCGGCGCGTCATCGACGGCCGCCCGGAGACGATCCGGCGCACCGCGGAGCGGTCGCTGGCCCGGCTCGGCACCGACGTCATCGACCTGTACTACCTGCACCGGCTCGACCCGGCCGTCCCGGTCGAGGAGAGCGTCGGCGCGCTGGCCGAGCTGGTCGCGGCGGGCAAGGTCCGCGCGATCGGCCTGTCCGAGGTGTCGGCGGCCACCCTGCGCCGGGCGCACGCGGTGCACCCGGTCGCGGCGCTGCAGAACGAGTACAGCCTGTGGACCCGCAACCCGGAGCGCGGCACCCTGGCCGCCACCCGTGAACTCGGCGTCGCCCTGGTCGCGTTCAGCCCCGTCGCGCGCGGCTTCCTGACCGACGCCCCGCCGCGGATGGCCGACCTGCCGCCCGGCGACATCCGGCACGCCATGCCGCGCTTCACCGACGCCCACTACCCGGCGAACCTGGCGCTGCGCGAGCAGCTCGCCGCGCTGGCCGCCGGGGCGGGCCTGACGGTGGCGCAGCTGGCGCTGGCCTGGGTGCTCTCCCGCGGCGAGCACGTCGTCGCCATCCCGGGCACCCGCTCGGTCGACCACCTGCGCGAGGACGTCGCCGTCCTCGGCCTGGACGTCCCCGCCGAACTGCTGGCGGCGGCCGACCGGGTGCTGTCCGACGCGACCGTGCACGGCTCGCGCTACCCGGAGGCGACGCTGCCGGAGATCGACACCGAGCGCTGCGGCGCGGCGGGCTGACGGGCCCTCACCTCATCCGGCGGGGCGCCACGGCTCGACCCACGGATCGGCCCACTGCTCGACGGCGGCGAGCAGCGGGTCGAAGGTGGCGCCGTCGACGCCCTCCCGGATGAGGTCGGCGTGGCCGCCGTGCCGGGCGGTCTCCTCGATCAGGTGCAGCAGCACCCAGCGCACCGACCACTCCTCGACCCCGGCGGGGACCCAGGGCGCCCCCGGCGGGACGGGCACGGCCTGGCCGAGGTCGACGACCTCGGCGATCACGGCGTCGGTCCGCCGGGCCGCCGCCGCGTACGCGTCCAGTGCCCCGGCCAGCGTCTCGTCCGGGGCGAGCCGGAACTCGTCGTCCTGCGGCTGCGGCCCCTGCTGCCGCAGGACGAGGTCGGTCCAGAAGCCCTCGCAGCGGGCGGCGTGCTTGATCAGGCCGCCGATGCTCAGCTCTCCGGCGGACGCCGCCGTCCGGGCCTGTGCGTCCGTCAGTCCGTGGGCGGTCGCCCGGAGCGCGCGCCGCTGGTGGGCGAGGTAGGCGGTCAGCGCCGTGCGCTCGTCGGGGACGGGCGGGACGACTCTCGGCACGGTGGCATCCTCTCGATCTGCAAGATCTTGCAGAAACTTTCAGGCGCACCCTACTGCCACACCTGCCCTGGATCCACACTCCACCGGAAACTCGCAGAACCGCCCACCAATCTCCTTGCGCAAGGCTATGAAATTTCTTTCACGCAAGGCTTGACCGCTCCCCGCTCCGGGCGAGAGGGTCTGCCCCATGCCCGCACACGTACCGCCGATCGCCGACGAGCGCGAAGGTCTGCTCGCCTACCTCGCCCAACAGCGCCAGGCCCTGCGCGCCACCGCCCACGGCCTCACCGAGCAGCAGGCGCGGACGGCGCCCACCGCCAGTGCCCTGAGCATCGGCGGCCTGATCAAGCACGCCGCCCGCTGCGAGGCCGGCTGGACCGACCTCGTCCTGCAGCGGCAGCGCGGCCCGCAGCGGGCTGCCGACGAGGACGACTCCGCCGAGTTCGCGCTCACGGAGCGGGAGACGCTGGCCGGGGTGCTGGACGCGTACGCGGCGGCGGCCCGGGAGACGGACGCGGTGGTCGCCGCGGTCGCCGACCTCGGGCAGGCCGTGCCGGTGCCCCGGGGGCTGCCGTGGTTCCCCGCCGAGGTGGAGAACTGGTCGGTGCGCTGGGTGCTGCTGCACCTGATCGAGGAGACCTCCCGGCACGGCGGCCACGCCGACATCATCCGCGAGACCATCGACGGCGCCACCCTGTTCCCCCTGCTGGCCGCGGCCGAGCGCTGGCCCGACCCGTGGTTCGAGCCCTGGCAGCCCCCCGCCGCCGACTGAGCGGGCCGCCCGCTCACCCGTCGGCGGGCAGCACCGCCACCGAGGCGGAGGTGGTGCGCAGCCGCACCCGGTGGTCGGCGTCGGGCTGCGCGGGCAGGCCGATCCGGACGTCGGCGGAGACCTGGTCGGAGTCGAACGCGTAGCCGCTGTCCCGCTCCGGCAGCCGCAGCGCCACCGAGGCTGAGGCGGACTCCACGGTCAGCTCGCCGGGCGGGGCGGCGAAGCCCAGGTCGGCGCTGCCGGAGCGGATCGACACCGTCGCGTGCTGCGGGCGCAGGCCGACGGCGGTGCAGCGGATCGACGCCAGCGACAGCGCGAGGTCGCCGCGCAGCCCGGACAGCGCGATCTCGCCGGACTCCTGGCGGACCGTCAGCGCGGTGCCCGCCGGGACGGCCAGCCGCAGCCGCCCGGCGCACCGGTCGAACGCCCCGTCGCCGTCGGCGGCGCACCGCACCGGCACGGCGCCGTCGCTCCCGGCCGGGCCGAGCCCGACCAGGCCGGGGCGCTGCGCCCCCTCGGGCAGGTACTCGGCGGTGGCGGCGGGCCCGTCGGCGGCGACGATCTCGACCCGGCCCGACACCCCGTCCAGCAGCAGCGCCCGCGGACTGCCCGGCAGCGCCTGCGGCCCGTCCGCCGCGCCGTCCGCCCCGCCCCGGTCGGTGAGGGCCACCGCACCGGCCCCGACCAGCACCAGCACGGCCGCGGCCGCCGCCCACGGCCGGGCCCTCCCCCGGCCCCGCGGCGGGCGGGCGGGCCGCGGCGGGACGGACGGCCGCGGCGGGGCCGCGGGGGGCGGGGGGACCGGCGGCTGCGGATCCGGGTTCGGCTGCGGCTGCGGCTGCGGCTGCGGGTTCCGGTTCGGCTCCGGCGGAGCGGGCTCACTCATGCCCGGCCGTGTGCCCGCTCCCGGCCGGCGCATTCCCGGCCCGGCCAGTAGGAGCTGATCAGCCCGCGCGAGACGCCCGCCTGCTCGGTGCTGTCGGAGCCGGTGGCCTGCTGGAAGCCCTTCCCGGCCAGGACGTCGACGGCCGCGGTGAGGGATCCGCTTGCGGGAGGCTTCCGCAGTCGGGCGTCGGCACGGGCGGAGCGGGGTGAGACGCGGGCTCCCGGGTCGTGGTCGCCGGGACGGTTGACTGCACAGCCGTTCGGTCGACCGGACCGGGGTGCGCGGCGGGGCCCCTCACTGCCGCCCGGTGCGGTGGACGGCGCCCGCGGCGGCGAGGGTGGCGGCGGCCAGCGCGGGCCAGAGCGCGAGCGGGGCCAGGGCGGTGATGACGGCCGGGGAGAGCGCCAGGCCCAGGCCGGTGGAGAACTGCAGGCGGGAGAGCGCGCGGCCGAGCCCGCCGGGCGGGGCGAGGGCGGTGACCAGGGGCGTGGCGCTGCCCGCGTAGAGGATCTCGCCGAGGGTGCACGGGACGGTCACCAGCGCCACCGCGAGCGGGCCGAGCGCCGTGGCCGGCAGGAGGGCGAGGTAGCTCGCGGCGAGCACCGCCCCCGCCAGCGCCAGCACCTTCGCCCGCGGCCAGCGGGCGGCCGCCCACGCGGTGACCGGCACCTGGAGGGTGACCACCAGCACGGTGTTGGCGACGAACACCGCGGCGGGCCAGGCCGGGGAGGCGTGCAGGACCGTCACCAGCACCAGCGGCACCGCCACTTCGGGCACGTTGAGGCAGAACACGTACACCGCGTTGGCCAGCAGGACCGTCCGCAGCCGCCGCGTCCCGCCGCCCTCCGGCGCGGGCCCGGGGGCGCGGCCCGTCCGCCCGGCGGTGACCCGCACCGAGCGGGCCAGTGCAGCGGCGGCCAGGAAGCCCGCGCCGGAGGCCGCGGCCAGGGCCCGCAGGGCGGGGGCGCCGCCGGTCAGGCAGCCGGTGGCGAGCAGTGCGCCGAGGCCGAGCCCCGCGTTGCGGACGGCGCGGGCGGCGGCGAGCGCGGTGTCGCGCAGGCCGTCCTCGGCGACGGTGGTGACGAGGGCGGCGTGCGCGGCGGGCCAGGCCTGGTTGCCGATGCCGAGGAACAGCGCGGCCAGCGCGAACAGGGGGACGCTCCCGGTCGGCGCGGCCAGCAGCGCGGCCACGCCCGCGACCCGCACCAGCATCGCCGCGGCGACGGCGGTGCTGCGGGCGCCCCGGTCCAGCCAGCGGCCGAGCGGCGGCATGCAGGCCAGGCCCGCGACGATCCCGCCGGTCATCGCCAGTCCGGTGGTGGCCGCGTCCAGGTGCAGCACCGAGAGGCCGTAGAGCAGCAGGAACGGGCGCAGCAGGCCCGAGCCGAGGGCGTCGACGAGCAGGGCGGTGGCGTAGCGCGGGCCGCCGCCCGCCCGGACGAGCCGGCGGAGGGTCGGGCGCGGCGGGCGCGGCGCGGCAGTGGCGGGGGCGGGGGCGGTGGTCATGGCGCCACGGTGCGGGCGGGGCGGCGGGGTGGTCACGTCGGTTGACGCTTTCCGTCAACCGACGGCGGGCCGGTACCCGTGAGCGGCGAGAATGCGGGGGTGACCCTGCGCATCGACCTCGCCGGGACGCCGCCGGAGCGGATCCGGTTCGGCGTCTCCCCGCTCGCCGAACTCACCGCGATGCTGCACGTGCTGGCCTCGCCGGAGCACCACCCGCAGCTCGCCGGGTGGGCGGCGGGCGTGTGGGCGGGGCTGCGGCCCGAGCTGGCCGAGCGGCTGCGCGAGGCGGAGTTCCTGTGGCGCTCCTCCCGGGCGGACTTCCTGGTCCCGGCCCGGCCGCGGGCCACCCTGGAGGCCGAGCTGGACGAGGTGGACGCGCTCGACGACGAGCGGTACGCGCACGCGGCGCTGGTCACCACCTGCGGCTCCAACCGGCGCACCTTCGCCGACCGCTCCCCGCTGCACGACCCGGCGGCCCGGGCCGCCGCGCTGGAGCGGGCGCAGGCCCGCGGTCCCGCCCAGGAGGCGTTCGCGGAGCGCCTGCTGTCCGATCCGGCGGCGGTCCGGGCCCGGGTGCGGGAGACCCTGGAGCTGTGCGCGGGGGCGTTCTTCGACGCGGAGTGGCCGACGCTGGCGGCCCGCCTGGGCCGGGACGTGCGGGACAAGACCGAGCTGTGCCGCCGTCAGGGCCTGGCCGCGGCCCTGGCCGGGGTGTCGACGGCGGTCGCCGTGACGCCGGACGGCGGCTCGCTGGTCCTGGACAAGCTGCAGGACTCCACCGCGCAGGCGGGCCCGGCCGGGGTGACCTTCCTGCCGAGCGTGTTCGGCCACCCGCACCTGGTCGCGGTGTACGCCCCGGGCTGGCAGCCGGTGGTGCAGTACCCGGCGGCGGGCGGGGAGCGCCCGGCGGGCGTCCCGCTGGAGGCGGTGGGCCTGCGCCTGGCGGCACTGGCCCACCCGGTGCGGCTGCGCCTGGTCCGCACGCTGGCCCGCGGCCCGCACACCACCGGCGAGCTGGCCCGGGCCTGGGAGCTCACCCCGCCGGAGGTCTCCCGCCACCTCGCCGTGCTGCGCCGGGCGGGCCTGCTCACCGCCCGCCGCCGGGGCCGGCACGTGCACCACGTCCTCGACCTGGCCGCCACCGGCACGCTCGGCACCGACCTGCTGGCGGCCGTCCTGCGCTGACCGTCCTGCGCTGACCGTGCCGCGCCGGCCGTCCTGCACCGACCGCCCTGCGCCGGGCCCGGTCGGGGCGCTAGTCGGGGGCGAAGGCGGTGAAGAGGGCGCAGCCGGCCAGGACGAGCAGCAGGACGACGGCGGTCGTGCGGCTCGGGGCGTCGGGGCGGGGGCCCAGGCGGGTGTCGACCACGCCGCGCGGGTCGCGGGTGACCTGGAGGTGGTCGCCGAGCGCGGGGTGGGCCTTCTTGGTCTGGATCTGGTGGAGCACGGAGCCGTCGGCGAGTTCGACGTCCACGGCGGTCACGGACGGGCCGCGGCCGTTCATCGGGTCGGAGGTGACGACGGCGCGCACGACCGTGCCGTCCGAGGTGACGCCCCGGTCGTGCAGGATCTGCTGGTCCTGCACGCCGAGGCCGAGGATGGAGAGGACGATCCAGGTCGAGAGCACGCCCGTCAGGCCCAGGGCGGCCGCCCCCTCGTCCTCCTTGCCCATCCGGGCGATGCCCGCCACGCCGAGTGCCAGGACCAGCAGGAACCCGAGGGCGCTGGCCGGGCCGTGCCCGTCGCCCCGCAGGGCCGTCAGCCCCCACAGTGCGAGCACGGCGAGCGCCCCGCCGCCCACGCCCCACAGTGCCTTCTCCACGGCCTCACCCCCGCCCGTCCCGTACCCCGCGGGGAGGTCGTCGACTCCCTTGGCGGGGAATGTTTCTGACGGAGAGTCAGATCGCGGTGGCGATGAGCGCGAGCGCGCCCGCGCAGGAGACGGCGAGGACGCCGGTGCGGGTGGCGGCGGGTGACAGGCGCGGGGAGAGCGCCATGCCCGCGGCGGCTCCGGCGGCGAGGGCGGCGAGCGTCGGCCAGCTGGGCGGGGTGACGCCCAGCAGGGCGGCGGTGGCGAGGTTCTGCACCAGGAAGAAGGCGTGCAGGGTGGCCCGGGCCTCGCGCGGGGCCCAGCCCGCGTTGGCGGCGTACAGGCCGATCGGGGGGCCGCCGACGCCGCCGATGACGTTCAGTGCGGCGCTGCCGAGGCCGCTGGCCCAGGCTCCGGCGGGGCGGCGCAGGAAGGCGGAGCGCAGGCCGGAGGCGAGCAGGGCGCAGCCGGCGAGGACGCCGCAGCCCGCGGCGACGGCGAGGATCCGGGTGTCGAGGCGGCCCAGCAGCCAGCTGGCGAGGGGTGCGCCGAGCAGGGCGGGGAGCAGCAGCCGTCCGGCGTCGCGGGGGCGGGCGTGCCGCCAGTCGCGGGAGAGCGGCAGCAGGGAGGCGAGGACGGCGAGCAGCAGGACGGCGGGGACGCCGCGGTGCGGGCCGAGGGCGGCGATCAGCGCGGGGGCCGCCACCAGGGAGAAGCCCATCCCGGTGGCGGCCTGGGCGAACGCGCCGAGGGCGACGGCGGCGACCGCGATCCCGCCGGTCACCGTGCCGCGTCCAGGGCGCAGCGCCGTTGGAGGGCCAGCGCGAGGGCCATCAGCGCGGCGGGCAGCAGGGTGAATCCGGCCAGCAGGGCGGTCCGGGCGCCGTCGCTCTGGACGGCGTGCTCGCCCGCGGTGCTGGAGGCGAAGCCGCCGAGGGCGAGGACGGCGGAGTACAGGTAGGGGCCGACGGCGGTGCCGGTGGCTTCGGTGGCGGTCCACACGCCGGTGTAGGCGCCCGCTTCGGCGGTGTCGGCGGCGGCGACGGCGTCCGGGAGCATGGCGAACGCGAAGAGCTGGAGCCCGGCGAAGGCGGTGCCCATGGCCATCACCACGGCGGCGGTGGCGGCGGTCCGCGCTCCCCCGTCGAGCAGGGCGGCGGCGGGCAGCAGGAGCAGCGAGCCGGTGGCGAAGACGCCCTGGGAGAGGAGCAGTCCGCGCTGCTTGCCGTTGCCGGGCCGCCGGGACCAGGCGCTCCAGGCGGGGCCGGAGAGCGCGGCGGGGGCGAGGAAGAGGCCCATGAACAGGGCGGTCAGTGCGCTGCGGTGGAAGACGTGTTCGGTGACGTAGGGCAGGGCGGCCAGGAACAGGTGGGTGGTGGTGCCGGTGAACAGGTAGGAGAGCACCAGGGGGCGGAAGTTGCGGTCGCGCAGGGCGGTGCGCAGGTCGGCGCGGGTGGAGTGCCCGGCCCGTCCGTCGGGCGTCTCGAACCCGCACTCGTCGGTCAGTCGGCGCACGCCGCGCAGGGCGACGGCGGCGGAGGCGGCCATGGCGACGGCCAGCAGCAGGGCCATCCGGGTGTAGTCGGCGCGGGTGCCGCCGGAGGTGAGCGCGGGGGCGGCGACTCCGGCGGCGAGCAGGCCGAGCGTGAGCAGCGCCATCCGGTACATGAAGACCCGGGTGCGTTCGTGGTAGCCGACCCGCAGGTCGGAGGGGGTGGTCAGGTAGGGCACCTGGAAGGCGGCGAACAGCAGGTTCCCGACGGTGAACCAGCCGCCGACCCAGAGCGCGGCGCCCGCGCCGCCGAGTGCGGACGGGACGCTGAACATGGCGGTCATCGCGGCGCCGAGCAGCAGTCCGCCGCGCATCATCCGCCGCCGGTGGCCGTCGCGGCGGGCCTGGCGGTCGGAGCGGGAGCCGAGCAGCGGGTGGACGACGACGTCGACGGCCTTGGGCAGCAGCAGGGCCGGTCCGGCCAGGGCGGCGCTGACGCCGAGCACGTCGGTGAGGTAGTACAGCAGCAGCAGTCCGGGCACGGTGACCCAGACGCCCATGCCGACCGACCCGGTGGCGTACAGGGCGAGCGCCCTGCGCCCGGCTCCGGCCCTCTCCCCCGCCCCCTCCCCCGCCCCGGCGGCAGCTCCGGCGGCAGCCCCGGCCCCGGCCCCGGCCCCGGCAGCAGCCCCGGCCCCGGCAGTAGCTCCGGACCCGGCCCCGGTCACTTCGTCCCCCGGTTCCGGGCGACGACCCCGGCGGCGAGTTCGGCGCCGTCGAAGGCCCCGGCGGCGGCGCGGGCGGCCAGGGTGCGGGCGACGATCCGGTCGGTGAGGGCGGGCAGGTGGCGGGCGAGGAAGAACTCGACGGCGCCCTTGCGGGTGGTGGTGAGGTCGCGGTGCGGGCGGGTGGAGAAGGCGGCCCTGCCGATCGCGTCGAGCACGCCGTCCAGCGGCTCGTACACGCTCATGCCCTCCAGGGAGAGTCCGGCGGCCCTGGTGGAGTCGTGGATCGGGCTGCGCACCGCGGAGGGGTAGACGCAGGTGACGCCGACGTGGGTGCCGAGTTCGAGGCGCAGCGCGTCGGCGTAGGCGACCATGGCGCGCTTGGAGGCGCCGTAGGCGGCGGCGAGCGGGAGCTGCATGACGGCCATCCGGGAGGTGACCATGACGACCCGGCCGCGGGCGGCGACCAGGGCGTCGACGCAGGCGGCGGTGGTGCGCCAGGTGCCGAGCAGGTTGATCTCCAGTTGGCGGCGGACCTCGGTGCCGGGGGCGTGCTCGGCGGGGGCGGGGCCGCCGGTGCCCGCGTTGTTGACCAGGACGTCGAGGCCGCCGAGGGTCTCCAGGGCTTCGGCGACGGCCCCGCGCACGCTGTCGTCGTCGGTGACGTCGCAGTGCAGCACGGGGAAGGGCTCGTCCCCGCCGGGGCGCAGGTCGAGTCCGAGGACGTGCGCCCCGGCGGCGGTGAGGCGGGTGCCGAGGGCGCGTCCGATGGTGCCGGAGGCACCGGTGATCAGCACGCGGCGGCCGCGCGGGTCCTGGCGCCGGTTCAGTACGGTCACGGGGTCTTCTCCTTCTGCGCGCGGCGGGCGCCGGCCTTGAGTTCGCGGGGGACGGCGGCGACGTACCGGTCGAAGTCGATCCGCATCATCGGCCGCTTGTCGCCCCAGCGCCGGACGGCGGCGGCGTGCGCGCGGCGGACGTGCGCGCGCTGCTGCTCGGCGCTCGGGAGGGCGTAGCGTCCGGCGAGGTGGGCGGCGACCAGGCGGCCCTGGGCCTCGACGACGGGGAGCGCGGCACCGGTGGACTGCATCAGGCCGACGAAGCTCAGCGTGGGGTCGTCGAGGTGGAACACCCGCTGGTAGAGCGGCAGTTGCTCGGGGTCGGGGCCGCTCCAGCGCTCGTCCAGGAAGGGCAGGGTGACGCGGTAGCCGGTGGCCCAGACGATGACGTCGACCTCGTCGGAGCGTCCGTCGGTGAAGTGCACCCGCCGTCCGTCGAGCCGGGCGATGCCGGGGCGGGCCTCGATCTCGCCGTGGGTGAGGCGGTGCAGGACGGTGTCGCTGATGGTGGGGTGGTTCTGGAACAGGCCCCCGGCGGGTTCGGGCAGCCCGTAGCGGCCGGGGGTGCCGACGGCGAGCTTGAGCACGGCCTGCGCGACGGTCTGCCGGATCCGCCAGGGCAGGACGGCGAGCGCGCCGCCGGTGGCGTCGGCGGGGCGGCCGAACAGGTACTTGGGGACGATGTGGGTGCCGTGCCGGGCGGAGAGCAGCACCGGGCCGTCGGCGACGTAGGAGGCGTCGACGGCGACGTCCATCGCGGAGTTGCCGGTGCCGACGACCAGCACCCGCCTGCCCGCGTACGCGTCGGCGCCGCGGTGGTCGTGGGCGTGCAGCTGGGTGCCGTCGAAGTCGCCGGGGTAGCCGGGGCTGGGCCACTTCGGGTCGCGGTTGTGGCCGTTGGCGACGACCACGGCGCCATACCGCTCGCCGTCGACCCGCCAGCCGTCCGCGTCCCGAACGACGTGCTCGACGGTCGTGCCGAACCTGGTCCTGGGGGTGATGCCGAAGTGGTCGGCGTAGTCGGCGAGGTAGCCCGCGACCCGGGCGGCGGACGGGTAGTCGGGCCACTCCTCCGGCATCGGGAAGTCGGCGAACTCGGTGCGGCCCTTGCTGGTGTTCAGGTGCAGGCTGTCGTACGCCGGGGAGCCGGCCGGGCCGTCGTCGCCCGCCCACAGGCCGCCGACGCGGGTGCCGCGTTCCAGGACGGTGACGTCCAGCCCCTGGTCGAGCAGTGCCTTGGCGGCGGCCAGTCCTGCCGCGCCGGCGCCGATCACCGCCACCCTGGTCGAGCCCATGCCGGGTGCTCCTCTCGTGGAAAGGCGCTCATTCAATCGAATGATGGAGTCCGGCACAATGGGGGTTGACCTGGGAGTTTCCTCTCCGTCATCTGATTGAGTCCGGGCCCGGGTCTGCGCTATCCTCGGTGCCCATGAGCGCCCTGCCCGGGGACGGCCCCCGCGAACGCATCCTGGCGACCGCCACCCGGCTGTTCGCCGAACGCGGCTACGACGCCACCAGCACCCGGGCGATCGGCGACGCGGTCGGCCTGAACATCGCCACCGTCGCCTACCACGTCGGCGCCAAGCCGGAGCTCTACCGCGAGGTGATGCGCCGCGCCCACCTCGCCCAGCGCCGGGTCGTCGCCGAGGCCCTGACCCGCCTGCACGCCTGCGGCCCCACCCCCGCCGAGACCCGGGCCGCGCTGCTCGCCTTCGTCGACGACTACCTGACGTTCTGCCTGGAGCACCCCGAGGTCCCGGCGCTGTGGATGCGCCGCTGGCTGGCCGAGGGCGCCGACCACTCCGACATCGAGAGCGAGTTCGCCGGGCCGCTGGTCGCCGAGGTCGCCGCCGCCGTCCGGGCCGTCCTCGCCCGGGCCGGGCTCGGCCCCGACGCGGACGTCGAGATGCTGGTCTTCACCATCGTCTGGACCTCGCACTCCTTCGGCCAGGCCGGCGTCATCGACCCCGCCGGAACGCGCCGCGGCCCCCTCGACCTCCCCGTCCTGGAGCGCTTCCGCCGCCACCTGCACACCGTGGTCACCGCCGTCCTCGACCAGGGCGCGCCCGGCACCTGACGCAACCTCAGCCGCCCGCCCCCCAGCCCTCCACCGCGGCGCTCCCCCGCCGACCGCTCACGCGGCGGCCCGCTCCGCCCGCCCCGCCACCAGCACCGGCGCCACCGCGGCCCGGAACCCCGCCCGGTCGCTCCCGTACGCCGCGGACATCGCCCGCAGCCACCACGCCCCGATCACCGCCTCGCGCTCCACCGGGTCCTCCACCGGCCCGAGCTCCCCGTAGAACCGGGCCCGCTCCTCGTACGTGAGCGCCTGCTCGATCCCGTTGATGCTGCGCGGCACGCGCAACGTCCCGGACTCTGCCGTCGCGGTCATCCCCTCACCCTCCCACGTGTCCTGCCCCGACCGTACCCGGCCGGACCGGATCCGTCCCCCCACCGCCCCGAACTCGGCCGCTCCACGGCGAACCCCGCCTCCCGCCGGACCGCCGGACCGCCGGGAAAACCGGCTACCCCCTGGAGGGCACCCGCCGCAGCGCCCTGCTGCACGCCGGCGGCTGGCACGACATGCACCCGCACGCCCGCGTCCGGGCCGACGGCTGACCGCGGCGCAGCGGGCCGGGTCACGCCCGGCGGTCGCGGCGGCTCGCGCGCCGGGCGACGCCCTCGGGGACGGCCTTGTTGAGCGAGCGCAGCGCCAGCAGCAGGACGCCCACGTCGTCGATCAGGACCGGGTCGGGCAGCAGGTCCACCGGGAAGACCAGGTAGGCGATCGCCCCCCAGAAGAGCACCTTCTTCGACATCGGGATGCCCGTGTCGGCCAACAGCCGTCTGGTGCGCACCAGTTTGACCACCAGCACGACCACCGCGGCCACCGTCGCGGCCAGGAACACCGCGGCGGCGGTCCACAGCACCGCACTCGTCCCCTCACCCATGCGTCCACCCCTCCGGTGTTCCTAGCGGTTCGGTCGGAACACTCCTGCCCAGCTTCGGGCGGAACGTTCCTCCCGATCGGAGGAATGTGGCGGGCGGTCGGGCCCGGCCGGTCCGCGCAGCAGGGTGCGCAGGGCGTGGCGGAAGAGGAGGCGGCCGCACCAGGCGGTGGGGCGGTCGAGGAGGGCGGGGAGGGGGGCGATCCGCAGGTCCTCGCTCCAGCGGACGAGGGCGCCGCCGTGGTGGGGGCGGACTTCGATGCGGGCCCAGCCGGTGACCAGGGGGCCGCGTTTGACGAGCAGGCAGGTGCCGGTGCGGCCGTCCTGCGGGGGTTCCCAGCGGGCCAGGTCCATCGTGTCGTCGAAGCCGAGGCGTCCCGCGCGGGTGCGGGCCACCACCGTCCGCCCGTCGGAGCGGACGGTGGTGAACGGGACCGTCGCGCCGTGCCGGGGCCAGTCGGTGACGCGGCGCCAGGCCTCGTCGGCGGGCAGTGCGGTGGCCTGCACGATGCGGAACTCGGTCATCCGTCGATGCTATCCGCCGGCCGGGGGCGGGTGTGCAGGGCGAAGCCGGTGCGTCCGGCCGGTTCGAGGCCGTCCTTGAGGCGCAGCGAGGGGATCTCGTAGTCGCCGGAGTTCTGGCGGCGGAACGGGATCGGCTCGGTGGTCTCCAGGGTGAGCAGGCGCTGTTCCCAGGCCGCGGCGACGGCCGGGTACTCCTCGGGGGTGAGCCGGTCGGCGCCGTGGACGACGAAGGGCGGCAGCACCTCCAGACCGGGGTAGTACAGGATGCCGTGCTGGATGGGGAACAGCAGGTCGTCGACGGGCCCGTTGATGCCGCGCTCCGCGTAGTGCGAGGCGGGGCCGCCGACGGTGACCGACAGCAGGGCGCGCCGGCCCGCGAGGGTGCCCTCGCCGAAGCGCTCGCCGTACTTGGTGTCGCTGTGCTCGCCGACGCCGTACGCGAAGTTGTAGGTGAAGACCCGGTCGACCCAGCCCTTGAGGATCGCGGGCATGGTGTACCACCACAGCGGGAACTGCAGGATGACGGTGTCGGCCCGGAGCAGCTTCTCCTGCTCGGCGCGGACGTCCGCGGTGAGCTCCCCGGCGGCGAAGGCGCGGCCGGAGTCGCGGACGACGTCCAGCGGGCTGGAGGCGTGCGGGCCGTAGTCGGCGGCGTCGGCGGTGGCCTTCCAGCCCATCGCGTACAGGTCGCTGACCTGCACCTCGTGCCCGGCGGCCCGCAGCACGGAGACCGCGTGGTCGGTGAGCGAGCCGTTGAGCGACTTCGGCTCGGGGTGGGCGTGGACGATCAGGGTCTTCATCGGGGTCTCTCCTCCGGTCGGGCCGTCTCTGCGGCACCTCCGATCCTGGCCGCCGCGGGGCCCGGCGTTCAGGGGCCGCGGTTCCGTAGGACCGGACTTCCTGGTACTCGCAGGACCACTGTCCGCGGTGCACCACCAGGGGATACTGGGGCGCATGGACGATCTCGCGGGCTTCCTGCGGACCCGGCGCGCCCGGGTCGACCCGGCGGCGGCCGGGATCCCCGTCGACGGGCGCCGCCGGGTGGCGGGGCTGCGGCGCGAGGAGGTCGCGCACCTGTCGGGGATGAGCGTCGACTACTACGTGCGCCTGGAGCAGGGGCGCGCCACCCAGCCCTCCGAGCAGGTGCTGGACGCGCTGGCCCGGGTGCTGGGCCTGGACCGGACCGAGCGGGAGCACCTGCACCGGCTGGCCCGGCAGCCCCGGCGCCGGACGAGGACCCCGAGCGGGCGGGTCCGCCCGGAGCTGCTGCGCATGCTGGGCCTGGTCGTCGACGCGCCCGCGCTGATCATGGGCCACCGGCTGGACGTCCTGGCCGGGAACCGCCTCGCCGGGCTGCTCTACGGCCGCCCGGACGTCGCGGGCCTGAACATCGCCCGGAACCTCTTCCTGGAGGAGGGCGAGCACGGCCTCTACGCGGGCTGGGAGACCTGCACCCTCGACGTGGTCGGCCACCTGCGGCTGGCCGCCGGGAAGTACCCCGACGACCCCCGACTGACGTCGCTGATCGGCGAGTTGTCGATGGGCAGCGAGCGCTTCCGCCGCCTGTGGGCCCGCGCGGAGGTGCGCGCCCGCACGCACGGGTGCAAGGCGTACCGCCACCCGTTGGTCGGGCTGCTCGAACTGCACCAGGAGAACTTCGCGCTGCCGGACGGGTCGGGCACCGAGCTGCTGGTGCTCACCGCGGCCCCCGACAGCCCCTCCGCGGACGGGCTGCGCCTGCTCGCGGGCCTGGCCGCGGGCGGCGACGGCGCCCGGGACACCGCCCCGGACGCGGCGGACGCCCGGGCCGCCGAGTAGCCCGGACGCCCGGCCCTCGGCTCAGCTCGCGTTCGCGGCGGCGTTCGCGTTCGCGGTGGCGGTCGCGTTGGCGTTCGCGTTCGCGGCGAGCGCCCGCGCGACGGTGTCGGCCAGCGGCGTGGTCGGGCGGCCGATCAGCCGGGCCAGGTCGCCGCTGCCGCCCGCCAGCAGGCCGCGGGCGATGCCGGAGACGTCGACGTCCACCAGGATCTCGGCGAGCTGCGGCGGCAGGCCCGCGCCGGTGAGCACCGCGAGGTTGGCCTCGGCGGGGAGTTCGTGGTGGGCGACCGCCCGGCCGCTCTGCCGGGAGAGTTCGGCGGCGTACTCCTCCAGCGTCCAGGCCTGGTCGCCGCTGAGTTCGTAGGCGCGGTTCTCGTGGCCCTCGCCGGTCAGCACGGCGGCGGCCGCGGCGGCGTAGTCGGCGCGGGTCGCGGAGCCGATCCGGCCGCCCGCGGTGCTGCCGACCACGCCGTGCTCCAGCTGGACCGGGATCAGGGCGGTGTAGTTCTCGGTGTACCAGCCGTTGCGCAGGAAGGTGTACGGCAGGCCGGAGTCGAGGATCAGCTGCTCGGTGGCCTTGTGCTCGTCGGCGAGCCGGAAGTCGGCGTCCGGGCCGCCGAGCACCCCGGTGTAGACCAGGCGGGCGGCCCCGGCGGCCCGCGCGGCCGCGACCACGGCGGCGTGCTGGTCGACCCGGCGGCCGACCTCGCTGCCGGAGACCAGCAGCACGGTGTCGCCGGGCCGGATCGCCGCGGCCAGCGTCTCGGGCCGGTCGTAGTCGGCGGGCCGCAGCTCGACCCCGCGGGCGGCCAGGTCGGCGGCCTTCTGCTCGTCGCGGACGGCGGCGGCGACCTGGTCGGCCGGGACGCGGGCCAGCAGTTCGTCGATGACGAGGCGGCCGAGCTGTCCGGTGGCGCCGGTGACGACGATGCTCATGGGGATGCAACTCCTGGGTGGTGCGACGGTGGGTGCGACGGCTGTCGCACCCACCGTAGGAAAGTCACTTACGATTCGGAAGTACCCACCTTGGAGTAAGCTACTTCCGTGAACCTCAGGGTGAAGGAACTGACCGGCGGCCTGCTGCCGGACGTCAACTCGGAGTGCTGCACCTCCCGCGGCATCCTCGAACACGTCACCAGCCGCTGGGGGGTGCTGGTGCTGGCCGTCCTGCTGGACGGCACCCACCGGTTCAGCGAGCTGCGCCGCGCGGTGGGCGGGGTGAGCGAGAAGATGCTCGCCCAGACCCTGCAGACCCTGGAGCAGGACGGCCTGGTGCACCGCGAGGCGCACGCCGTCATCCCGCCGCGCGTCGACTACACGCTGACCCCGCTCGGCGAGGAGGCCGCCCAGCAGGTCTGGGCGCTGGCCCGCTGGGCCGAGTCCCGCGTCCCCGAGGTGCTGGCGGCCCGGGCGGCCCACGCCGAGGCGAAGGCCGCGGGGGCGGCCGCCCGCTGAACCCGCGGCCGGACGCGTCCTGCTCCTCCCCCGCCGGGCGTCACCAGCGCCCCGGGGCCGGTTCCGGTTCGGGCCGCGGCGCCGTCCGGCCGGGCCGGGGCAGCAGGAGCGGGGTGGCCAGGGCGAGCAGTCCCGCGACCGCGAGGGCGGTGCGCGGGCCGGTGAGGTCGGCGAGCAGGCCGCCGAGCGCGGTGCACAGGGCGATGGCCGCCTGCTGGCCGATCGACCAGGCGGTCAGGGTGCGGGCGACCAGGTGGTCGGGCGTGCGTTCGAGTCGGCGGGTGGCGAGCACGGGGGTGTACAGGCTCATGTTGACGATGATCGCCAGCTCGACGGCCGCCACGGTGACCAGGCCGACCGTGCCGGGGCGGACCAGGACCAGGCCGATCAGCCAGACCGCCCGCAGGGTGCCGACGGTCCGGATGACCCGGTCGCGGCCGTGGCGGGCCACCACCCGGGGGGCCAGCCGGGAGCCGACGAGTCCGCCGAGGCAGGGGGCGGCGAAGGCGAGGGCGTACTGCCAGGGCGGGAAGCCGAGTTCGCGCAGGAGGAGCACGGCGAGCAGCGGCTCGGTGGCCATGATCAGGCCGGAGACGAGCATGTTGTTGAGGTGGAGCGCCCGCAGTTCGGGGTCGCCCGCGATGTGCCGCCAGCCGTCGAGCAGCCCGCCCGCCCGCCCCCGGGTCCGGCCGCCCGCCCGGGGCGCCTCCTCCCGGTCGCGGATCGCGGTGATGCCGAGCGCGGAGAGCAGGTAGCTGGCCGCGTCCGCGGCCACGGTCACCACCGGCCCGAACAGGCCGATCGCCGCCCCGCCCAGCGGGGGCCCGACCGCGATGGAGCTCCAGTTGGTCGACTCGAAGCGGGAGTTGGCCACCAGCAGGTCCTCCGGCCGGACGAGCGACTTGAGGTAGGCGCCGCTGGCCGCGCCGAAAGCGATCCTGGCCCCGGCGACCACGGCCGAGACCGCGAGCAGCTGGACGAACCCGAGCCGGCCGACGGCGTAGGCCACCGGGACGGTCGCCATGGCCGCGCACCGGGCCAGGTCCATCGCGACCATGACCGGGCGCTTGCGCCGGAACTCCACCCACGGCGCCAGCGGCACCGCGATCAGCGCCCCCACCGCCGGGCCCACCGCGGACAGCGCGGACACCTCGGCGGGGCTCGCGTGCAGCACCAGCACGGCGATCAGCGGCAGGGCGCCGAACCCCAGCCCGGAGCCGTACACGCTCACCGCGTACGCCGCCCACAGCCAGCCGAACTGCCGGCCCAGCGCTCTCCTGCCCCTCATGCCCGACGTCCCCTCGGCGCTCCGCTCGAACAACGCGACGTTGCCCGGAAGAGCTAACCGACCGGCGCGGCGGCAGGTCAAACAACCTCCCCGCCCCCTCCCCACAACGCCCGGTTGTCCACCGGGCGGGCCCGCCGCCCCGGCGCTGCCCGCACCGCCCGCGCCGCCCGCGCCGCCCGCGCCGAAGGCCCTTCCCCGGAGCGCGGGTTGACGTACCGCCGGAAGCCCGCCCGGGGGGCTCCGGGTACGACCTGTACTCCGGCCGTGAGCAGATCGCTTCCCGCCCCGGCCCCGATCAGGTGCAGCCGCTGCGGGCACACCGGGCTCGACCAGGGCTTCGTCGAGGACGACGGCCGGTCCGGCCAGGGCGACGCCCATCGGATCCCGGGCGAGGTCGAACGCGGCCCGCCGGGCGGCGCCGGGCGCTTCGGCCCGCCCCGGGTGCAGATCGACGCGTTCCGCTGCCCGGCCTGCGGCCACCTGGAGCTGTCCGCCCGGACGCGACTCTCCCGAGGCCCGCCCGCCTGCGCCACCCCGGGGCCCTCGCCGAACCCGTCGCTGCCGCACGGGAGTCAGCCGCCCGACGACGCCCGCACCTGCGCCTGCGCGGACGGTCAACCCGCCCGGGGCGCCGTCCAGCCGGGGTCGCGGCCGAGCAGCCTGAGCACCTGGTCGAACGGGTCGGCCACCCCGGCCCCGGCCCCACCCGTCACGGCCCCACCGGTCGCGGCCTCCAGGACGGGGCCGAAGGCGGCGCCGGGCAGGGCGCGGGCGGGGCCGGTGGGGACGAGGGTGGCGATCGGGAGGACGGCGGTGACCAGGTCGGCGTCGAAGGTGGGGCGCAGGCCGATCGAGACGGCGACGTCCCAGCCGTGGACGAGGTAGTCCAGGAAGTGGAAGGCGATCGCCTGCCGGGCCGGGAACGGGCCGCCGTCGCGGACCTCGGGGAGCCAGAACGCGCGTTCCGGCACGCCCGGCTCGGCGAAGGCGGCGGAGACCTCGGCCGCCGAGGCGGCGAACGCCCCTGCCGGATCGGTGCCGACGGGGCGGTCGGCCCATTCGGCGAGCGTGCGGCCTTCGCCGCGGGCGGCGGCGGCGAAGCCGTGGTTCTGCCCGGTCATGTGCGCGAGCAGTTGCCCGAGCGTCCACGGCCCGCAGGGGGTCGGCCGGTCGAGCGCGGTGGCGTCGACCCGGTCGACGTAGGACTGCGCGGCCTTGAGTGCGCGCGCGTCGAGCTCCCGGATGTCTGCGGCCAGAGCGTCCGCGGCCCGGGCGTCCGGTTCCTGAGTGTCCGTCATGCCGCCGAGCCTATCCGATATTTCAGCACGATCGTACGGATTTATTCCCGGGCCGCGGCCGCATCGACATCGACAGTAGCCGCCCGGTTCGGCGACCCGCAGGCCGTCCGCCTGGCACCGGGCGGGGCGGTCGGGGTGGAGCCGGTAGAGGACCGCCCCGGGAACCTCGACCCGGCGTACTACCAGGACCTGATCGACCGGCTGCGCACGGATCCGCCCGCCCGGGAGTTCCACCTCGCCCCGGCGGCCGTCGACACCGTCCACGGCAACCTGCTCATCGCGAACACGGACTTCGACGAACTCGCCCGCCGGGCCGCCGAGTCACCCGACGGCGTCCTGCCCCCCACCGCTGCCCCCACCACCGATCCCGACCGCTGACCCCCACCGCCGATTCCCGCCGCACCCGTCCGGCGGGTCAGGGGGCCGGGGCGGTCAGGTAGTCGCCGTGGGCCAGGTCCTCCAGGAGGGTCGGGCCGGTGGGCGACCAGCCGAGCAGTTCGCGGGTGCGGGTGCTGGAGACGGGGCCGTCGAAGGCGTAGGCGGTGGCCATGAACGGGCTCGCGAAGTGGGTGGCGGCTTCGGCGGGGGTGAGCGAGGCCGTGGGCAGGCCGAGGCCGCGGGCGATGGTCTCGGCGATGCTCCTGAGGGTGACGCCGCTCTCGGCCGCCCCGTGCAGCACGCTGCCCGCGGGCGCCCCCTCCAGGGCCAGCCGGAACAGGACCGCCGCGTCGCTCCGGTGCACCGCGGGCCACCGGTTGGCGCCGTCCCCGACGTGGGCCGAGACGCCGGTGGCCCGGGCGGTGGCGACGAGCATGGGAACGAAGCCGTGGTCGGCGGGGCCGTGGACGGTCGGGGCGAGGCGGACGACGCTCGCGCGCACGCCCCGGGCGGCGAAGTCCAGGCAGGCCCGTTCGCCCGCGATCCGGAAGGCGGCGATCCCGGCCCCGTCGGGCTCGTCCTCCTCGGTGGCCTCCCGGCCGGCGGGCATGACCAGGGTCCCGGAGGTGACGACGAGCGGTTTCCCCGTGCCCTCCAGCGGCCGGCCGAGCGCCCGGATCGCGGTGCGGTCGCGCCGCATCATGTCGTCGAGGTCGGAGAAGTCGCCGCCGTAGGCCATGTGCAGGACGGCGTCGGCGGCCTCGGCGCCGCTGCGCAGGCTGTCGAGGTCGTCCAGCGAGCCGCGGTGCGGCGTGGCGCCGAGCGGTTCCAGTCGGGCGGCGGCCGCGTCCGAGCGGGCCAGGGCGGTGACGGTGTGGCCGGCCGCGACGAGTTCGGCGACGACCGCGGGCCCGGTCTGGCCGGAACCGCCGGTGACGAAGACGTGCATGGGAGGGCTCCCCGTTCCGTGTCGGTGCTTTTGTGTCAGTCACTGGCGCTACGTGGCGCCATCGCCGAGCCTAGGTAGCGCCAGTGACTGGCGTCAAGATGCGTCAGTGACTGGCACGTGCGCTACCCTCGTGGCGTGCCACGGAGCGGAGCAGAAGCCCGTCGCCGCCTCCAGCAGGCGGCTTTGGAGCTGTACCAGGAACACGGGTTCGACCGGACGACCACGGCCGGGATCGCCGCCCGGGCCGGCGTCAACGAGCGCACCTTCTTCCGGCACTTCCCGGACAAGCGCGAGGTGCTCTTCGACGGCGAGGACGACCTGCGCGCCGCGCTGGTCCGGGCGGTAGCCGAGGCCCCCGACGGCCTGCCGCCGCTCGACGTGCTGCTGCGCGCCTTCCGGACGGCCGAACCGGTCCTGGAGCGCAACCGCCCGTTCGCCGAGCCGCGCCTGCGGGTCATCGCGGCGACCCCGGCGCTCCGCGAGCGCGACCTGGCCAAGGCCGCGTCGCTCGGTGACGCCCTGGCGGAGGCGCTGCGGCAGCGCGGCGTCGCCGACCGGTCGGCCGCCCTGGCCGCCACGGCCGGGTGGGCCGCCTTCCACCACGCGGTCCAGGCCTGGATCGACGCCCCCTCCTCGCCCCTGGACGCGCACCTCCGCCGGGCCTTCGACGACCTGCGCGCCCTCCTCGGCCACCCCGTCCCGCCCCGCCCCGGGAGCTGACCCGCTCCCGCACCTCCGTCACTCTCCGCATCCGCCCGGGCCGCCCGACCCGGCACCCGAGCGCGCGGGCAACGGCCCTCCACCGGCGCCCACTTGGTCCTCCCGCTCAGCTCCGCGCCCGCCCCGCGAACGCGCAGGGTGTCACCGTCCGCAGTCGGGGACGGAGGACGTGTCGTGCCGGAGTTCGGGTAAGGGGGACGCGCTGTTCGCGGACGTCGCGGGGGTGCTCGCGCAGCGGGGGGGTGGCGTCGGGGCGGCTGCACGGCTTCTGCCGGAGCCCTCGGTGGAGGTCCCGGTGCGGCTGACGGCCGAGAACAGCAACCTGGCGTTCGACCGGCAGCCGCCGGAGGTCGTCGACGCCGCCGTCGCGTCCCCCGAGTGGCGGATCCGCCGCTACCGGCTGGAGCACCAGCGGGGGACGGGCCTCGCGCGGTGGGAGCGGCTGGTCCGCGACGAACCGCCCCTCGACCGGCGGCGCATCTGATCGACCTGGCGGCGGCTCGGGAGTGAGCGGGCGTCAGGCGGGCGGTCGTCGAGCGGGCGGTCGTCGAGCGGGAGTGAGGGGGCGTCAGTCGATGCAGAACTCGTTGCCCTCGACGTCCTGCATGGCGATGCACGAGTCGTCGCCGCCGTCGTACAGCAGCTGGACCCGGACGGCGCCGAGCGGCAGCAGGCGGGCGCACTCGGCTTCGAGCGCGGCGAGGCGCTCCTCGCCGATCAGGCCGGTGCCGACCCGGACGTCGAGGTGGACGCGGTTCTTGACCGCCTTGCCCTCGGGGACGCGCTGGAAGTACAGCCGGGGGCCGACGCCGGTGGGGTCGGTGCAGGCCGACCAGGAGCCGCGCTCCTCGGGCGGGCGGGAAGCCTGGTACTCCTCCCAACTGGCGAAGCCCTTCGGGGGGTTGGACTCGTAGCCGAGCACCTCGCACCAGAAGCGGGCGACCCGGGCCGGGTCGGCGCAGTCGAAGGTGACCTGGAACTGTCTGAGCACTGCCATAGCGGGCACCCTAACAGTGCGTCAGCCGACTGTCGTCCGAATACCGGCCGCCCCGGCACCCCCGTCGGGCCCGTCAGGCCCGTCAGGCCCGTCAGGCCCGTCAGGCGTAGAAGCGCGAGACGCTCTGCAGGACGGCGGCGGGTTTGGCGGCGCCCTCGATCTCGATCGTGCCGTCGACGGTGACCTGCAGGCCGCCGGGCACCTCCGCGACCTCGGCGAGGCGGGCGGCCAGCCGGATCCGGGAACCGACCTTGACCGGGGAGGGGAAGCGCACCTTGTTCAGGCCGTAGTTGACCTTGGTGGTGACGCCCTCCACCTCCAGCAGCTCGGTGAACAGCGGGATGAACAGGGAGAGCGTCAGGTAGCCGTGCGCGACGGGCGCGCCGAACGGGCCGGTGGCGGCGCGCTCGGGGTCGGTGTGGATCCACTGGTGGTCGTCGGTGGCGTCGGCGAAGGTGTCGATGCGCTGCTGGGTGACGTCGAGCCAGCCGCTGGTGCCGAGGTCGGTGCCGGCCAGGGCCTTGAGGGCGTCGAGTCCGTTGACGGTGAGTGCCATGGGGAGGTGCCTTTCGGAGGGAGGGGTTCAGCTGCCGTGCCGGGCGCGGAGCCGGTGCTTGAGGATCTTTCCGGAGGCGGTGCGCGGCAGTTCGTCCGCGAGCACCAGGGTCTTGGGGAGCTTGTACTTGGCGAGCCGTCCGGCCAGGGCGGCGAGCAGGCCGTCCGGGTCGGGCGCGGCGCCGGGGGCGGGGACGACCACGGCGCGGCCGACCTCGCCCCACGTGGCGTCGGGGACGCCGTAGACGGCGCACTCGGCGACGCCGGGGAGGGCGAGCAGGGCCTCCTCGACCTCGGCGGGGTAGACGTTCTCGCCGCCGGAGATGTACATGTCCTTGATCCGGTCGGCGATGGTGAGGTAGCCGTCGGCGTCGGCCCGGGCGGCGTCGCCGCTGCGGAACCAGTCGCCCTGGAAGGACTGCGCGGTGGCCTCGGGCAGGCCCCAGTAGCCGGGGCCGACGTTGGGCCCGCTGACCAGCACTTCGCCGGTCTCGCCGACCCCGGCCTCCCGCCCGTCCGGGGCGGCCAGCCGCACGTCGGTGAAGAAGTGCGGGACGCCCGCGCTGCCCGCCTTGGCGACGGCGTGCCCGGCGTCCAGGAAGAGCACGCCGGGCCCGGTCTCGGTCATGCCGTAGCCCTGCTGGAAGGAGAGGCCGCGGCGCAGGTAGGTGTCGATCAGCGGGCGCGGGACGGGGGCGCCGCCGCAGTTGAGGATCCGCAGGCTGCGCAGGTCGGCGTCGTCCCAGCCGCTCTGGCGGGCCATCAGGTCGTACATGGTCGGCACGCCGAACATGTACGTGATGCGTTCCCGGGCGATCAGTTCCAGGGTCGCGGCCGGGTCGAAGGACTCGACCAGGTGGCAGGTGCCGCCCTTGAGCAGGACGGGCAGGGTGAGCATGTTCAGGCCGCCGGTGTGGAACAGCGGGGCGGAGACCAGGGCGCTGTCGTCGGCGAGCAGGTCGGTGTCGACCAGGACGTTGTAGGCGTTCCAGGTGAGGTTGCCGTGGGTGAGCAGGGCGCCCTTGGGACGGCCGGTGGTGCCCGAGGTGTACATGATCAGGCAGGTGTCGTCGAGGCCGACCGGCTCGTCGACCGGGGTGGGGTCGGCCCCGGCCAGCCAGGACTCGTACGCCTCCCCGGTCTCCACCGCCACCGGCACCGCGCCGGGCGGCACCAGCGGGGCGCAGCCGGGGGCGTGGACCAGCACCCGGGCCCCGCAGTCGTCGAGCTGGAAGGCGATCTCGGGCCGGGCGAGGCGGGTGTTGAGCGGGACGAAGAGCGCGCCGAGCAGGCCGGTCGCGAACAGCGTCTCCAGGAGGGCCGGGTGGTTGGGGCCCAGGTAAGCGACCCGGTCGCCGCGGCGGACCCCGGCGGTGCGCAGGGCGCGGGCGAGCCGGGTGCTGCGTTCGTGCAGCTCGGCGTAGCTGTGGCGGCGTCCGTCGTGGACGAGGGCGGTGCGGTGCGGGGTCTTCCTGGCGCGGCGGGCGGGCCAGGAGCCGATTCCCTGGTTGCGCATGGGGCGGGCAGCCTTTCGGGGCTCGGGGCGGGTCCGGTTCAGGCCAGGCCGAGCAGGCGGGCGGCGTTGTCCTTGAGGATCTTCGGCCGGACCTCGTCCTTGATCGGCAGCTTCGCGAAGTCGGCGAGCCAGCGGTCGGGGGTGAGCACGGGGAAGTCGGAGCCGAACAGCACCTTGTCCTGCAGCAGGGTGTTGGCGTACTGGACCAGCTGCGGCGGGAAGTACTTGGGCGACCAGCCGGAGAGGTCGATGTGCACGCCGGGCTTGTGGGTGGCGACGGCGAGCGCCTCGTCCTGCCAGGGGAAGGACGGGTGGGCCAGGACCACCTTCAGGTGCGGGAAGTCCGCGGCGACGTCGTCCACGTGCATCGGGTTGGAGTACTTGAGCCGGATGCCGCCCCCGCCGGGGACGCCCGCGCCGATGCCGGTCTGGCCGGTGTGGAAGAGCGCGACGGTGCCGGTCTCCTCGATCAGCTCGTACAGCGGGTAGGCCAGCCGGTCGTTCGGGAAGAAGCCCTGGATGCTGGGGTGGAACTTGAAGCCCTTCACCCCGAACTCCTCGACCAGGCGCCGGGCCCGGCGGACCCCCGCCTTCCCGCGGAACGGGTCGACCGAGGCGAACGGGATCAGCACGTCGGCGTTGGCGGCCGCGGCCTCGGCGACCTCCTCGTTCGGCACCGGCGGGCGGCCGGTGGCGTGCTCGGCGTCGACGGTGAACACCACGGCGGCCATCCGGCGCTCGCGGTAGTACGCGGCCGTCTCGGGCAGCGTCGGCTTGCGGTGCGTCCCGTCGACCTTGAAGTAGCCGCTGGAGGCCTCGTTCAGCTCCTCGTCGAGCGAGGCGTGGCCGTGCGCGGAGACCTCGGCGTGGGTGTGGACGTCGATCGCGGTCAGGCCGTCGAGCGACAGGCGGGGCTGCCGGGGGCTCATCGGGCGGCCGCCGTTCGGATCCGCGGGGCGGGGATGCCGACGGACTGCGGCTCGCGGCCGACGCCGGTGGACCAGGTCGCGGCGATCGCCTCCGGGCTCCAGCCGCCGTCGGCGTAGGCGACCGCGACCTCCTGCGGGTGCGACCACAGGGCCAGCTTGTCGCCGCCGATGCCGATGCACTGGCCGGTGACGCCGCGGGCGGCGTCCGAGGCGAGGAAGGGGATCAGCGCGGCGCAGTCCTCGGCGGTGCCGAAGCCCTCGCCCTTGCGCAGGAAGTCGGGCAGCGGGTCGCCCTGCCGCATCGCCTCGACGTACGGGGCGAAGGCCGGGACCGTCTCGGTCATCGCGGTGGCGGCGACCGGGACGACGGCGTTGACGGTGATGCCGGCCCGGCCGAGCTCCATCGACCAGGTGCGCACCATCGCGGCGATCCCGGCCTTGGCGGCGGCGTAGTTGGTCTGGCCGAAGTTGCCGCGCTGCCCGGCCGGGGAGCCGACCATGATCAGTCGGCCGCCGTCGCCCTGCTCGCGCATCCGGACCGCGGCGGCCCGGGCGCAGGTGAAGGTGCCGCGCAGGTGGGTGGCGACGACGGCGTCGAAGTCCTCGTCGGTCATCTTCCACAGCACCTTGTCGCGCAGGATCCCGGCGTTGGTGACCATCACGTCGAGTCGGCCGAAGGCGTCCACGGCCCCGTCCACCAGGGCCTGCGCGGCGTCGGCGGTGCCGACCGCGGCGGCGACCGCGACGGCCCTGCCGCCCGCGGCGGTGAGGGCGGCGGCCGCGGCAGCGGCGACGTCGGCGTCGAGGTCGTTGACCACGACGGCGGCGCCGGCGGCGGCCAGGGCGGTGGCGTAGGCGAGGCCGAGGCCGCGCCCGCTGCCGGTGACGACGGCGACCTTGCCGGTCAGGTCGAGGGACTGACCGGGGGTCAGGAGGGTTTCGTTGCTCATGGCCATTGAAGCTAGGAACAATCATTGTTCTTGTCAATGATTGTTCCGAACACCTTCGCCCTGGCATGATGACCCCATGAACGACGCCCCCTGGATGCACGGCCTGCACGCCGACACCGGCTACCTGCTCTACCGCCTCGGCCAGCGCTCCGGCAGCGCGTTCAACGCCGCCCTCGAACAGCACGGCCTCCGCCTGCGCCACCACGCGATCCTGCGCTACCTCGCCACCGTCGACGGCGCCCGCCAACGCGAACTCGCCGACCGCCTCGGCTACGACCCCAGCGCGATCGTCTCCCTCCTCGACGACCTCCAGCAGCTCGGCCTCGCCGAACGCCGCCCCGACCCCGCCGACCGCCGCAGCCGCCTCGTCGTCCTCACCCCCGCCGGCCACGACCTCCTCCACACCGCCGACCACGACAGCCGCCGCGTCACCGAGGACCTCCTCGCCCCCCTCTCCCCCACCGAACGCGCCACCCTCAACGACCTGCTCCAGCGCATCTCCACCCTCTGAACCCCGGCCCGCACGGCCGACCCGCCCCACCGAGCCGAATCGCACACCGGTGCGGCAGTGGTGGGCGCCTTGAGCCCCGAGTACCGCAGAGGGGTCGATGAGATGTCCTACGACCTTCCCGAACGGCTCGTCACCGGCATCGCCTCCAGCGCCCTGTTCGACCTGACCGAGTCGGACGCAGTGTTCCGGGGGCAGGGCGAGGAGGAGGAGGAGCGCCAGAAGGACCGCGAGTACCGCCCCCGCGTGCACGTCGCCGTCGCCACCGCGCGCAACGCCCCCGCCCCTGCCCCTGCCCCTGCCCCGGGCTGACGCCCGATGCGCCGTCAACGGGCCTCCGCAGCAGGTCGGTTGCCGAGCGGGCGGCTCGCTGGCAGCCTGGCGGGCATGATCGATCCTTCCGCCGCCCCGTCGGCCGCCGATCCGCTGGACGAGTTCACCGCGCACCGGGGGGTGCTGTTCGGCACCGCCTACCGGCTGCTGGGCAGTGTCGCCGACGCCGAGGACGTGCTGCAGGACGCCTGGATCAAGTGGTCGGTGGCCGGGCGGGCGGAGCAGGTGGGGAACCCGCGGGCGTACCTGGTGCGGACGGTCACCAACCTGTCGTTGACCAGGCTGACTTCGGCGCGGGCCGTCCGGGAGTCGTACGTGGGGCCGTGGCTGCCGGAGCCGGTGCTGACCGAGGCGGACGCGGCGGAGGGGGCGCTGCTGGCGGACTCGGTGTCGACGGCGCTGCTGGTGGTGCTGGAGAGCCTGGGGCCGGTGGAGCGGGCGGTGTTCGTGCTGCGCGAGGCGTTCGGGTTCAGCCACGCGGAGATCGCCGGGTTCCTGGACCGCAGCGAGGCGACGGTCCGGCAGACGGCGCACCGGGCGCGGGAGCACGTCCGGGCCCGGCGGCCCCGCTTCGACACCGACCCCGAGCAGCGCCGCGAGGTCACCGGCCGGTTCCTGGCCGCCTGCGACGGCGGCGACCTGAACGCGATGCTGGAACTGCTCGCCCCCGACGTCACCGCCTGGTCGGACGGCGGCGGCAAGGTCACCGCGGCCCGCCGCCCGCTGCACGGCAGCGACCCGGTGGCCCGCTGGATGGTGGGCGTGCTCGCCAAGTCCTCGGTGCGGGGCACCGCCTGGCGCTCGGCCTCCATCAACGGCGAGGAGGGCGTGCTGTTCACGGTGGACGGCCACCCGATCGGTGCGCTCACCTTCGACCTGGCGGACGGCCTGATCCGCAACCTGCGCTTCCAGGTCAACCCGGACAAGCTGCGCGGCCTCCAGGGGTAGCCCCGGTCGTCCCCTCCCCGGGCGTGGCGGCCCACGGCAGCCTCGTAGTCAGGATGCCGACGGGCCGCCTTGGCCCCTCGCGGGAGCCGGTGGCCCTGGAACCGGGGTGCGCGCTTTCCCGAACCCACGGACGCGTCCGGCGAGGGCTCCCGGTCCCGGGCAGCCGGCAAGGTGCCGACGCTCTCGCAGCACCGAACACCTACCGGCCCCGCAGAATCGCCCTCCGCGGTCGTACGCGTTCTGCCTGCCCGGCATCATGTGCACGTGGAAGACGATCTCCCGACCGTGTCGGTGCGCCTGCGGCGTGCCGATGCCATCGTGCTGTTCGACTGGCTGACGAGCACGGACCTCGACGCGGTGCCGGTCACCCACCCGGCCCAGAAGCAGGCCCTGACCGACCTGCTGTCCCGGCTGGAGTTCGACACGGACGCCGACCTGACCGGCGTGACCGACGAAGAGATCGCCGCCGCCCGGAGCGAGGTCGCCCGGGACATGGGCTGGTAGTTCAGCCGGTCGACGGGGTCGGTCCCGACGTACTCGGACCGGATCAGCGCGAGCCGCTGGCACAGCGGAGGCAACGGGTACGGCCCGCACAACCGCTGCTCGGCGCCGGTCCGCCCGATCCCCAGGGGCGGCTGCCGACTGGAGCCGGACCACTGCACCGCAAGCCCGCCGCCTTCCCCCGCCCCCCGCACACGAGCACACCGTCGCGGGTCCGGCCCCGGCAACCGTGGCGTCCCTGCACGGTCGGAAGCTCAACCGCCTTCCGCCGGACGCATCGTGCTGCCTTCCACCGTCAACGGTTCCTCGACGACCGGGCGAAGGGTTCGCGCGCGGAGCTCGGGGCGACCAGCGGCTGCGGCCCGGACCAGGAGTGGCACCGCAAGCGCTCCTGTCGCGGTCGTGCTGCCTCGGTGGTGCAGATCCACCCCCGGCTCCCGCAATGCCTTGCCGACAGCGTGAACGGGGCCGGGGGTGTGCGGACGGGCCCGTGTCAGGGGCGGTCGTCGCGTCGGACGGTCCAGTCGTCGTCGTCCTCGTACGGGTCCGGGCCGTGCTCGGCCTCGTAGTCCTCGCGGAGCTTCACGGCCCGCTGCTCGGAGGCCTTGCGCTCCTCCGGTGAGAGGTTCTCCGCCGCGGTGCGCATCTCGCCCAGGCGCGCGCCGATCGCCGACAGGTACCGGTCGGACTCGATGGCGTCCCGCATGCCGATGCGCCCGCTGAGCACCTCCCGGGCCATCTGCTGCAGCTCCGGCCCGACCTTGTCGTTCTTCGCCAACGTCCGCAGGGCGCGGTGCAGTTCGGCCGCCTGCTGCGGGTTGTCCGCGACGTCGAGTAGTTCGTCGTCGGTGATCTCCGGACCGCCGAGGTCGTCGTCCCGTCCTGTCGCCATGGCCACTCCCCCGTCGTCGGGTGTCTCCCCGCCCGGGCCCGGCCCGGCCCGGACGGGCGCGCGGATCGTCAGCCCGCCTCGAACGGGGCCGACTTGACGGGGAGATCATATGGCCTCCCCCGAGGAAGGGTAACGGCCTCGGCCGTCGGGGCGGTCGCGGGTGCCGCTAGGCGCCCGCGCCCTCCAGCCGGGCCGCCACCACCGCCACGAAGTGCTGCAGCACCGCGAACGGGAGGGTGGGCCCGTCGCCGAAGAAGACCACCGGTTGGTCCTCCGGCTCCAGGGCCCGGACCACCACCGTCACGGCCGTCGGTCCCGGTGCGGGCGAGTCCGGTACTGCCGGGCTGCCGCTCGGCACCAGCCGGGCCTCGCTCAGTTCGAAGTGCCCGACCCGGCTCCCGTCCACTCCCGTCTCGGTGAACAGGGCGCAGTACAGGTCGCCGTCGTGGCTCCAGGTCGTCAGAGACATGGCGGGGATGTTCCCACACCCGCCGACGGCGGCGACAGCGGCCCCCTCCCGGCGCCCGGGTCACCGCAGCAGCGCTGCCCAGTCCTCCAGCGAGCGCAGCACCCTCGGCAGTTCCCGCGCCGTGTCGGTGACGATCCGCAGTCCGAACGCCCGCTGCCCGGCGTCCGCCCCGCGGTGGCCCAGCGCCAGCCACAGGCACCAGGCGGCGGTGGCCAGTTGGCTGCGCAGCAGGCCCGCGAAGGCCGAGGCGTCCGCCGGACCGGCCGGGCCGCCCGCGTCCAGGTAGGCGGCGAGCAGCGGGCGGACCGTCCGGGGGTCGGCGTCGACGGTGGGGCCGTTGAAGGGGGTCGCGAACCGGAGGGCCACGCTGACCGCCTCCCACCAGGGGACCTCCGGGGCGGCCGACTGCCAGTCGATCAGCGCGTACCCGCCGGGTGTGCGCAGCACGTTGGCCCGCGAGGTGTCGCCGTGCACCAGGACGGCCGCGGGGGCGCCGCGGGTCGCCTCCCGCACCAGGGCGACGGCGTCGGCGACCGCGGGCAGCAGCGCACGGGCCGGGCCCGCGACCGGGAGGCCGCCCGCCTCCGCCTCGGCCACCCACTCCTGCCACTCCGCGACGGGGTGCGGCGGGGGCGGTTCCTCCCCGCCGGTGTCCAGCAGTGCGATCCGGGCCAGGGTCCGTCCCGTCCAGTCGGCCGCCGCGGTGTCGGCGCCGTCCGCCCGCAGGTCGTGCCCGTCCAGCCAGGCGCTCACCCGGACGACCGTGTCGCCCGGGCCGCGGTGCCAGTAGCCGACGGCGGGGGCGGGCGGTTCGACGGGGCGCGGCATCGCGACGCCCGCGGCCAGTGCCGCGCGCTGCAACCGCTCCACCCGGTGGGCCTGTCGGTGGTGCCAGTCGCTCAGCAGGCGGCCCGTCCGCACCGTCCAGCGCCCCCGCGAGGTCTCCAGCACCCGGCTGTCCGTCGGGGCGCCCCCGTTGTCGAGCACCCGCCACGGTCCCAGCGCCCGCCCCAGCCCGAAAGCGGCCGCCACCGCGTCGTGGTCGAGATCCATCCCCCGATTCTGCGGCCACGTCCGGCCCCCGCGCACCCGGTTTCCCACCCCGCCGGAGACCGGCGGTCGACGGGAAGAGCGGCGGACGCCGAGGGCCGCGCGCGCTGCCGCCCTCACCGTTGCGCGCACCCGCCGTACCACCGCCCCCGGACGTCCCTTCACACCCGCGCCCCCGGACGTCCCTTCACACCCGCGCCCCCGGACGTCCCCTCACACCACCGCCCCCAGCCGCGCCGCCGCCTCCACCGCCTCCGTCCCCCACCGGTCGGCGCCGGCCGCCAGCCGCCCGCGCAGGCCGCGGAGTTCGTGGCGGACGAGGGCGGGGAGCGGGGCGCCGTCGGTGGCGAGGAGGGGGGTGAGGGCGGCGAGGGCGGGGTGGGGGTCGTCGGCGCAGAGGTGGCAGTCGGCGATGCGGACGGTGAGCATGGTGCGGGCGGCGGGGAGGCGGCCGTCGCCGAGGAGGTCGAGGGCGGCGGTGGCGGCGGCGAGGGCGTGCCGGGCGAGGCGGGGGTCGGCGGTGGCGGCGGCCAGGTCGCGCAGGGCGGCGGAGGAGCCGGATTCGACGCGGAGGCGGAGCGCGGCGGGGGCCAGCCAGGGGACGCGGGCCTCGGCGTCGGGGAGGGTGCGGTCGGGGCGGTCGAGGTGCTGGCGGGCGCGGCCGATGTGGCGGACGGTGGTGCGGGTGTCTCCGGCGAGGGCGGTGGCACGGGCTTCGCCGAGTTCGGCGACGGCGTCGGACCAGTGGCGGCCGGGTGCGGCGCGGCGGATCTCGCGGGCGTAGTCGCCCGCGGCGGCGGGGTCGTCGTCGAGGAGGCCGAGGACGGCCATGTCGCTGAGGGCGGCGGCCTGGGTGGTGGGGTCTCCGGCGAGGGCGGCCCAGCCGAGGGCGCGGTCGAAGCAGGCCATGGCGGTGGCGGGCCGTCCGCCGTGCAGGCGGAGGCTGCCCGCGGCGTGGGCGTACTCGGCGGCGAGGCGGGCGAGGACGCGGCGGTGGCGGACGGGTGCGTCGGCGAGGCGGGCGACGACGGCGCGCAGGGTGGCTTCGATCGCGGCGCCCGGTCCGCGTTCGCCCATCGCCCGGTCGGTGCCGTGGAGTTGGGAGCCGAGGAGGGCGGCGAGGACGGCGGCGAGGGCGTGCACGGTGTCGGTGTCGAGGGGGGCGGCGGGGTCGGCGCAGAACGCGGCGTGCAGGGCGAGGGCGGTGGCGGGGGGCGGGGGCTGGCAGCCGGTGGCGCCGTGCAGGGGGCACTGGACGTCGTGGTCGGGGAGGCTGGCGGGGCAGTCGTCGGCGGGGACGGGGC
>NZ_JNYE01000038.1 GCF_000717185.1 Kitasatospora phosalacinea | reverse complement strand
GCGACCTCGTCCGGTTCGATCAGCCGCTTCACGGCGGTGCGGTCGAGCATGATCCGCTCGACCACCTCGTCCTCGTGGATGCCGTGCGCCAGCGCCTGCGCGGCGATCTGCCGCTCCACCAGCGCGGTGCGCACGTACGCCGGGTTCACGCAGTTGCTGGTCACCCCGTACGGGGCGCCCTCCAGCGCGACGGTCTTGCTCAGGCCCTCCAGGGCGTGCTTGGCCGTCACGTACGCCGACTTGAAGGCGCTGGCGCGCAGGCCGTGCACCGAGGAGACGTTGACCACCCGGCCCCAGCCGCGCCCGTACATGTGCGGCAGGGTGCGGCGCAGGATCCGGAACGGCGCCTCCACCATGACCCGCTGGATCAGCGCGAACCGCTCCACCGGGAACTCGTGCACCGGGGCGACGTGCTGCAGGCCCGCGTTGTTGACCACGATGTCCGCGTCCGCCGGGAGCGCCTCCACCGCGTCCGGGTCCGACAGGTCCGCGACGTGCGCGGTGCCGCCGATCCGGGCCGCCAGCTCCTCGGCGGGCGCCGCGGCCAGGTCGACGACGTACACGTGCGCGCCCGCCGCGGCGAACGCCTCCGCGCAGGCCCGGCCGATGCCGGCGGCGGCCCCGGTCACCATGGCGGTGCGTCCGGCCAGGAAGCGGCCGTCGGGGGTCTCGTGGGAATCCATGGCGGCCACGCTAGGAACGGACCGCCCGGCGGCCCACGTGGGCGGTCACCACACCCGACCGCCCCGGGATGGCGGGCGGCGCCACCCGACGGACACGGGGCCCGTCCACACCTCCGGCACCCGGCTGCTGCTGCAGACCGAGTGCCCGTCCTTGGCTCTACCCCCGTCACCCGGGGCGCCACCACCGTCCGGGAGCGCTGCGACGGCCTGCGCCCCGGCGGGCGGCCTCACCTGGGCCAGGGCCCGCCACGCCCCCGCGGCACCGCCGCCCTCTCCTGGCAGCTCACCGCCGAGGGCCTGACCGCGGAGCGGAACCGACCGTCCGCTGCGCAGCCGTCCTCGGCCTCCCAGGCCTTCCCGCAGCCTCCCCGCTCACCCCCTCGGCCCCGGCGCTCAGTCGCCCGGGTGCGTCATCGCGTCGATGGCGATCGCGGCGGCGAGGACGGTGGTGTGGTCGGCGTCGGGGCCGATCTCCAGGCCGTAGGTGTCGCGCAGGCGGAACCACTTCTTCGACACCTCGGCGACCTTTCGGCCGTCGCGCTCGATCGTGTACTCGTGGTCGAGGACGTTGCCGTGGACGTCGAGGTCGGGGCCGTCGGCCTGTTCGATGTGCCAGCGGTCGCGGAGCGGGTTGATCAGGGCCTTCTTGACCATGGCGATGCGCTTGCCGTCGGCGTCCTCGATCTCCATCGAGTCCTTGATCCGCAGCGCGCGGCCCTGCACGGTGGCGACCCGGTGGCCGGTGCGGTCCTCGATGTGGAAGGTCTTGCGCAGCCGCATCGCCTTGCCGTCGACCTTGTAGACGTGGTCGCCGGAGTCGTCGTCGATCCAGTAGTCGTCGCCGATCGCGAGGACCTTCTGGTGCATCTGGTAGCGGGTGACGCCTTCGCCGTGGTCGAAAGCGCGGTTGGCCTGGCGGCGGGCCCGTCGTTCCTCGAACATCCCGGTGTCCTCTCCTGAGCGTGCGGCGGTACGGCCGCGGACGCCGCCCCGCTGCCGGGTGCGCCGTCCGTGGGCCCTTCGTACCGCCGTCCGGGCGGGGGCGCATCTTTTCGGGCGCGGTCCCTGCGGGTGTGAGCGGGGCGTGAGGGGGCGCGGGGCGAAGGGCCCTACCGGGGGCGGTGGGGGGTGGGTAGGGTCGTAGCCCAGCGGTCGGCGGCTGCCGCCGACCTGTCCCCGGCGTGTTCACGGTGCCGCCGGGTGTCTGCCCGGTGTCAGCCGGGCTCCCCCGGGGCGCCCGTCCCGGCCCGACCTGGCCCGACCCGGCCGGGCCCGCGCGGAAGCGCGCACACGCGAGAGGAAGCCACGAGATGTCGTCGACCGTCAACGAGCCGGGCCGGACCGGGCGGGGGCGGTGGTGGGCGCGGCCGTGGGTGCTGCCGGTGGGGGCGATGGTGCTGGTGGCGCTGGGCGACCTGCTGCTGGGGCCGGCGCTGGGGCTGCTGCCGCTGTTCGCGGCGGGCCCGGCGCTGGCGGCGGGGCGGGGGACGCCGCGGACGGTGCTGGGCTCGGCGCTGCTGGGGTCGGTGCTGGTGCTGCTGATCGCGGTGTGGGACGGGCTGTGGGGACACACCCGGGTGTGGGTCGCGCTGGCCGGGATCGCGTTCACCGCGATCGCCGCGTGCTGGGTGTCGGTGACCCGGATCCGGGCGGAGCGGGAGCTGGTGGACGCCCGGGCGGTCGCGGAGACGGTGCAGAACGTGCTGATGCCGCCGCTGCCGCCCCGGTTGGGGCCGGTGGAGCTGACGGGGTCGTACCGGTCGGCGCACCGGACGGCCCGGGTCGGCGGTGACCTGTACCAGGCGGTGCAGGTGCCGGGCGGGGTGCGGATCCTGGTCGCGGACGTGCAGGGCAAGGGGCTGGAGGCGGTGAGCGCGGCGGCGGTGGTGCTGGGCGCGTTCCGCAACGCGGCGCCGGTCGCGCCGGACCTGGGCTCCCTCGCGGCCCGGATCGAGCAGTCGCTGGCCGAGCAGACCTCCGGTGACCGGTTCGTCACGGCGCTGCTGGCGGACGTCAGGGAGGACGGGCGGACGGTGCTGCTGGACCACGGGCACCCGGTGCCGGTGCTGCTGCGGGCGGGCGGGTCGGTGCCGGTGCTGCCGAAGCTGGACCCGGCTCCGCCGTTCGGGTTGTCCGCGTTGACGGGGGCGCCCGCCCCGCGGCCGACCGTGCTGACCCTGCGCGAGGGCGACCGGCTGCTGTTCTGCACGGACGGCCTGACCGAGGCCCGCGACCGCTCCGGCACGTTCTACCCGCTGACCGACCGCGCCCCGTCCGTGCTCGCACCGCCCTGCCCGCGGCAGGCCCTGGGCCTGCTGCGGGCGGACGTCGAGGAGTGGACGGGCCACGGGCCGGACGACGACTCGGCGCTGCTGCTCTGCGACTTCCACCCCGCCGGGGAGGCGGCGGAGGCATCGGAGGCCGCGGAGGCCGCGGAGGCCGCGGAGGCCGCGGAACCGGCAGCGGTCCCCGTGGCCGCGTGAGGCCGTTCAGCCCCTGGGCCGCCGACGGGCCAGCAGCCAGCCGAGGGCGGCACCGACCAGCAGGGTGACCAGGAGGACCAGCCACAGCGGCAGCGTGACGGTGGGGATCCACAGGCGGATCTTCACGGAGGCGGTGTTCACGGCGATGAACCAGACCGCCAGCACCCCGAGTATCAGGAACGCGATGGTCCTCATGCGCACGTTGCGGCCGCCGACGGTGACCGAGGCCGGCCGGTCCGCACTGCTCGTCTTGTCAGCCATACGGCCCATTATGTGGCGGTTCGCCCGCTTCGGCCCGTCGGCTTCCGAACCCGACTGCACCGGCGGCTCCAGCTTCAGCGGCAGTTGACGATCAGCGCGGCGAGCGGCCCGGGCAGCCGGGCGCCGTGCTGGACCGGGTGCCGTTCCCGTTCCACATGGTGCGTGCCCACACCCCGGCGGGAGTCGGCCTGACCACCGTCCTCGACCAGGACCACCGGGTCTCCGCCGCCCTCCTCGCCCTCCTCGCCCTCCTCACCGGCGCCGCCCTGCGCCTGACCACCCGGAGCCGCCGCCACTGACCCACCCCGCTGACCCACCCCCGCTGACCGCCGCGGCCCCGGCCCGGCCCCCTCCCGGCCGGGGCCGCGGCACGTCCTGACGGCCGGTCGGCCCCCGTCCGCCCCCGTCCGCCCCCGGCGCGCCGGTTCCCCCGGGTCCGGCGCGCTGCCTACGGTGGGGTGGTGACCGATCGCCGACGCAGCGGGTACCTGGGGGCGGCGGCGGCGTTCGCCGTCTGCATGGCCGGGACGACGCTGCCCACCCCGCTGTACGGGCTGTACCAGGAGCGGATCGGGTTCTCCGAGCTGATGGTGACGGTGGTGTTCGCCGTCTACGCGCTCGGGGTGATCGGCGTGCTGCTGCTGTTCGGGAACGTCTCGGACGCGGTGGGGCGGCGGCCGGTGCTGCTGTGCGGCCTGGGGTGCGCGGCGGCCAGTGCGGTGGTGTTCCTCGCCGAGCAGGGCCTGGCCTGGCTGTTCGCGGGCCGCCTGCTGTCGGGCTTCGCCGCGGGCCTGTTCACCGGCACCGCCACCGCGTACGTCATCGAACTCGCCCCGCCCGACCGCAGGGCCCGGGCGGGCTTCGCCGCGACCGCCGCCAACATGGGCGGCCTGGGCTGCGGGCCGCTGCTGGCCGGGCTGCTGGCCCAGTACGCGGCGCGGCCGCTGACGCTGCCGTTCGCCGTCCACCTGGTGCTGCTGGCGCTGTCCTTCGCGGTGGTGCGCGCGCTGCCGGAGAGCGTCGCCGGGGCGCGCCCGCTGCGCACCGCGCGGGCGCGGCGGCCGTCGCTGCCCGCCGAGGTGCGCGGGGTGTTCGTGCCCGCGGCGGTCGCCGCGTTCGCCGGGTTCTCGCTGCTGGGGGTGTTCACCTCGGTGACGCCCGCGTTCCTGGCCGAGGAGGTCGGGGTGCACAACCACGCCGTGGTCGGCCTGGTCGTCGCCTCGGCGTTCTTCGCGTCCACCGGCGGCCAGTTGCTGGTGCCGAAGCTGGGGGCGCGGCGGGCGCTCCCGCTGGGCTGCCTGGTGCTGATCGGCGGCCTGGGCCTGCTCGCCCTGTCGCTGGCCACCGAGGCCCTCGCCCCGCTGGTGCTCGCCGCCCTGGTCGGCGGCGCCGGGCAGGGCATGGCGCTGCGCGGCGCGGTCGGCGAGGTCGCGGCGGCGGCGCCCGAGGCCCACCGCGGCGGGGTGCTCTCGCTGCTGTTCGTGGTCGCCTACCTGGGCATCTCGATCCCGGTGGTCGGCGTGGGCCTGCTGGACGGCCCGCTCGGCCTGTCCGACGCGGGCCTGGTCTTCACCGCCTGCATGGCCGTGCTGGCCGCCGCCTCCGGGGCCTTCCTGCTGCGCCGGGCCCGCGCGCTGGGCTGACGGGGTCCTCTCCTGCCGGGCCGCCCCGTGGTACGAGTGCCGCAGCACTGCGCACGCGAAGGGGCCCGACCGTGCTGATGGCCACCGGGGCGGATCCGGATCCCGGGTTCGCGTTCCTGCTCTGCTGGGGGATCGCCGCGTTCTCGACCGGCTGCGTCCTGGCCTTCGACCTCCGGGGGGCGGGGGGCCGGTTCGCCGCCTTCCTGGAGGCGCAGCGCGCGCAGTCGGGCCGGACGGCACCGCCGCGGGGGGCCTCCGCCCTCCGGCCGGTGGGAGCGGTGCTCGTCCTGGTCGGTGCCGGTGCCGGTGCCGCGGTGTTCGGTGCGGCCGAGGTGTTCTCCGTGGACGCGGACTCGCTGTTCGCCCGGGACCGGGACCTCGGGGCGCTGACCACGGCCTTCCCGTTCGTCGGCCTGCTCGCACTGGCGGGGCTCCGGCACCGCCGCGGCCCGCTGCGCGCCGCCCGGGCCACCGGCCGCGCGGCGGTCCGCGCCGGGGCCCTCCTGTCCTCCCTCGCCGTCCTCGCCCTCACCGCCTGCCTCACCCTGGGCCTCTTCACCCTGGGCGCCTTCGTCCTCGCCCTGACCGCGGCCACCGCCGCGGTCACCTTCCTCTCCCTCCCCGGGCGGAAGGGCGGCGCCTGATCGGGCGTCATACCCCGGTATCACCCCGCCGGTTGGCCCTGCGGTACGACGCAGTCCGCCGGTTCGTCCCCGTACGGTGGTGCCCGTCAGCAGGCACGGGACACGAAGGGACTTCCGATGACGGGCGAGCGGGGACGACGGATCGGGGCGGCGCTGCTGCTCGCGGCGCTGGCGGCGACGGCGGGGCTGCCGGGCACGGCGGCGGCGGCCGGGAGCGGGGCCGGGGCGGGTGCGCAGCAGGCGACGGTTGCGCGGCAGGCGACGGCGCAACTACCGGAGCCCAGCGGGCCGTTCGCGATCGGGACGACCTCGCTGCGGATCTCCGACGACTCCCGGCCCGACCCGTGGACGGCCGGGCGGACGCGCGAGCTGATGGTGAGCCTCTGGTACCCGGCCGTCCGCTCCGCCGACGGCCCGCGGGCCCCGTACATGACCGCGGCCGCCGGGGCCCACTTCGGCGGGCCGGACGGCATCGGGGCGATCAACTACTCGGTCACGCCGGGCAGTACGGACTGGTCGTCGATCCGCACCCACGCCCGGACGGACGCCCCGGTGCTGCCCGGCGGCCCGCGCCCGGTCGTGCTGTACTCGGCCGGGCTCGGCGACCCGCGCACCTGGGGGACGGCGCTGGTCGAGGACCTGGCCTCCCGCGGGTACGTGGTGGTGACCGTCGACCACACCTACGAGGCGTCCGAAGTGGCCTTCCCCGACGGCGAGTTGGCGACGTCCGTGCTGCCCGGCATGCTCGGCGACCCGAACCTGGACATCGGCGCGGTGCTGCGCAGGTCGCTGGACGCCCGGGTCGCCGACACCCGCCTCGTCCTGGACCGGCTCGCCTGCCTCGGCGAACGGCCCGGCCTGCCCGTCGGGCTGGCCGCCGCCCTGGACCTCGACCGGATCGGCATGGCGGGGCACTCCGCGGGCGGCTTCACCGCCCTGCAGGCCATGCACGACGACCCGCGGATCGCCGCCGCGATCGACCTCGACGGCCAACTGCACTTCCCCGGCCCCGACGGGCAGAGCGGCGTCCTCCTCCCCAGCGTCGCCGAGGACGGCCTCGACCGCCCCTTCCTCCTGATGGGCACCCGCAGCCCCGACTCCGGCTCCTACCACCAGCAGCCCGGCTGGGACGCCCTGTGGCAGCACAGCACCGGCTGGCACGCCGACGTCACCCTGGAGGGCTCCCGCCACGGGTCCTACACCGACGCCGCCGCCCTCCTCCCCCGACTCGCCCGCCAGGGCGCCCTCTCCCCCGACGCCCTGCGCGAGGACATCGGCGACCTCCCGCCCGCCCGCGCCGGAGCCGCCACCCGCGCCTACGCCGCCTCCTTCTTCGACCGCTGGCTGCGCGGCCGCGACGACCACCTGCTGGACGGGCCCTCGGCGCGCTTCCCCGAGATGACGTACGAGCGCTGACAGCCCCTCGGGGGCGCGTACTCAGGGGCTCGGGGAACGGCGGGCCCCTGATGGCACGACCCGCGTCTCAGACTGCCGTGACCGACTGCGGGAAGGCGAACACCCCGTCCGGGTCGTACTGCCGGGCCACCCGCTGCAGCCGCGGCAGGTTCGCGCCGTAGTAGGCGCGCCCCCAGTCCGGGAGCGTCGCGTCGATGTAGTTGACGTACGCGCCGTGGGCGCCGAGGCGGGCGAGGCCGTCGCGGACCTCGTCGACGGTGGCGCGGACGCGGTCCTCGGTGGCCGCGGTCGCGCCCGCGTAGACCTGGGCGCTGGCGAGCGAGCCGCGGTGCGGGAAGGCCGTCGCGTCGGGCGCGAGCTCGCCGACCGCGCCGCCGAGCGAGTCGAGCAGCAGGTCGACGCCGGTGCGGCCGGTCATCAGCTCGGTCAGCCGGGCCGGGTCGACCGGGCCGGGGCCGAACATCCGGGAGACCGCGACGAACCCGGTGCGGGTGAGCCGTCCGCCCTCCCAGGTGGGGTGGCACTGGGCGATCGTGTCGTTGGCGCACCCCGCCATGAACTTCATCGCGTCCAGGTAGTCCTTGGCGGCGACGGTGCGTCCGGTGGGCGCGGTGCCGGCCAGCCGCACCAGGCGGTCGACCTGCTGGTTCGCGCCGGACGGGTCGCCGACCCAGCAGCCGACGATCCGGCAGGTCGGCGGGTTGCCGCCGGAGACCTGGCAGCTGGCCCACAGCTCGGGCGGCGCGTCGGCGACCCACTGCTGCCAGCCGCCGATCACCTGGGCGACGGACCCGGCGGGGAACGGCACGATGAAGACGGTCAGGCCGGGCGCGGGCGGGGTGTCGAAGGTGAAGCGGGTGACCACGCCGAAGTTGCCGCCCCCGCCGCCGCGCAGCGCCCAGTGCAGGCCGTCCTCGTGCTCGGCATCGGCGGTGCGCACGCAGGAGTCGGCGGTGACGACCTCGGCGGCGTCGAGCCGGTCGCAGGTGAGGCCGTACTTGCGGGCCAGGACGCCGATGCCGCCGCCCAGGGTGAGCCCGCCGATGCCGACGGTGGGGCAGCTCCCGCCGGGCAGCAGCCGTCCGGCCGCGGCCAGGCCCGCGTACACCTCGATCAGCCGGGCGCCCGCGCCGACCTCGGCCCGGCCGTCGGGGCGGACCCGGACGGTGTTCATCGCGCGCAGGTCGATCACCAGGCCGCGGTCGGGCACGCTGTAGCCGAGGTAGCTGTGGCCGCCGCTGCGGGCGGCGATCGGGATGCCGTGGCCGCGGGCCACGTCCAGGCAGGCCCGGACGTCGTCGGCGGTGGCGCACCTGGCGACCGCGCCCGGGAACTGGCCGTCGTCCAGTTCGTTGAAGCCCAGCCGTGCCGTCCCGTAGCCGGGGTCGGCGGGTAGCACCAGCCGGTCGCCGAGGCGCTGCCGCAGCGCCTGCCAGTCCGGCGGGGCGGCCCGCAGGCCCCGCTGCCGGGCCGGGAACGCCTCCACCGCCCCGGCCCCGCCCCGGGCCCGTGCCGGGGACGCACCCGCCACCAGCCCCACCCCCACCGCTGTGCCGACGGCCAGAAAACGACGACGGTCCATTGTCACGACGCACCTTCCTCCCCCGCACCGGGCGCGCGGAGGCTCTGGGCCGATCGTCACGCCCCGCCCCGCCCGCGCCCGGCTGCGGCCCGCCGGAGTGCGTCCGATGGCGCAGCGCACACCGGCGCGCGCCCGTCGGCACACGGGGCCGCGCACGCCGGTCCCGGCCGACCAGCGGTTCCCGCCGACCGCCGGGGCTGCCGGTCGGGCCCGGCGCCGGGCCGCCGCAGTCGGCCGCAGCCGGTCGCAGCCGGCCGCAGCCGGCCGCCGCCCGAGCGGTCCGGCCCGGAGCCCGCACCGGCGACCTCCCCCGCCCACCGGTGCGCCCCGTCCCGCCCCAACTTCCTTTCCGGACAGCCTTCCTGAGCACCGCGGCAGGCCCCGCCGCCGCGGGCCGCACCCGCGCCTCGCGAGCGCGTCGCACCGCCCCGGCGAGTCCGTGCGCCTCCGAACGCCCCCGAACCGTGACCTGACCCGGCGTCAATTCACCTGCCAATGTCGTATTGTCACCGTCTCGGCCGGGCGCGGTCACGGGTGACCGCGCACCCTTGCTGCCGGATGGCTTCGCGCTGCCCGGACGCGGCGGGCGGGCCGACCGGAACGCGTGGAGCGAGCGGAGGTACACGGGTGCGGGTACGGGTACGGGTACGGGTGCGGGTACTGGTACGGGTGCCGACGGGGTGCGCCTGGTGACGGCCGTCGACGGCCTTCCGCCGCTCGGCACCGAACTCGGCCGGGAGCGGCTGGAGTTCGCCGAGGAGCTGCGGGCGCTCTTCCGCCGCCTGGACACCCCGGCGGACGAGTTCGCCACCCGCTGCGGCCTGGGCCCGGACGCGCTGGCGGGCTACCTCGCGGCCGGGCGCATCCCGCCGTGGGAGTTCGTCGAGGCCCTGCTGGTCGCCGTGCACGGCGACGCCCCCGGCGCCCCCGACCCGGCCGTCCGCGAGCGGCTGTCCCGGGCGCGGATGGCGGCGCTGCGGGTCGCCCGGTCGATCGGCCGGGCGGTGTGCCAGCTCGAAGGCCAACTGCACTCCGCCGCACGGGAGATCGAGCAGGCCGACGAGCAGGCTGACCGGGCCGACCGGGCGCTCGCCGCCCTCGCTGCCCTCGCCGGGAGCACCGGCGACACCGGCGACACCGGCGACACCGGGAGCGTCGAACGGGCCGAGCGGGCCGAACAGTTGGCCGAGCAGTCCGACCGCGCCCGCGAGCAGTCCGACCGGGCCAGGGTCCGGTCGGACTGCTGCAGCGCCAACTCGCCCTGGTGGAGCAGCAGCAGGACACCTCCGCGGCCCCGCCGCCCGCCACCGGGGCGGAGCCCGGCGACGGCCCGCCGCCCAAGATCCTGCTGGTGGACGACCGTCCGGAGAACCTGACCGTGCTGGAGGCGCTACTCGGCCCGCACGGGCACCAGTTGGTCTCCGCGACCTCCGGCCCCGAGGCGCTGCGGGCGCTGATGGAGCCCGACGGTTACGCCGCGATCCTGCTCGACGTACAGATGCCCGGCATGGACGGCTACGAGACCGCCGCGCACATCCGGAGCCGCGCCCGCACCCGCGACATCCCGATCGTCTTCGTGACCGCCATCGGCAGCGACTCCGACCACGCGATGCGCGCGTACGCCGCGGGCGCCGCCGACTTCATCCCGAAGCCCGTCGACCCGTGGGCGGTGCGGGCCAAGGTCGCCTCCTTCGTCGAACTGCACCGCGAACGCCGCTCCCGGGGCTGAACCTCCCCCGCCCCTCCCCGCCCCTCCCCCGTCCGACGACGGCGAGGCCGCCACCCCCGAAGCGGGGTGGCGGCCTCATTCCGTGGGGGTCTCGTGCCCCGGGCGGGGGTTACTTCCAGCTGTCGTTGAGGGTGGTCGTCCCGGAGGCGCCGGTGGTGTAGGTGCGGTTCGCGCCGCTCTCCCAAGTGACGTTCCCGGCGGCGTCCTTGACGATGTACTTGTACTCGAAGGCGGTGCTCGCGGGCAGGGTCAGCGTGAGCTTCCAGTTCGGGTACGACGCCGAGGACATCAGCAGCGCGCCGGCGGGGTTCCAGCTGCCGAGCTGGGCGGTCGAGCCGACCAGGTAGACGTTCTGGCCGACCACGGTGGTCCTGTTCTCGGAGAAGTTCACCGTGACCTGGCCGGTGGCGGTGGGGGTGGCCGTCGCGGTGGCGGTGGCGGTGCCCCAACTGTCGTTCAGCGTACCGCCGGTGGTGCCGGAGTTGGCGCTGCGGTTGGCGCCGCTCTCCCAAGTGACGTTCCCGGCGGCGTCCTTGACGATGTACTTGTACTCGAAGGCGGTGTTGGCGGGCAGTTGGACGCTGCCGCTCCACACGGGGTAGCCGGCCGGGGAGAGCGCGATCGCCGCGTTCGGGTTCCAGTTGCCGAGCTGGGCGACCGAGCCGACCAGGTAGACGTTCTGGCCGGTCACGGTGGTCTTGGTCGCGTTGAAGCCCTCGGTGACCGTCCCGCTGGGGTCGGTCGGGCTGGCGGACGCCGAGGGGCTGGCACTGGCGCTAGGGCTGGGGCTCGCGGTGCCGGTGGTGGCGGTGTGGAGCGCGACCGCGTCGCCCGCGTTGACGGTGACCGTCGCCTTGCCGGAGCCGTCCACGCTCACGGTCGGGCCGGTGCAGTTGGAGCCGCTGAGGTCGCCGTGGATGACGTCGCAGTAGGTGCCGGCGGCGAGGCCGGTGGTGAAGGTCTGGGTGACCGCGGAGCCGCTGTTGTTGATGGCGACCCAGCCCTTGCTGCCGCGGCTGAAGGCGATCGCGTTGCTGCCGTTGTCCCACCAGTTGGCGACGGCCTGGCCCTTGGTGGCGTTGTGCCAGCCGACCATGTTGGAGATGCCCCGGTCGCGGTCGGTGCAGGTCCAGGTGTTGTTGGCGCAGTTGACGTCGGTGACGAAGCCGTTGCCGTCGGCGGGCGGCGAGTCGTCCTTGTTGTTGAACCGGTAGCCCGCGTAGACCTGCGGGGTGCCGTAGCCCCAGGCGAGTTCGAAGACGTGCGCCAGCCGGTACTTGGAGCCGTCGTTGTACGTCAGGGTGGCCTTGTCGCGCTCCAGGTCGTGGTTGGTCACCATGACGGCGGACTTGTCGCTCGGCTCGAAGCCCCAACTCTGGCCGAAGGTCTTGAGGTTGGCGATGTTGCCGTTGAACTGCTGGGAGAGCTTGGAGGCGTAGGTGAACTCCAGCACGCTGCCGTTGCCCTCGAAGGCGGCGGGCGCCAACTGGCCGCCGCTGCCCGGGAAGATCTCCTGGTAGACGTACGGGCGCCCGCCCCACCGGGTGTCGTTGAGCCGGGAGACGATGTTGCCCATGTCGGCCTGCGCGATGTGCTTGGCCGCGTCCACCCGGAAGCCGTCGACGCCCGCGCCGATCAGGGCGTTGAGGTACCCGGCGATCTTGCCGCGGACGTAGTCGCTCTCGGTGTTCAGGTCCTCCAGGTTGAGCAGCTGGCACTCCTGGACCTGGGCGACGTTGTTCCAGTCGTTGATGCCCAGGTCGGAGTTGGGGCACGGCGGGGAGCCGTGGAAGTCCGACTTGCTGTAGGGCACCGCCGAGTAGCTGTACGCGGACGGGCTGAAGGCCGAGCCGCCGTAGCCGGTGGTGCTGCTCTGGTTGCTGCCCGCCATGTGGTTGATCACCGCGTCGGCGTACACCTTCACGCCCGCGTCGTGGCAGGCCGTCACCATCGCCCGGAACTGCGCGTCGGTGCCCATCCGGCTGTTCAGGTGGTACGAGACCGGCTGGTAGACCTCCCACCAGGGGTGCCCGGGCAGCGAGATCGACTCCTGCGGCGGGGCCACCTGCACCGCCCCGTAGCCCTTCGGCCCCAGGACGTCGGTGCACTCGGAGGCCACCGAGTTCCAGTTCCACTGGAACAGGTTGGCTATCACGTCGCCGCCGTTGGGGGTGGCGGCGGCCTGCGCGGTGCCCTGCAGGCCGAGCGGCAGCAGCACGCCCAGCACCAGTGCGCCGGCTGCGGCCGCCACGGGCAAGGTTCTACGGACAGGGGACATCGGCGAATCTCCCAAGGTGGTGGGGGACTTGAGGAGGGAACGGGAAGACGATCCACCCCGGCGCGACGCACCGTCAAGACATCCGTGCAAGAAATTTCATCTTCTTGCGTTCGGATCCACACTCGCCGGAAACAAAAACCGGGTAGCCAATCGGCTGAAAAGGTATACACCTCCCAACCATCCCGCCAGCTCACCCCTCCATCGCCGAAACTCCTTTCAGAAACTTTCACCCTCCGCGCCGCTCCCCCTGCCGCGCCCACCCCCGGGTTAGCGTGGCGCGGTGAACCACAGCGAGATCCACCACGACGGCACGGACGACGGCATGGTGCGGGTGCGCGGCGCCCGGGTGCACAACCTGCGGAACGTGACGGTGGCGGTGCCGCGCGGAGCGGTGGTCGCGTTCACCGGCGTCTCCGGCTCCGGCAAGTCCTCGCTGGCCTTCGGCACCCTGTTCGCCCAGGCCCAGCACCGCTACCTGGAGTCGGTCTCGCCCTACGCCCGCCGCCTGCTGCGCCAGGTCGAGGCCCCGCGGGTGGACGCGGTGACCGGCATGCCCCCGGCCGTCGCCCTGGAGCAGCGCCGCTCCGTCCCCTCCTCGCGCTCCACCGTCGGCACCATCAGCACCACGTCCAACCTGCTGCGGATGCTGCTCTCCCGCTGCGGCACGTACCCGCCCGGCGCGCCGCGGCTGGACTCCGACGCGTTCTCGCCGAACACCCCGGCCGGGGCCTGCCCGGAGTGCCACGGGCAGGGCGTGCTGCACCGGGTCACCGAGCGCTCGCTCGTCCCCGACGACGCGCTGTCGATCCGGCAGGGCGCCGTCGCGTCCTGGCCCGGCGCCTGGCAGGGCAAGAACCTGCGCGACATCCTCGGCGCGCTCGGCCACGACCTGGACCGGCCCTGGCGCGAACTGCCCGCCGCCGAACGGGAGTGGATCCTGTTCACCGACGAGCAGCCGGTCGTCACCGTCCACCCCGAGCGCGAACCCGGCCGCGTCCAACGCCCCTACCGCGGCAAGTACAGCAGCGCCCGCCGCCTGGTCCTCAAGGCGTTCGCCGAGTCCCGCAGCGAGGCCGCCCGCACCCGGGCCGCCGCCTTCCTGGAGCAGTCCACCTGCCCGCACTGCCACGGCCACCGGCTGCGCCCCGAAGCGCTCGCCGTCACCTTCGCCGGGCTGGACGTCACCGGCCTGGCCGCCCTGCCCGCCGACCGGCTCGCCGCGCTGCTGCGCCCGCACACCGCCGGGGAGGGGCCCGCCGCCCTGATCACCGCCGACCTCGCCGACCGCCTCACCGCCCTGGACCGCCTCGGCCTCGGCTACCTCTCGCTCGACCGCGCCGCCCCCACCCTCTCCACCGGCGAACTCCAACGCCTGCGCCTGGCCACCCAGTTGCGCTCCGGCCTGTTCGGCGTGGTGTACGTCCTGGACGAGCCCTCGGCGGGCCTGCACCCGGCCGACACCGAGGCACTGCGGCGCGTCCTGGCCGAACTGCGGGCCGCGGGCAACTCGGTGTTCGTGGTCGAGCACGACATGGCGGTGGTGCGCGGCGCCGACTGGCTGGTGGACGTCGGCCCGGCCGCGGGCAGCGGCGGCGGCCGGATCCTGCACAGCGGCCCGGTGGAGGGCCTGCGCGCGGTGGCGGCCTCCGCCACCCGCCGCTTCCTGTTCGACCCGCCGCCCCCGCCGCCGTCCCGCGGCCGCACCCCCACCGGCGTGCTGCGGCTGCGCGGCGTCACCCGGCACAACCTGCGCGGCCTGGACGCGGACGTGCCGCTGGGCGTGCTCACCGCCGTCACCGGCGTCTCGGGCGCGGGCAAGTCGACGCTGCTCGCGGCGGTGGCCGCGCACCCGGACGCGCAGCGGGTGGTGAGCTTCGACCAGACGCCGCTGGGCCGCACCCCGCGCTCCAACCTGGCCACCTACACCGGCCTGCTGGACACCGTCCGCAAGCTGTTCGCCGCCACCGAGGAGGCGAGGGCGCGCGGCTACGGCGCGGGCCGGTTCTCCTTCAACGTGGCCGCCGGGCGCTGCCCCACCTGCGAGGGCGCGGGCGCGATCGAGGTCGAGCTGCTGTTCCTGCCCACCGCCTGGAGCCCCTGCCCGGACTGCGGCGGCAGCCGCTACGACCCGCAGACCCTCCAGGTCACCTACCGCGGCGCGACCGTCGCCGACGTCCTCGCCCTGACCGTCGACGAGGCCGCCGCGTTCCTCGCCGACACCCCGGCCGCCCGGCGCGTCCTCACCACCCTCCAGCAGGTCGGCCTCGGCTACCTGCGCCTCGGCCAGCCCGCGCCCGAACTCTCCGGCGGCGAGGCCCAGCGCGTCAAGCTCGCCGCCGAACTCCAGCACGCCCACCGCCGCCGCACCCTCTACCTGCTGGACGAACCCACCACCGGCCTGCACCCCGCCGACAGCGAGGTCCTCACCGCCCAGCTCCACCGCCTGGTCGACGCGGGCGCCACCGTCCTGGTCGCCGAACACGACCTCGACCTGATCGCCGGAGCCGACCACGTCATCGACCTCGGCCCCGGCGGCGGCACCGCGGGCGGCCGCGTCCTCGCCACCGGGACCCCCGCCGCCGTCGCCGCCTCCCCCGACAGCCGCACCGGGCCGTACCTGGCCGAGCGGCTCGGACTGCGCTGACCTGCCGCTTCGACGGCGGACGGCCCGCTCCCCTACCCTCGCCCCCAGAGGATTCACCACCGCTGGGGGGCACGTGAACGACCGTCAGGACATCGAACTCGCCGACGCCATCGAGGCCGTCCGCCGCGAACTCCTCGACGCCGCCGAACGCGGCCGCGGCCAGGCGCTCCAGTTCGAAGTCGGCCCGGTCACGCTGGACTTCACCGTCGAACTGACCCGCGACGCCCGCGCCAAGGGCGGGATCAAGGCCTGGGTGCTGTCCGCCGACGCCGAGGGCGGGGTCAAGCACACCCGCACCCACCAGGTCTCCGTCACCCTGACCCCGAAGGACGCGGCCACCGGCGGCAGCGTGCACATCTCCCGGGACGACCTGGGCAGCCGGGACGGCTTCTGACCGTGGCCCCCTCCACCGCCCCGCGGGTGGCGGCGGTCCGGGCCGACAGCCAGGGCAGCGGGTGCCTGCTGACCCCGCGGCTGGTCCTGACCGTCGCCCACGTCCACGCCCCGTCGGCCCCCGGCAACGCCCTCCGCCCCGCCGAAGCGGCCGTCCTCGGCGGCAACGGCTGGACGCCCTGCACCACCGTCTGGGAGTCGGCCGAACTCGACGCCGCCCTGCTCCTCGCCGACCGGGACCTGACGCCCGCCCGCCTCGAACCGCTGCGCTGGGGCGCGGTCGACTCGCCCGACCCCGTGGCGGGCGTCCACCTGACCGGCTTCCCCGCCACCGAACGCGACCTCGACCACCGGCTCGACACCGCCCAGGCCCTCGCCACCCTGACCCCCGGCACCGGCCGGCGCACCGACCGCCCCGCCCTCGTCCTCCAGCAGCACCCCCCACGGCCCGTCCCCGACACCCCCTCCCCCTGGAGCGGTCTGTCCGGCGCCCCCGTCCTCTACCGCGGCCGCCTCCTCGGCCTCGCCGTCCACGACCGCACCCCGGAGGTCTGGGCCCACTCCCAACTCGACCTGCTCCCCGTCACCGCCCTCCTCGCCGACGAAGGCTTCCGCACCGCCCTGGCCGCCCACCTCGGCGAACTCCCGCACCCGGAAGGCATCTCCGCCGAGGAGATCGCCGACGCCGACTTCGAACGCGACTACGCCAAGGCCGTCGAAGCCGACTACGGCCGGATCCGGATCTTCGGCCTGCGCCAGTCGAACCGCCTCGGCTGGGATCTCTCCGCCTGCTACCTGAACCTGGAGATGCTCCCGACCGAGGTGTCCGGCCTCTCCGCCCCGGTCCGACAGCGCACCGACCGGATCCTGCAGGGCCGCCGCCGCGTCCTGGTCCGCGGCGAAGCGGGTTCCGGCAAGACCACCCTGGTGCAGTGGCTGGCCACCAGGACGATGAGCGGCACCCTCGACGGCGAACTCTCCGAGTTCAACCACCGCGTCCCCCTGGTGCTGCAGCTCCGCAAGCTCCACCGCCAGGGCACCCTGCGGCCCCGGCCCGAAGAGTTCCTCGCCCTCGACGACCGGATGTGCGCGGACCGCCAGCCCACCGGATGGGTCCACCGCCTGCTGCGCAGCCGCCGCGCGCTGCTGCTGGTCGACGGCCTGGACGAAGTCCCGGACGAACAGCGCGACGAGGTGCGGGAGTGGCTGCGACAACTGCTCGCCAACTACCCGGACACCCTGGTCCTGGCCACCGTCCGGCCGTCCGCCGTCCCCCGGGGCTGGCTGGAGCACCTGGACTTCGACGAACTGTCGCTCTGCCCGATGGACTCCCAGGACCGTCACCGGTTCGTCGAACACTGGCACCGGGCCGCCCTCGCCGAACTCCTCGACGTGCCGCACACCGACGCGGAGGAACAGCGCTGGCGGCGGCAGGTCGAGCAGGACCGGGCCGACCTGCTCCGCACCCTGGACACCGTCCCGGAAGTCGCCCAGCTCACCGACAGCCCGCTGCTGTGCGCGATGATCTGCGTCCTGAACCGGGAGACCGACGGGGCCCTCCCCCGGCAGCGGATGGTCCTGTACCGCGACGCGCTGAGCGTCATGCTGGTCAAGCGCGACGAAGGCCGCCGGGTGCAGGGCGCCGAACAGCTCCAGGCCTCCGAGGAGGAGCAGTTGGCGATGCTCCGCCGGATCGCGCACTGGCTGGTGCGCAACAACCAGGTGGAGGGCCGCCGCCAGGACGCCGTCGCCCAGCTCGCCAAGGCCCTGCGCGACCTCCCGGCCCTCGCCCGCCGCACCGCCCCCGAACGGGCGTACACCCACCTGCTCAACCGCTCCGGGCTGCTCACCGAGACCGGCCCGGACACCTTCCAGTTCATCCACCGCACCTTCCAGGACTACCTGGCCGCGATGGAGTTCCGCGAGGAGCGCGACTTCGGCCTGCTGGCCGGCCACGCCGCCGACGAGCAGTGGAACGACGTGATCCGGATGACGGTCGGCCACTGCGGCCGCCGCGAACGCGCCGAACTGCTGACCGCACTCCTGAAACGGGGAGCGCACGCGTCCCCCGAGGACAGCGGGACGGTCCACCTGCTCGCGGCGACCTGTCTGCCGAACGCCCCCGAACTCGACGGCGAGGTGCGCGACGCGGTCCTCCAGGGGCTCCGCCCGCACCTGCGGCAGCTCCTCGCCACCCGGGAACCCACCAGGCTCGCGGCGGTCGGCGAGGACCTCGTCCCGCTGCTCCGGGAGATCACCGAGCACGACCAGGTCTTCCTGGAGGAGTGGGGCCACGGGGTCCCCGCCGTCCTCGGCCGCATCGGCGGGAACGAGTCGCTCGCACTGCTGGAAATCCTCGCCGGGGCCGCCCAGGGCCGGTCCTTCCGAAGACACCTGATGAGGCGGTGGAACGACTTCGAAGTCCGCGAGTTCGGCCGACGTGTCGCCGCCAGGATCGATCTGACCGGCGTACTCGTCACGGCCGATCAACCCGGCCAGGTCGAGGAGCTGAGGCACTGCCCGACCCTGCACCGCATCCAGGTGAGCGGTCGGCACACCTCTGCCGAGGCACAGCGGTGGACCCACCTCACCGAACGGGTGGACCACCTGGTGCTGGTGGACGTCGTGGGGCTCACCGATCTCGCCTTCCTCCGGGGGTGGCAGCCGCTGAACTTCCTCGGCCTCTTGACCTGCCCCGACCTGCACGACCTGACCGCGCTGGCGGGGACGCACCTGCGCCGTCTGCTCATCAGAGAGGTACCCGCCGAACGGCGGACCGGTGACCTGTTCGCCGTGCTGAGCAGCCTGGTCGGTCTGCGGGAAGTCGCCCTCACCGCACCCGAGCTGGGATCCGCACCCGCCCCGGAACCGGTCGTCGACCTGCCGCTCCTACGGCTCTACGACGTACCCACCGACTACCCGTTCGATCTGCTGCTACTGGCGTTCCCCGGGCTGGGAAAGCTGGCCGTGGAAAGCTTCGCCGACGCATGCACCTCGATCGACCTGCGACCGCTGGGCGGCGCACACCGGATCGAGCTCGCCGTCCGCCGGAAACCCCCGACCGTCCGAGTCATCGGGGAGGAACTCTTCCCCTCCGCCCACCCGAAGGGCCGCGACACCGGATCGGACCTCATCTGACGCCGCCTCACCCCACCCGCACGTCCACCGCCGCCGTCCCCGCACGCGAACAGCCCGTCCAGGCCCAGGTGTTGCAGCGTCGCCGCGAAGGACAGGTGGTGCGCGGGGTGGGTGTCGGCGAGGGTCCCGTCGCAGTCGAACAGCACGGCCCCGCACCTGGCGAACGGCTCCGGATCGCCCAGAACCACCATGCCTCTCCCCCACGCGGATGGACGGCAACGGTACGACCGGAGCCAAGTGGTCCACACCTCGCCCTCCCCACCGGTGCCCCGCCCTGCCAAGGGCTCCCGGAACTCCCTGGCCCGGTCGGCCCGGCCCGTGCTGGAATGCCCTGGTGACCCTCGTCGTCCGTCCGGCCGCACCGGCCGACCTTCCGCACCTCCCGGCCCTGCAACTCGCCGCCGGGCGGGCCTTCCACGGCGTCGGCATGAGTGCCGTCGCCGACCGTCCGCCGCCCGCCGCGGCCGAGTTCGCCCCGCACCAGCGCCTGGGGCGGCTCTGGGTGGCGGCCGACGGCGACAGCCCGGCGGGTTTCGTACTGGCCCGGCCCCTCGGCGGCTGCGCGCACGTCGAGCAGGTGAGCGTCCACCCGTCGTACGCCGGACGGAGGTTGGGGGCCCGGCTGGTCGACCGGGTCGAGGAGTGGGCGGCCGGACAGCGGATGCCCGCCGTCACCCTGAGCACCTTCCGCTCCGTCCCGTGGAACGCCCCGTACTACCTGCGGCTCGGTTTCCGCGAGGTCCCGGCCGCCGGTCTCACCCCGGAGCTGCGCGAACTCCTGGCCGAGGAGGCGGCGTTCGGCCTCGACCCGGCCGACCGGGTCTGCCTGAGCCGTCCCGTCCGCACCCCCTGAAGGCCGAAGGACCGAAGCCCGAGGGGCCCGCGCGGTGTTCGCGCGGGCCCCTGGACGTCCGTCCGTGCGGCCTCAGTTGGCGAGGCTGAAGTCGCCGCCCACCGGGGCGGCGATCTTGTCGACGCCGGTCAGTGCGGTGAGCGTGGTGACGGGGGTGCTGCTCTCGGTGGTGGTGCCGTTGCCGAGCTGGCCGGAGCCGTTGGCGCCCCAGGAGCGGACGGTGTTGTCGCCGAGCAGCACGATGGTGTGCTCGCGGCCGCCCGCGACCAGCTGCACGCCCTTGATGCCGGGCACCGGAACGGGGGTGATCCGGTAGTCGGTGGTGCCGTCGCCGACCTGGCCGGAGGTGTTCTGGCCCCAGGCCTTCAGCTTGTTGTCGCTGTCGGTGACGGCCAGGCTGTGGTTGCAGCCCGCGGCGATCTGCGAGACGCCGCCGAGCCAGATGCCCTGGGTGTCGACGGGGACGTACCGGTTGATGGTGCTGTTGTCGCCGAGCTGCCCGGTCGCGTTGTAGCCCCAGGCCTTGACCGAGTTGCCGCTGGTGGGCTTGGTGCCGCCGCTGGGCGGGCCGATCAGGGCGAGGTTGTGGTTGCACCCGGCCGCGATCTTGGTGACGCCGCTGAGGCCGCCGACCGGGGCGGGGACGTTGCGGCTGGCCGAAGTGCCGTCGCCGAGCTGCCCGTTGATGTTGTAGCCCCAGGCCCAGACGGTGCCGTCCTCGCGCAGCGCGATGCTGTGGTTGAGGCCCGCGGCGATCGCGACGACCCTGTTGAGGCCCTCGACCCGGACGGGGACGCTGCTGTCGCTGTTGGTGCCGTTGCCGAGCTGCCCGTAGTTGTTGCGGCCCCAGGCGACGACGGTCTGGTCGTCGAGCAGGGCGAGGCTGTGCCAGCCGCCCGCGGCGACGTCGCGGGCGCTGGAGAGGTTGACGACCTGTCCGGGCGCGTTGTGGCTGAAGACGCTGCCGTCGCCGAGCTGCCCGGAGCCGTTGGCGCCCCAGGACTGCACGGTGCGGTCGGTGAGCAGCGCCAGCCCGTGGCCGGTCGCGGAGCCGCCGCCACCGGCGGCGATCTTGACGACCTCGGCGCTGGTCAGGCCGAGCACGGTGGTGGCGGTGGTGCGGAAGTCGGTCCAGGTGCCGTCGCCGAGCTGGCCGGAGCGGTTGTTGCCCCAGGCCTTGAGTCGCTTCTCCTGCGCGTGCGCGGTCCCGGCGGGCACGGCGGCCAGGCTGAGCGCGGTGAACGCGGCCAGGCCGGCGGCGAGGGCGGGACGCAGCGCGGGCCGCAGCTTGGCGCGCAGCGGAGTGCGAAGCGGGGCGCGCATCGGGGTGCGGGGAGTGGCGGCGGCGTTCTGGGTGGACGTCATGGAGGGCCTTTCTCGAAGGGTGGCGGGTCGGCGCCGGTCGGCGGTCAGCGCGCGAGGCTGAAGTTGCCGTTGCTGGGCGCGGAGACCAGCGAGACGCTGCCGGACTTGGCGAGCACCTGGACGGGGGTGTTGCGCTGGGTGGTGGTGCCGTCGCCGAGCTGGCCCTTGTCGTTGAGGCCCCATGCCTGCACGGTGCCGTCGGCGAGCACGGCCAGGTTGTGCGAGGCGCCGGAGGCGATCGCCTCGATGCCCGTCACGCCGGGGACGGGCACGCTGGTGTTGCGCTGGGTGGTGGTGCCGTCGCCGATCTGCCCCTTGTCGTTGGCGCCCCAGGCGCGCAGCGTGTGGTCCTGGAGCAGGGCGAGGCTGTGGGTGGCTCCGGCGGAGAGCGCGGTGACGTCGGTGAGTTCCTGGACGGGCACGGGGTAGGGCTTGTTGACGATCGTGTCGTCGCCGAGCTGGCCCTTGTCGTTGAGGCCCCAGGCGTAGACGTGGCCGTCGGCGAGCAGGGCGAGGGCGTGGTTGGCCCCGGCGGTGATGCCCTTGACGGTGGTGAGGCCGGGGACGCTCATCGCGGTGTTGCGGGTCGCGGGGGTGGCGGCGGGGACGGGCGCGGTGGAGCTGACCGGCACCGGGGTGACGCCGAGCTGGCCCTTGTCGTTGTTGCCCCAGGTCTTGACGGTGCCGTCCTTGAGCAGCGCCATGCTGAAGGTGTCGCCGGCGGCGACGGCCTTGACGTCGGAGAGCCCGGCGACGGTGACGGGCAGGTTGGTGTTGACGGTGGTGCCGTCGCCGAGCTGCCCCTTGTCGTTGAGGCCCCAGGCCTTGACGGTGCCGTCCTTGAGCAGGGCGAGGGCGTGCAATCCGCCCGCGGCGACGGCTTCGACGCCGGTCAGTCCGGCGACCAGGCCGGGCACGGCCGCGTCCTCGGTGGCGCTGGTGGTGCCGTTGCCGAGCTGGCCCTTGTCGTTCCTGCCCCAGGCCTCGACGGTGCCGTTGCCGAGCAGCGCGAGCGCGAACCCGGTGACGGTGGTGCCGCTGGTGCTGCCTCCGGCGGCGATGCCGTTGAGTTCGGCTCCGGCCATGCCGACCACGGAGACGGGGGTGAGCCGCTGGGTCTTGGCGCTGCCGTCGCCGAGCTGCCCGTTGGCGTTGTTGCCCCAGGCGCGCAGCCGCAGGTCGTACGCGGACGCGGTGCCGACCGGCAGGGCGGTGGTGCACACCAGGGTCAGTCCGGCCACCGCCGCGGTCAGGGTGGCGGCGGGCAGCTGGCGCAGCTTGCGGTGCATCGGTGGTTCCTCCATGGACGTGCGGGGCGTGGGGTGGGACGGCCTCAACGGGGTGGCCTCAACGGGACGGCGTGCCGGGGGCGGTGCGCTGGACGGGCCCGCCCTGGGCGAGCCGTCCGGGCGGGGGCTGGACGGGGTGGATCTTGTCCACCGGCCGGTGCGCGGCGTGCGGGGCTCCGCCGTGCGGTACGGAGGCCGGCGCGGGGGCTTGGGTGGCGGCCGGTGCGGGGGCCGCTACGGGGGCCTGGGTGGCGGCCGCGGGTGCGGCGAGCAGGCAGGCGAGCAGGCCGGGGGCGACGGCCGCGAGCAGGGCGGCGCTTCGGGCGTGGGGTGTCATCGGTGCCTCGTGGTCAGGTCGGCGCGGCTCGGCACGGCGCGGAGGATGGCGTGCGGCGGCGGTCCGGCTCCGGTCGTTGCCGCTGCCGGAGCCGAAGCCGGAGTCGAAGTCGGAGTCGAAGTCGGGAAATGACGATCCGATCGTCGGAATGCCTAACCCACCGTCACCGGGTTCGTGCGGACACGGACCGCTTTCCATGCCAACGGCGCAGTCGATCCTTCGTTCACCCCCCGTTCGGTCCGCCCTCGGTTGCGGTGCGTAGTCGATCAGCCCAGCATGGCCAGGGATCTTGATCGTCGGAAGTCTCGACCAGCCATCAACCGATCGGCCCCGTAGCCGAGTTCAGGGAGGCACCCGTTGCTCCGGACCTCACCGGCCAGACTCCTGGCCATCACCCTCAGTAGCGCCTGCGCCCTCGCCCTGGCGGCCCCGGCGGGCGCGGAGGACGCCGATCCGGCCACGGTGATGAACGGCACCTTCGCCTCCCCGGCCGTCCCGTCCGGGCAGGACTTCGGCGGCTCCCCCGAGGGCTGGCAGGGCGGCCTCCTCGCCTCCGCCGCCCGGGCCGGCCACCCGCGCGGCCTCCAGGGCAGCGCCCTCTCCAGCGCCGGTTCGGCCACCCCGCTGAGCACCCGGCTGTCCGACGTCCGCGCGGGCGCCACCGTCACCCTCAGCTGGGACGACAACCCCGACGCCTGCGTCTCCTCCGGCGACGGGCGGCCGTACACGGTGCAGGTGGCCGGACCGGACAACGCGACCGGCAGCTACCAGACCAACGTCCCCACCGGCAAGGCCAACTGGTACCTCGGCCGGACGTACTCCTTCACCGCCGCCGAGGACGCCCCCCGGGTGACGTTCCGCTTCGGCACCGTCCCCGTCAGCCCGGCCTGCCGACCGATGATCACCAACGTGGCCGCCAAGCAGACCGCCCCCACCGGGCCGCCGCCCGGCGCGGCCGCCGCCGCCGACCCGTGCGCGGGCGACTCGGCCGGCACGCCGCAGTGCGCGGACGTCGGCAAGGCCGGGGGCGAGATCGCCGAGTGCCCGGCCACCAGCCGCGACTGCCTGAGCAGCGTCGCCGGGGACGGCAAGCAGACCAACGACGGCATCGGCCAACAGACCGGCGCCGTCCAGGACTTCGGCGACATCCCGCGCGACGAGAGCCCGGACGCGGCCGCCCAGCACCTCTGCCCGCTGTCGAACGCCCTCACCGACGGCCTCCCGCCCGAGTACATGGTCATCCCGCCGAAGCAATGGGGTCAGTGCTGATGCTCCGTCAACTCCCTTACGCCGCCGGTTCGGTGCTGCTCGCCGCCGCTCTCGCCCTGACCGCCCCGCCGACCGCCGCGCACGCCGCGGACACGGTCGACGCGACCGTCCCGAACGGCACCTTCGCCGACCCGGCCGCCCCCGACAACGGCACCCAGGCCGGGCACGCGGGCTGGTCGCCGGACAGCAGCGGCGTGGTGTTCGGCAAGGGCCTGGCCCAGCACCCGCAGGGCTACCAGGCGGCCTCGCTGAACTGGAACGGCGCCCCGCTGACCCTGCGCACCCGGCTGTGGGGCGTCAAGCGGGGCTCCACCGTCACCCTCACCTGGGACGACAGCCCCAGCACGTACAGGGGCTGCACGCCGGAGCAGCTCGCGGACGGCCAGGAGTACAACGTCTCGCTGATCGTGGACGGGCCCGCACCCGACCCGCACGTCACCACCAAGGGCAGCGACACCGTCGGCACCGCCAACTGGACGACGGGGCGCACCTTCACCTTCACGGCGACCGAGGACAACCCGATGGTCTCCTTCGACTCGGCGGAGCCCGCCGGGGCGATGTCCTGCGGCCCGCTGATCACCAACGTGGCCGCCAGGCAGACGCCCGCGCCGGTCGACCAGAAGGTCCGCAAGGAGCAGCTGCCCGCCCCGAAGGCGTACCGCGGCAACGACCCGCTGGAGCCGGGCGTGGCGGTGGACGACTGCGAGGGCTCGCCGACCACCTGCACCTTCACCGTCGACCGGCGGTACTCGTACCAGTACTACGGGCAGACCCGGATCGTCGGCGAGGTGTACCTGAACTGCACCCGCAACGCGATCACGGACGACCGCAAGCTGGAGGTCACCGAGCCGCCGTACGACAACCTGACCCAGTACTACGCGCTGAAGGGCGCGCCGCTGCTGCCCAGCCGCTCCGAGCTCGCCAAGAGCCGCCCCAACGTGGCGAGCCAGGTCGAGGCGGGCTTCAGCGTGGCGGGCGGGAACGCGGCGGCGGTGTCCACCAGCAACCCGCTGACCTGGTCGCGGACCACCAGCAAGCCGATGAACCCGGTGATCCAGCCCGGCGAGGTGAGCTGGATCGAGGTGCAGCCCGCCCGCGAGCGGGTGGTCGGCTCGTTCACCAACTCCCGCAACAACTACCGGCTGGACGCGACCTTCGACGTCCCCGCGACCTCGCTGCCGGACCGCTACTACCAGCGCACCGGCCCGCTCACCGAGGTCGAACTGCAGCGCTGCGGCGCCGCCCGGCCGACCGCCGGAACCCCCGACAACGCGGCCGGCCCGGACAAGCGCCTGACCCCGCTGGACACCCCGCCGCCGGGCCTGCCCACCCGCACCGTCCCGCTCAACTCCTGACCCCGCACGGCGGACGCTCACCCGAACTGTCCAACTCCTCTCCACTGCCGACCCGTTCACCAACCCACTGGAGCAACCCGTGCCGCTCACCCGCCTGTTGGCCGTCCCGCTCGGGGCCGCCCTCGCCCTCTCCGCACCCTGGTCGGCCGGGGCCGCGGACACCGAACCCGTGGTGGTGCCGAACGCGACCTTCTCCTCCCCCCTCGTGCCCGCGGGCAAGACCTGGGAGCCCTCCATCGAGGACTGGACCGGCGGCAGCGTCGTCACCGCCGGCCGGGCCGCGCACCCGAAGGGCTACCAGGCCGCCGCTTTCGGCCGGTTCGGGTACTCCGGGCCGATCAGCACCCGGCTGCGCGGCGTGAAGAGCGGCGCCACCGTCACCCTCACCTGGGACGACAACCCCGACGCCTGCGTGTCGCAGTCCGACGGCCCGCGCACCTACACCCTGACGGTGCAGGGCGAGCAGAACGCCCCCGGCCGGTTCACCACCAACGCCCCCAATGCGAAGGCGAACTGGTTCACCGGCCGCACGTACTCCTTCACCGCCGCCGAGGACGCCCCCGAGATCACCTTCACCCCCACCTACGACAGCAAGTTCGGCTGCTACACCCAGATCGCCGACCTCACCGCCGCCCAGACCCCGCCCCCGCCCAAGCCCCCCACCAACGCGGGCAAGACCGACCCGTGCGCGGGCACCGGGGCGAACAGCCCGGCCTGCACCACCAACGCGGGCAACAAGGAGAAGATGGACGAGTGCCCGGCCACCAGCCGGGACTGCCTCGACTCCGTCGCGGGCAAGGGCGAGCAGGAGAACGCCGGGATCGCCCAACAGACCCAGGCCCTGGACGACTTCACCAACACCCCGCGCGACCAGGACCCGAACGCGGCGCTCGGCAGCCTCTGCCAGGTCGCGAACCTGCACAACGAGAACCTCGAACCCGGCGACACCGTCCTCGCGCCCGGCACCTGGTGGTACTGCTGAACCTCCGACGGCGCCGCGCTGTCGTGGGTGCGGGTGCGGGTGCGGGTGTGGATGGGGGTGATCCGGCGGCGGGGGATCAGCGCCGGACCGGACGTGGTGCGGGGCGGCCCCGTCGGTCGGACGAACCGGAACCCGTGCGCGCGCAGGTCCGCCGCCGGGCGGGTCAGCCGGGCAGGCCGGTGACCCGCATGGTGAGGTTGAGCCGACCGCTCGCCAGGCCGGTCGCCGGGTCCCCCGTCCCGGGCAGGACCCTGGGGACGCCGTGGTAGGCGAAGCGGGACGGGCCGCCGAAGACGAACAGGTCGCCGGAGGCGAGCTCCACGTCCGTGTAGGGCCTGTTGCGGTTCTCGGTGTTGCCGAAGCGGAAGACGCAGGTGTCGCCGATGCTCAGCGAGACGACCGGGGCGCCGGAGCGCTCGTCCTTGTCCTGGTGCATGCCCATGGTGGCCCGGCCGTCGTAGAAGTTGATCAGCGCCGTGTCGGGGGCGTAGCCGACCCCTGCCGCCGGGTCCTCGTAGGCCTCCACGAGAGCGCGCCGACCGAGCTCGGCGAGCCACTCGGGAAACGGCGCGACCCGGCTGCCGTTCACGTCCCCGGCGGTGCGGGTGTAGCGGTACGGCTGCCAGTGCCACCCGATGCACACCGTCTGCACCGACATCACCCCGCCGCGCGGCAGCCTGGTGTGCCGGATCGGCACCGGGCCCGAAGCCCACCCCCGACAGGCCGCGACCAGCTCCCGCTGCTGCTCGACCCCGAGCCACCCGGGGACGTGGACCGCGCCCGGGGCGAGCTGCATCCGGGGCCGTGGAATGAGTGCCGTCATCTCGGACCCTCCAGTTCGTAGTAGGTGACCGGACCACCACCGACGCACCAGTTGCCGCCACCGGCGGACGCACTGCGCGCGCCCTCCAGAGTGCCCGTACCCCCGAACGAAGCGAAGACGACGCCCCGGACGAACCGCATCCAGGGCCGCGGAACGAGCACCGTCACCTCGAACCCTCCAGGTCGCAGCGGGTGACCGGACCATCACCGACACGCCAACTGCCGCCACCGGCAGGGCGGGCGCGGCGGGCGCGGGGCGGGTGGTGGTGGTCATGGCTCCTCCGGTGTGCTGCCCGGCGCCACTGGCGGGCTGCCGGTGGTGGCCGCCGTTCGGGCGGCGGTGGGACGCGCTCGCTCAGGCGGCCCGCCCGGCCCCCTCGTGGAGGAGCAGGTGCTGCTTGCGCTCCAGGCCGCCCGCGTAGCCGGTCAGCGAACCGTCGGCGCCGATCACCCGGTGGCACGGGCGGACGACGAGCAGCGGGTTCGCCCCGATCGCGGCGCCCAGCGCACGGACCGCCGCGCGCGGCGCGCCGATCCCGGCGGCGAGCCTGCCGTAGCTGGTGGTGGTGCCGTACGGGATGCCGTCCAGCGCTGCCCACACCCGTTCCTGGAAGACCGTCCCCCGGGTGGCGTACGCCAGCTCGAACTGCTCGCGACCGCCGTCGAAGTACTCGCCGAGCTGGCGCACCACGTCGGTGAAGGCCCCCGGCGCGCGCTCCCAGCCGGGCTGCACCACCGCGGCGTTCCGCTGCCCCGTCATCGACACCGACGCGAGGGCGAAGCCACCGCTCACCGGGTGCGACTCCTCCCCCACCAGCAGCAGGTCACCCAGCGGGCTCTCGATCGTCAGGTGGACGGTCATCGGTCGGCTCCCTTCCTCGTGGATCGGTCGGACGTCCTCGTGTGCACCAGCCTTCGCCATCCGGCGGGTGATGTCCGGCGGGATTCGGACGTCGCCCGCCCGTACCCTGCCGGACGGCCCCGGGCCGGTGGTTCCTGCTGCGGGAGCGCCGCCCTCCTCGGCTCAGCCCAGTACGGTGAACCCCGGCCCCAGTGCGGCCCGTACGCGGGTCACGGTGCGCGGCCGGGGTTCGACCAGGAAGCGCTGCTCGGCGGCACGCAGCAGCGGCAGGTCCGCCGCGCTGTCGGTGTAGGCGTGGGAGATCGGCACGGCGATGCCCAGCTCGCTCAGCCGGGCGACTTTCTGCACGCCCAGGCAACCGCGCACCGGCCGGTGCGCGAAGCGGCCTGGTGCCAGCGCGGCGGCCAGCAACTCGACGTCCTCCAGGCCGAGTTCGCGGCACATCGCGGATGCCAGCGGTTCGGCGCAGCCGGTCGCCACCACCACCCGGTCGCCGCGCTCGCGGTGCTCGCGCAGCCGGTCCAGCACCGGTTCGATCCGCCCCTTCGCCACGTGCTCCGCCGCGAACTCCGCGGCCGCCCGCGCCAGTTGCGCGGCGCTGCGGCCCGCGGTGGCCAGCAGCACGAAGCCGCGCACCGCCCGGCGCCGCCCCGCGGGCAACAGGAACAGCGGCACCAGCACCACCGCCGCGGCCAGCGAGAGGACCGCGCGGAGCCGCCCGTCCAGCATCGACCGCCGCAGGAACCCCGCGAAGGAGTCGCCCCGGCACAACGTGCCGTCCAGGTCGAACACCGCCACGCCCGGCCCCGCCACGCCCGGTCCCACCCCGCTGGGCTCCGTCACCACGCCCGCCCCTCCCCCGTACGCACCGCACCGCCGGGCCCAGTGTGCCGCACGGGAACCACCCGTGCGGCACACTGGGCCCGGCCGCGCGGGTCAGTCGGTGCGGGTCCACTCCTGCCCGTCCGTCAGCCGGTACTGCGCCAGCGGGCGCTGTCCGGCCGGGTGCGGGGTGCCCTCGTGGACGCCTTCGCCCTCGGGGAGGGAGCGCTTCGGCTGCAGGGTCAGGCAGTAGTCCTTGGCGTTGAAGGTCTGGGCGACCACGGTGCTGACGTTGGAGCTGGACGGGCTGGTCACCAGGATGTTCTTGACCGTCGTGCCGGTGCCGTCGACCGACATCACGCCGACCGTCCTGGTCATCGCGCTGAGCATGCCGAACTGGAGCTCCTGGCCGGTGCGGACCTTGAACTTGACCTGGGTGGTCTCGGTGTTGGTCCGCTTCCACTCGTGCGAGTAGGTGGCGCTGAAGGCGAGTTGGAAGGCCGCGGTGGCGCTGAGTTTGAGCTGTCCGGCGGCGGTGGCGCTGCCGCTGACGGTGGTGCTGCCGCCGTTGCTGGTCTCGGTGTTGGGGCCCTTGTCGGTGGGCGAGGTCTTGTCGGTGTGCGAGAACTCGGTCTTGTTCGAGCCGTCGACCTTGCCGGACACGTCGGTGGTGTTGTCGATCGTGCCCTCGATGGTGGCCGAACCGGAGATCTCGCCGGCCAGGTTGTCGGTGGTGCTCGACTCCAGCACCACCGTCCGGTAGACGTCGATCGGCTTGTTGGTGCAGTTGATGACGGTGTTGCCGACCGAGACGACGGCGGCGGTCCGCTCCAACGACAGCCCCGGGATGATCCGGAAGCTGCACCCGTACTCGCGCCCGCAGCCGTGCGCCACCGCGGCGGCCGCCTTCCCCGGCGCCGGGGTGTCACCGTCGAAGACCTGCGCCACCAGGTCCTCGACCGCCTGCTGGGCCTGCTGGGCCTGCTGCGGCACCGGCTCCTCGGCCCACGCGGGCCCGGCCGCCGGCCCGCTCGCCGTCAGCCCGCCCACCGCCAGCAGCGCGGCGGCCAGCGCCGCGGCCCGCTTCACCGCTTGCTCCAGGTGCCCTCGGCGGTGCGCAGGTACGTCGCGTCCGGTGCCCGCCCGGGCGGCTGCGGCTGCGACGGTGCCTGCGGCGACTCCGACTGCGGCGGCTGCGACTGCGGTGCCACCGCCACGAGGCCCGGCTGCGGCACCGCGCGGCCCGGCGGGCGCAGCGACAGGCAGACGTCCGGGCGGGCGAAGGTCTGGGCGACGATGGAGCTGCTGGTGGCGATGGACGGGCTGTCCACCACCACGTTCTTGATGAACCGGCCGGTGTGGTTGACCGACAGGATGCCGACCACCCGGGTGACCGAGGTGAGCGTCCCGAACTGGATCTCGTCGTTGGACGACACGGTGAACACCACCCTGGTGGACTCGCTGACGGAGGCCTGCCACTGCTTGGAGTAGGACGCCTGGAAGGCCAGCTCGAAGCTGGCCTTGGCGCCCAGGTGGAGGGCGTTGGAACCGGCGACGGTGCCACTGCCCTCGACGGTGTTCTGGAACTTGTCCTCGGTGGTCGGGCCCTTGTCCTTGTTCGGCCCGTACTGGGTGGTGCCGTTGGTCATGCCGGCGCCCGCGGTGCCCTGCGCGGAGACGGTCACCGTGGTGTCGATCCCGCCGGTGAGCGTGGCCTTGCCGGAGATCGCGCCGCTGATGTTGTCGGTGCTGCTGCTGACCACCGTCAGGGTGCGGTCGATCTCCAGGTCGTCGCCGGTGCAGTTGATCGCGGCGTTCCCGATCGAGGCGACGGCGCTGCCGAACAGTCCGACGATCCGGTCCGTCGCCCGGAAGGTGCAGTTGCCGGGCTCGTCGCACTGCGCGGCCACCTCCTCGGGCGAAGCCAGCCTGGTGTCGCCGTCGTACGCCTCGGCCGCGGGCATCGGCGGCAGCGGCGCCGTCCCCGCGGGGGCGCCCTCGACTGCCGGGGTGCCCTCGGCTGCCGGAGCGCCCTCGGCCGCCGGAGCGCCCTCGGCCGCCGCGGCGGACGGCACCAGGCCGCCCAGCACGGCCAGCCCGGTCAGTGCGGCCCCGGGGACGAGGGCGGCGTACCTGCTTATCCACCTGCCCGTTCGCGCCGTTCGTTCTCTGCGTGCCGTACGTGCCGTACGTGCCGTGCGCGGGCGTGCGGAACCGACCACGGATGTGCTCCTCACTCGTCGACGACCCCCGTGCGTACCGGGCCGTCCGAGCGGGCACCACGCCCGTGGACGGCCCCCGGGCCCATCCTCCGCGAGCTTCGGATCGCAGGCGAACGGTCGGTCGCCGCGGGTGCGCCATTCGATGGGACGTCACCCGGTGGGACGTCAAGGAGCGCCCAGCGGTGGCGGATCAGCGCCGGTGCGGGGCCTTCCGCAGCGGGAACCAGCGCTCGGCCGCCGCCCGCGCCTCCTCGGTGAGCACGGTGTGCGGCACGGGCTCGCGGCCCGCCGCACGCGCCAGGTCCTCCAGGTGGTCGCGCAGCAGCCACACGTCCGCCGGGTCCGCCCCGGTCACGCCCAGGGCCTCCGCCAACTGTCCTTCCACGAGGCCGAGTTCGGTACCGACCCGGTCCGCGCCGACCCCGGCCGGCTCCAGGTTCGCCCGCAACTCGGCGGCGGTACGGGCCCGCTCCTCGGCGTTCAACGACATCGTGGCTTCTCCGGACGGACGGTGGGCCGCAGCCGCACGTGCCGCCCCTGCCCGCATGCTCCCGACGCACCCGGCCCGCCCCGGCGCCCTCACCCTCCGGCGCGGCGGCGCCGGTACTCGGCCAGCCACTCGCCCACCTGCTCCTCGTCGTGCAGGTACGGCTCGCCCGGCCCGTGCCGCAGGTCGATGCCGAAGAGCAGCTCCAGCGCCCACCGGGAGGTCTCGTCCCACTCCCGCCCGTCCGCCAGCAGCTGCCGACCGGCCCAGCGGTCGACGGCGTCCCGGTCCGCGCCGCCGTCCGCGACCTCGGCGAGCCGCCGCTCGATCTCGTCCTCCGCCATGCCCCGCTCCCTACGCCTCCGTCGTTCCCTCCATCATCCGGTCCGCGGCCTCCTGGGCGGCCATCACCTCGTCGCCGTGCGCGAACCCCCAGGCGCCGAAAGCGTCGATGGCGGGCAGCAGAGTCCGTCCCAGCGCGGTGAGTTCGTAGGCGACGCCGGGACGCCCGGTCTGCGGCGGATGGCGCTCGACCAGGCCGTTGTACTGCAGGCGGCGCAGCGTCTCGGTGAGCACCTTGGAGCTGATCCCGCCGATCCGGCCGCGCAGTTCGGCGGGTCGGCACGGCCCGTCGCGCAGGGCCCAGAGCGCCACGGCGTTCCAGGTGTTGGAGAGCAGGTCGAAGGCGAGGCGGGCCCGGCAGTCGGCGAGCAGGCGGTCAGTGGTCACGTACCGAATGGTGCCCGACCGCCTCCCTAACCTCGAATCAGAGGTCGACGCCCGGGGTCGGCAGCAGACCGGCAGCGGACCTGCGGCAGACCGGCGGCAGACCGGCACCGGGCCGGGACTGGATCGACACCGGATCGGCAGCAGGCCGAAATCCGTTCGGACGGGAGACAGTTGATGAGAATCGGCATTCTTGGCACCGGCAACATGGCGGACGCCCTGGGCACCCACTGGGCACGGGCCGGGCACCGGCTCACCGTCGGCGGGCGGAACCCCTCCAGGGCCCGGCAGTTGGCCGAACGGATCGGCCACGGGGCGCGGCCGGGCGACCTGCGCGCGGCCGCGGCGGACGCCGAAGTGGTGCTCGTCGCCCTGCCGTTCGGCACCGGCGCGGAGGTGGTGCGGACGCTCGCCGAACCGCTCGCGGGGCGGACCCTGGTCGACTGCGCCAACCCCGTCGGACCGGGCTTCCGCCTGCTGACCGGACACGGCCCTTCCGCCGCCGAGCAGTTGGCGGCGGCGGCACCCGGAGCCCACGTGGTGAAGACGTTCAACCTGTGCCACGAGGACGTCTGGCGGATGCGGCCCCCGGTCTTCGACGGCCGCCCGCTCGCCGTCCCGCTGTGCGGCGACGACCCCACCGCCCTGGAGCAGGTCACCACGCTCGTCCGCGACCTGGGCTGCACCCCGCTCGCCGCCGGCCCCCTCGACCGGGCCGGGCTGCTGGAGGCCACCGCCGCCCTCTTCATCGGCCTGTGGGTCGGCGCCGGTGCAGACGCCCAGGCCATCGCACCCCCGCTCGCGTACGCCTCCGGACCCGCCGAAAGCTGACTTGTCGTCAACTGGCCTGCACATCAACGGTGTTCGGCCAAGGCGGCGGCGCGCACGGACACCGGCCCGCCGGACCCCGCGGGCCGGTTCAGAGGGCGCGCAGCAGGTGGTCCGTCGGGGTGTAGTCGATCTTCCAGTCGGCGTAGACCCCGACCGCGCCGTCCCGGGTGCAGCGCAGCCCCACCGTCACCCACCGGACCGACCCGTCGGCCGTGAGCGAGAACCCGACCGCGGCCTCGAACTCGTCGCCCCCGCAGGGGCATTCGGCCCCACCGGGCTCGGCCTCCTGCCAGACCTCCGCGCTGTCCGCGAGGAACGCCCGCCCGCCGCAGCCGACGCACTCCCGCGCCGCGCACCCCTCCACGTCATCGACCCAGACGGTGAACACCCGCCCGCCGCAGTCCTCGCACCCGCACCCGGCGACCAGCACCGGACGGTACTCGGCGGCCTCCCGCAGGAACCCCGCGAGCTCCTCCGACACCACGGCAGCCCCCGCGAGTTCTTCCGACACCACGCTCTCGTCGTCCACGGCACCATCCTCGCACCGTCCTCACGGCGCCCTCCTCACACCGTCCTCACGGCGCCCTCCGACACGCCTCCTGCGCCGGACGGCCGGGGTCAGCTCGCGCCGCTGCGGGCCGAGGGCAGCAGCCCGAAGGGGCGGCCCGCCGAGCGGCGGGCGACGAGTTCGCGGACGGCGTCCGCGCAGTGCGGGAAGTCGAAGGCGAAGCCGGCGTCCTGCAGGCGGCCGGGGACCACCCGGCGGCTCTTGAGCAGCAGTTCGGTGTCGGTGCGGAGGACGAGGGCGCCGAGTTCGGCCATCCAGCGGGTGGCGGGCAGGCCGATCGGCACGCCGTGGGCGCGGCGCAGTTCGCGCATCAACTGCCGGTGCGGCAGCGGGTTGGGCGCGGCCAGGTTGACCGGCCCGGCCAGGTCGTCCCGCTCGACCAGGAGGCGCACCGCCCGGACGAAGTCGTGCTCGTGGATCCAGGAGACGTACTGCCGTCCGCCCGCGACCGGCCCGCCCAGGCCGAGCCGGGTCAGCCGGGAGAGCACGTCGAAGACGCCGCCGCGGTCCGGGCTGAGGACCATCGCGGCCCGCAGCGCGACCTTCCGGGTGCCGGGCGTGTCGGCCTCGGCCTGGGCGGCCTCCCAGTTCCGGGCGATCCGGACGCTGTACTCCCAGTAGTCGGGGACGCCCGGTTCGGTGCCGCCGACGGCGCCGGTCGCCTCGTCGTTCGGGGCGTCGAAGCGGTGCGCGTAGACCGTGGCGGTGCTCATCTGCAGCCAGACCCGGGGCGGCCGCTCGGCGGCGGCGACGGCTCGGCCGACCACCCGCGCCGAGTCCACCCGGGAGTCCATCATCCGCTGGAGGTTCTGCGGCGTGTAGCGGCAACTGACCGTCTGCCCGGCCAGGTTGACCACGACGTCGGCGCCGTCCAGCTCCCGGGCCCAGGGGCCGAGGGTCCGGCCGTCCCAGGGGACGTGGTGCGGGGCGGCGGGCGTCCGGGTGAGGATCACCACCTCGTGCCCGTCGGCGCGCAGCGCGCGCTCCAGCACGGCGCCGACCTGTCCGGTCCCGCCGGGGATCACGTATTTCACGGGGAGAACGTACACCCGAGACTGAACGCGTTCAATTCCTTCCCCTTCCCCTCCTTCCGCCGCCCCTCCCCCCATCTGCCGTCGGACCCGCCTGCTATCCATGGGGCCGTGGACACCCACCGCCCGGCCCCGGCCGACCTCGCCCTCCTCCGCGACGCCTTCAACGCCGGCACCGACGGCGCGGACGCCCTCGGCTGGGCCGCCGTGCACGCCTTCGAGGCCGAGCACGGCGTCGTGCTGCCCGAGCCGTACCGCACCTTCGTCGCCGAGATCGCCGACGGCTCCCCCACCGGCCCGCCCGGCCACGGCCTGGTCGCGCTCGCCGCGCTCCCCTCCGACTGGGATGGCGACCCCGCCGAGCGCAACCTCGCCCGCCCGTTCCCGCTCACCGCGGGCTGGGTCTGGGAGGACGACGAGGAGACCCCCGAGGAGGAGCTGGACGCGCGCGTCGGCGAGGTCCACCACCACGGGTCGATCGTGCTCGGCACCGACGGCTGCGGCATGTACTGGCACCTCGTCGTCACCGGCCCGCACCGCGGCCGCGTCTGGTGCGTCACCGACGTCGGCGCCACCCCGTTCGACGCCGGTCCCGGCCGCACCGCCGCCACCACCGCCACTGCCTCCGGCTTCGCGGGCTGGGTGGCCCACTGGCACGCCGGTCGCCCCTGGTTCGACGCGGACGCCTGACGCCCCGGCCCGCCCTGCCCAGCCCGACCCTGCCCGACCCGGCCCGGCCCGGAGCGACCGCCTGCTGCGACCATGGTCCCCGTCAACGGCAGGGCCGGGGCACCGACCGGAGGAGGACCCGCGTGGAACTGCGGCAGTTGCGCTGCTTCGTCGCCGTCGCGGAGGAGCTGCACTTCGGACGGGCCGCCGAGCGGCTGCTGCTCGGCCAGCCCGCCGTGAGCCAGCAGGTCCGGCGGCTGGAACGGGAGTTGAAGGTCGAGCTGTTCGACCGTTCGCCGCGGTACGTGCGGCTGACCCCGGCGGGCGAGCGCTTCCTGCCCGCGGCCCGGAACGTCCTGGCGGCCGAGGACGCCGCCCGCGCGCTGGCCGCCGACCTGGCCGCGCCGACCGTGCTCCGGCTCGGCACCGTCGGCGGGCTCGGGGAGCGACTGGAGGACATCCTGGACGCCTACCGCGCCCAAGCCCCCACCCTACGCGTCGAGTTGCACGCCGAGCCCGTCCGGGAACGACTGGCCCGCCTCTCGGACGGCCGACTGGACGCCGCCTTCGTCCGCGGCGCGCTCCCCGGCGACGACGGCCTGCGCTACCTGCCGCTCTGGCAGGACGAGTTGGTGATCGCGCTGCCCGCCGGGCACCCGCTCGCCGACCGGCCCGAGGTCGACCTCGCCGACCTCGCCGACCTGCCCCTGCTGCTGACCGAGCGGCGCCACCACCCGGCCCTGGTCGACCTGGTGACGGACGCCTGCGCCCGGGCCGGTTTCCGGCCGGTGCCCGGCCCGCCGCACCACACCCTGCAGAACACGCTCGCCGCGATCGGCACCGGCGTCCCGATGTGGACGGTGGTGTACGCGGCCAACGCCCGGATGACGCACGCGCGCCGGATCGCCTTCCGCCCCTGCCGCACCCCGCTGGCCCTACCGATGTCGCTCGCCGTCCGACGCTCCGCCCCACCGCCGCGGCTGCTCCTGGAGGCCTGCCGACGCAGCGCCTCCCGACCGGCTCCGACAGCTCCGACAGCTCCGACGGCTCCGACAGCTCTGACCGGCGACGATCAGGATTCGTGATCGCTGCGAGAGCGGATCGGGTCTGGGTGCGGGCGGCCGGATCCGGTGGACTGGTGTCGGCCGGAAGGACCGGCCCGCAGGACGGACACCGACGAACGTCGACGAACACCAGGAGCCGAGAATGCCGATCGTCACCATTCAGCAGGGCCCGCGCGAGGTCGAGCAGAAGCGCGAGCTGGTCGAGCGGGTCACCGCCGCCTTCGTGGAGGCCCTGGCCTGCCCGCCCGAGAGCGTCCTGGTGTGGATCCAGGAGTACCCGGCCGAGAACTGGGGCAAGGGCGGCAAGCTCACCGCCGACCAGTAGCCCCCGGCGGAGCAGCCGACGGAGCAGCCGGCGGCCGCACCCAGGGCGCCCGCCGCTGCCCCGGCTCCAGGTGCTCGCGCCAGTACCGGAAGACCACCCCGGTGGCGACCTCCAGGCGCCGGGCGGCGACCAGCCCGGTCGCCTGGACCGCCCCGCCGTCGTCGCACTCGAACGCGACCAGCACCCCGGGCGTCCCGCCGACCGCCCGGGCCACCCACTCCTCCTCCGCCCCCGTCGCCGCACGGAACACCGGGTCGTGGAACTGCTCCGCCGGGCACCGGACGAACAGCGGTTCCTGGAAGCGCAGTTCGAGCCCGTGGTGGTACGTCAGGTCGTAGTCCGCGCCCAGCACGAACAGTTCCGGCGTCGAGGTGACGACGTCCCAGTCCCACCACGAACCCTCCGGCAGTTCCGGCACCGTCCGAACCACCCGCACCACCCTACCCCTCCTCCGCGCGTCAGACGCACGCGGACGCGGCCGCAGGCCCGGACACAGGCTCGGACACGGTGGCCTTGTTCCTGAGAACGGGTTCTGGTCCAACTTCTGTGGTGTGACTACTCCGTGTGACCATTGAGCTCCCCGGGACGTCTCCCGAGATCGTCTGGAAACGGCCGGTGACGGCGGCGTTCGAGCTGATGGTTCTGGGCTGTGCGCGAGGTACTGCTCCGGCTGGAAGAGCTGCTCTTCCTGTCGGCTCCGGAGATCATGGTGGTGTCGGTGCAGGACGACGGCGAGGTGATCCGGGTCGGTGTCAGATCCCGTACAACCAACGCGTGCTGCCCGGGCTGCGAGAGCTGGTCGGGGCGAGTGCACGGATCCTACCTGCGGTTTCCCGCCGATCTTCCCGTGGCAGGACGGCGGGTTGTGCTGCGGCTGCGGGTCCGGCGCTTCACGTGCGACGACGCCTCATGCGAGCGGCGGACGTTCGTCGAGCAGGTCACGGGCCTGACCCGCCGACACAGCCAGCGGACCGAACGAATGCGGTCGGCGCTGGCCGAGGTCGGCCTCGCCCTGGCCGGTCGCGCTGGCGCCCGGCTGGCCGACGTCTTCGGGGCGAGAGCCAGCCGGAACACGGTCCTGCGACTGGTCGACGCGCTCCCGGAGCCTCAGCTGCGGCCCCCGCGAGTGGTCGGCATCGACGAGTACGCGATGCGCAAGGGACGTGTCTACGGGACCGTGCTGGTCGACGTCGAGGCCCGCCGACCAATTGACCTGCTGCCGGATCGCGAGGCGGGCACGGTCGCGGCCTGGCTGGCCGAACGCCCGGGGATCGAGGTCGTCTGCCGTGACCGTGCTCCGTTCTTCGCCGAAGGCGCCAACATCGGGGCACCCAGCGCCGTCCAGGTTGCCGACCGTTTCCACCTCTGGCGCAACCTCGGCGAAGCCGCTGAGCGCTGCATCTCCCGTCATCGTTCCTGCCTGCGCGGGACCACCGCCGAGGCGGCCCCGCAGAAGGCAGAGGCCCAGGAACCGGCGGACGGCGGCTTGCCATGGCCCACCGGACACCGCTTCGCCGACCGCACCCGCGCCAAGCACGCCACCGTCCACGCGCTGCTGGCTGCCGGCCACAGCCGACGCTCGATCCAACGCCAGCTCGGTATGACCTACCGCACCGTCCAGCGGCTGGCGGACGCCGCGAGGCCGGAAGACCTGTTCCAGGGACAGTGGCAGAACCGCAGGACCAAGCTCGACGACTTCAAGCCGTACCTGAACGAGCGGTGGGCCGAAGGCTGCACGAACGCCTGGACCCTCTGGGAGGAGATCAAGACGCACGGCTACCGCGGCGGCTACGGAGCCGTCCGCGCCTACCTACAGCCGTTCCGCACCACCCCGACCGCACCGGCCGCCCGACCACCATCGCCGCGGACCGTCGCCGGGTGGATCCTGACCCACCCCGACACCCTGCCAGAGAGCGAGCGACTCAAGCTGAAGTCAGTGCTCGCGCACTGCCCTGAACTGGACGCGCTCACCGGTCACGTCCGCACGTTCGGGAGGATGATCACCGAACTCCAGGGCGACCGGCTCCCGCAATGGATCAAGGCGGTCCGCGCCGACGAGCTGCCCAGCCTCCACACCTTCGCCAACGGCCTCGAACGCGATCTCGCCGCCGTCACCGCGGGTCTGACACTGCCGTGGAGCTCCGGCGTCGTCGAAGGCCACGTCAACCGGATCAAAATGATCAAGCGCCAGATGTACGGCCGGGCCGGCTTTGACCTGCTGCGGAAGCGAGTTCTGCTGGCCTGACGGCAGCTCTGTTGCCCGGTGGGTCCATTCAGCTGATCGCGAGCGGCACAGGATCAAGGCCCAGCTTGTTCCGGCATGAGGCGACGCCCCTGGCGACCCAAGCGGTCACGGCGTCGCGATCTGCCGCGATCGCGTGCAGCTCACGTGCCTTCTCCTGGGCTTCGACCATCCACGGGGCCAGCGCGTCCTCTCGGAGGACTCGCTCGAAGTGATTGCGGGCCGTGTCCGGATCACCGACCAGGGCGGCCGCGATCCCGGCGTCGAAGCCGTCCCAGAGGAATCCTCGGCGCACCGGCCTGGACGTCAGGTACCGGGCGACGTCCGGCAGAGCTGGGAACTTCTCCCTCAGCGCGGTCACGTTCGCAGCCGCCTGTCGGCTGAGTTCGAGTGCCAGCGGCGTGAACTGCTCCTCGGTGCGGAACAGCTCGGAGCCGACCCGGACTGCGTCCACGTGGAAGGCCAGGTGGTCCACGTCGTGCCACAGCCACATCGCACCGACGTGCAGACCGCTGCCGGGTGTCCGTGGCGGGGTGTACTCCACAACCCCCAGCCACCACCCGTGATCATCAATCCACAGCCGCGACCGCCCACGCTGGGCCAGGTCAAGCGGCTTCAGGGACTCCCGTGCCGCCGAGGTGATGATCCGGAGCACCGGACTGCGATCTGCCATGACCGGCATTATCAACCGTCCTACCGACACCCCTGTCGGTACTGAGCGTCACCGGTCCACAGAAGTTGGACCAGAACCCGTCCTCGTGAACAAAACCGCGGCGGGAGCCTCGCCGTCGGCTGGGCCCGGGGCGGCCGGCTGTCGGCGTCCGGGGCGGGGCCGCTGGCGCCCCCGCGGGCTCAGAGGTCGTCCGCCCAGGGCGGGTCGGCGCCGGGGACGGCGACCGTGCGGGCGGCGACGCGGGCGGCGAAGGCGCAGGCGCGTTCCAGGTCCTCGGGGGTGAGGGAGTCGAGGCGGCCGCCGAGGTGGCCCTGGAGGGCGAGGGAGTGCAGCAGCCCGGCGGTGAAGGAGTCGCCCGCGCCGACGGTGTCGGCCACCGGCGTCACGGGCGCGGCGACCCGGACGCGGCGGCCGTCCAGCGAGGCGAGCGCGCCGCGTTCGGCGAGCGTCACGACGACCAGTCGGGCGCCCGCCGCGTGCCAGCGGTCGCAGGCGTCCTCGGGGGCGGTGCCGGGCAGCAGGACGCGCAGGTCGTCCTCGCTCAGGCGCAGCAGGTCGGCCAGTTCGCACCAGCGGTCGAGGCGCTGCCGGTAGGCGTCGGGGGCGACGAGCAGGGTGCGGACGTTGGGGTCGATCGACACGGTGGCGTACGGGCGGGCCTCGGCGAGCAGGTTCTCGATCCGCGGGCCGCCCGGTCCGCGCACCAGGGCGAGCGAGCCGGTGTGCAGGCACACCGATCCGTCGTGGCGGGCGGCGGCGAGTTCCTCGCGGGTCCACTGCCAGTCGGCGGTGCCCTCGGCGTGGAAGGAGTACGCGGCGTGGCCGTCGCCGTCGAGCGCGGCCAGGGCCAGGGTGCTGGGTTCGGCGGCCGCGACGGTGTCCGCCAGGTCGACGCCGGAGCCGGTCAGGCGGGTGCGGAAGAGGGCGCCGAACGGGTCGGCGGAGATCCGGCCGACGAACCGGGTGGGCGTGCCCAGCCGGGCCAGGGCGACCGCGGTGTTCGCCGGGCCGCCGCCGGGCAGCACCCGCAGCGCGAGTTCGCCCGGCCGGGCCCCGTCGCGTTCGACGAAGGCGTCGGCGACGCACTCCCCGACCACGGTGATCTGCCGACCCGCCATCGATACCAGCCTCCCGACAGGGTGAACGCACATCCGGCGGTCCGGACTCCATCACCGGAGGCCGCCCGTAGTCAACGCGCGGACCGTCGACCGGGTCACCCCCGCCGCGCCGGACACGCCCGATGTACGTTTCAGCGCGGCCGGTCGGGTGGCCCCCGTCAAGTGGGAGCGCTCCCAGACCTCTTGACGACCCCTAGGGCGGTCTGGCTTCATATGGCAGGCCCGCGAGGGCCACCGGTGGGAGCGCTCCCGATAGCCCGGACCGGCATCACCCCGCACCGCCCGCGCTCCCCATCACGAGCACCACAAGCACTACGAGCACCACGAGCACCACGAACGTCTCGGACCACCCCACCCCCACCGGACGCCCCCCACGCGTCCAGAGAGGAACGAGACCCATGCGCCTCCAGCTGCGTCGGCGCCTGACGCGCCGCCTGGCGGGCTGTGCCGCGGCCCTGGCCGCCGCGCTCGTCACCACGCTGACCGCCCCCGCGGTCCCCGCGGCCCAGGCCGCCACCACGACCACCACCGCTGCCGCGGCCACCACCGCGGGGACCGGGTACTGGCACACCAGCGGTCGGCAGATCCTGGACGAGGCCGGGAACGCCGTCCGGATCGCGGGCATCAACTGGTTCGGCTTCGAGACCTCCAACTACGTGCCCCACGGCCTGTGGAGCCGCGACTACAAGTCGATGATCGACCAGATGAAGTCGCTGGGCTACAACACCATCCGGCTGCCGTACAGCGACGACATCTTCAAGGGCACCTCCCCGAGCAGCATCAACACCTCCAGCGGGATGAACACCGACCTGGCCGGCCTGAACTCGCTCGGCGTGATGGACAAGCTGGTCAACTACGCGGGCAGCATCGGCATGAAGGTCATCCTGGACCGCCACCGCCCGGACTCCGCCGGGCAGTCGGCGCTCTGGTACACCGCCTCGGTGCCGGAGTCGACCTGGCTGGCGAACCTCAAGGCGATCGCCGCCCGGTACGCGGGCAACTCCGCCGTGATCGGCATCGACCTGCACAACGAGCCGCACGACCCGGCCTGCTGGGGCTGCGGCGACACCGCCACCGACTGGCGGCTGGCCGCCCAGCGCGGCGGCGAGGCGGTGCTGTCGGCCAACTCGAAGCTGCTGGTCTTCGTCGAGGGCGTGCAGAGCTTCAACGGCAGCTCGTACTGGTGGGGCGGCAACCTGCAGGGCGCGGGGCAGTACCCGGTCCAGCTGAGCGTCCCCAACCGGGTGGTGTACTCGGCGCACGACTACGCGACCAGCGTGGCGCAGCAGACCTGGTTCTCCGACCCGAGCTTCCCGTCGAACATGCCGGGCGTGTGGGACAAGAACTGGGGCTACCTGTTCAACCAGAACATCGCCCCGGTGTGGGTCGGCGAGTTCGGCACCACGCTCCAGTCGGCCACCGACCAGGCCTGGCTGAAGGCCCTGGTGCAGTACCTGCGGCCGACCGCGACGTACGGCGCGGACTCCTTCCAGTGGACGTACTGGTCGTGGAACCCCAACTCCGGTGACACCGGCGGCATCCTGAACGACGACTGGACCACGGTCAACACGGTCAAGGACGGCTACCTGGCCTCGGTCAAGGCCCCGGGCTTCGGCTCCACGGGCGGCGGCACGGGCGGCGACGTCCAGGCGCCCTCGGTGCCGGGCGGGCTGGCCGTGACGGGCACCACCGCGAGCAGCGTGGCGCTGTCCTGGACGGCGTCCACCGACAACACCGCGGTGACCGGCTACGACGTGTACCGCAACGGGACGAAGGTCGGCTCGCCGACCGGAACCTCCTACACCGACAGCGGGCTGAGCGCGGCGACGGCGTACAGCTACACCGTCCGGGCGAAGGACGCGGCGGGCAACGTGTCGGCCGCCTCGGCGGCGCTGACGGCGACCACCGCGACGAGCGGCGGCACCGGCACCGGCTCCGGCTGCGCGGCGACGATCAGCCTGAACGACTGGGGCAGCGGCCTGACCGCGACGGTCACCGTCACCAACACCGGCACCGCGGCCACCAAGGCCTGGCAGGTCTCCTGGACGTGGCCCAGCAGCCTGCAGATCAGCGGGAGCTGGGGCGCGAACGTGACCCGCAGCGGGCAGACCGTCACCGCGACGAGCCTGGCCTACAACGGGGCGCTGGCTCCGGCGGCGTCCACCTCGTTCGGCGTCCAGGCGACCCGGAGCGACGCCTCGGCGGCGGCGACCGCGACGGCGGTGTGCACCGCGACCTCCTGACCGGCCGCTCCTGACCGGCCGCTCCTGACCGGCCGCTCCTGACCGGCTCCTCCTGATCCACCCCGCTCCTGATCCACCCCGCGCAACGCCCGTTCACCGTCGGCCGGTTCCTCCGGTCGGCGGTGAACGTGCTTGTCGGGCCGGGTGGTTCAGGACTCGCGGTGGGCCTCCAGGAAGCCCGCGCCGTCGAAGCCCGGGACGGGCGGGAGTTCGCGCCCGAGGCTCGCGGCGAAGGCGTCGATCGCGGTGAAGCCGGTCCGCCAGCCGTGCGCGTCCAGCCAGGCGGCGGTGCCGGAGCCGAGGCCGCCGCGCCACAGGGCGGTCATCTCGGTGAGCCCCGCCTCGGCCGGGACGCGGGACAGGTCGCGGCCCTGCTCGGTCAGCAGTCGGCTGCCGGGCGCCGACAGGTCGCCGACGGCGGTGAGGAGCCCGGCGGCCTGGTCGGCGTCCAGATAGACCAGCAGCCCCTCGGCCAGCCAGTCGGTGGGCCGGGCGGGGTCGAACCCGGCGGCGAGCAGCCGGTCCGTCCAGCCGGGGTCGGCCAGGTCGGCGGGCAGGACGGTGCGCTCGCAGGCCGCCTCGGCGCCCCGCTCGTCGAGGACGCCCTGCTTGAAGTCGAGGACGGCGGGCAGGTCGATCTCGAACAGCCGGGTGCCGGACGGCCAGGCCAGCCGGTGGGCGCGGGTGTCGAGCCCGGCGGCGAGCAGCACGACCTGGCGGGGGCCGAGGGCGAGCAGCCGGTCGTCGTAGAAGCGGGTGCGCATGACGCCCCGGGCGACCAGCAGCCGGGCGAGCGGCCCGGCCGGGCCCTCGGTGGGCAGGGGGGTGCCGGAGGCTTCGATGAACGCCAGGGCGTAGGGGTCGGTGAACAGCGGCTCCGGCCGGCTGCTCTCGTAGGCGCGCACCCGGGCCACCGAGAGCGCGGTGCGGGAGACCGGGCTCAGTTGCGCGGCGCGGGGCGTGCCGGGGCCGCCGGGGTCGGAGCCCGCGGGCTCGTTGGTCGTCATGCCGCAAAACTACATCGCCACAGATGCATCTGTGAAGATGAATCTGCGACGATGCATTCGTTCCGATACATTCGCACCGATGCATCGGCGGCGATGCAGTGGCCGGTGGCGCGGTAGCCTGTCCGCCATGGACGGCGTACGGCTTCTGCGACTGGGCAAGCGGCTCACCGAACTGGGCCGGGCGATGGTCACCGACCACGCCTCGGAGACCCTCACCCCGGGCGAGGTCGCGGTGGTCTCCGACGTGTACCAGCACCCGGGCAGTTCGGTGCAGGACATCCGGGTCCGCACCGGTTTCGCCCAGAGTCACGTCTCCACCTCCGTCGCCCGGCTGCGCGAACGCGGCCTGCTGGACGCCGCCCCCGACCCCGCCGACGGACGCCGCACCCTGCTGTCCGTCTCCGCGCTCGCCCGCGGCTACGTCCGCGCCCGGGCCGCCCGCCCCGCCGAGCCGCTGCTCGCCCGGGCCCTGCCCGACCCCGCGCAGGCCCGGCGGGCCGCCGAGCTCCTGGACGAGCTCTCCGCCCTGCTGCTCCCCGCCCCGGCCGCGCCGGCGCCCGCCGGGCCGCCCGCTCCCCCGCCCCCGGACACCTGGCCGCCCGCCCGGGGAGCGTCCTCCGCCGCCGTCGGTGAGCATGGAACGGACGGGGACGCACAGGGTCCGAGCCCAGCCCAGGGAGGCCGTGAATGATCGAGATCGCCGACATCCGGGAGTGGCGCAACCACGACGTGGTCGACCAGGACGGCAAGAAGATCGGCAGTCTGGAGAACGTCTACGTCGACACCGCCACCGACCTGCCGTCCTTCGCCACCGTCACGGTCGGCATGCTCGGCCGGCACCGCCTGGTGTTCGTGCCGGTCGCGGACGCGGTGGCCGGCCCCGGCTACCTGCGGGTGCCGTTCGACCGCAACGACGTGAAGAGCGCGCCGTCCATCGGCACCGACGACGTGCTCGCCGCCGAACAGGAGCCCGAGGTCTTCGCGTACTACCACCTCGACTACGTCACCGGCGCGAGCGGCGAACGGCGGCTGGCCCGCCGCTGAGCACCCGCCCCGGCCGTTCGGGCGCCCGGGCCACCCCAGCCGCCCGGGCCACCCGGGCCACCTCGGCCGCTCAGGCCGACAGCAGCCCGGCCAGCCCGCCGTCCCAGTCGATCCGCTCGAACTCGCTGCCCAGCGGCACCAGTTCGAGCGTGGTGGCGAGGAACCCGGCGATCGCGGCGCAGTCGACGGTGAGCACCACCGAGCCGCCCGCCCCGCCGAGCACCAGGCAGAGCAGGCCGTCGTCGACGGGCGCGAAGTGGATGTCGCCCTCGCCGACCGGCCCGTGCAGCGCGGCGAGCAGCATCTCGCGGGAGAGCACCCAGCCCGCCCCGGCGGCGCGCGGGCCGAAGTCGAGGCTCACCGCGTACGGGTCGTCGGGCCGGTAGCGCCAGTCGGCGTCGAGGTGGACGGCGGCGCCGTCGGGGGCGAGCAGGTACAGGGTGATCCGCTCGGTGACGGGTCCCATGGCGGTGCTCCCTTCCGTTTCTCGCGGGTCGGTGGGACCGGCCGGGTCGGGGGCCGGTGGCCCGGGGCTCAGGCGGCCTGGTGGTGGCGGTGGTCCTCGACCCGGGCCTTGAAGGCGGCGAGCTCGTCGATGACCTTGCGGTCGGTGAAGCCGAGGCCCTCGACCAAGTGGTCCCACAGCCCGTGGGGTTCGGTGTCGAGCTGGAGCATCAGCCGGGTGGAGTGGTCGGTGACGCGGTGGAAGGTGACGACTCCGGAGTGTCCGGGCAGTTCGGGGCCGCCGCTCCAGGCGATCCGGTCGGGCGGCAGCACCTCGGTCGCGGTGGCGCCGCGTCCCGCTCCGCCGCGCATGCACGCGGGCAGCGATTCCGTGTCGGTCCACTCGCGGTAGACGGTGCCGATCGGCGCGTCTATCTCGATGGACTCCTCGATCCGGCCCATGTCGTTCCCTCCTCCGCCGGGGTGCGGCCGCCGGGTGCGGTCCGCGTCACCGGGCCGCCTGCCCCGCCCGCCCGGGCGCATGCGCGTCCGATCGGGGCGAAAGTCGACACATTTCCTTCACCCAACCTCCACCGTCGTATCCTGCATGATCGAAGGGTCCCCGGGTACCCGGGGACGGACCGGCCGGAGACGAGGAAAGGACTGGCATGCCCGTGCCCACTGATGAACTTCTCCTGAACGCCCCCACCGAGGCGCCCTCCGACCACCCCGGGGCGGCCCGACCCGCCCCCCTGGGCGCTTCCCTGTTCGACGTTCCGGGCCTCGACCGGGAGGTGCTCGCCGACCCGGCGAACGCCTCGCCGACCGACGCCCGCGAGATGACCCGGGTGCTGCTGCGGCGACTGGCGGGCCTGGAGGAGGGCACCCGCGAGTTCAGTTACGTCCGCAACACCCTGATCGAGCTGAACCTGACCCTGGTCCGGTTCGCGATCCGCCGCTTCGGCCACAGCAAGGAACCGTACGAGGACCTGCTGCAGGTCGGCTCGGTCGGCCTGATCAAGGCCATCGACCGGTTCGACCCGACCCTGGGCGTCGAGTTCACCACGTACGCGGTGCCCACCATCGTCGGCGAGATACGCCGCCACTTCCGGGACACCACCTGGTCCGTGCACGTGCCGCGCCGGCTGCAGGAGCTGCGGCTGGACCTGGCGAAGGCGCAGGACGCGCTGACCCAGACGCTGGACCACGAGCCGACCGTCGCCGACCTCGCCGAGCACCTCTCGCTGACCGAGGAGGAGGTGATCGAGGGGCTGGCCGCCGCGAACGCGCACACCGCGGGCTCGCTCGACCTGACCTCCCCGGGCGAGGGCGACGGGCAGCAGCCCGCCGAGCGGCTCGGCCGGGTGGACGGGCGGTTCGCGCTGGTGGAGAACCTGGTCGCGCTGAAGCCGATGATCGCGCAGCTCCCGGAGCGGGAGCGGCAGATCCTGGCGATGCGGTTCACCGAGGACCTCACCCAGTCGCAGATCGGCGAGCGCCTCGGGCTGTCCCAGATGCACGTCTCCCGGCTGCTGTCGCGGACGCTCGCCAAGCTGCGCACCGGCCTCGTGGCCGAGGACTGACGTCCTGCCGATTCTCGTCGGCGAGACGGCCCCGGCCGTCCGCACCGGGCCCTCCGTCTCGACCGCCGGGCTCGTCAATGCGTAAGGTCGAGGCAGATCGGTCGAAGGAACAGGACGAGGATGCCAGCCGAGAACTTGCCCATGGCCCCCCTGGCCGTCGACGTCCGGCGCACACCGTCGCAAGCGGCGGTGTGCGTACTGGCGGGCGACCTGGACATCGAGACCCTGGCCCCCGCCCGGGAGGCGCTCGACTTGCTGCTCTCCGAGCGCCCCCCGGTGCTGGTGGTCGACCTCGGACGGGTCGACTTCTGCGACTCGTCCGGGCTGAACCTGCTGCTCCAGACCCGGATGGCCGCCACCGACGCAGGGGTGGCCTTCCACCTGGCGGCGCTCTCCGGTTCGGTCCGGCACCTGCTCGAACTGACCGGTGCGAAGGCCGTGTTCGCCATCCACGAGACGGTGGACGCAGCCCTCGCATCGGACGGGTGAGCCGTGCACACGTCAACCGCCGCGTCACGAACGACCGGGCGTCCCCGGCATAATCCGGGCCCGGCCGGGAAACCGACCCGTGAGACCGAGCTGATGAGACGGACCGATGAAACCGCCGCCAAGAGCGAAGGGGACCCGCACGTGACACCGAGCCGGGGGACCCTCGACGGCGACCGCCCCGACGCAGGGGCGGCGCTGCCCCGGGGCGGACAGCGCCGCCGCCTGCGACTGGCGGGCGTGCCGCGCCCGGTGGCACGCGCCCGGGCGTTCACCGCGGAGGCGCTCGGCGACTGGTCGTGGTCCGCACCGCCCGACCCCGACCTCGCCGAGGACGTCGTGCTGCTGGTCGCCGAACTCGTCGGCAACGCGATGCTGCACGCGGGCGGCCCGCTCGAACTCGTCCTGGACGCGACGCCCGACCGGCTGCGGATCGAGGTCTCCGACGCGTCCGAGGTCCTGCCGACGCTGCGCACGCCGCACCTGCCCGGCCTGCCCGGCGGTCACGGCCTGTTCATCGTGCAGCGCACCGCCGACCGCTGGGGCGCGGACCGGCACAGCCAGGGCAAGTCCATCTGGGCGGAGATCGACGCCACCCGGCTGCTCGCCTGACCGGCTCCGCGAGGACGAAAGCGTACGACGGAGGCGGCCCCCACTTCCCGGGGGCCGCCTCCGTCGTACTCCTGCCCGCCCGCGCGGCGGGTGCCTCACGCGGCGGGCGCCTCAACGGGCGCGGGCGCGATTGCGCCGCCGACGGCGCAGCATGCCGCTCCGCTCCTCCTCGGTGCAGCCGCCCCACACGCCGTAGCGTTCGCGGGCAGCCAGCGCGTGCATCAGGCAGCGCTCCCGAACGGGGCAGCGGGCGCAGACGGCCTTGGCGGCGCGGTCGCGCTCCTCGTGGGCCTGGCCCCGCTCCCCCGCCGGGTGGAAGAACAGCTGGGAGTCGGCGGCGCGGCAGGCTCCGTCGAGCTGCCAGTCCCACTCCTCCTCGAGGGCGCCGGGCAGGCGCGAAATCACGGTCATCGGGTGCTCCTTCCGTCGGACGGTCGGATCGTCGGTTCACCGGTTCACCGGTTCAGTTCGTCGGTTCACCGGTTCGTCGTTCTGGCGGACGAGCCGCTGAACACATGAACGGATGTCCGTCCGTCTAACCGGGATCCGCCGCCCGAAGCACCCGCGCCCCCGTGACCCCGAGACCGCGCGACCGCGCTCCCGGTCAGTCGGCCTCGGTCTCGGGCGGCGAGGAGACCGGGACGGTGAACTCGGGGCCGTCCGCGGAGGTCTTCTCGCTCTCGTCCGACGGCGGCGGCGACCCCTCGCCGGTCATCCGGGCTTCCGGGGTCTCGGTCGGCGGCCACTCGTCGGCCGGCGCGTCCTGGTGGGTCCCGTGCGTGTGGTGCGACATCGTGCCTCCTCGGCTCCGTCCCGTCCCCCGCTGCTCTCCATCCTGGTCCCCGTGCCGCCGTGGCGCCGCCCGGCCGTCCGCGGGTGGGCCGGGGTCGGCTGCCGGGGTCGGCTGGCGGGTTCGGCGCGGACGGGGCACGGTGGACGGGGGACCGTTGTGCACCGCCGCGAGAGGAGAGGCCATGTCGTCGAAGCGCCGCCGCAAGAAGAAGGCCCGCGCGAGGCGCGGAGCAAACCACGGACGTCGGCCCCAGTGCTGACGTCCGCACTCCCCGCACCGAACGCTGACCACTGACGACGCCGGAGCGGCCGTCGTACCCGGAACCCAGCCCGGGCGCGACGGCCGCTCCGCCGCGTTGCCGCTCCGCCGTCTTCCCGCTCCGCCGCTCCGCCGCTACGCCACGTCCCCGCCCGCCGGGGCGGACGGTCGCGCCCGGGCCCTGGCGGTCGCGGCGGCGCGGATCGGGGAGAGTCCGCAGGCCCAGACCATGGCGGCGCCGAGCAGCCGGGCAAGCGGGCGGTCCCAGAGCCGGCGGACGGCCCAGGGGCGGCGGACGCCGAGCGCGGGGCGGGCCCAGGCGGGCAGCAGGCCGGTCGCCGCGTTGGTGAGGATCCGGACGGCGAGGCGTTCGCGCCCGGTCCGGCCGAAGCCGCGCAGCAGCGCGACGGCCTCCAGCGCCTCGGGGGTGGCCCGCAGCGCGCCGCGCGCCCCGGCCAGGTAGCGGGCGAGCCCGGCGCGGGAGAGGGGAACGCCGTCGGCGCCGAGGAGTTGGCCGATCTGGGCGACCTCGGCGAGGTAGTCGTCGCACTGCGCCGCGGTCAACCTGCCGCCACCGGCGAAGACTTGGTGACCCGCCAGGAAGCAGGCCGCTTCCGCGGTGTGCACCCAGCACAGCAGGTCGGGGTCGTCGGCCCGGTACGGCCGTCCCTCGGCGTCGCGGCCGCGGACGTAGCCGTGGATGCGGCGGACGTCGGCGATCGCGGCCTCGGCGGCGGCGGAGGAGCCGAGCGTGGTGGTGGAGACGAACCGGGCGGTGCGGTGCAACCGGCCTGCCGGGTCGGTGCGGTAGTCGGAGTGCTGGGCGACGGCGCGCATCGCCACGGGGTGCAGCGACTGGAGCATCAGCGCGGCGAACCCGCCGACCAGCATCCCGGCCGGGTGCCCGTGCACCCGCCACACCACGCTGTCCGGGCCGAACAGCCCCGGGTCCCCGGCCGGGCGGTCGTAGCGCTCCAGGTGCAGGTCGGCGCCGTGCACCGTGGAGTTGATCTCCCGCAGCAGGCGCAGCCGCAAAGCCTCGCCGGGCCGCCGCCACCGGGGCGGGCCGTCCGCCGCTCGCCCGTCCGCCATCCTCCACCGCCGTTCCGCCCTGGACGCCTTCCCGTCACCCTACGCCGGGAGCCGCCCGGGAGCGGCGCGCGGGGGCGGGGGCGGAACGGGGCTGACAGTTCGCCGGCATGCGGCTACGATCACCGGCGATGACTACTCACGGATTGGAGGTCCCGTCCTTCCGAAGTGCGTGCTGATGTACGACACTTCCCTCCTGGACGAGGACACTCGCAACAGTTTCTGGTCGCGCGTCCGGCGTTTCGCCGTCCCCCCGACCATGATCGATGCCGCCACCGCCCGTCGTGCGCTGGGCGATTGGGGCGGTGCCTGCGCAGCGGCCGGATGCGATCCGGAGTTCCGACTGCGCGCCGTCACCCGCGCGTACGGGTCCGAGCTGGCGGGGCGTCTCCGGGCCGACCTGCGGCACCTGGCTCCCGACCTGCTGCGCTGGCACCTGCCGCGGATCGCCCCGGACGGGGTGCTGCGGCCCGGGCTGACGCTGACCCTGGCGCGCTACCCGCGCGACGGGGGCGGGGCGCCGCTGCACCTGGTCGCCCGGACCGCACCCGACCAGGCCTCGGCGGGCCAGCGGATCGTGCTGGCGCTGTGGGACGCCGACGCCCGCCCGCCGGGCGGGCGGCCCCGGCCGCGGCCCGACCCGCGCTTCCGCCTCGACCTGCACCGGCATCTCTGGGACGTCCGCCGCTCCGTCGAACTCGCCGACCGTACCGCCGAGCTGACAGACAGTCACTTCGCTGACACCGTCTGGGAGTTCGAGGCCGGCCTGGTCCGGTCGGCGGACGGGCTGCCGGACGGCGCCCCCGTCGCGGTGCGGCTCGCCCACCGGCGGCACCTGCTGCTCGGCGGCCCGCCGGCCGCGCCGGCGGAGGCCGGGCGCGGGGCGGCCGTGCTGCCGGACGCCGCCACCTGGACGCCGCCCGACCTGCTGCTGCTCCGCGCGGGGCTGATCGGGCCGGACGCGCTGCACCCGCTGGTGGCCGCCGCACTCGCCCCCGGACACCGGCCCGCAGTCGCCCCCCAGCGGCCCGAACGGGCGGGCGTGGAAGGGCCGTTGACGGTGGAGTGCCGGGGCGTTCCACACCGGATCGCCGTGGTCGACGGGGTGCTCGTGCCGCTCGACCACGACCCGGAGCAACTGCGGCGCGAGGAGGCGCTGGCGGAACTCGGCGGGCCGCCGCTGCCGTGCCTGCGGGCGATCGACCGCGCGCACCGGCAGCCGGAGGACCTGGACGCCATCCAGCAGCGGCTGCTGCACGGCGACCGCGCCGGGGCGCTCGCCGCGGTGCACCGACTCATCGGCCCGGAGGCCGTGCTGCGCCACGGCCCGCTGGCCGAGGCGCTCGACGCCGACCTGCAACGCCGCCTGGTCCACAGCCTGCACACGGCCGGTCTCGAACCCACCCGCAGCCGCTACGACACCGCCCCCGCCCCCGTGACGGGCGACCCGCGCCCGCACGGCCGCCCGCACCGCCCCGCCCCGCACCACCTCCCCCCCGCACCACCGGGGGCCCCGGCCCTGGTAGGGCCGACACCTCGGCACGCCACACCCTGACGCGCCTTCTCCGCCCCCTTCCAGCTCCTCCGGCCCCTCCGGCCCCTCTGGCTTCTCTGCCCCCTCCGGCCCCTCTGCCCCCTCCAGCTCCTCCGGCTTCTCTGCCCCTCCGGCCCCTCCGGCCCCTCTGCCCCCTCCGGCCCCTCCGCCCCCTCCGGCCCCTCCGGCCCGAAAGGTGATCACCCATGCCCTCCTCCGTTTCGCCCTCTCCCCAACTCGCCCTCGCCGACCGGCTCCTGCACCTGCTGAAGGAGTCCCGCACCGAGCCCCGCCAGGACCTCCAGGTCGAGGCGCTGACCCTCGCCGTCGCCGCCGATCTTCCGGTCCTCCTGTGGGGGGAGCCAGGCATCGGCAAGACCGCCGCGCTGACCCAGCTCGCCACCGAACTCGACCTGCCGCTCACCACGGTGATCGCCAGCGTCCACGAGCCGTCCGACTTCTCCGGCCTGCCGGTGATCGGCGACGACCCCGCCGCGCAGGGCGTGCCGCTGGCGCCGCCGGACTGGGCGGTGCGGCTGGTCCGGCAGGGCCGCGGGCTGCTGTTCCTCGACGAGTTGTCCACCGCGCCACCCGCGGTGCAGGCCGCCCTGCTCCGGCTGGTGCTGGAGCGGCGCATCGGCTCGCTCCAACTCCCGCCGGGCGTGCGGATCGTGGCGGCGGCCAACCCGCGCGCCTCGGCCGCCGACGGCTGGGAGCTGAGCCCGCCGCTGGCCAACCGCTTCGTCCACCTGGACTGGGTGCACGACGCCGAGGTGGTGGTGCGCGGCCTGGGCGGCGTGTGGCCGCGCGCCGAACTGCCCCGGCTGGACGCCGAACGGCTGCCCGCCGCGGTCGAGTTCGCCCGCCGGGCGGTGTGCGGGCTGCTCACCGTCCGACCGGAGCTGACCCACCGGCTGCCGTCCGCCGAGGCCCGGCGCGGCAAGGCGTGGCCGTCGCCGCGCAGTTGGGAGATGACGGTGCGGCTGCTCGCGTTCGGCTCGGCGGCCGGTTCCTCCCGCGAGGTGCTGTCGCTGCTGGTGCGCGGCACCGTCGGCGACGGGCCGGGGCTCGAACTCCTCGCCACCGTCGACCGGATGGACCTGCCCGCGCCCGAGGACCTGCTCGCCGACCCGGCGGCCGCCGTCCTGCCCGAGCGCGGCGACCTGCGGCAGGCCGTGCTGGACGGCGTGGTGGCCGCCGTCCGCGCCCGTCCGACCCGCGAACGCTGGGACTCCGCCTGGGCGTTGATGGCCCGGGCGCTGGAGACCAGCCCGCCCGACCTGCTGGTGGTGCCGGTGACCACGCTCGCCTCACTGCGCCAGGATGCCTGGGACGTACCGGAGTTGATCCACCGCTTCGCCGGTGCGCTGCAGGTCTCCCGCCGGGCGGAGCGTTCGGCGGCCCGCGTCCCCGCCGTCGCGGGCCGCCGGTGAGCGCCCCGGCCGGAACGGGCGCGGCCGCGACCGCCCGGGCCGCGCTGCTGCTGGACACCGAGAAGCTGTTCGCGGCCCGACTGCACGCGGTGCGGGCCCGTCCGTACCTGGCGACGGCGCTGTTCGCGATGCACGTGGTGGAGTCGTCCCGGGTGCCGACCATGGCCGTGGACCGGTACTGGCGGTGCTACGTGTCGCCCGGGTTCGTCGACCGCACCTCCGAGGAGGAGCTGGCCTCGGTCTGGGTGCACGAGGTCTCGCACCTGCTGCGCGACCACGCCCGGCGCGGCGACCGGGCGATGCGCGTGCTGGACCTGGACGGGCCGGCCGACCGGCTGCGGGTCAACCTGGCCGCGGACTGCGAGATCAACGACGACGCGTTCGGCGACGGCCTGGTCCGGCCCGTCGACGCGGTCTACCCGGGCACCCTCGGGCTGGCCGAGGGCGGGCTGATGGAGGACTACCTGCGGCAGTTCACCGTCGACACCAAGTACCAGCACCTGGTCTGGCTGGAGTGCGGCAGCGGCGCCGACGGCCTGGAACGGGAGTGGGAGCTCGGCCCGGCCTGCCCGCACGGCGCGGACTGCGACTGCGGGCAGGGTCTGGCCGAGCACGAGCGCGACCTGGTCCGGTTCCGGGTCGCCCAGGGCATCCTGGCCCGGCCCGGCAGCACCCCCGCGGGCTGGCGGCGCTGGGCCCGGGAGGCCTTCCACCCGCCGCAGCCCTGGCGGGAGCTGCTCGGCGCGGCGGTCCGCTCCGCGGTGGCCGCGGCGGGCGCCGGCACCGACTACAGCTACGGCCGTCCGGCACGCCGCTCGTCCGGCCTCCCCGGGGTCGTGCTGCCCTCGCTGCGCCGCCGGACGCCCCGGGTCGCGGTGGTCGTCGACACCTCGGGGTCGGTCAGCGACCGCGAGCTGGGCACCGCACTGCTGGAGACCGCGGCGATCCTGCGCGCGGTGGACGGGCGGCGCGAACTGGTCTCGGTGGTCTCCTGCGACGCGGCCGCCCGGTTCGTCCGGCAGGTCGCCGCCGAGGGCGGGCTGGAGCTCGTCGGCGGTGGCGGCACCGACCTGCGGACCGGTTTCGCCGCGGCCCTGCGCCGCCGTCCCGCCCCGGACGTGGTCGTCGTCCTGACGGACGGCCAGACCCCGTGGCCGAGTTCCCCTCCCCCGGCCCGCACCGTCGTCGGCCTGTTCCGGCGGCCCCGCCGCGTGGACGAGAACGATCCCGACTACCTCCCGGACGGCCCGCCGGCCTGGGCGAAGGTCGTCACCCTCGGCTGAGCCCGGCCCCCACTGCTCGGCCCTCAGCCCAGCCGGAAGCGCAGCACGTCGCCGGGCCTGGCCTGCGCGGCCGCGTCCAGGTCGGTGCGGCGGACCACCGCGATCACCGGGTACCCGCCGGTGACGGGGTGGTCGGCGAGGAACAGGATCGGCCGTCCGGAGGGCGGGACCTGGAGGGCGCCGCCCACCATGCCCTCGGAGGGCAGCTCGCCGCCCCGGGCCCGTTCCAGCACGGGGCCGTCCAGCCGCATCCCGACCCGGTCGCTGTCGGCGGTCACGGTGTACGGCTCGCCGCACAGGGTGCGCAGCGCGGCGGGGGTGAACCAGTCGTCGCGCGGCCCCGGGACCACGTGCAGCACGACGGGCCCGGGCCGGTCGCGGCGCGGGGCGTGCTCGGCGGCGGGCCAGCCGGTGGCGGCGGTGCCGACGGGCAGCAGTTGTCCGGCGGTCAGCCGTTGCGGGCCGAGCCCGGCGAGGGTGTCGGTGGCCCGGGAGCCCAGCACGGCGGGGACGTCCAGTCCGCCGCGGACGGCCAGGTAGGCGCGCAGGCCGCGGTCGGGCGTGCCGATCCGCAGCCGGGCCCCGGCGGGCACCGCCAGCGGGGTGCGCGGGCCGACCGGGCGGCCGTCCACCCAGGCCGGGCAGTCGGCTCCGGCGAGTGCGCAGGTGGCGGCCCGGCCGAACTCCAACTCGACCCCGCCGAGCGGCATTTCGATCCCGGCCGCGCCCTCGGGGTTGCCCACCAGCCGGTTGGCGAGCCGCAGCGCGCCCCGGTCGGCGGCCCCGGACCGCCCCACCCCGAGCGCGGCCAGCCCGGGGCGCCCGAGGTCCTGCACGGTCGCCCCGTACCCGGCCCGCACCACCAGCAGCACGGCCGACCCGGCGCCCCTGTCCGCACCCGCATCCGCGTGCGTGTCCGCATCCGCGTGCGTGTCCGCATCCGCGTCCGATACACCGTCTCGCGCCGGTACGGCGTCCCCGAGGTGCCCGGAGTCCCCGTTCACGCCTCCCCTCCCGGCCCGGCCTCGACGAAGCGCACGGCGGTGCCCGGGCCCAGCCGGGTGGGCGGGTCGGCGGAGGCGTCCCACAGGGGGAGGTCGGTGGTGCCGAGCAGTTGCCAGCCGCCGGGCGAGGTGCGGGGGTAGACGCCGGTGTACTCGTCGGCGACGGCGACCGCCCCGGCGGGGACGCGGGTGCGGGGTTCGGCGCGGCGCGGCACCCGCAGGCGGGGGTCGAGCCCGGTGAGGTAGGCGAAGCCGGGGGCGAAGCCGCAGAACGCGACGCGGTAGTGCCCGGCGGTGTGGCGTTCGACGACCTGGCGTTCCGTCAGCCCGGTCAGGCGGGCGACCTCGGCGAGGTCGGGCCCGTCGTAGCGGACGGGGACGAGCACGGTCTCGGCGGCGGAGGCCGGTGGCGCCTCGTGCAGCGGGAGCGCGGTGACGGCGGCCCGCAGGCGCTGCCAGTCGGTCGCGGAGGGGTCGTAGCGGACCAGGACGGTACGGGCGGCGGGGACGAGTTCGCCGGTGCCCGCGGGCGGGGCGTCGCGCAGGGCGGCGTGCAGCCGCTGGGCCTGTTCGGCGTCCTCGGCCTCGACCAGGACGGCGTCGCTGCCGCACCGCAGTACCCGCACCGCACCCGTCCCGTCCGCCGTCGCCACGCCCGTCGCCACGCGCGCCGTCACCGTACCCGCCGTTGTTGCGCCCGCCGTTGCCGTTGCCGTTGCGCCCGTTCCCGGGCCGTCGGCTGCCCAAGGTACCAAGAAGTGGCGGCCCGTCACCGGTGCTGCGGGGCCCGGCCGCGGTCCCCGCCCGCTCGGTGTGCGGGGGCCGCGGTCGGGGCGTCCGGCGGTGGCCACGCTCCTCCGCCGGACGCCGCCCCGGTCAGGCCGGGGTCGCTTCGGGTGCCGGTCCGCGCTCCGGTCCGCGCTCCGGTCCGCCGTCCGCCCCGCCGCCCGTCGCACGGTCCGTACCGCGCCTCGGTTCCCGGCGCAGCAGGCGGCGGCGCCGGGGCTGGTCAGGGAGCCAGCCGAAGGCGAGGCTGCTGCCGACCAGACCGAGCAGCAGGCCGACGAAGAAGCCGCCGAGGTTGGAGGTGACCCAACTGCCGAGGGTGGCGAGGACGGCGATCAGGGAGTAGAAGACCCGTTGGACGGGGTGGAAGATGAGCAGCAGTCCGCAGAGCACCATCAGGGCGGGGACGAGGTAGCCCGCCAGGCCGAGCATGCCGATCCGGATGACCATGCGCATCGGGGCCTTCTCGGTGAACAGGATCTCGCCCCCGGCCAGGGCGACCAGCAGGCCGCCCCAGAACGGTCGGCGTCCGCGCCAGCCCGCGAAGCCGCGCGGGGCGGACGGCGTGTCGGACGTCGTGTCGGACGTCGGGGCGGACGTCGTGTCGGCGGCGGGCCGGGCGGCCGTGGTGTCGGCCGCCCGGTCCGGTGCCGGTCCGGGTTCAGCAGCCATTGCTGCTGAAGCTGAGGTGCATGTTGGGCAGGCGGAAGGTACCGGCGGTGGTGGCGTAGTTCTGCTGCCGGAAGTGGTCGACGGTGACGGTGTCGCCCTGCTGGCCGAACATGCCGGGCGGGCCGGCCACGCCGCCCTTGTCGAAGGTGCTGGCGTCGCGGCCGACTTCCAGGCCCTTGAACTCGGCGTCGCCGCTCATCAGGTCGGAGTCGGTGGTGAGGTTCTCGGCGGTGACGGGGGTGCCCTTGTCGCCCGCCGTGATCAGCAGGTTGATGCCGCCCAGGTTGACGCTCTGGCAGAGCTTGGTCAGCGAGGCCTGCTTGACCACCGTCTGGATCAGGAACAGCTGGCCGCCGGTGTCCCCGGCGTTGGGGCTGTTCTCGATCATGTTGTCGAGGGTGCCGAACTGTTCGAACCCGGTGCCGTCCAGCTTGTCGGCGGTGACCTCGAAGGCCATGCCGGAGATGGCGAACTGGGTGGCGAGGACGTTCTGCGCGGTCAGGGTCACCAGGGCGCCGGCGGCGACGCAGGCCGGTATCGCCATCAGTGCGGCGCGGCGCAGCCGGACCCGGCCGCGCCCGGTCGTGGTGGCGGCGGCGGGTTGTTCTGCGGAGGGTGCCATGGACAGCTCCAGAGGGTTCGGGTGGGGGGGTCCGCGGCCCGTCGTGGATGTGAGTGCCTGGCGTGGACCCGGAGCGCCAACTGTGGTGCACGGCAGTGCAGTTGACGATCTTTCTCACAACCGGCGGGCTGACTGGAAGTTACCCCGGGGTACATGGCGGGTCAATACTTCGCGCACCGTCCAGGATTTCCGGAACCAGGGTCAACTCCTGTTGCTGATGCGGAACTTGAGAAGCCAGCTCGCCCGAACTCCGCTCACCTTCCTTCCAACTTCCGCGCACTGCCTTGACGTTGAGCCGAAAGGCCGCCTAGAACTTGGCAGGTACCCGGCGGTAACCCCGGCGCACTTCCCCGTACGGGGGCGCCGCGTTCCCGGTACGGCGGACCGCTCCGGCGCGACGGTGGCAGTCGTGCGCCCTCGGCCCGGTCGCTCGTGGCGTCGAGCGCCCTGATTCCCCCAGGCCCACCCCCGCTCGACCGCCCAACGACCCGCACACCCCGGCCACCTGGCACCTGGCGCCCGGCACCCGGCACCCGGCACCCGCCCGTACGGCCGCCCCGCCCCGCCCCGCCCACCCCCCTGCCGTCAGGAG
>NZ_JNYE01000037.1 GCF_000717185.1 Kitasatospora phosalacinea | reverse complement strand
CCGAGTACCGCTTGCCCTGCTTGTTGCTCACCTGGCTCTACTTCCTCTGGAACCTCACGTCCCAGTCTCCAGGTGTCCAGGTCCACGGGGAAGCTTCAGCTCCACCAGTGGCCCGGTCATGAGGTCGGACTCGACCGTGACGACGGCCGTCGCATCCGTCATCCGACGTTGCTCCGCTTCTGCAGGTCGTCGATGAGCCGCTGCCACAACTCCGAAGCGGCGGTTTCAGCACGGTCTTCATCGGAGTCGAGCAAGTCCGCTGCCACCACCGCAGCAGGTGCATCGGCGCTCTTTCCAGGAGCGGCATCCGCGCGCAGGAAAGGCCACACTTCTGCAGGGGCTACCCGCACGAGCAGGTTTCCTTTGGCGTTGTCGCGAGCGAGCCCGAACGCCGCTTCCAGCTTGCCGACCTTGTCGAGACGTACGTAGACCTCGGCTCTGCCCGGCGCCAGGTAGCCGACCCCCACCCGGGCTGCCGCGCTGACTCCGCCGCGTACCACGTCGGGGTCGTCGAGGAGGATCGGCAGCAGTCCGCTGTGCACACGGTAACGTCGGCGCTCGGCTCGGACCCGTACCAGCTGCCTCAAACGCGCGACGGGCGGTTCCTTGTGAGCCGCCATGCTCCTGAGTCGGCTTGCGATTCTGGAACGTTCCGCATCGGACAGGTTCGGGGCTCGCTGCCCACTGAGGGCCGCGAGGAGGCCCCAGGCGTTGCGCTCGGAGAGCGGACGCCCCTGCGTGCTGCCGCGTTCCTTCCGTTGCCTGGCGCCATGACCGTCGACCAGCCAGCGGCCTCCGACCTGCTGCCCCTCTAGAGTCCCTGCTCGGAGCAGCTGCCTGACCCGGGAGTCGTCGATATCGAGCAGCTCGGCCGCTTGCTTCACCGAGAGCAGTTCCATCATTCCTCCTGCGTCTTCCCTCCCGGAACCAGGAGAGAAGACGCAACCAGAATCCCTCGAAGAGGGTTTTGCGTCAAGTCTCCCGGATCCGGGAGACTTGACGCAAGGAAGTCGCCACGCCCTACGGTTGGCAGCCGTGGCTGAGCCATGTCCCCCACTGTCCACTTGCATGGCCAGTGGCCGAAGGATCTGCATGCAGCGGAAACTCCGGCCTCACCATCACGCTAGGCACTGAGAGGTGATCATCGGTGTCGGGGCTTCCCTGTTCGGAGGAGAGCCGATCGTGCAACCGGGCTAGGACCGGGAGCAGTTCGCTACCAAGGTCGCCCTCACCGGTGGAGCGAGGGGCAGCAGGTGTGGCGGCGGGCCGAGGAACTCGGCTTCCACGCGGCCTACACGTACGACCACCTGAGCTGGCGGAGCTTCCGGGACGAGCCCTGGTTCGGGTCGGTGCCGACGCTGACCGCGGCGGCCTGCGCGACGGAGCGGATCCGGTTGGGGACGTTGGTGACCTCGCCGAACTTCCGGCATCCGGTGACGCTGGCGAAGGAGCTGATCACGCTGGACGACGTCTCGGGCGGGCGGTTGACGTTGGGGATCGGGGCGGGCGGGGTGGGGTTCGACGCGACGGCGTTGGGGCAGGAGGCGTGGTCGGCGAAGGAGCGGGCGGCGCGGTTCGGGGAGTTCGTGGGGTTGCTGGACGAGTTGCTGCGGGAGGACGCCACCACGCGCGAGGGGCAGTACTACTCGGCGGTGGAGGCGCGGAACATTCCCGGGTGCGTGCAGGTGCCGCGGGTGCCGTTCTACGTGGCGGCGACGGGGCCGCGCGGGTTGCGGCTGGCGGCTGAGCACGGGCAGGGGTGGGTGACGTACGGGGACCCGCGCGGGCCTGCGGACGTGCCGGTGGAGCAGGCGCCGGAGGTGATCGCGCGGCAGCTCGGGAAGCTGGCGGCCGCGTGCGAGGCGGCCGGGCGGGACGTCGGCGAGTTGGAGAAGGTGCTGCTGCAGGGCTCGACGGCCGAGAAGCCGCTGCAGTCGGTGGACGCGTTCGTGGACTGGGCGGGCCGGTACCGGGAGCTGGGGATCACCGAGCTGGTGGTGCACTGGCCGGTGCCCGACTCGATCTTCGCGAACGACCTCGGCGTCTTCGAGCGGATCGCCACCGAGGGCCTGGCCCAGTTGGGTTGAGCCGGGACGGGATCGTCCCTCCGCGTTCTCCGGGAGTCCACGGCGGTGACCCCGGGCGTTGGCCGGTCGCTGGCACGCTCGCGGTCCGGTTCCAGCCACCCCGCAGGGAGCAAGCACCATGCGATTCCGAGTCCCGTCCGCCGTACCGCTGCTGGCGGTCGGCGCGGCCCTGGCCAGTGTCGCCACCACCGCCCCGGCCGCGTTCGCCGCGCCCGGGGCGCCGGGTGAGCGGCCGTCGTTCTGCGGCCACGACAACCGCAGGACGCCGTTCGCGCCGTACCTGTGCGCCGAGCCGGGCCAGTTGCTGGACGTGCGGATCGGTGACGTGCACCCGACCCAGCCGTCGCTGGGCTACGACGAGGTGTACTACAAGCTCGGCCGGTACACGCTGGGCAAGGACGCGATCAACAAGAAGTTCAGCGACTGGTGCGAGGCCGACGGCCGGATCGAGGCGGTCGCGGTGCGGCCGGGCGCGCGCCTGGACGACCCGTCCTCGTTCACCTGCACCCTGCCGGTGGGCGGCGAGACCGCGGACAGCACCGCCGCGATGAAGACCGTGGTGATCGGCCCCGGCGGCGAGCCGTTCCTGACGGACGGCCACCACACCCTGACCTCGTTCTACGAGACCCCGGACGGCGGCGCGGACCTGCACGTGCGGCTGCGGGTGCTGGCCAACCTGAGCACGCTGACCCAGAAGGACTTCTGGGCGAAGATGCAGGCGAACAAGTGGGTGTACCTGAGCGACCCCGAGGGCGACCCCGTCCGGATCAACGAGCTGCCGACCTCGGTCGGCCTGGCGAACTTCCAGGACGACGCGTACCGCAGCCTGCTCTACTTCGGCCGCGACATCGGCTACGCCCAGGACGCGGTGCCGTTCCAGGAGTTCTACTGGGGCAGCTGGATCCGCGACAGCTCGGGCGTCGACCTGTCCGGCTGGGACCGGAACGACCTGGCCGGCTACCTGGCCGCGGTCGAGGCCACCACCCGGGCGATGACCGCGCTGCCGCGGACCGCCCCGATCGGCAGCGGCTTCACCGCCGGCGACCTGGGCGCGCTGGAGCAGTGGAACGCCGGGAAGGCCGCCGACAAGGGCGAGTTCGCCAAGCTGGGCAAGCCGTACGCGGACGCCAAGCCGGGCAAGCTGGCGTACGCGCTGGAGTACAAGAGGGTCAACGGCCTGGGCTGACCGGCAGGGTGTTCAGGGCGTTCAGGACGTTCAGGGAACGAGGAAGCGGGCGAACGGGGTCGGGCTGCCGGGGCCGTCGCCGCCCGGCGCCCCCTCATCTCCCCCGGCCCCACTCGTCCGCACGGCCGTTCGATACCGGGCGGGGGTATGGTGAGCAGGATGACGGAACGGACGCCGCGAGCCACGGTGCCGACACCGACCGGGCGGACCGCCACCCGGTGGGCGGTGCTGTGCGCCCTGCTGCTCGGGCTGTTCCTGATGCACGGCAGCCCGGCGAGCGCCACCGGCTGCCACCCGGCCCAGCCGCCGCGCATGGTCGGGATGGTCAATACGGCCGCGACGGCCGGGATGACCAGTGCGGCCGAGATGGCCAGAGCGGCAGGGACGGCCGGAACCGCCAGAACAACCGCGCACGCCGCGCACCGGCCCGGGGCGCGCCACCCCGCCGTCAGCACGTCGCTGCCGCACGGGAGTTCGGCGTCCGCCTGCGTCTCCACCCCGGCCCGTGACCGGCTGTCGCTGCCCGCTCCGGGCTCGGCCCTGGCGGCTGCTCCGCCGCGTCTGCCGTCCGCGGGGCCGCCGTGCAGCGGTGCGGAGCGGGGTGGGCGGGCGCCGCCCGGCGGGGGGCGGGAACTGTTGCTGCTGGTCTGCGTCGCCCGTAGCTGAGGACGCCACCCGGTCCGGTCCGCAGTTGTGCGACCGGCCGGGCGCCGCGTCCTGTCCGCGACCGCGCACCTGCGCGCGCACCCTGGAGCGACCTCCCGATGACCCGTACCACCACCACCCGCCGCCGCGCCCTGCTCGCCGCCGCGGCCGCCACGCTCTCCCTCGTCCTGGCCGCCTGCGGCAGCGACATGGACGGCAAGGACGGCATGGGCGGCATGGACCACGCCGCCTCCCCCGCCGCCACCGCCTCCCCCGGCGGCCACGACATGGCGGGGACGAGCCACGGCCCGGACGGCACGGACGGCGACGCCGCCGACGGCCTGGCCGCCGAGCGGGGCGGCTACCGGCTGGACGGCGCGCTGTCCGGCAACGAGTACCGGTTCACCGTGACCGGCCCGGACGGCGGGGTGCTCACCTCGTACCGGCCCGAGCAGACCGAGGAGATGCACTTCTACGCGATCCGCTCCGACCTGTCCGGCTTCCAGCACCTGCACCCGGTGCGGGCCGCGGACGGCACCTGGACGGCCCCGCTGGCCGACCCGGCGCCCGGCGACTGGCGGCTGTACGCCTCGTTCGTCCCGGGTGCGGGCAGCGGGGCGGGTACCGGCCTGGTGCTCAGCCGGGCCGCGACGGTGCCCGGCGCGGCCACCCCGGTGCCGCTGCCGCCCGCGGCCACCGGCACCACCGCGGACGGCTACGCGGTGACCGTGGCGGGCACCCCGCGGGCCGGGGCGGCCGGGGAGCTGACCGTCACCGTCAGCAAGGACGGGCAGCCGGTCACCGACCTGCAGCCGTACCTGGGGACGTACGCGCACCTGACCGCCTTCCACGCGGGCGACCTGGCGTTCGCGCACCTGCACCCGGAGGCGGCGGCCGTCGAGGGCGAGGGCGGCGGACCGGAGCTGGCCTTCCACGCCGAGCTGCCGAAGCCGGGCGACTGGCGGCTGTTCCTGCAGTTCCGGACCGGCGGCACGCTGCACACCGCGGCCCTCACCCTGGACGTCGCGGCCTAACCCGTCCGGGGACCGGGCCCGCCCGCGCCGGGCGGGTCCGGTTCCGGGGCGAGTGCGCGAAGATGGACGGATGACCGCCTCCCCGCGCCCCCGCCTGATCGCCACCGACCTCGACGGCACCCTGCTGTGCTCCGGCGGCACGGTGACCGCCCGGACGGCCGCCGCGCTGGCCGCCGCCGAGGCCGCCGGGGTGCAGGTGGTGTTCGTGACCGGGCGGCCGCCGCGCTGGATGCGGCACCTGGGGCCGCACATCGGCGGGCACGGCGTGGCGATCTGCTCCAACGGCGGTGCGGTGGTCGACGTCCGGCGCGGCGAGCTGTTGGAGACCTACCCGCTCGACCCGGCCGGGACGCTCACCGTGGTGGACCGGCTACGGGCCGAACTGCCGGGCACCGCCTTCGCGTTCGAGTTCCCCGGCGGCTTCGCCCGGGAGCCGGAGTACAACGTGGTGATGTGGGAGTCCGACAAGGAGCACCCGGTCGGCACCGCCGCGGACCTGCTCGCCGCCGGGCAGGTCGACGGCCTGTTCAAGATCCTGGGCAAGCACCCCGACCTCTCCCCCGACGCGTTCCTGGACCGGGCCCGGGCCGCCGTCGGCCCGCTCGCCGAGGTGACCCGCTCCAGCCCGATCCCGCTGGTGGAGATCAGCGCCCCCGGTGTCACCAAGGCCAGCAGCCTGGCCCGCTGGTGCGCCCAGCAGGGCATCGACGCCGCCGAGGTGGTGGCCTTCGGCGACATGCCCAACGACCTGGAGATGCTCGCCTGGGCCGGGCAGTCCTACGCCGTCGCCAACGCCCACCCGCTGGTGCTCGCCGCGGTCGGGCAGCACACCGTCAGCAACGAGCAGGACGGCGTCGCCGCCGTCATCGAGACCCTGCTCTGACGGCCCTGACGGCCCTGACGGCTCTGCCGCCCGGCCGCCCGGCCGCCCGGCCGCGCTCACAGGCCCAGGTCCAGCTCCAGCTCCTGGGGCGGCTCAGGCCCTCGGGGCGGCTCCGGCCCCCGGGGCGGGTCCAGGCCGAGCAGGCCGGTCATCGTCCCGGCGGCCCGCACGGCGGCGTCCGCGCAGCAGTTGTTGAACAGGACGTGCACCTCCCGGGCCCGGTCGGCCATCGCGCGCACGCGCGGCAGCCAGGGGGCGAGTTCCTCCGGCGCGTAGTCGTGGCGGAAGCGGTCCTCCTTCGAGCCGGTGCCCCAGGCCGGGCTGCGGCCGTGGAAGCGGACCACCGCGAGGTCCGGGGAGGTGACCGGGGCGACCGGCGGCATCGAGGTGGGCAGGCCCTGGGCGGTGTCCACGGCCACCGCGGCCGCGTCCAGCTCGGCCAGCAGGGCGCGGGTGTCGGCGGCGAGCTCGGGCCGCCACCAGTCGGGGTGGCGGAACTCCACCGCCAGCGGCCAGCCCGCGGTGCGCTCCCGGCAGGCCCGCAGCAGCGCCCGGGCCGGGGCGCCCGGGGTCAGCCGCGGCGGGAACTGGAACAGCAGGGCGCCCAGGCGCCCGGCCGCGCGCAGCGGCTCCAGGGCGCCGCCGAACCGGGCCCACACCTCGTCCAGCAGCCCCGGGTCGTCCCTGCGCACCGTCCGCAGGTCGGCGGGCAGCGCGGCGGACCGGGTGGGGTGGCCGGTGAGCAGCGAGAACGCCTTCACGTCGAAGCGGAAGCCCGCGGGGGTGCGCTCGACCCACCGGGTGCTGTTGCGGGTGCTGGGCAGCGCGTAGTACGTGGCGTCGACCTCGACGACCGGGAACCTCGTCGCGTAGTGGCGCAGCCTGCCCTCGGCGTCCCGGTGGCCCGCCGGGTACCAGCCGCTCGCCAGCAGTTCCCGGTCCGTCCAGGAGCAGGCGCCGACCCTGATCTCTCCCATGCGACCGCGCCTGCCCCGTCCCGGCCCGGCGTAACGGCCGGGACGGTCGGAGCCGCCGGGACGGTCGGAGCCGCCGGGACGGCCGGCCCGCCGTCGTCAGAGGCGGGCGGTCCAGCGGACCCGGGTGCCCTTGCCGTGCGGGCCGGTCTCGTGCCAGGCGTCGCCGCCGAGGGCCTCGGCGCGGCGGGTGAGGTTGCGCAGGCCGGAGCGGCGGCCGCCCTCGGGGATGCCGACGCCGTCGTCGGTGACGGTGAGCAGGACGCCGGGCGGGCCGGTGCGGGTCGGGGCGGGGGAGAGCGGGCGGCCGTCCTCGCCGAGGTGGACGGTGGCGTCGAGCTCGACGGCGACCCGGGAGGCGCGCGCGTGCCGGGCCGTGTTGGAGAGCATCTCGCGCAGCGCCGCCAGCAGTTGGCGGGAGGTCCGCTCCCCCACCAGGCTCTCCACCGGGCCGGTGAAGGTGACGGTGGGCCTGAAGCCGAGCGCCGCCGCGGCCTGGCTGCCCTCGCGCAGCACCCGGGTGCGCAGGGTGTCGGGCTGGTCGTCGGTGTCGCCGTGCTGGAGCGCGTAGATGGTGGTGCGGACCTCCTGGATGGTGGCGTCCAGCTCGTCCACGGCCTGGCCGATCCGCTCCTGCACCTCGGGGACGACGGCCCGGCGGGCCGCCGACTCCAGCATCATGCCGGTCGCGAACAGCCGCTGGATGACCAGGTCGTGCAGGTCGCGGGCGATCCGGTCGCGGTCCTGGAACACCGCCAGGCGCTGCTGGTTGCGCTGGTACTCGGCCAGCCGCAGGGCCAGCGCCGCCTGCGAGGCGAAGGTCTGGGAGAGCTGCCGCTCGGTGTCGCTGAACGGCACCGTCCCGGCCTCGCGCCACACGCACAGCGCGCCCAGCACCCGGCCCGCGGAGACCATCGGCACCGCCATCGCCGGGCCGAACCGCCGGGCCAGCCGGTCGAACTGGGCGCCGGAGGCGGTCTCCGGCGCGGTCGCCAGGTCGTCCAGGTAGAGCGCCTCCCCGGCCAGCAGCCGGGGGGCGAAGCCGCCCTCCGGGAGCAGTTCGCCGGTCAGGTGGTCGGCCTGCTCGCCGGAGGCGTGCGCCACCCGCATCCGGTCCTCCCCGGCCGGGAGCAGGATCATCCCCAGGGCGCCCCCGGCGAGTTCGCGGACCTGCTCGGCGGCGACGGTCAGCGCGACCTGCGCCTCGTCGGTGGACAGCAGCGAGGTGGTGACCGCGGCCGCGCCGGTGATCCAGCGCTCGCGGCGGCGGCCCTGCTCGTACAGCCGGGAGTTCTCGATCGCCACGCCCGCGGCCGCGCCGAGCGCCAGCACCACCTGCTCGTCCTCGGGCGTGAACGAGCCGCCGCCCTTCTTCTCGGTCAGGTACAGGTTGCCGAACACCTCGCCGCGGACCCGGATCGGCACCCCCAGGAAGGACACCATCGGCGGGTGGTGCGCCGGGAAGCCGACCGAGCGCGGGTCGGTGGACAGGTCGGTCAGCCGCAGCGGCCGCGGGTCGTCGATCAGCGCGCCCAGGATGCCCCGGCCGGTCGGCAGGTGGCCGATCTCGGCGGCCGTCGCGTTGTCGATGCCGATGTGGATGAAGTCCGACAGGCCGCTGCCGTGCGGGTTCACCACGCCCATCGCCGCGTACTTGGCGTCCACCAGCTCGGCCGCGCCCGCCGCGATCCGCTGCAGCGTGGCGTGCGGGTCCAGGCCCGCGCCGACCGAGACCACCGCCTCCAGCAGCCGCTGCATCCGGTCGGTCACCGCGGCGGCCGACTGCAGCCGCTCGGAGACCTCGGTGACCAGGGTGTCGAGCCCGAGCGAGGAGATCTCGGGGATGCGCGGCCGGCCGCCCGTGGCGACCGGCTCCTCCGGCGTCTGCATGTCACCAGTGTGCACTTCTGTCATGGTTTGCCCCTTTCCGGGGGGCGGCGACACCCGTCCTCAGACCGCCGCCCGCCGCCGCCCGTCCTCAGACCGCCGCCGGCTCGCCCGCCGCCACCCGCTCGCCCGCCCGCTCCCGCTCCGCCATCGCGGCCAGCCGGCCGCCCGGCCGCGCCACCAGCTCCGACCAGCGGCCGCGCTCGACCACCCGGCCGCCGTCCAGCACCAGCACCTCGTCCACGCTGCCGTCGTCCAGACCGGCCAGCCGGTGCGTGATCAGCAGCGTGGTGCGGCCCGCGGTGGCGGCCAGCAGGTCGGCGGTCAGCGCGTCCGCGGTGGCGACGTCCAGGTGCTCGGCGGGCTCGTCCAGCACCAGCACCGGGAAGTCCGCGAGCAGTGCCCGGGCCAGCGCCAGGCGCTGGCGCTGGCCGCCCGACAGCCGGGCCCCGTGCTCGCCGACCATGGTGTCCAGGCCCTCCGGCAGGCCGTCCGCCCAGTCCAGCAGCCGGGCCGCGGCCAGCGCCGCCCGCAGCGCCGCCTCGTCGGCGTCCGGCCGGGCCAGGCGCAGGTTCTCCCGCACCGAGCTGTCGAAGACGTGCGCGTCCTGCGCGCACAGGCCCACCACCCGGCGGACGTCCTCGCCCGCCAGCCGCCGGGTGTCGGTGCGGCCCGCCAGCAGCACCGCCCCGGCCGAGGGCTCGACGAAGCGCAGCAGCGCCTGCGCCAGCGTGGTCTTGCCCGAACCGGACGCCCCCACCACCGCGATCCGCCGCCCGGCCGCCAGCTCCAGGTCGACCCCGCACAGCGCGTCCCGCCCGGCGCCCGGCCAGCGCACCGCCAGGTCGCGGACGCTGATCGGCAGTCGGACGTCCGGCAGCGGCTCCGGCGCGTCCGGCTCGCGGACCGGGAGCGGGGCGGCCAGCACCTGCTCCAGCCGCTCCCGGGCGGCCCGGGCCCGCTCCCGGTGGCGCACCGCCGTCGGCATCCCCGCCACCGCCTCGAACGCCGCCAGCGGCGTCAGCACCACCACCGCCAGGCACACCCCCGGCAGCGCCCCCGACGCCACGCCGTGCACCCCCGCCGCCGCGGCCGCGACCACCGTCAGGCCCGACACCAGCGCCACCAGCCCCGCCGAGAGGCCGCCCGCGGCGGCCGACCGGGCCGCCAGCCGGGTCAGCACCCCGTCCGCGTCCGCCGCGGCGGCCAGCCGCCGCGGCAGCGCCCCGGCGACGGTCAGCTCCGCCGTGCCGGTCAGGGTGTCGACCACCGCGGTCGCCAGCTCGCCGCGCGCGGGCGCGTGCCGCCGCTCCGTCCGGCCCGAGACCCACCGTTCCAGCGCCGGGACGGCCGCGCCCGCCAGCAGCAGGCCCAGCGCCAGCACCAGGCCCGCGAGCGGCAGGAACGCGGCCAGCGCGGCCGAGGCGCCCAGCGAGACCGCCACGGCGACGGCGGCGGGCAGCCGCCAGCGCAGGTGGAAGTCCTGCACCGCGTCCACGTCCGCGACCAGCCGCGACAGCAGGTCGCCCCGCCGGAACTGCGGCAGCCCGGCCGGGGCCAGCCGCTCCAGCCGCCGGTAGACGGCCGTCCGGACGCCGCCGAGCGCCTTCAGCACCGCGTCGTGCGCCACCAGCCGCTCCGCGTACCGGAACACGCTCCGCCCGATCCCGAAGGCCCGCACCGAGGTCACCGCGACCATCAGGTACAGCACCGGCGGCATCTGCGAGGCCCGCGAGATCAGCCAGCCGGAGGTGCCCATCAGCGCGACGGCGCAGCCCAGCGCGAGGGCGCCGAGCAGGGCCGCGAGCCAGAACCGGGGAACGCGCTGCCGGAGGTCCCCCTCGGGGAGCGGCGCTTCTTCGTACCGGGGCTGCGGGACGGTCCCTCCCGCTTCGCGCGGTTCCTCGCGCCCCTGGTTTCGCACCTGCGCTCGCGCCTGCTCGACGGCCGCCGGCCCCGGGAGGTGTACGTGGTGGTCGGCGAGGGCCGTCAGCGCGGGGCGGTGGGTGATCAGGAGGACGGTGCGGTCGAGGGTGCGGAGGGTGCCGAGGAGGGCGGCCTCGGTGACGGGGTCGAGGTGGGCGGTGGGTTCGTCGAGGATCAGGACGGGGCGGTCGGCGAGCAGGGCGCGGGCCAGGGCGAGGCGTTGGCGCTGGCCCGCGGAGAGGCCGTGGCCGTTCTCGGCGAGGGGGGCGTCGGGGGTGGTGAAGTCGACGTGCGCGGCGGCGAGGGCGGCGGCGAGCTGGGCGTCGCTCGCGTCGGGGCGGGCGAGGCGGACGTTCTCGGCGACGGTCCCGGCGAACAGGTGGGGGTGCTGCGGGACCCAGGCGACCTGGGCGTGCCAGCTCGCGGGGTCGGTGTCGGCGAGGTCCTGCCCGCCGAGCAGGACGCGTCCGCCGTCGGGGCGGGTGAAGCCGAGCAGGGCGCTGACCAGGGTGGTCTTGCCCGCGCCGCTGGGGCCGGTGAGGACGGTGGTGCGGCCGGCCGGGACGGTCATCGAGAAGCCCGACAGCGTCTCGCCGCCGCGGCCGGGGTGGCGGACCGTCAGGTCCTCGACCCGGAGGTCGGTGCCGGTGGGGGCGGGGCGGGTGCCGGCCGCGGGGAGCGGGGTCTCCAGGACTTCGAAGATCTTCCCGGCGGCGGCCAGGCCCTCCGCGCTGGAGTGGTAGAGCGCGCCGACCTGGCGGATCGGCAGGTAGACCTCGGGGGCGAGGACGAGCACCAGCAGGCCGGTCTCCAGGTCGAGGGTGCCGTTCACCAGCCGGAAGCCGATCGAGACGGCGACCAGGGCGACCGACAGGGTGGAGAGCAGTTCCAGGGCGAAGGAGGAGACGAAGGCGAGGCGCAGGGTGCGCAGGGTGGCGCGCCGGTAGTCCTCGGTGATCCGGCCGATCGCCCGGGCCTGGGCGCGGGCCCGGCCGAAGACCTTGAGGGTGGGCAGTCCGGCGACCACGTCGAGGAAGTGGTGGGAGAGCCGGGAGAGCCCGGCGAACTGGCGGTCGGTGCGGGCCTGGGTGGCGTACCCGATCAGGACCATGAACAGCGGGATCAGCGGCAGGGTGGCGCAGACGATCGCGGCGGACTCCCAGTCGGCGCCGAGGATCCGGGCCAGCACGACGAGCGGGACGACCACGGCGAGGGCCAGCTGCGGGAGGTAGCGGGCGAAGTAGTCGTCGAGGGCGTCGACGCCGCGGGTGGCGAGGGTGGCGAGGTCGCCGGTGCGGGCGCCGGTGAGGTGGGCGGGGCCGAGGGCGGTGGCGTGGTCGAGGAGGCGGCGGCGCAGCGCGGACTTGACGGTGGCGACCGAGCGGTGGGCGGTGAGTTCGGTGAGCCAGGCGACCAGGGCCCGGCCGAGGGTGACCGCCGCCAGGCCGAGCAGCTGCCCGCCGAGCCCGGCCCGGCCGTCCTGGAAGGCGCCGACCACCAGCGAGGCGATCAGCGCGGCCTGGGCCACCAGCAGGACCGCGCCCGCCCCGCCGAGCACGACGGTGCCGGCGAGGAAGGCGCGGGTGGTGCGGGCGTGCGCCAGCAGCCGGGGGTCGATCGGACGCATCCGCTGCTGGCGGTCCATGGTGTCGGCTCCTGCGTCAGTGGTGGGCGGCGGCGGGGAGGTGCTGGACGCCGATCCGGCGGCGGAAGACCCAGTACGTCCAGCCCTGGTAGAGCAGCACGAGCGGGGTGAAGACCAGCGCGACGACCGTCATCACCTTGAGCGTGTAGGGCGAGGAGGCCGAGTTGGTGACGGTCAGCGACCAGTCGGGGTCCAGGGTGGAGGGCATCACGTCGGGGAACAGCGACAGGAAGAGCATCCCGACGGCGGCCACGACGGTCAGGCCGCTGAGCGCGAACGCCCAGCCCTCGCGGGCCAGCCGGTTGGCGCCGAGCGCGCCGACCAGGGCGAGGACGGCGACGACCAGCGCGGCCAGGCTCCAGCCGTTGCCGGAGTGCGCCTGCGTCCAGACCAGGAAGACCAGGGCGAGCACGGCGGTGGCCAGGCCGAGCGCGGTGGCCTGGGCGCGGGCCCGGACCCGGATCTCGCCGGTGGTCTTGAGCGAGGCGAACACGGCGCCGTGGAAGGTGAACAGCACCAGGGTGGTGAGTCCGCCGAGCAGCGCGTACGGGTTGAGCAGGTCCCAGAGGGTGCCGACGTAGTTCTTGTCGGCGTCGATGTCGACGCCGTGCACGATGTTGCCGAAGGCGACGCCCCACAGGAAGGCGGGCAGCAGCGAGGTCCAGAAGATCGCCAGCTCCCAGTTGCGCTGCCAGCGCTCGCCGCTGCGCTGGTGCCGGTACTCGAAGGAGACGCCGCGGACGATCAGGCAGACCAGGATCAGCAGCAGCGGGACGAAGAAGCCGCTGAACAGGGTGGCGTACCAGTCGGGGAAGGCGGCGAAGGTGGCGCCGCCCGCGGTGAGCAGCCACACCTCGTTGCCGTCCCAGACCGGGCCGATGGTGTTGATCAGGACGCGGCGTTCGGCGGTGTCCCGGGCCAGGGTGCGGGTGAGGATCCCGATGCCGAAGTCGAAGCCCTCCAGGAAGAAGTAGCCGATCCACAGGACGGCGATCAGGACGAACCAGAGGTCGTGCAGGTGCATGTGATCCGTCCTCAGTACGCGAAGGCGAGGGGCCGGTCGGCGTCCTCGTCGTCGGAGGGTCCGCGCAGGGTCGGGTCCTTGGCGGGCGGCTGCTCGGTGGTGTCCGGCCCGGCGGCGGCGTACTTGGCGAGCAGCCCGACCTCGATGACGGCGAGGACCGCGTACAGCACGGTCAGCGTGGTCAGGCCGACCACCTGGGTGCCGACGCTGACGTTGGGGGAGACCGCGTCGCGGGTGCGCATCAGGCCGAACACCACCCAGGGCTGGCGGCCCATCTCGGTGAAGATCCAGCCGAAGCTGTTGGCGACCAGCGGGAAGCCCATGGTGAGGATGCCGATCCGCCAGCTCCACCGGGTGAAGAAGACGCTCATCTCGCGCTTCTTGGTGAGCATCAGCTTCGGCGGCTCGTCCTCGCCGGTGCGGTGCTCGGGGGCCAGCCAGAACTTCCGGCGGGTGGTCCACAGGCCGATCAGCGCGGCGGCGAAGGACGTCATGCCGAAGCCGATCATCAGCCGGAAGCCCCAGTAGGTGACGAAGATGTTGGGGATGTAGTCCTCCGGCTGCCCGCCGTACTTCGCGGCCTCGGCGGCGGCGGTGTCGTTGATGCCGGGCACCGAGGAGGAGAAGTCGTTGTGGGCGAGGAAGGACAGTATCCCGGGGATCTCCAGCTCGACCGAGTTGTGGCCCTTGGACACGTCGCCGATCGCGAACACCGAGAACGGGGCGGGCGCCTGGGTGTCCCACAGGGCCTCGGCGGCGGCCATCTTCATCGGCTGCTGCTCGAACATCACCTTGCCGAGGGTGTCGCCGCTGATCGCGGTGCCCAGCCCGGCCACCACGGCGATGGCCAGCCCGACCCGCAGCGAGGTGCGCATCGCGGCGGTCCTCCTCCGGTCGGTCTCCTTGCCCCGCTTGGCCCGCCACAGGTGGTAGCTGGCGATGCCGACCACGAAGGCGGCGCCGGTGAGGAAGGCGGCGGTGAGGGTGTGGAAGACCTGCACGACGGTGGTGTTCTGGGTCAGCACCCGGACGATGTCGGTGAGCTGGGCCTTCCCGGTGGCCGGGTCGATCCGGTAGCCGACCGGGTGCTGCATCCAGGAGTTGGCGGCCAGGATGAAGTACGCGGAGAGCGCGGTGCCGATCGCGACCAGCCAGATGCAGGCCAGGTGGACCTTCTTCGGGAGCCGGTCCCAGCCGAAGATCCACAGGCCGATGAAGGTGGACTCGAAGAAGAAGGCGATCAGCGCCTCCATCGCCAGCGGGGCGCCGAACACGTCGCCGACGAAGCGGGAGTAGTCGGACCAGTTCATGCCGAACTGGAACTCCTGGACGATGCCGGTGACCACGCCCATCGCGATGTTGATCAGGAAGAGCTTGCCCCAGAACTTGGTGGCGTGGAAGTACTTCTCCCTGCCCGTGCGCACCCAGGCGGTCTGCAGGCCGGCCACGATCGAGGCCAGGCTGATCGTGAGGGGCACGAAGAGGAAGTGGTAGACGGTGGTGATGCCGAACTGCCATCGCGAGATGGTCTCGTGAGCGACTGCTAGGTCCACTGCGCCCTCTCTCACAGGGGTTGTGCCACATACCGGACGAAAGGCAGATCTAGCACGCAAGCGCGCCGAACCATCCCAAGCTTGTCCGCTTGTGAACGTGAACACGTTCACAAGGGAAGTATCCATGATGCTTATCAGTGCGGTGGCACGGGGGGTGGGTGTTCTGCAACACCCCGATGATCCGGCGTCCCCCCGGCCGCCCACAAGCAGCGCCCGGGCAGGCCCGGTGTACCGAACGGCGCTTGACGCGGGAGGCCCTGAGGGGGCGTCAGTACTGGCGCGGCAGCGAGAGCCGGAAGGCCGCGCCGTCGCCCGGGGCGGTGCGCAGGGTCAGCTCGCCGCCGTGCGCCGAGACCAGGGCGCTGGCGATCGCCAGGCCCAGGCCCGATCCCCCGCTCTCGCCGGCCCGGCGGCTGCGGGAGGCGTCCGCCCGGTAGAAGCGTTCGAAGACCTGGGCGGCCTGGTCCTCGGTCAGCCCGGGGCCCCGGTCGGCGACCTCCAGCAGGCAGCCGCCGTCCGCCCGGCCCACGCCGATCCGCACCGCGGTGCCGGACGGGGTGTGCTTGACCGCGTTGCCGACCAGGTTGGTCACCACCTGGCGCAGCCGGGCCTCGTCGCCCAGCACCGGGGCGGCCTGCGGGGCGCCCTCGCCGTTCGGGCCGGTCAGCGCGACCGGGCGGCCCGGGTCGAGCGCGGTCAGGTCGTGCAGGGCGTCGGCGGCCAGGGTGCGCAGGTCCATCGGGGCCAGGTCGAGCGGGCGCTCCTCGTCGAGGCGGGCCAGCAGCAGCAGGTCCTCGACCAGGGCGCCCAGGCGCACCGCCTCGGACTCGATCCGGTCCATCGCCCGGTCCACGTCCTGCAGCGCGCCCATCCGGTGCAGTTCGGCGAAGCCGCGGATCCCGGCCAGCGGGGTGCGCAGCTCGTGCGAGGCGTCCGCGACGAAGCGGCGCATCCGCTGCTCGGAGGCGGCCCGGGCGGCGAACGCCGTCTCGATGTGGGTGAGCATGCCGTTCAGCGCCGCGGACAGCCGACCCGCCTCGGTGCGGGCGGGCAGCTCCGGCATCCGGTACGACAGGTCGCCGTCGGCGATCCGCTGGGCGCCCGCCTCCAGCTGGCGCAGCGGCCGCAGCCCGGCCCGCACCGCGAGCGCGCCCAGGCCCGCGATGCCGACCAGCACCGCGCCGCCGATGGTCAGGAAGGTGGTGCGCAGGTGCGAGATGGTCGACTGGACGTCCGCCAGCGGCACCGCTACCTGCACGTACCGGGGCGCGGCGGGGTCGCTGCCCGCGGCCCCCTGCAGCGACTTCACCATCGAGCGCCACTCGCTGGAGCGCGGCCCCGAGGCGGTGAACGGCTCGTCCAGCCGCTCGGTCAGGCCCTTGCGGTCCAGCGCGGGCAGCTGCGGGGCCGGGTCGGACTCGCTCAGCGGCTGCCGGACCACCGACAGCACCGAGCCGTCCTCGGCCAGGTAGCGCACCACGTACTCGCTGGGCAGGCCCTGGCCGGTGCGGCGGCCGGGGGTCTGGGTGCTGCTGAACACCGAGGCGGTGCTCTGCTTGGACGGGGAGCGGTGCGACAGCGGGTCGGCGAACCGGTCGAGCTGTTCGTCGGCCCGGTCCACCAGCTGCCCGCGGACGGTGCCCAGCACCAGGGTGTCGCTCACCACCAGGCCGGTGGTGACCAGCAGCAGCGCGAGCACCAGCAGGCGCACCCGCAGCGAGAAGCGGGCCATCTCAGCCGTTCGGCGGGCGGCGCAGCGCGTAGCCGATGCCGCGCACCGTGTGGATCAGCTTGGGGCCGTGCACCGGGCCGGAGTCGAGCTTGCGGCGCAGGTAGGAGATGTACGACTCGACGATCGACAGGTCGCCGCCGAAGTCGTACGCCCACACGTGGTCGAGGATCTGCGCCTTGGAGACCACCCGGCCGACGTTGGCCATCAGGTAGTGCAGCAGCTTGAACTCGGTCGGGGAGAGCGAGACCGCGGCGCCGCCGCGGGTGACCTCGTGCGCGGTCGGGTCCAGGGTGAGGTCGGCCACCACCAGGCGGCCGTCGTCGGCGGGGCCGCCCGCCCGGCGCAGGATCGCCCGGATCCGGGCGATCAGCTCCTCCAGGCTGAACGGCTTGGTGACGTAGTCGTCGGCGCCGACCGCCAGGCCCTGCACCTTGTCGCCGGTGCCGTCCTTCGCGGTCAGGAACAGCACCGGGACGTGCTCGGGGCTCTGCGGCCACTGGGTCTGGTCGCGCAGCCGCTGCACCACGGTGAAGCCGTCCAGGTCGGGCAGCATCACGTCCAGGACGACCAGGTCGGGGCGCTCGGCGGCGACCGCGTCCAGGGCCTCCTGGCCGGTGGCGGCGGAGGCCACCCGGAAGCCGGAGAACCGCAGGCTGGCCGAGAGCAGCTCGCGGATGTTCGGTTCGTCGTCCACGACCAGCAGGAAGGGCTCGCTCCCGGCCTGGGCGGCCGCGGCCGGGCTCGACTGCACTGCGCCTGTCACGATTGCTCAGCCTCCCGGCCGGACGAATGGGCCACCCCGGACACCACGGGGTCTGTCCGACGGCGCCCGCCGGGGCGTGCCCGACCGATCGCCGTCGGACAGACCCTAGCCCCGGCAGGCTACGGGAGGGGAATGAAGATTGGATTAGTCATCCGGTCGTGCCCGAACTGGTACCCGCGCCGCCGGTCCCGCCGTTGCCGCCGCCGCGGCCGCCGAAGCCGCCCGCCGCGTTGCCCTCGGTGAGCTGGGTGGCGCTGTAGGAGCCGTCCGCCCCCTTGCTGCCCACCACGGTCACGGTCTGGCCGGGCTGCAGGTCGCCGACCTTGCCCTCCTTGGTAGTGGTGACCTTGGTGGAGTCCTGGGTGGTGACCTTGACCGTGTTCCCGTTGGCGTCGGTCAGGTAGACGGTGTCGCCCTCCACCGACTTCACGATGCCGCGGGTGAAGCCGCCCGCGCCGCCGGGGAACTGGCCGCCGCCACCGGTGGCCTGGCCGCCCCCGTAGCCGCCGCCGTAGCCGCCGCGGCCGGTGCCGCCGCCGGGGAAGCGGTCGCTGGAGGCGCCCGCCCGGTTGTTGGTGCCGCCGCCGGTGCCGTCGTCCTTCTGGTACCAGACGCCGCCCGCGAAGGAGAGCACGGCGATGACGCACCCGGCCAGCGCCAGGGTGGGCCAGGGGAGCTTGCGGCGCGGCGGCGCGGCCAGCTCGGCGGTGATGTCGCGGGCGTCCGGCGCGGTGGCCAGCAGCTCCTGGTCGTCAGACACGGGGGTCTCCTTCTACTCGTGCCGGAGGGCGTCGATCGGGCGCAGCGCGGCGGCCCGGTTGGCGGGGTAGCTGCCGAAGAACAGGCCGATGGCGACGGCGATGCCGAACGCGCCGAGCACCGACTCGGGGATCACCACCGGCTTGATGCCGACCACCGGGAAGTGCGAGCCGGCGATGCCGACCAGCACGCCCAGCCCGGCGCCGATCACCGACAGCAGGGTGGACTCGGCGAGGAACTGGCCGAGGATGACCGCGCGGGGCGCGCCGAGCGCCTTGCGGATGCCGATCTCCCTGGTCCGCTCGGCGACCGTCACCAGCATGATGTTGGTGATGCCGATGCCGCCGACCAGCAGCGAGATCGCGGCGACCGCGCCGAGCAGGACGGTGAAGGTCCTGTCGGTGGACTCGCGGGCGCTCAGCAGCGAGGTCTGGTTGCTGATCCGGAAGTCGACCTTGGTGGCGTCCTTGATCGCGTGGGTGCCCATCAGGATCCGGGTGATGTCGGACTGCGCCTCGGTGGTGGCCTCGGCGGAGGACGCCTGCACCAGGATCTGGTTGACCGAGCCGAAGCCGGTGAACGCGTTCTGCACGGTCGGCAGCGGGGCGATCACCACGTCGTCGGGGTCGTTGAAGCCGGTGGAGCCCTTGGTCTTCAGCACGCCGACCACGGTGAACGGGGTGCCGCCGATGGTGATCTTCTTGCCGACCGGGTCCTCGGTGGCGAACAGCTCGGTGGCGGTGGTCGAGCCGAGCACCGCGACCTTGCGGGAGTTCAGCACGTCGTCCGCGGAGAAGTAGTCGCCCTTGCCGACCTTCAGGTTGGAGGTCTCGAAGTAGGCGGGGTAGGTGCCGACGATCTGCCCGGGCTGGTACGAGATGTTCCCGTACAGCGCGGTGCCGCTGGTGGTGACCACCGGGGCGACCGACTTGACGGACGGGGTGTCGGTGGCCGTGGCGAGCGCCTTGGCGTCCTCCACGGTGAGCTTCTTCGCGGCGGTCACCGATCCGCGCGAGGCGGAGGAGGAGACGGTCAGCGCGTTGGTGCCGAGCGAGGTGATCGAGTCCTTGACCGCGACCGAGGAGCCGTTGCCGACCGCGAGCAGCAGGATCACCGAGGCCACGCCGATCAGCACGCCGAGCATGGTCAGCGCGGAGCGGACCTTGTTCGCGGCCAGGCCGGCCACCGCGAAGCGGAGCATCTGCCAGGCGATCACGCGACCACCCCCGCGGCGGCGGCCAGGGCGGGCGGCGGACCGTCGACCGGCGCCTGCCGGACGTCCGAGACGATCGCGCCGTCGACCAGCCGGATGACCCGCTTGGCGTGCAGCGCGACCTCGTCCTCGTGGGTGATCACCACCACGGTGCGGCCGCGCGCGTTGAGTCCGTCGATGATGCCCAGCACCTCCTCGGTGGAGTGGCTGTCGAGGTTGCCGGTGGGCTCGTCGGCGAGCAGCATCGCGGGCGCGGTGACCAGCGCCCGGGCCACCGCGACGCGCTGCTGCTGGCCGCCGGAGAGCTGGTTGGGCTTGTGCCCGGCCCGGTCGGCCAGGCCGACCAGGCCCAGCGCGGCCGTCGCCCGGCGGCGCCGCTCGGCGGCCCGCACGCCCGCGTAGGCCAGCGGCAGTTCGACCTGGGCCAGCGCGGTGGTGCGGGGCACCAGGTTGAAGGACTGGAACACGAAGCCGATCTTGCGGTTGCGGACCAGCGAGAGCTGGCCCTCGTCCAGGTGGCCGACGTCGGTGCCGTCCAGCAGGTAGCGGCCGGAGGTCGGCACGTCCAGGCAGCCCAGGATGTTCATCAGGGTCGACTTGCCGGAGCCGGAGGAGCCCATCACCGCGACGTAGTCGCCCTCCGCGACGTCCAGGTCGACGCCGAGCGGCTCGCCGCCGCCGGTCATCGGCCCGCGCAGGGCGTGCACGACGGCGTCGCCGTGGCCGTACGACTTGGTGACCCGGCGGATCTGGATCACCGGGGGCTTGGCGGCGCGCATCAGCGGGTGCCTCCGGCGCCGCCGCCGGTGCGGGTGCCGCCGCCGGTGCCGCCGAAGCCGCCCGTCCCGCCGCCGAAGCCGCCCGCCGCGCCGCCCGCGCCCGGGAACTGGCCGGACGGGAAGCCGTTGCCGGTGCCCGCGGTGGTGGAGGTCAGCTCGACCTTCTCGCCCTCGGTGAGGCCCTCGGTGACCTGCACGGTGCTGTCGCCCTCGATGCCGACGGCGACCTGCACCCGCTCGGTGGAGCCGTCGTCGTGCACCACCGTCGCGGTGCGGGCGCTGCCGGTGCCCTGGAGGGCCGCGGTGGGCACCGACAGGGCGTTCTCGGCGGAGCCGGTGGTCACCGAGATGGTGGCGCTCAGGCCGGTGCGCAGGGTCGAGGTGTCACCGGCGATCTGCAGCGTCGCGCCGTACTGCACGGCCCCGTTGGTGGAGCTGGAGGGCAGCGAGGAGACCGACAGGACGGTCGCCTCCAACTTGGTGTCGGACTGCGCGTTCAGGGTGACGGTGGCCGGCTGGCCCTTCTTCAGCTTGAGCGAGTCCAGCTCGGAGAAGTTCGCGGTGACCTCCATCCCGGACGGGTTGGTCAGCACGATGAAGCCGGACGGGGTGGAGCTCGAACCGCCGCTGCCGGTGGTGGTCTTGGCGCCCGCGGAGGAGCCCGCGGAGGATCCGGAGGCGGACGAGCCGGAGGCGCCGGTGCCGGAGACGGTGTCGCCGACCTTGTTCGAGATCGAGGCGACGGTGCCGTCGGTGGTCGCGGTGAGCGTCGTCCCGGCCAGCGCGTCCTTGGCGTTGGCGAGCGTCACCTCCGCGTTGTCGACCTGCTGCCGGGCCGAGGCGACCTGCGCCTGGTCGACCTTCACGGTGGTCGTGGTGGTCGGCTGCGGGGTGCTCTGGGCGCTCGCGCCGCCGGAGGGCGTCCCGCCGCGGCCGGAGCCGGACGAGCCGGTCACCGTGGTGGTGACGGACTCGCCCGCCTCGGCCTTGGTCAGGTTGGCCTCGGCCGTGTTCAGCGCGGACTGCGCCTGGTCGACCTGCTGCTGGGCTGCGACGGTGTCGACGGTCGCCAGCACCTGGCCCTTCTTCACCGCGTCGCCGACCGCGACCTCCACCGAGGTGAGCCTGCCCCCGGTGGTGAAGTCCTGCCCGGCGTCGGAGGGCGAGAACAGCGTGCCCGATCCGGACACGGTGGCCTGGACCGTGCCCTTGGCGACCGTGGCGGTCCGGACCTTGGACGTGGTCGCGGCCTTGCTGCTGCCGCTGTCCAGGGTGGTGTACGCCAGCGCGGCCCCGCCGAGCAGGGCCACGCCGAGCGCGGAGTTGACGAGGACGGCCCCACGCCGTCGCGGAAGCACCTTCATGGCGCAGAAGCATCGCCCCGCGCTCTTGCACCGCTCTGTACGGGCCCTGGACGCCCGCTGTGACCCGTGATCCGGACGGATCAGGACCAAACGACCGGGCCGGGGCCGGTGCCCCACCGACCGGTCACCAGCCCTTGACCCGGATCCCAGACAGCTCCCAGCAAAGTCCCGCCACCGCTTCACCCGGCCGCCCGCGGGCCCCGCGGGCGGCCGGTGAGCCATGGTCAGTCGGCGAGCCGCCCGGCGAAGTGGTCCAGGTACGCCTGCATGTCGAAGTGCCCGTGCCCGGACAGCGCGAACACGATCGCCTTCGACTCCCCGGACTCCCGGCAGGCCAGCGCCTCGTCCACGGCCGCCCGCACCGCGTGGGTGGACTCCGGGGCGGGCACGATGCCCTCGGCCCGGGCGAAGGCCACGCCCGCCTCGAAGCAGGCGGTCTGCGGCACCGCGACGGCCTCGACCAGCCCGAGCTCCTTGAGGTGGCTGACGATCGGCGACATGCCGTGGTAGCGCAGCCCCCCGGCGTGGATCGCGGGCGGGGTGAAGCCGTGCCCCAGGGTGTGCATCTTCATCAGCGGGGTGGTGCCCGCGCTGTCGCCGAAGTCGTAGTCGTAGCGGCCCGCCGTCAGCGAGGGGCAGGACGCGGGCTCCACCGCGACCGCCCGCACCGCCCGGCGGCCCGCCAACTGCTCGCCCAGGAACGGGAAGGCCAGCCCGCCGAAGTTGGAGCCGCCGCCCGCCGCGCCGATCACCACGTCCGGGTAGTCGTCGATCCGGGCGAACTGGGCCAGCGCCTCCTGCCCGATCACCGTCTGGTGCAGCAGCACGTGGTTGAGCACCGAGCCGAGCGCGTACTTGGCCCGGCCGCCCGCCGCCGCCACCGCCTCGACCGCCTCGGAGATCGCCAGCCCCAGGCTGCCGGTGGCCGCCGGGTCGGCCGCCAGCGCGGCCCGCCCGGCGGCGGTCAGCTCGGAGGGCGAGGCGTGCACCGCGGCGCCGTAGGTCTCCATCAGGGCCCGCCGGTACGGCTTCTGGTCGTAGGAGACCCGGACCATGAAGACCTCGCAGTCCAGCTCCAGGAAGGAGCAGGCCAGGCCGAGCGCGCTGCCCCACTGCCCGGCGCCGGTCTCGGTGACCAGGCCGGTCACCCCGGCCGCCTTGTTGTAGTACGCCTGCGCCAGCGCGGTGTTGAGCTTGTGCGAGCCGGTCGGGTTGCCCCCCTCGTACTTGTAGTAGATCCGGGCGGGGGTGCGCAGCGCGCGCTCCAGGCGCTCGGCGCGCACCAGGGGCGCGGGGCGGAAGCGGCGGTACAGGTCGAGGACCGGGCCGGGGATGTCGACCTCGCGGGGGCCTCCGAGTTCCTGGGCGACGAGTTCGGCCGGGAACAGCGGGGCGAGGTCGTCGGCGGTGACCGGCTCCTTGGTGCCGGGGTGGAGCATCGGCGGGACCGGCTCCGGCAGGTCCGGCAGGATGTTGTACCAGGCGGTGGGGGTGAGGTCGGCGTCGTGCTGGGTGGTCATCCGGGCTTCTCCCTGTGGTGCGTGGGCCTGCCCCGGGAGTCCTTCCACCGCGCGGGGTCGGGCAACCGCGTTGCCCGACCCCGTACCTGACGGAGCCTCAGAGTTCCTTGCGGAACGCCTCCGCGGCGCCCAGGAACAGGTCGTTGCCCTCGGCCTCGCCGATCGAGACGCGCACGCCCTCCCCGGCGAAGGGGCGGACCACCACGCCGGCCTCGGCGCAGGCGGCGGCGAAGTCGAGGGTGCGCTCCCCGAGGCGGAGCCAGACGAAGTTGGCCTCGGAGTCGACGACCGTCCAGCCCTGGGCGCGCAGTGCGGCGGTGACCCGGGTGCGTTCGGCGACGAGCGCCTCGACCCGCTCCAGCAGGGCGTCCTCGGCGCGCAGCGAGGCGACCGCGGCGTCCTGGGCGAGCTGGCTGACGCCGAACGGGACGGCGGTCTTGCGCAGCGCGTCGGCGACCGGCTCGTGGGCGATCGCGAAGCCGACCCGCAGGCCGGCCAGGCCGTACGCCTTGGAGAAGGTGCGCAGCACGCAGACGTTGGGGCGGTCGCGGTAGAGCTCGATGCCGTCGGGGACGTCGGCGTCGCGGATGAACTCGCGGTAGGCCTCGTCCAGGACGACCAGGACGTCGGACGGGACGGCGTCCAGGAAGCGGACCAGGTCCTCGCGGTGGATGGCCGCGCCGGTCGGGTTGTTGGGGTTGCAGACGAAGACCAGCCGGGTGCGGTCGGTGATCGCGGCGAGCATCGCGTCGAGGTCGTGGGCCTCGCCGTCGGTCAGCGGGACGGGCACGGGGGTGGCGCCGGAGACCTGGGTGATGATCGGGTACGCCTCGAAGGAGCGCCAGGCGAAGACCACCTCGTCGCCGGGGCCGGCCGCGGAGAGCACCAGGGACTGGGCGACGCCGACCGAGCCGGTGCCGGTGGCGACGTGCTCGGCGGGGACGCCGAAGCGCTCGGCGAGTTCGGCGACCAGGCCGCTGACCGCCATGTCGGGGTAGCGGTTGAAGTCGCCCGCGGCGGCGACCGCGGCCTCCAGCACGCCGGGCAGCGGCGGGTAGGGGTTCTCGTTGGAGGACAGCTTGAAGGCGTCGGCCCCGGCGGGCTTGCCCGGCTTGTAGCTGGGGATGCCGCCCAGGCTGGACCGCAGGCGGGGGCCGTGTTCGCGCTGAACCACGGGGTTCTCCGTTTCTCGTTACTCGGCGGTGGCGCCGTTCCGCCCCCGGTCGGGTGCCGTGAACGATACCGACCGCCCTCACCCGTGCGGGTGAGATGCTCGTCCGGGTTACGGGTGCAGTTCAGCCATTCTGCCGGGTTCCTTTGGCACATGTCAGAGGTATCCGGGCCGGAAAACCGCCGTGATCGAAGGGCACCATCCCAAGGCGCTCATGGAGAAACGTATCTCCGCCCTCCTGTAGCGAACCGGTCACGCAGCGCCGTCACGAGCCATACGATCGGTCCGCCATGACAGCAGCAGCCAACCAGAACGGTCGACGGGCCACCGCGTCCCGGCGCCTGGAGCGGGCCGGCATCCGGGACGTCGCGGCGGCCGCCGGCGTGTCCATCACCACCGTCTCGGACGCCCTGAACGGCAAGGGGCGCCTCCCCGACGAGACCCGCAGCCGGGTCCGCGAGGTCGCCGAGCGGCTCGGGTACCGGCCGTCCGCGGCCGCCCGCACCCTGCGCACCGGCAGGTCCGGCCTGATCGGCCTGACGGTCACCACGTACGGCGAGGAGCCGTTCACCTTCACCGAGTTCGCCTACTTCGCCGAGATGGCCCGGGCCGCCACCAGCGCCGCGCTCGGCCGCGGCTACGCCCTGGTGGTGCTGCCCGCCTCCTCCCGGCACGACGTGTGGAGCAACATCGCGCTGGACGGCACGGTGGTGATCGACCCGCCCGACCAGGACCCGCTGGTCACCGAGCTGTACCGGTCCGGCGTCCCGGTGGTCTCCGACGGCAAGCCGGGCAACTGCCCGGTCACCGCCTGGGTCGACAACGACCACGAGGCCGCCGTGCTGAACATCCTGGAGCACCTCAGCGACGCCGGGGCCCGCCGGATCGGCCTGCTCACCGGCACCTCCACCGACACCTACACCCGGCTCTCCACCGAGGCGTACCTCGCCTGGTGCGACCGGGTCGGCCAGGAGCCCGTGTACGAGGCCTACCCGGCCCACGACCCGGCCGCCGGGGCGGTGGCCGCCGACCGGCTGCTGGCCCGCCCCGACCGGCCCGACGCGGTGTACGGCCTGTTCGACCCGAACGGCACCGACCTGCTGGCCGCCGCCCGCCGCTACGGGCTGCGGGTGCCCGACGACCTGCTGCTGGTGTGCTGCAGCGAGTCCGACGTGTACGCCAACACCGAACCCCCCATCACCACGCTGTCGCTGAAACCCCGTCGGATCGGCACCACCGTGGTCAACCTGCTGATCGACGCGATCGAAGGAGTCGACGCGGGCACCGGCACCGCCACCGGCCGGCTCTTCCCGCCGCGCTACCGCACCGCCGGGACCGGACCGCCGCCCGGCACCCTGATGCCCACCGAGCTGATCGTCCGGGCCTCCTCGCAGCGCCGCACCCCGCGCACCACCGTCAGCCCGCCCCGGGCCCCCGGCGAGGTGTGACCGCGGGGCCCGTCCGGCCCGTCCCGCCCGCCGGTCCAGACCACCCCAGACCGGTACGGACCGGACGGCCCGGGGGCCCGCGCGGGGCCGGGCGGACGGGCCGGCAGGAATCGGATACCGACCAGGTGAGGACGACGGGAGAGTGCGCTTCCTATGATGGGCCAATGACACCCGAGGACCTCTTCCGCGAACCCGAGCTCCCGCACTCGGGCCCCCGCCCCCGCCAGGACCTCGACGTGCTCCCGCAAGGCTCCTACTTCGAACCGGCCGAACCCGCCGGTTACCCGTACGAGGAGACGTACAGCACCTACGGCGGCGCCCGCTACCTGGAGCAGCACTGGGCCCCCGCGGGCCAGTTCGGCGCCGACGCGCCCACCGCGCCCGGCCAGCCCGGCCACTACGCGCCCACCGGCGGGGCCCCGCACGAGGACCCGCCGACCATCGAGCTCGGCCCGCCGATCGACACCCCGCCCGTCGAGGTGCACTTCCCGTACCCGCAGCCCGAGCCCGGCGAGGGCCCCGGCCCGCTGTTCGTCATCGGTGACGTCCACGGCTACCTCGACGAGCTGCTGGCCGCCCTCCACCAGCAGGGCCTGATCGACACCGAGGGCCACTGGTCGGCCGGCCGCTCCCGGGTCTGGTTCCTCGGCGACTTCACCGACCGCGGCCCCGACGGCATCGGCGTCATCGACCTGGTCATGCAGCTCGCCGCCGAGGCCGCCGCGGCCGGCGGCTACTGCCGCGCCCTGATGGGCAACCACGAACTGCTCTTCCTCGGCGCCTCCCGCTACGGCGACGAGGCCGTCCAGTCCACCGCCGGGACGGCCTCCTTCCTCGCCGCCTGGCGCCTCAACGGCGGCCAGCAGCACGACCTGGAGCGCCTGCAGCCGCACCACATCAGCTGGCTCTCCCGGCTGCCCGCGATGGCCCTGGAGGACGGCCACCTGCTGCTGCACTCCGACACCACCGCGTACCTGGAGTACGGCGAGACCATCGCCGACGTCAACGACGCCGTGCACGCCCTGCTCGCCGACGAGGGCATCGACGAGTGGTGGGACGCCTTCCGCAAGTTCACCAAGCGCTTCGCCTTCCGCGGCCAGGCCGGCACCATGGCCGCCCAGGAACTGCTCGCCGTCTACGGCGGCTACCGGGTCGTCCACGGCCACAGCCCGATCCCGTACCTCACCGGCGACCAGCCCGAGGACGGCACCCCGCCGCACGTCCCCGGCCCCTACATCTACGCCGACGAGCTGGCCATCGCGATGGACGGCGGCGTCACCATGGACGGACGCCTGCTGGTCGCCCGGCTGCCGCTGAACTGACGCCGCCGGGCCGGGCCCGGAACCGAACAACCGAACGGCAACCGCCCCGCCGCGCACGGGAACCGAGCGCACGGAAGTTCCGGAAAGAGGCTGTCGGCCCGCTCCCGCGCGCCCCTACCATCGGAGCCCACTGACCTCCGTCGACCTCGCGGAACGGGGCACCCATGAGCAACCCCCCGCGCCTGCTCGCCGAGGACCGCGCCGACTTCGCGCGGCTGCTCGGCGAAGCGCTGCGCGACACCGGCGTCCGGCAGGCCCTCGCCGAACCCGGCGAGCACCTCACCGCCGAACAGCTGCACACCAAGGCGCTCGCCGACGCCGACACCGTCGCCGCACCCGCCGCCCCCGAGTACGCGCACTACCTGGCGCTGCGCACCGCGCTCGCCGAGCACCCCGGCACCGCGCCGCCCGCCGGGGCCGGGCTGTTCCCCGTCCTCACCGTGCTCACCCCCGTCCTGGCGGGCGCCGCCGGACTCGTCCTGCTGCTGCTCGGCTGGCTGCTGCGGGCCGCCGCGCCCGACCTCGCGCTCGGCCGCTCCACCGTCACCGCCGGGATCCTCGCCCTCGCCATCGCCGCCGCCGCCCTGCTCGTGGGCGGCGCCGGCCTGGTCCTCACCGCCCTGCGCGACGCCTCCACCGCCCCCGGCCACGCCGACCCCCAGCAGCACGCCGACCTCGCCGAGGCCCGCGAGGCCTGGCGCACCGCGCTGCGCGAACGCGCCCTGCTGCCCTGGCTGCACGCCAACCTGGCCGCCGCGCCCGTCGCCCCGCTCCCGCACGCCCGCACCGCCCCGCCCGACCTGCACAGCCCCGGCTACAGCCGCGCCGCCTACTCCTCCCCCGGCTTCACCAGCCCCGGCGTCGAGGGCCTCACCGACGACCGGGGCCGCCCCCGCGAACGCTCCGCGGAGTTCACCGGCCCCGGCTACTCCTCCCCCGACTTCACCAGCCCGGGGCCGGAGGGGCTCACCGACGAGAAGGGCCGCCCCCGCCCCGAGGGCCCGGGGTTCACCGGCCCCAACGAGGTCTGAACGGCGGTGCCCCCGTCAGGGGCCCTCCACGAGCGGGCCCGCAGCGCGAGCGCCACCGGCACGCCCAGGCCGCACAGCAGCGCGCAGCCCGCCCAGACCAGGGTGTACGCGCCCTCGGCGGGGGTGCCCGCCCGGAGCACCAGGTGGTCCAGGACCGCGGCGGCGACCACGCCCGCGGCCGCGCCCGCCAGGGACTTGAGGGTGTTGTAGACGCCGGTGCCGATGCCGGTCTGGTCGGCGGGCAGCCGCTGCATGAGGAGGGCCGGGAGCAGGCTCAGCCCCAGCCCGGCGCCGTAGCCGGCCAGCGCGCCGCCGAGGACGAACTGCCAGGGGGCCGCGTGCCCGAGGGCGATGGCGCCGTAGCCGGTGGCGCACAGCGCGAAGCCGGCGGCGAGGACGGCGGCGGGGGCGTGCCGCGCGGCCAGCCGGTGGGCGGTGAGGGCGCCGAGGGTCGCGGCGGCGGTCTGCGGCAGGACCAGCAGGCCGAGCACCAGCGGCACCGCGCCCAGCCCGTAGCCGGTCTCCGCGGGGTCGGCGGCCTGGAAGGCCAGGGTGGGGCCCTGGGCGCCGTACAGGGCGCAGCCGAGCAGGAAGCTGAGGGCGAAGACGGGCGCGGTGGCCCGGCGGGCGAGCAGCCGGACGTCGACCGTCGGGGTGTCGGTGCGCAGTTCCTGACGGACGAACAGCACCAGCAGCCCGGCGCCCGCGGCCAGCAGCGGCAGCGTCACGGCGACCGGCAGCACCCCGCTCGCGCCGAGGGCGGACAGCAGCAGGGTGAGGCCGAGCGAGAGCAGCGCGGTGCCCGCCCAGTCGATCCGGCCCGCGGCCCTGGTCCGGGACTCGGGGACGAGCCGCCACACCACCGGCAGGGCCAGCGCCGGGAGCACGGCCAGCGCCCACAGCAGCGGGCGGGTGGCGGCGGGGTCGGCGCCGAGGCCGCCGACCGCGAGGGCGCCCAGGGTGGAGCCGACGGTCAGCGAGCCGACCAGCGGGCCGACGGCGCGTCCGCCGCGCTCCTCGCCGAGGCGGTCGCGCAGGATCGCGAACTCCAGCGGCAGCCAGCAGGCCAGGAACCCGGCCAGGGCCCGTCCGGCGAGCAGCACCGGCAGGTCGGGGGCGAGGGCGGTGACGACGGAGCCGAGCAGGGTGAGCAGGACGGTGGCGCGCAGCAGGCGGCGGTGGCCGTACAGGTCGCCGAGCCGGGAGGTGAGCGGCACCGCGACGCCCGACACCAGGAACTCGACGCCCAGCGCCAGGCTCAGGTCGGCGGCCCGCAGGCCGAGGTGGTCGCCGAGGCGGGGCAGCAGGATCGGGAAGCCGCCCTGCAGCACGCCGCTGGCGAACTCGACCAGGGCCAGCAGCAGGACGGCGGAGCGGGCGGCGGAGCGGACGGGGCCGGCGGAGCGGGCGAGCGGGGGCGCGACGGGGGCGGTCATCGGCGGTTCCGTGGGGGTGCGGAGGGTGGTGGGGGTGGCGGCAAGGATGGCTAACCTGGAGGGCACCGCACCGCCCGCGCACGAATCCGTTCCTGCGGCCGACCCCGCGCAAGGATCAGCCATGATCGACGAACTCGACCTGGCGCTCGTCGACGCCCTCCGGGTCGACCCGCGAGCGCCGTGGTCCCGGCTGGCCGCCCCGCTCGGCGTCGACCCGGCGACGCTCTCCCGGCGCTGGTCGCGGCTGACCGCGAACGGCGACGCCTGGGTGACCTGCTACCCGTCGGCGGACCGGATCGGCCGCGGCCTGACCGCGCTCGTCCAGGTCGACTGCCCGGCCGACCGGGTCGGCGCGGTCGCCGCGGCGGTGGCCCGGCACCCGCAGACCGCCAGCATCGAGCTGGTGACCGGCGACGCCGACCTGCTGCTGACCGTCGCCGCGTACGACCACGGCTCGCTGACCTCGTACCTGCTGGAGCGGCTCGGCGCCGTGCCCGGCGTGCTGCGCACCCGGACCTCGCTGGTGGAGCGGACGCTGGTGGAGGGCAGCCGGTTCTCCAACGGGGCGCTGGACGCCGAGCAGCGGCGGGCGATCGCCGCGCCGCCGCCGGGGGCGGCCCGGCCGGTGGCGGACCGGCGGGTGGAGGAGGACCTGGCGCTGATCCGGGCGCTGGGCGCGGACGGCCGGATGCCCTACGCGGAGCTGTCCGCCCGCACCGGGCTGCCCGCCAGCACGGTGCGCCGCCGGCTGGCCGAACTGCGGGACTCCGGGCGGGCGGTGCTGCGCTGCGACGCCTCGCCGCGGGTCACCGGCCACCCGGTCGGCGCGATGCTGTGGTTGGACGTGCCGCCCGCAAACCTGCCCGACGCGGTGCGGCGGCTGACCGCGCTGCCGCAGACCCGGATGTGCGCGGTCACCGTCGGCCCGGCGAACCTGGCGCTGTACCTGGTCGCCCCGCAGCTGCCGGACCTGCGCCGGATCGAGCAGGACCTGGCGCACCACCACCCGGCGGTCCGGGTGCACGACCGGCACGTGACCCTGCGCACCCTGAAGCTGGTCGGGCACCTGCTGACCGCGGACGGCCGCCGCACCGGCTACGTCCCGATCGAGCCCTGACCGGCGCCGCTCACCGCAGCCTGCCGAGCGCCAGCGCGGCCAGCAGGGCCGCCGCATCACCGAGGACGCCGTCGTCGAAGCGGGCCTCGGCGGAGTGGTTGTAGGCGGCGGTGAACGGGTCGGCGTCGGCGGGGCAGGCGCCGACCATGACGTACGCGGCGGGGACGTGCTCGGCCAGCACGCCGAAGTCCTCGGACCCGGCGAGCGGGCGCGGCATCTCGACGTACCGGTCGTCGCCGAGCAGTTGGCGCACCGTGCGTGCGGCGTACCCGGCCTCGGCCGGGTCGTTGACGGTGACCGGGTAGCCGGGCTCGACCACCGCGTCGACCCGGCAGCCGTGCGCCTCGCCGATGCCGCGGACCACCCGGACGGCCTCGGCGAGGACCAGTTCGCGGGCGGCGGGGGAGAAGGAGCGGACGGTCGCGGCGAAGGCGGCCTCGTCGGGGATGACGTTCTCGGCGGTGCCCGCGTGGAAGGTGCCGACGGTCAGCACGACCGGGTCGAAGGCGTCGAAACGGCGGGTGACCATGGTCTGCAGGGCGAGCACGGCCTCGCAGGCGGCCGGGACGGGGTCGGTGGCCAGGTGCGGGCTGGAGCCGTGGCCGCCGCGGCCGCGGACCACCACCCGCAGGGTGTCGGAGGCCGCCATGATCGGCCCGGGCCGCCCGGCCACGTACCCGGCCGGGAGGAGGGCGGCGCCGACGTGCAGGGCGTAGGCGGCGGCGACCCGCTCCCCGGCGGCGTCCAGGACGCCGTCCTCGACCATCAGGGCGGCGCCGCCGCCGCCCTCCTCGCCGGGCTGGAACATGAACACCACGCTGCCCGCCAGCTCCTCCCGGCGGGCGGCGAGCAGCCGGGCCGCGCCGACCAGCGCGGCGGTGTGCAGGTCGTGCCCGCAGGCGTGCATCGCGCCGGGCACCTCGGAGGCGTACGGGAGGCCGGTGGCCTCCTGCACGGGCAGGCCGTCCAGGTCGGCGCGCAGCAGCACCGCGGGGCCGGGGCGGGCGCCGCGCAGCACGGCGGTGACGGAGGAGAGCCGCTCGCCGGTGGTGACCTCCAGCGGGAGGCCGTCGAGGGCGGCCAGGACGCGGGCCCGGGTGCGGGGGAGGTCGAGTCCGGTCTCGGGTTCGCGGTGCAGGGCGCGCCGCAGTTCGACGAGTTCGGGGTGGAGCGCGGCGGCGTCGCGGCGGAGTCCGTCGAGCGGGGGGTGAACGTCGGCCGACATGGGTGCGCCTCCTGGGTGGACGGGGAGCGGACGGTTCCCCGGCATCCTCGCGCCGCCGCCCGCCCGTCCGGCCCGGGCGCACGGATCACCCGCGGGCGGCGGGCTCCGCGCACGGATCCTCCGGTCCCGCTCCCGGCGGCGGCTCGGCGGCCAGCAGGGCGGCGGCGATCGCCCGGGCCTCGGCGGCGGGGGCGGGGGTGCCCTCGCGCAGCGCGGTGACGATCGCGCCGTCCACCAGCAGGACGAGCCGGCGGGCCAGGGCGGCGGCCGGCTCCGGGGCGCGGCCCTCGGCGGCGAGCAGCCCGGCGACGTAGTCGGCGACCTGCTGCTTGTGGGCGGCGGCGACCCGGTGGGCGGGGCTGTCGGGGTCGGCGGTCTCGACCATGGTGTTGATGAAGGCGCAGCCGCGGAAGTCGGCGCGGGCGAAGCGTTCGGCGAGGGCGTCGAACACGTCGAGCGGGCGGCCGCCGAGGGCGGTGACGCGTTCGGCGAGCCAGTCGCGCCAGGCCCGGTCGCGGCGGGCGAGGACGGCGACGACCAGGGCGTCCTTGCCGGTGAAGTGCCGGTAGAAGGAGGCGCGGCCGACGCCGGACTCGGCGAGGATCCGCTCGACTCCGACCGCGCGGATGCCTTCGGCGTAGAACAGCGCCTCCGCGGTGTCGAGCAGGCGGGCGCGTGCGTGGGTGGCCATGTCCCCCAGGCTAGCGGGTGGTTGACGAATTTCGGTACCGGTCGGTACCGTCTTGTCGCGTCGGAACGGAACCGATCGGTACCATCTGGAGGGGACGATGCCACGCCTGCCACTGCTCACCGAGGACGCGGACGGACTGCTGGAACGCACCCGCGCCCGCCTCGGACGCCTCCCCAACCTGTACGCCACCCTCGCCAACTCCCCCGCCGCCCTGGGCGGTTACCTCGCCCTGCACGAGCACCTCGGCAACGGCGCCCTCACCCCGAAGCTGCGCGAACAGCTCGCCCTGCTCACCGCCCAGCACAACGAGTGCACCTACTGCGTCAGCGCCCACACCCTGCGCGGCCGCCGCCTGCTCGGCCTCAGCGAGGAGCAGCTCACCCGCACCCGCGAGGCCGCCGACGACACCGACCCGCACGCCGACGCGGTGCTGCGCCTGGCCGACCGCGTCCTGCACAGCCGCGGCCGGGTCACCGACGAGGAGCTCGCCGCCGCCCGCGCGGCCGGGGTCACCGACGCCGAACTCGCCGAGATCACCGCCCACGTGGCGCTCAACACCCTCTCCAACTACTTCAACCACCTCGCGCAGCCCGCGCTCGACTTCCCGGAGGTCCCGGCATGACCCCCCACCCCCGCCGCGGCACGGTCGAACTCCGCCCCGGCTACACCGTCCTGGACGCGGCGGGCACCCCCGTCGACCGCGCCGAGGACGTCGAGTTCACCCTGGAGGGCGGCTTCGCCCACCTCCGCCTGCCCGGCACCGACACCGTCCAGACGGTCTCCGCCCCGGCCGTCCACCGCCTCACCCACCCCGCCTGAACGCGCCCCGCCCGCACCCCCGGACCGGCTCCGTCCCGTCCTGACCGTTACACAGAGCGGCTAGGATGTGTGCCAATTGTGTTCGGGGGGCGAAGTGGGCGCTCCCCGCCTCCGGGGAGATTGTCTGTGAGCGAACTTAATACGTCCGACGGCGTGCGGGGAGCGCTGTCGAAACCGACGGTCCGCCGGCTGCTGGCCGTCGCCGTCGCGGCCGTCTGCATAGCCGTCCGGCTGCCGAAGTGGCACACCGAGTCGGTGGACTACCAGGTCTTCCTGCAGACCTGGTACCACTACATCGCGGACAACGGCGGCCTCCGCGCGCTCGACGACCCCGGCTTCGCCGACTACAACGTCCCGTACCTGTACCTGCTGGCCGGCCTGACGCACCTTCCGGTCTCCGCGCTCACCGGGATCAAGGCGCTCTCCGTCGCCTTCGACCTGCTGCAGGCGTTCTTCGTCTTCAAGCTGGTGGCCCTGCGCTTCCCGGGGCGCTCCGCGTGGCAGCCGTTCGCGGCGGCGCTGCTGGCCGTGCTGCTGCCGACCGTCGCCGCGAACAGCGGCTGGTGGGCGCAGGCCGACTCGATCTACACCTCGTTCGTGGTGGCCGGGGTCTACTTCGTGCTCCGGCACCGCCCGTGGTGGGCCTGCACCATGCTCGGCCTGGCCTTCGCGTTCAAGCTCCAGACCGTCTTCGTCTTCCCGTTCCTGCTGGTCATGGCGGTCACCCGGCAGGTCAAGTGGCAGAGCCTGCTGGCGGTCCCGGCCGTCTACCTCGCGCTGGACGTCCCGGCGCTGCTGGTCGGCGCGGACCCGGTCCAACTGCTCACCGTCTACGGCCGCCAGACCGGCACCTACCAGAGCCTCGCCCTCAACGCCCCGTCGCTCTACCACTTCATCGAGAAGCCCGGCAGCCCCGGGACCGCCGACCTGATCCGCAGCATCGGCGTGGTGTCCGCGGCCGTCGTGGTGCTCGCCCTGACCGCGCTGGCCGTCCTCTCCCGCACCGGCCGCCGCACGATGCGCCGCGCCTCCACCGGGGCCTCGCTCACCCCGGACCAGGTCCTGCTGACCGCGCTGGCCTCGGCGGTCACCGTACCGATGCTGCTGCCCTCCATGCACGACCGGTACTTCTACATGGTGGACGTGCTCAGCCTGGTGGTGGCCTTCCAACTGCCGCGCCGGCTCTGGTACGTGCCGTTCCTGGCGCAGGCGGCCTCGATGGCCAGCTACCTGCCGTTCCTGTACTACGAACTGCCGGACCACTACCGGAAGTACCACTGGTCGACGAACGAGTGGCGGCTGATCTCCGGCCTGATGGTCCTGGCCGCCCTCGCCGTCCTGACCGCCGCCGTGCGGGAGTACCGCCGCGGCCCGGCCGAAACCGCCCCGGTCGAACCCGTCTCCGCCCACGACCCCGACCGGCCCCCGGCCGAAGCCGCGCTCTCCTCCTGACGGGGCCCCGACCCCGCAACGCCCAAGGCCCCGAAGGGACTTCCCGCCGGGGCCTTCCCCTTCCGCGGATCCGGCCCGCGCCCACGCCCCGACTGCCACACTGGCCGGCATGAAGCCCTCGCGCCGAACCGCCGGCTCCACCGTCCTGCTGCTCGCCTGCGCCCTGGGCACCGCCGCCTGCGACTCCGACCCCGCACCCGCGGCGCCGCCCGCTTCACCCTCCGCCCCGTCCTCCGCCCCCGCCGGCCCCCGGACCACCACCACCTTCACCAGCGACCGGCCGCTGAGCGCCGACGCGCTCGACCGGGCCGCCGAACAGCTGCGCCACCGCGCCGAGTTGATCGGCCTGGCCGACCCGAAGGTGACCACCGCCGACGGCACCCTCACGCTCTCCGTCGCCGGACCGGTCGACGGCGACCGGATCGCCGCCCTCGCCCACCGGCCCGTCCTGGAACTCCGCCCGGTGCTCGCCGCCGGAACGTTCGGCGCCGCGCCCGCCGACCGCACCTCCGGGGACGTCCCCGCCCAGTGGCAGGACCGCTTCACGGCCCTGGACTGCGGCACGGACCACCCCACCGCCGCACCCCCCGGCGCGGCCGCCGCGCCCACCGCCCCCGGCACCGAGACCGTGGCCTGCAGCAGCACCGACCCCGCCGGCCTCCGCCAGAAGTTCCTGCTCGGCCCGGCCGCCCTCCAGGGCTCCGACATCGCCGGGAGCACCGCCGAGCTCGACCCGAACGGCGCCGGCTGGCAGGTGCACCTGCGGTTCACCCCCGCCGGCGGCACCGCCTTCGCCGACCTCACCGGCCGGATCTCCGTGCTCCAGGAGCCGGCCAACCAACTCGCCGTCCTCGTCGACGGCGCCGTGCTCTCCCACCCCTACGTCAGCCAGGCCATCACCGGCGGACAGGCCGTCGTCTCCGGCTCCTTCGACGAGGAGGAGGCCCGGGAGCTGGCCGCCCAGCTCGCCACCCCCGCCCTCCCCGCCGACCTCCGCCCGGGCAGCACGACCACCATCGGGAGCACCACCACCGCGGCGCCCTGAACCCGCCCGCGGACGCCCCGGCGGGCGGCGCGCACGCGCAACCGCCCGTCGGAGTGAGGCACTTCACACCGCGGACGCGCCGTCCAACGGCCACGGCCCCGAACCGGCCCCGACCGGGCCCGACCGGGCCCCGCGAGCCGCCGGCCCGCCCGCCGGGAGGACGCCGGGAGGACGCCGGGAGGACGTCGGGAGGACGTCGGGAGCACGCCCGCCGGAGCACCGGTTCCGGCGGGGCCGCGACCTGCTGTCGGAACGCTAGTGGGTCACGCACCGGATGACGGTCCACTGCTCGTGCCCGGCGATCTTCTCCACACCGGCGCACTCGCGCTTCTCGTCGCCGCGCAGCACCGCCACGTAACTGGGAACGGAATCCAGCAGCTTCTCGCCGCTGGAGAAGTAGTAGTTCCGGTAGTTGCGCACCTGGTAGATCCCGCCGACGGTCTCCACCTCGGAATTCGCCTGGAAATCCTTCGGATCGGCCTCCAGGTAGAACAGGGTCTCCATGTAATTGAGCGGGAAACGGTCGGATATGTAGATCGGCTCGTCCCCCTTCCGCGCCGCGTCCGCCGAATCCAGCGCCGCCTCGAACCCCCTCCCGAAGGGCTGGGCGATCTGCTCCGGGTAGCGGGTGGTGTAGTCGTGGAAGAAGAGTGCGCCGTAGCCGAGCGCGGTGGCCATGATGACCGCGACGACCGCCCGTCCGGTCCTCCGGTCGGTCATCGAGCGGTACAGCCCGCTGACGCCGATCGCGGTGAGGGCGACGAGCGGGATGAAGAGCGCGTTGGCCCGGTTGCCGTTGGCCGGCACCACGCACAGCAGGACGACGGCGCCGACCAGCCAGAACGTGAACAGGTTGGCCTCGGGGCTGCGGGTGCGGGCCGCGAAGTAGACGCCGAGCGCGGCCAGCGGGAACCCGATCACGCCCAGCACCAGGAAGCCGTTGGGGATGGTCCAGAGGTAGCCGTCGCCGAATCCGCCGGTCACGAAGTGCGTGTTGAGCTCGGCCAGGTTCTGGCCGTCACTGATCTGGTCCAGCCGCGACGAGGCGAACTTCGGCACGGTGAACGGCAGCGAGGACACGAAGTGCGGGCTGTAGTGCAGGACGTTGTTGACCAGGACGAGCAGCAGTATCGGCCCGGCGACGATCAGGAACCCCAGCATGCTCAACCCGACCGGGAGCCGGTTCTGCAGGACGGTGCGGTACCGGGCGGCGAGGTAGAGCCCCCCGATCACCGGCACCACCATGATCGCCACGCCGTAGGCGTACAGCGCGAGCGCCAGGAAGACCAACGAGAAGGGGATCAGCCTCCGGGCGCGCGACGAGGTGTACGCGTACCCCAGGGTGGTCACTCCGGCGAGCAGGAAGAACGGCAGGATGTTCGACTCCAGCGCCCACCGCGACGCGGTGATGTGCCAGGGGGTGACGGCGAGGAGCCCCGCCCCGACCAGCGCCGCGGGAGTGTCCACGAAGCGCCGCAGGGCCGCGTACAGCAGCGGGACGGCGCCGATTCCCAGCAGCACCGGGACCAGCCGCACCGAGAACTCGCTCAGGCCGAACAGGCCGATGAAGGGAATGCTCAGGTAGGAGAGCAGGACGTTCTGCCCGGATCCCCAGCTGGGGAAGTAGGCCGGCCACGGGTTCCCCCACCGGTCCGTGCCGTTGGTCAGCAGCGAGAAGGACTCGTATCCGGCGCTGGCTTCGTCCTGGTTGAGGCCGCCGGGCAGGTCGGGGAAGCGCCAGAGCCTGAGGATCGCCGCGACCGCCGTGATGGCGGTGATGGCGATTGTTCTCTTTTCAAGGTTCGCGAATCGTCCGATCACGATGCGGTTCGCACGACGACAAGAGGAACAACGGGCGGCACTGCGCATTTCATTTCGAAACCGATCCCTCTCCCTGTCGGCAGGCCACACCGCACTGCCAATTAATAAGGGATCATACTACTGACGATAGGAGTGCCAGCACGATTGTCCGCGTACCGCAAGGCCCCGGGCCCGTTGATCCGGGTGCGACGGATCCGTTCCGCCCGCGGACGGTGCCGTCGGTCGGCGAGCGGGAGGTGGACCCGGTTGCCCCGGGCGGCGGACTCGGCGGACTTCTCGGCCGTACCGGCGAGGAGGACCCGCTCCTCCGGCGCCTACAGGCAGATCCAGCAGTAGAGCTGCTCGCCGACGCCGCTGGCGCGCCTGGCGAGTCGGATCAACTCTTCGGCCAGCGGCTGCATGTCTTCGACGCCGGCCGGGCGAAGCTCCTCCGCCTGCACCCACCTGGCGACGACCGTCGGCACATCCGCGTCGTCCACCCCTGCCAGCGTGTCCCGGACCGCGGTGCCGAGTTCCACCACCCACGGGCCGGTGGCCCAGGGGTCGTCCTCGTCCTGCGGGCCGTCCGGTCCGGGCTCCGGGGTGGTCGGCCACACCGGGCTCCCGTCCACGACCCCTGCTTCCCAGGGGACCTGACGGATGGCGGCGATCAGCTCCCCCAGCACGAGGTCCGGATCCAGGCGCTTGGCCTCGACTCCGTCGAAGTGCGGGTCCCGGCCGCCGACCAGCGGGCGGTCGTCCGCGTCCTGCAGCGCCCGTACGACCGAGGCCGCATCGGCTGCTCGAAAGTAGTCGGTCAGCACGCCCACGGGTTTCCTCCCCCACACGGTCCTTCGTCGGCCGACAGTAGACCAGGCACGACCGACACCGGCACCAACCGGAGCACCGCGCCGGGAAGCCCCCTCCTGCCTCCCGGTGCGGTGCCCCTGTGAGCTGCGTTGTCAGTCCGCCAGCGGGAGGTAGACCCGGTTGCCCTGAGCCGCGAACTCCTCGGACTTGGCCCGCATCCCGGCCGCGGCCTCGTCGTCGTTCACGCCCAGTTCGTCGCCGTAGGTGTCCATGATGCTTTTGCTGATCTTCATCGAGCAGAACTTCGGGCCGCACATGGAGCAGAAGTGCGCGGTCTTGGCGGGTTCGGCGGGGAGGGTCTCGTCGTGGAAGGCGCGGGCCGTCTCCGGGTCGAGGGCCAGGTTGAACTGGTCCTCCCAGCGGAACTCGAAGCGGGCGTCGGAGAGGGCGTCGTCCCAGGCCTGGGCGCCGGGGTGGCCCTTGGCGAGGTCGGCGGCGTGGGCGGCGATCTTGTAGGTGATGACGCCGGTCTTGACGTCGTCGCGGTCGGGCAGGCCGAGGTGTTCCTTGGGGGTGACGTAGCAGAGCATCGCGGTGCCCCACCAGGCGATCATCGCGGCGCCGATGCCGGAGGTGATGTGGTCGTAGCCGGGTGCGACGTCGGTGGTCAGCGGGCCGAGGGTGTAGAACGGGGCCTCGTCGCAGATCTCCTTCTGCAGGTCCATGTTCTCGCGGATCTTGTGCATCGGGACGTGCCCGGGGCCCTCGATCATGACCTGGACGTCCTTGGCGCGGGCGATCCGGCCGAGTTCGCCGAGGGTGGTGAGTTCGGCGAACTGGGCCTCGTCGTTGGCGTCGGCGATCGAGCCGGGACGCAGGCCGTCGCCGAGCGAGAAGGTGACGTCGTAGGCGCGCAGCAGGTCGCAGAGTTCCTCGAAGTGCGTGTAGAGGAAGTTCTCCTGGTGGTGCGCCAGGCACCAGGCGGCCATGATGGAGCCGCCGCGCGAGACGATGCCGGTCTTGCGGCGGGCGGTCAGCGGGACGTACCGCAGCAGGACGCCCGCGTGCACGGTCATGTAGTCGACGCCCTGCTCGCACTGCTCGACCACGGTGTCCCGGTAGACCTCCCAGCTGAGCTCCTCGGCCCGGCCGTCGACCTTCTCCAGCGCCTGGTAGAGCGGGACGGTGCCGATCGGGACGGGGGAGTTGCGCAGGATCCACTCGCGGGTGGTGTGGATGTTGCGACCGGTGGAGAGGTCCATGACGGTGTCGGCGCCCCAGCGGGTGGCCCAGGTCATCTTCTCGACCTCCTCCTCGATGGAGGAGGTGACCGCGGAGTTGCCGATGTTGGCGTTGATCTTCACCAGGAAGTCGGTGCCGATGATGGCGGGTTCGACCTCGGGGTGGTTCACGTTGACGGGGATGACGGCCCGCCCGCGGGCCACCTGCTCGCGCACGAACTCCGGTTCCAGGCCCTCCCGCAGGGCCACGAACTCCATCTCGGGGGTGATCAACCCCTGCTTCGCGTACGCGAGTTGGGTGACGGCGACGCCGTCGCGGGCGCGCAGCGGGCGGCGCGGGCGGCCGGGGAAGACGGCGTCCAGGTTGCGCAGGTCGCCGCCGCGCGGGGCGGTGTGCCTGATGCCGTCGTCCTCGGGCCGGGCCTCGCGGCCCTCGTACTCCTCGACGTCGCCGCGCTGGCGGATCCAGGGGTCGCGCAGTGCGGCCAGGCCCCGCCGGACGTCGGTGGTCTGCTCCGGATCGGTGTACGGCCCGGAGGTGTCGTACAGCGGGACGGTGCGCCCGTCGGTGAGGTGGACCTCGCGGTAGGGCACCCGCAGGTCGGGGCGGCTGCCCCGGCGGTACGCCTTGCGCCAGGCCGGGGTCGGGTACCCGGTGGCGGACGGCTGGTCGGCGGACGGCCGGTCGGCCGACGGCTGGTGGGCAGACGTGTGCTCGGTGAATGCGGTCATGCGACCTTCAACTCCCTACGCCGGCATTACCCGGTCAGGTTCCTGCGGTCGACGCAGCAGGTGGTACGCGGGCCCGCGTACCGTCAGCGCCCTCTCAGCCCGGTGCTCCGAGCTCCCGTTCCGCGCAGGGGCGTGCGCCGCCTGCGTTCGCCGTTCACGGTAGGGCACCGGGGGCGGCTGGTCCAGCACGCCTCCGAGCGGCCGCTGTTCAGCGCGCGGTCGGGCGGGGGAGAATCCCGGGGTGATCGGACTGGTGGGGCGGGTGACGGGGCGGATCGGTGCGGGCCTGGTCGGCGAGGTGATGGTGCACGTCCCCGAACGCCTGGGCACCGAGGCGTTCCTGGCGTACCGGGCCGTGCCGGGCGAGCCGCTGCAGCCCGGCACCATGGTGGTCGTGGTCGATTACCAGCCACCGCGCACCGTGTACGTGGAACCCTTCTGACCTCTCCTCCCTGGCCCTGCGCAAACCTCCTGCAACAGTTTCGGGACAGTGAGGGTTCCCACGGCCGCGCCCCCTTCCCCCGCCCCCGCGGCAGGCGCAGAATGCGGCTGCCACCGGCTTCCGCGCCCACGAACTGCACCACCCAGCGCAGCCGCGGACCGGTGTGCCGAAAGAGGGGGAGATCGCGATGCTGATCGGCATCGTCGGAGCAGTCGCCGCAGGATTCGTCCTGCTCGTCCTGCTGTTCAAACTGATGTGGCGCGTGGCGGAACCCAACGAGGCGCTGGTCATCTCGGGGTCCAAGCACGGCGAGGGCCTCGGCTTCCGCATCATCACCGGACGGGGCACCTTCGTGCTGCCCGGCGTCCAGGTGGTCCGGCGGCTGTCGCTGGACCTCAACGAGGCCGCGCTGGACGTCGAGTGCGTGACCTCGCAGGGCATCCCGGTGCACGTCAAGGGCGTGGTCATCTTCAAGGTCGGCGACGACCCGGCGTCGATCGCCAACGCCGCCCGGCGCTTCCTGGACCAGCAGAAGATGATGGGCCAGCGGGTGCACAACGTGTTCGCGGGCCACCTGCGCTCCATCGTCGGCGGGCTGACCGTCGAGGACATGATCCGCGACCGCGAACGGCTCACCGGGGAGACCCGCTCCGCCTCGGGCATCGAGATGGAGAAGCTCGGCCTGATCATCGACTCGCTGCAGATCCAGGAGATCCTGGACCCGACCGGCTACATCACCAACCTGGCCGCGCCGCACGCCGCCGCCGTCCAGCGCGACGCCCGGATCGCGGCCGCCGAGGCCGACCGCCGGGCCACCGAGGCCGAGCAGGAGGCGTTCGCCCGCAAGGCCGAGGCGACGCGCAACTCCGGTATCCAGCAGGCCGGTTACCAGGCCGAGATGGACACCGCCGCGGCCCGCGCGCTGCAGGCCGGACCGCTCGCCCAGGCCGCCGCCCGGCAGGAGGTCGTGGTCCAGGAGACCAAGGTCGCCGAGCTGGAGGCGCACCGCAAGGAGCAGCAGCTCCAGGCCGACGTCCGCAAGCCCGCCGACGCCCGCGCGTACGAGACCCGCACCAAGGCCGAGGCCGACCGCGACGCCCGGATCTCCGCCGCCGAGGCGCTCGCCCGGGAGACCGACCTGAAGACCGCCGCCGAGGCCAACCGGGTCAAGGTCGCCGCGGCCGCCGAGGCCGAGGCCACCAGGGCCCGCGGCCTGGCCGCCGCCGAGGCGACCCGCGCCACCGGTGAGGCCCAGGCCGCCGCCGAGGCCGCCAAGGGCCTGGCCGAGGCCGAGGCCTCCCGCGCCAAGGGCCTCGCCGAGGCGGAGGCCACCCGGGCCCAGGGCCTGGCCGAGGCCGAGGGCATCAAGGCCCGCGCCGCGGCCCTCGCCGAGAACCAGGAAGCCGTCGTCGCCCAGCAGTTGGCCGAGAACTGGCCCGCCATCGTCCGGGCCGGTGCGGACGCCTTCGGCAACGTCGAGCACATGGTGCTGCTGAACGGCGCCGAGGGCATGTCCGAGATGTTCGCCAAGGCGCTCACCATGGGCGGAACCGGCCTCGGCCTGGCCCGCCAACTGCTCAACTCGATGAACACCGCCCCCGCCGCGCCCCCGGCCGAAGCCCCGGCCCCGTCCCCGGCCCCGGCCACCCAGGTCATCCCGGTCCAGGTCGACACCGGCAACTGACGCCCCACCGCACCCCACCGCACCCCACCGCACCACGTCGCACCACGGCCCGTACGGCAGCACCACCGCCGTACGGGCCGCGCCGTCTCCGCATCCCCCGGCCCGGCTGAGTACCCGTACTCACGCCCCGCCCGCCGCCCCCGGACGACCATCGGGGCATGGACCTGCTGCCCCGCGTCGGAATCACCGCCGTCGGCTCCCACCTCCCGCAACGGACCGTCACCTCACGGCAGTTGCAGGACGAGGTGGCCGCCGGTGCCCGTCTCCCGCTGCCCGACGGCATGTTCGAGAAGGCCACCGGCATCCGCACCCGCCGCTTCGCCGGACCGGACGAGCACCCCTCCACCCTCGCCCTCGGCGCCGCCCGCACCGCCCTCGCCCGCCGCGGACTGGACCCGGCCGACCTCGACCTGCTGCTGTTCGCCTCCGCCTCCCGGGACGTCTGCGAACCCGCCACCGCCCACCTCGTACAGGCCGAACTAGGTTCCCGCGCCCACGCGTTGGACGTCTCCAACGCCTGCAACAGCTTCCTCAACGGCATCGACACCGCCCGCGCGATGATCCTGGCCGGACGCGCCACCCGCGCCCTGGTCGTCACCGGCGAGACCCCCAGCCGGGCCATGCGCCGCGACCCCTCCGGCCTCGCCGAGTTCCGGGAGGGCTTCGCCGGCTACACCTTCGGCGACGGCGCCGCCGCCGTCCTGGTCGAACGCGTCGAGCGCGGCGGCATCCTCGACGTCGAGACCCAGACCGCCTCCGAGCACTGGGAGGTCGGCGGCATCCCCGGCGGCGGCTCCCGCCACCCGCGCGGCGACGAGTGGAGCTACTTCCGCGGCGGCGGCAAGGAGTTGCGCGGCGTCTTCGAACGGATCGGCGCCGACATCCTCACCCGCGTCGCCGCCCGCACCGGTCTCGGCTGGGACGCCTACGCCCGCGTCCTGGTGCACCAGGTCACCCTGCCCTACCTGGAGCGCTTCGTGGAGCTCACCGGCGTCCCCGCCGAGAAGCTGGTCGTCACCGTGCCCGAACTCGGCAACCTGGCCTCCGCCACCATCGGCGTCCAACTCGACTGCGTCATGGACGAGTTGGACGCGGGCGACCGCGTCCTGATGGTCGGCCTCGGCGGCGGCGTCAGCCTGATCACGATGGTCTGGGAGAAGTCGTGACCCCGCCCCGGACGACCGAACTGTGGGTCGTCGTGCCCGCCTACCAGGAAGCCGCCCGCATCGACGGCACCCTGCGCGCCCTCGCCGCCCAGCACGACCGCGACTTCACCCTGCTCGTCGTCGACAACGGCTCCACCGACACCACCGGCGACCGGGTCCTCGCCTTCGCCCGCACCGCGCCCTTCCCCGTCCACCTGATCACCGAGCCCGAGAAGGGCGTCGGCTGCGCCGTCGACACCGGCTTCCGCCACGCCATCGCCCGCGGCGCGACCCTGCTCGCCCGCACCGACGCCGACTGCCTCCCCGAACCCGGCTGGACCGGCGCCGCCCGCGCCGCCATGCGGGCCTGCGGCGGCCTGGTCTGCGGACGCGTCACCGCCCGCCGCGACGAGCACGGCCCCGTCGGCCGCACCGTCTTCCGCACCCTGGTCGCCCTCGGCGCCCTCTTCGGCCGCATCCGCCCCGCCCACCACCGCCGTCACGGCTATCTCACCCCCTACCGCATGCACGCGGGCAACAACATGGCCATCACCGCCGCCCTCTACCTCGCCACCGAGGGCATGCCCCGCCGCCCCTCCCCCACCGACCGCACCTTCATCAACCGCATCCGCCGCCACACCACCGCCATCGTCCACCGCCCCGACATGGTCGTCCAGAACTCCACCCGCCGCATCCGCGCCTACGGCCTGCGCGGCACCGCCCGCTGGTACCTCGAACGCGGCCCGGGCACCCGCGACGTCGACATCAGGTAACCAGAGCCCCGCCAGAGAGCCCCGTCAGCGAGCCCCGTCAGGGGCTCGGGGAACGGCGAGTCCGAGCTGCTGAAGGCCGGATCCCACCGGAGGTCCGTGCTGCTTCGGGCCAGGAACAGCAGCCCCGAGCCCGCCGTTCCCCGGCCCCCGAGAACCCGCCCGAAAGGACCTCCCCCGTGCTCGACCAGCTCGCCCGCACCCTGCACGAGGGCGCCTCGCGGCCCGCCCTCCTCGGCACCACCCGCCGCGGCGTCCCCCGCGTCCTCGCCCGCTGCGGCGACCTCGCCGCCCTCGCCGAGCGCTACGCCGCCGCACTGCACCACGCGCACGGCCTGCGCCCGGGCGACACCCTGGGGGTCGCGGTGCGGCCGGGCCCGCGGGCCCTCGCCGTGCTGCTGGCGGCGCACCGGCTGGGCCTGCGCAGCGCCGTGCTCGACCCGGGGGCCGGGCCGGAGGTGCTGCGGGCGCGGCTGGCGCTGGCCCCGCCCGCGCTGGTCCTGGCCGACTCCGCCGCGCAGGCCGTCGCCGGGTGGGCCCGCCCGCTGGCCCGCCGCGCGGACCTGGAGCTGCCGCCGCTGCGGACCCTCGGCCCGGTGGCCACCGTCGGCCCCCGCCACCCGTGGTGCGCCCGCCCGCTGGCCGAGCACGCCGCGCCCGCCCCGGCCCCGTACGAGGGCGACGGCGACGCGGTGGTGGTGTTCACCTCGGGCACGACGTCCGCGCCGCGCGCGGTGGTGCACTCGCGGGCCTCGCTGGCCGCCGGGATGCGGGCGGTCGACGCGCTGGTGCGGCCCCGGCCGGGGCGGACGGTGCTGGGCGGGACGACGTTCGTGCTGGTCCCGGCGCTGGCCGCGGGGGCGACCGTCGCGCTGCCGGCCCGCCGCCCCGCCGTGCTGCAGCGCCAGGTCGACCGGCTCGTCCCGGACGAGACCTACCTGACGCCGCCGCAGCTCCGCCCGCTGACCAGGCTCACCGGCCGGGTCTGGACGGGGTCCGCACCCGCCGACGCCGCGCTGCTGCGCCGGGCGAAGCAGGCGGGCGCGAGCGAGGCCTGGGGGGTGTACGCGCTGACCGAGCTGTTCCCGGCCGCGGCCGTCGAGGAGCGCGACAAGAGCGCCCACGACGGCCCGGGCGACCTGCTGGGCCACCCGCTGCCGGGCGTCCGCACCCGGCTCGGCGCGGACGGCGAACTGCTCCTCACCGCCCCGGCCGCCCGCGACCGCTACCTCGGCGAGGCCCCGGACCGGTGGGTGCGCACCGGCGACCGGGCCCGCCTCGACCCGGACGGGCGGATCGTGCTGGCCGGGCGCCTCAAGGACATGGTGCTGCGCCGCGCCGAGAACATCTACCCGGGCCTGTACGAGCCCTCCCTGCACCTGCCGGACGTCGAACTGGCCGTCCTGGTGGGCGTCCCCGCCCCGGACGGCGACGAGCGGCTGGTCGCCCTGGTGCAGCCCCGCCCGGGCGCCGACCCGCGCCGCCTGCGCACCGCCCTGCACGCCCCGCTGGCCCGGATGGGCACCGCCCGCCCCGACGCCCTGCTCCTGGGCCCCGTCCCGCTGACCGGCCGCTCCCGCAAACCCGACCGCCCGGCCGCCGCCCGCTACTGCGCCGCCCGGCTCGCCGACTCCCCCGCCCCGGAAGCCCGTTGACCCGCAGCAGGCAGCAGCCCGACCACACCCCGCCGCCCACCAACCCCCGTACCCCGGAGGCCCGTTGACCCGCGCCAGGCGGTCCGACCGCAGCGTCTACCTGCGCAGCCACCCGCTGCTGTTCGTCCTGCTCGCCGCGACCAGGCGACGGCCGCTGCTCCGGCTCGGCCGCACCGTGCTGGTCCACCACCCGGACGCCTACCGCGAGGTCCTCACCCGCGTCCCGCTCGACCGGACGGCCGCGCGCACCACCGGCGGCACCGCCGCCCGCCTCACCGGCGGCAGCCTGCTCTTCGACCAGCAGGGCGCCGAACACCGGGCCGCCCGGCGCGAGGTGGCGCACCTGCTGGGCCCGGCGGGGGCGGCCGCGCTGCGGCCGCTCTGGCAGCGGATCCTCGACCGGCACCTGGGCGACCTCAGCACGCCCGTCGACCTCGTCCCGGCCGTCCGCGAACTGGCCGGCGCGACCGCCGCGGCGCTCACCGGCAGCGACGCCGACCCCGTCCGCCTCGCCCTGGCCGCGGAACGGGCCGCCGCCGCCACCGCCCGCGCCCACCTGCCCGCCCTGCTACCCCGCCCGGGCAGCGCCCGCCGCGCCCGCCGGGCCGCCGAGCGGCTGCAGGCGCTGCTGCCCGACCCGCGGGACGCGATGCTCGCCGTCGCCGCGGTCAACACCACCCTCGCCGCGCTGCCCCGGGCCGCCGCCTGGTGCGCCCGCGACCGCCTCTGGGACCGCGCCCGCCAGGACGCCCCGGCCCTCGCCGCGGAGCTGCTCCGCCGCACCGCGGCCTCCCCCGTCCTCCCGCGCGCCGCGGCCGCCGACGCGACCGTCCTCAGCCACCGCGTCCGCCGCGGCGACCGCCTGCTGCTGGTCGCCCGCCACGCCGCCCAGTCCCAGCACGACGCCCCCACCCACCCCCACGCCACCCGCGCCCCCTTCGGCCTGGGCCCCCACAGCTGCCCCGGCGCGGCCCTCGCCCGGGCCCAACTCGCGCTGCTCCTCGGCACCCTGGCCCCGCACCGCCCCCGCGCCCTCCGCACCGCCCCCGCCGCCGCCAGCGCCCTCCCCTCCTACCGCACCTGCATCCTCGTCGGGGGGCCGGAGCGCACACCGGCCCCGGGCCCCGTTCCCGCCGGAAGGCTCCCGTCGTGCCCCTGACCCTCGCCCTGACCGGTGCCACCGGCTTCTGCGGCTCCCACCTCGCCGCCCTCGCCACCGCCCGCGGCCACCGCGTCCTCGCGCTCGGCCGCCGCCCGCCCCGCCACGGCACGCACGTCCCCTGGGACGCCGCCGTCCCCGCCGCCGTCCCGCCGGAGGTCCGCGCCGCGGACCTCGTGGTGCACTGCGCCGCCGCCGTCGGCGACCACCCGCCCGGTTCGCCCGCGGAGCGGACCCAGCACCTGGTGAACGTGGTGGCGACCGAACGCCTGCTGGCGGCCGCCGCCGACCGGCCCTTCGTGTTCGTGAGCAGCGCGAGCGTCTACGACCCGCGCCCGGACCGCTCCTCGGTGACGGAGGACCACCCCACCACCGGCGGCCACCTGAACGCGTACGGCCGGACGAAGGCCCGCGCGGACGCGCTCGCGCTGGCCGCGGGCGCCGTGGTGCTGCGCCCGCGCGCGGTGTACGGACCGGGGGACCCGCACCTGGTGCCGCGGCTGCTCGCGGCCGTCCGGTGCGGGGTGCTGCCGCTGCCGGGCGGGGACGTGGAGCTGAGCCTGACCGCGGTGGAGAACCTCGCCGAGGCCTGCCTGCGGGCGCACGCCTGGCCGCCGGGGGCGTACAACCTCGCCGACCGCGCCCCGTACGCCCGGGACGCCGCGCTGCGCGCCGTCCTCGCCGCGCACGGGAGGCGGGCCCGGCTGCTGCACGTCCCGCCGCGGCTGGCGGCCCTCGCGGTGGGCCGCCGGCCGCACCTCACCGCGTACGCGCTGGACCAGTTGGCGCACCGGGTGGTGCTGGACACGCGGAAGTCCCGGTCCCGGGGCTTCACCCCGGGCCGGGACCTCGACGACTACCTGGCGGGCCTGGCCCGCGGCGGTCGCTAGTTCTTGGCGGCCTTCTTGAGCAGGATCACCACGACCGCGGCGATGCCGACCAGCACCAGCACGTTGATCGCGAACCCGACGATGCCCGCGATCACGCCGACGACGGTCCAGAGGACCTTCCAGGCGATCACCAGCAGCAGGATCGGCACCACGATGTTGCGCACCCACGAGGGCAGCGACTTCCAGAGCTCGGCCATGTCCGTACCTTCTCCTCCCGGGGTCGGTGCCGGTGGTTCCGGCTGCGTTCCCGCTCCCTCGATCTCGACACTTCGATCGTAGGCGGGGCCGGGAGCCGAAATCGAGGGGGTGCGGCCCGGAGAGAACCCGGAGATCCGCACCCTGACCCCGCCCCCGGGGGAACCCTCAGACCGGCCAGGTCTCGCCGCGCCAGGCGGCGTCCCAGAACATCCACTCGTAGCGCGAGGTGGTGGTGAAGTGCTCGACCACGCGCCGCCGTTCGGCCGCGGACAGCTCCTCGCCGATCCGGTCGGTGAGGTCCAGGACGCGGCGCACCACGCTCTGGAAGCCCTCGTCCCCGTAGGCGGCGATCCACTTGGCGTAGAGCGGTTCGGGGGAGGAGCGGCGGGCCAGCTCCTCGCCGACCCGGGCGTAGATCCAGTAGCAGGGCAGGACGGCGCCGAGCGCCTCGGCGAAGGAGCCGCCGTACGCGGTGGCCAGCAGGTAGGAGGTGTAGGCGCGGGTGGTGGGCAGCACCACCTCGTCGCCGTCGGCAGCGCCGCCGAGGGCGGCCGTGAACTCGCCGTGCATCTCCTGCTCGGCGGCGATCGCGCCGACCGCGTCGTTGCAGAAAGCCAGCACCTCGTCCTCGCCGGGGGCCTTGGCGGCGCAGACGGCCAGCGCCCGGGCGTAGTCGCGCAGGTAGTGGGAGTCCTGGACGACGAAGTGCCGGAACGCGGCGCGCGGGAGGGTGCCGTCGGCGAGGCCGAGCAGGAAGGGGTGGTCGAGGATCCGGCGGTAGGTCGGCTCGGCGGCCGCCCACAGTTCGTCGGTGAGCTTCACGGGTTCGTCCTCCTGCGCGGGTGCGGCCTCGGCACGGTCAGTCCTCCGGCGGGGAGAAGACCACGAGCACCCGCAGTTCCTCGGTGATGTGGTGGAAGCGGTGCTCCGTCCCGGCGGGGACGAACACCACGCTGCCGCGCCCGACCGTGGCGGTCTCCCGGCCGACGGTGAGCTCGGCCCGGCCGCTGACCACGAGGTAGATCTCGTCCTGGGCGTGCGGGGCCTGCGGGTCGGTGTCGCCGGGGGAGAGCGCGTACAGCCCGGCGGACATCGTCGGCTGCTTCAGGAAGCGCAGGTACGCGCCGTCGCCCGCGGCGCGCTCGGCGTCGAGTTCGTCCAGCCGGAACAGCTTCATCGGGGGCCTCGGCTCCTCTCCCGGGTCGGGCCCCATTCAACAACACCGCCCCGGAGAGCTTCCGCGCACCCGTCCGGGCCTGCCACCATCCGCAGCATGAAGAATTTCGTGATCAAAACGCTCATCAACGCGGCGGCGATCTGGGTCGCCGCCTGGATCGTCACCGGGATCACGCTCACGGGGGACAACGACGACTGGCAGCACAAGACGCTCACCGTGGTCGGCGTCGCCCTGGTCTTCGGCGTGATCAACTTCCTGATCAAGCCGCTGGTGAAGCTGTTCTCGCTACCGCTGTTCATCCTCACCCTGGGGCTGGTCACCTTCGTGATCAACGCCCTGATGCTGTGGCTGACCTCCTGGGCCGCGGACAAGCTGGACCTGGACTTCCACGTGGACGGCTTCTGGTCGGCGCTGCTCGGCGCGCTGATCATCAGCCTGGTGTCCTGGGGCCTCAACCTCGCCTTCGGCGACGACTGACCGGCCGACCGACCGACGGCGCGACCGACGGCGCGGCCGCCGGGCGGCACCCGTCGGACGGCACCCGTCGGAAGGCCGGTCGGTCACGCGGGCCGACCCCGGAACGCACCCGGGGTCAGCCCGCGTTCTCGTGCCCGGTGGTGGAGAGGATCGAGGCGAGCTCCTCGTCCAGCTCCCCGCCGGACAGCTCCTGGCCCATCGGCACCAGCCGGTCGGTGCGGGCCAGGAAGGCCAGCAGCGGCGGTGCGGCCGCGCGCATCAGGGCGTCGCCCTCGGGGGAGCGCAGCACCAGGCAGACCTCGGCGAGGTCGTCGCCGACGGGGTGGATGTGCACGTCGCCCTCGCCGGTGGGGCGGCTGATCCCGTCGACCAGGAGCTCGCGGGCGAAGACCCAGGCCACGGGCTCGTCACCGGGCAGGTGGAAGGTGAGGCGGACGGCGAACGGGTCGTCACCGTCGTAGTCCAGGTCGACCGCGATGCGGAAGGAGAGCTCGCTCGACACCACGAGGTGCATCGCCGTCTGGGCTTGGACCGTGCTGTGCATGCGCCAGTACCTCTCGTTCTGCCCGCCCGGTGCGCCGAGGGTCGAGCGGTGGGCGGGCATATCGGTTCGATCTTGTTCGCTGTGCTGGAACGGCACCCCGGTGGGGCTGGCCCGTCAGGTCGTGCGGGTACCTGCGGACGGGTGGCTGCTTCTGTGGGCCTTTGTCCCCTGATTCCCCGTTCGAACCTCATCGTCCACGTTTGCCAGCGATGCCGACAAGGTTCGCTTTTTCAAATGGTGAACGAACACGACACGGAATCACCGCACGGGAGCACTCCGCCGCCACCTCCCCGCCCGGACCCCCTCCCGCCCGGACCCCCTCCCCGCCCGCTCGCCGTCCGGGCCCCTCACCGGACGAACGCCGGGAACATCGCGCCGACCAGCGAGCGCAGCCGGGCCGCGGCGGGGCCGAGCCGGTCGGCCTGCTCCAGCGGGAGCGAGATGGCCATGGTGGCGACCACCGAGCCGACGGTGATCGGGACGGCCGCGCAGACCGTGCCGAGGGCGTACTCCTGGCGCTCCAGCACCGGCATGGTCGGGCGGGCCCGCTCCAGCCGGCGCAGCACCGCCCGGACGTCCCCCGAGGTGGACGGGGTGAGGGCGGCGGGGCGGTGGCGGGAGAGGTGGTCGAGCTGCTCCTCGGTGCCGAGCTGGGAGAGCAGGCAGAGCCCGATGGCGTGCGCGTGCGCGGTGGACCGGAAGTCGGCCCACTCCTCGACCTGCGGCTGCGCGGGGCCGGAGACCACGTCGACCATCCGCACCTCGCCCTCCTGGTAGACCGCGTAGTAGACGGCGGCGCCGAGCTCGTCGCGCAGCTCCTCCATCCGGCCGCGCAGGTCGACGTGCTCGGACTGCCGGGTGTCGGCGCGGCTGATCCCGTCGACCGAGGCGCCGTAGTAGAACCGGCCGCCCTCACGCCGCAGGTAGCCCTCGTGGGTGAGGGTGCGCAGCAGGTGGTAGGTGGTGCCGAGGGGGAGCCCGGCGGAGCGGGCGAGCTGCTTGGCGGTGGCGCCGTGGACGTGCGAGCCGACCGCCTCCAGCAGGCGCAGGGCGCGCTGGACCGAGGTGATCAGGGTGGGCGCCCGCGGCGCGCGTATGGCGCCGTCGGCCGCCGGGGCCGTTCCCCGGCCCGCGGGCTTCCCGATCCGGTGCATGCTCATCCCCATCCCCCGGGCGTCGACTGGCATTCGGAGGAGGCTGCTCCGAATCCGCCCGGCAGGCGGACATTTGAGCACAGGGCGGGCATCCCCGCAATGACAATGATGTACACATCGGGCAATTCCCCTTCAATACGAAGGATACTCCCGAAATGCGCCAGCAGATTACTAGGCGTCAGCTGGCGGGGCGGGGCAAATCGAAGATCCATAGCGGATGTGTCCATCACCACGGCTCGACACCCCCGGGCATGCCGGTGCACCCGTACGGCGCAACGGGTACCGCCGATTCGTCCCCGTGTGCGAGTTTCGCGCCCTCCGCCGCGCGGCAGACTCCCGCACAACGCTCGCGCCCCGGAGGTGGCAGCCATGTCGGGCCCGGTCCGTCCCGTCGTCAAACGCACCGCCCGCGCGATCCTGCTGGAGGTCGACCCGGACGACCCGCACGCGCCCGCCTCGCTGGTGCTGATCCGCCGGGTCCGCCCCGGCTCCCCGCACCCGTACTGGATCACCCCCGGCGGCGGCGTCGAACCGACCGACCGGACGGTGGTCGCCGCCCTGCACCGGGAGGTGGACGAGGAGTTGGGCGGCAAGGTCACCGACGTGGTGCCCGCCTTCGTCGACACCGTGGCGCACTCCCACCACGAGGACGGCACCCCGGCGCACCCGCACGGCGTCAAGGTGCAGCACTTCTTCGTCTGCCGCCTCGCCGGGCTGGACGAGTCCCGCCGGCACGGCCCCGAGGTGGAGCAGCCGAACGGCGAGTACGCGATCGTCCGCGTCCCGTTCACCCGCGAGGGCGTCACCTCGGTCAACGTCGTCCCTCCCAGCCTCCGCGCCTACCTCGCCGCCAACATCGAGGGCGTCCGCGCCCTGCTCGCCCCGGACCTGGGCTGACCTCCCGTCAACCCGCCCCTCCCCCTCGGTCAGTCCCGCGCCGCCAGGTCGTGCCGGACGCTGCCCTCCGGCACCCCGCAGCGCCGCAGCACCGCCGCCCCGGACCGCACCATGGCCGCCGGGCCGCTCAGGTACGCCGCGAAGCCGTGCCAGGGCGCGTAGCGGGCCACCGCGTCCGGCAGGTCGCCGAGCAGCGCCCCGGCCGGGGCGCCCGCCGCCTCCGACACCACCGGGCGGACCGTCAACCAGGAGTGCCGGGACGCCAGTTCGCGCAGCTCCTCCAGCCGGTACAGCTCCGCGGCCCGCCGCGCCCCGTAGAACACCTCCACCCGGCGCCCGGCCGCGCCCCGCTCCGCGACCTCCTCGACCAGCGCCGCGACCGGCCCGATCCCGGTGCCGCCGCCCACGCACAGCAGGTCCTCCCCGGCCGCGTGGTCCACCGTCATCGCCCCCTCCGCCGCCCCCAGCCGCAGCACGTCGCCCGGCCGCGCCCGGTGCACCAGCGCGTTGCTCACCCAGCCCGCCTGCACCGCCTTCACGTGCAGCGTCAGCAGCCCGTCCGGCCGCGGCGCCGAACCGAACGAGTACGGCCGCCACACCCGCGGCCACCACGGCGTCTCCACCGCCGCCCACTGCCCGGCCCGGAACGGGTACGCCTGGTCCGGGCGGAGCGTCAGCACCGCGACGTCCCGGGTGGCCTGCCGGTGCCCCACCACCTCTGCCTGCCACCACGGCGGGGCCGAACGGGCCTCCTCCTCCGCGCCCTCCACCATCAGCCGGGACACCAGCGCCAGCAGCCGCCGCCAGGCTTCCTCGGTGCGCCCGTCCCAGCCGCTGCCGCCGTACCGGGCCAGCGCCGCCACCAGGCAGTCCGCCACCGAGGCGTAGTGCCGGGTCAGCGCCCCGTACTTGCGGTGCCGCCGCCCCAACGGGCCCAGGTACGCCCGCAGTTCCTCCGGGTCGCCGGCCCGGGACGCGCACAGCCGCAGCGCCTGGAACAGCCGGGTGCGCTGCTCGTCCATCGCGGCCGGGAACATCGCCCGCAGCTCCGGGTGCCGCAGGAACATCAGCGCGTGGAAGTGCGCCATCGCCCGGTCCGCGTCCGGCGCGACCGCGGCCAGGCAGGCCCGCACCAGCACCAGGTCCTCGGGCCCCGGCGGCTCGGCGGCCGCCCCCGCACCCGCACCCACCGGCTCCAGCGCGGCGGGCGCCTCCACGGCCGCCTGCACGCCCCAGGCCCTGCTCCACCGGTCGTCCGGGCCCACCCAGTTCAGCGCCGGAGCCTGCCGGAACAGCGGCTCGAACGCCACCGCGGGCACGGACACCGGGGCGGGCACCGCGGGCGCCCAGGTCGGCTTCGCCGGAACGGCCGGCACCGGGGTCAGCCCCACCGGCCGCACCGGCCCGAGCTCCAGCGGCACCCCCGGCGGCGGGGCCGGCTCCGGCCCGGCGGAGGGCTGCTCCGCCGGGCCGGACGGCTCCCGCTGCTCCAGGGCGGTCGGAGGTTCGTCCGCCGGCTCGGCCGGGGCGGACGGGGTGGCGGCAGCGGCTTCGGCACCGGGCAGCCCGGGGCCGACCGCGGTGCCCCGGCCGACCCCTGCCTTCGACGGCCTGCTCTCCCGCACGAGCTGACGAGTGCTCAATGGAATCGTTTCGCTTCCGATCGACCTGTGTCCTGATGCCCCAGCACAGTGACACCGGCCGCACAGCTCATCCGAAGAATCCCCCGAACCCCGGACACCCGCCCCGTCCACCCGCTACCCTCACCCACCGAACCGGCCCCGGCCCGGCCCCGGCCCGGCCCCGAACCGGCCCCGGGCGCCCCTACAGCGCCCGCAGCAGCATCCCGGGCCGCTCCACGCAGTCCGCGACGAACCGCAGGAAGCCGCCCGCCGTGCCCCCGTCGCAGACGCGGTGGTCGAAGGTGAAGGAGAGCTGGGTGACCTGGCGGACCGCCAGTTCGCCCTCGTGGACCCACGGCTTGGGGACGATCCGTCCCACGCCGAGCATCGCCGCCTCCGGGTGGTTCAGGATCGGCGTCGAGCCGTCCACGCCGAAGACCCCGTAGTTGTTCAGGGTGAACGTCCCGCCGGTCAGCTCGGCCGGGGCCAGGGTGCCCGCCCGGGCGCCCTCGGTCAGCCGGGCCATCTCCTGGGCGAGCCGCTCGGTGCCCAGCCGCCCGGCGTCCCGGACCACCGGGACCAGCAGCCCGCGCGGGCCCTGCGCGGCGAAGCCGAGGTGGACGGACCGGTGGCGGCGCACCGCCTCGCCCTCGACGCTCGCGTTCAGCTCGGGGAAGCGCTCCAGCCCGGCCAGGCAGATCCGGGCCAGCAGCGCGAGCACGCTCAGCTTCGGCCCCGGTGCCTGGTTGGACTGGGCGCGCAGCGCCATCAGCGCGGTGGCGTCGGCGTCCACCCAGCAGGTCGCGGCGGGGATCTCCCGGTGGCTGCGGGTCAGCTTCTCGGCGACCGCCCGGCGCAGCCCGCGCAGCGGCACCAGCTCGTCCTCCGACTCGGTTCCACGTGGAACGACCGCGGACGCGGGCACGGACGCAGGCGCAGGTGCGGGCGCAGCGGGCGCGGAAGCCGCCGCGATGGCCCGCTCCACGTCCCGCCGGGTGACCAGCCCGTCCGGCCCGCTGCCGGGCACCGCGGCCAGGTCGAGCCCGTGCTCGCGGGCGATCCGGCGCACCAGCGGCGAGATCACCGCCACCACGGCCGGAGCCGGAGCCGGAGCCGGAGCCACCGCCACAGCCGCGGCGGGAGCCGGAGCCGCGGCCTCCCCCGGTCGGACCCGCCGCCGCCCGGCCCGCCGGGTCTCGGCGACCCCGTACCCGACCAGCGGCCGCTCCACCGCGGGCTCGTCCGCGCCGCCCGGCGCGGGTGCGACCGCGACGGTCACCAGCGCGGCGCCGACCGGCACCTCCTGCCCGACCTCGCCGTACCGGGCGGTGACCACCCCGCCGTACGGGCAGGGCACCTCGACCACCGCCTTGGCGGTCTCCACCTCCACCACCGGCTGGTCGACGGCGATCACCTCGCCGACCTCGACCATCCAGCGCACCACCTCCGCCCCGGTGAGTCCCTCACCGAGGTCGGGCAGCGTGAACTCGCGGACCACCGGCACCGCCATCACTCCTCCCACTGGAGCCGGGCCACGGCGTCCAGGATCCGGTCCACCCCGGGCAGGTGGTGGTGCTCCAGCATCGGCGGCGGGTACGGGACGTCGAAGCCGGTGACCCGCAGCACCGGCGCGGCCAGGTGGTGGAAGCACTTCTCGGTGAGCCGGGCGGCGATCTCCGCCCCGGCCCCGCCGAAGCCCGCCGACTCGTGCACCACCACGGCCCGGCCGAGCGAGCGGACCACCTCGCAGGCGGTGGCCTCGTCGAACGGCACCAGGGTGCGCAGGTCGAGCACCGCCAGGTCCCACCCCTCGGCCCTCGCGGCCTCGGCGGCCTCCAGGCAGACCGGCAGCGAGGGCCCGTAGGTGACCAGTACCGCGGAGCTGCCGGGGCGGCGCAGCACGGCCTTCCCGATCGGTTCGACGCCCGCCGCCGGGTCCCAGCCGTCCTTGCCCCAGTAGAGCCGCTTGGGCTCCAGGAACACCACCGGGTCGTCGGAGGCGATCGACTCCCGCAGCAGCCCGTACGCGTCGGCGACGGTCGCGGGGGTGACCACGTGCAGGCCGGGGGTGTGCGCGTAGTACGCCTCGGAGGCGTCGCTGTGGTGCTCGACGCCGCCGATGCCGCCGCCGTACGGGATGCGGACGGTGATCGGCAGCGGGAGCTTCCCGGCGGTGCGGTTGCGCATCTTGGCGACGTGCGAGAACAGCTGCTCCAGCGCCGGGTAGGCGAAGGCGTCGAACTGCATCTCGACCACGGGGCGCAGCCCGTACATGGCCATGCCGACGGCGGTGCCGAGGATGCCGGCCTCGGCGAGCGGGGTGTCCAGGCAGCGGTCGGGGCCGAACTCGGCGGTCAGGCCGTCGGTGATCCGGAAGACGCCGCCGAGCGCGCCGACGTCCTCGCCGAGGACGTGGACGGTCTTGTCGGCGCGCATGGCGTCGCGCAGCGCGAGGTTCAGGGCCTGCGCCATGGTGCCGGTGCGCGGGCCCGACTGCTCGCGGCCGGACTGGTCGCGGACGGCGGTGCTCATCGGCCGTGCACCTCGGCCTCCGCGGCGAGTTCGGCGGCCAGCTGCCCGGCCTGCTCGCGCAGCTGCTGGGTGGGTTCGGCGTAGACGTGCGCGAACAGCGACATCGGGTCGAGTTCGGGGTCGGTGTGGAACTCGGCGCGCATCCGGGCGGCCAGCTGCTCGGCCTGGTCGGCGGCGTCGGCGACCAGCTGCTCGTCGAGCAGGCCGCGGCCGCGCAGCGCGTCCTCCAGCAGCCGGACGGGGTCGTGCGCCCGCCAGGCGTCGACCTCCTCGGCCTGCCGGTAGCGGGTGGCGTCGTCGGCGTTGGTGTGCGCCTCGATCCGGTAGGTGAGCGCCTCGACCAGGGTGGGGCCGCCGCCGGTGCGTGCCCGCTCGACGGCCTCGGTGAGCACCTGGTGCACGGCGAGCGCGTCGTTGCCGTCGACCAGCCGGCCGGGCATGCCGTAGCCGACGGCCTTGTGGGCGAGGGTCGGCGCGGCGGACTGCCGGGTCAGCGGGACGGAGATCGCGTAGCCGTTGTTCTGCACCAGGAACACCACGGGGGCGTGCAGCACGGCCGCGAAGTTCAGGCCCTCGTGGAAGTCGCCCTCGCTGGTGCCGCCGTCGCCGAGCAGGGCGAGCGCGACGGTGTCGTCCCCGGCCAGCCGGGCGGCGTGCGCCAGGCCGACGGCGTGCGGGACCTGGGTGGCCAGCGGGGTGCACAGCGGGGCGGTGCGGGTGGCGCGCGGGTCGTAGCCGGTGTGGGCGTCGCCGCGCAGCAGGGTGAGCGCCTGCAGCGGGTCGACGCCGCGGGCGACCACGGCGAGGGTGTCCCGGTAGGAGGGGAACAGCCAGTCCTGGGGGCGCAGCGCGAGCGCGGCGGCGACCTGGCAGGCCTCCTGGCCGGTGGAGGCCGGGTAGACGGCGAGCCGGCCCTGCTTGGTGAGGGTGGTGGCCTGCTGGTTGTAGCGGCGTCCGGCAACCAGCCGCCGGTAGAGCTCGCGCAGCAGCTCGGGGTCGGCCGCGTCGGCGGCGCCGGTGCCCAGCGCGCGGTGCGGTTCGGGGTCGGGCAGCAGCGGGGCGGGGTCGGTGCGGGGCGCGGTGGCGCCGGGCCGCCAGCCGGGCACGGCCGCTACCGGGTCGTTCCTGTGGTCCAGGACGGTCATCTGGGGCACCTCCGGGGTGGTGGGGGCTCCCTACCGATTGTTCGGTCGTCTGTTCATCTTGACCATATCCCGGTCGAGACGGTGGACAGTCGGCCGAAAGGGAGGTCTGCTGGGGCCAGCACGTCCAATCGCGAGGGGTGGGGGGCCATGTCGGCTGAACAGGTGTCCAGACTCGACCGTGTCGACCGGTCGATCCTGCGGCTGCTGCGGCAGGACGGTCGCGCCTCGATCCGCTCGGTGGCCGAGCGGGTGCACGTGTCCCGGGCGAACGCGTACGCCCGGATCTCCAGGATGGTGGAGGACGGGGTGATCCGCGGCTTCACCGCCCGGGTCGACCACGAGAAGGCCGGGCAGGCCGCGTCCGCGTACGTCACCCTGCGGATCGTGCAGAACTCCTGGCGCACCGTGCGCGAGCAGTTGCTGCGGCTGCCGGGGGTGGCGCACATCGCGCTGGTCGGCGGCGACTACGACGTGCTGATGCTGGTCCACACGGCGGACAACCGGGCGCTGCGGGAGCTGGTGCTGGGCAGCATCCAGTCCATCCCGGAGGTGCTGGGCACCCGCACCATGCTGGTGTTCGAGGAGACCGACCAGATCCCGGCGGACGGCCTGTAGCGGGCCGCGGCGGGGCGGCTCAGTCCTCGCCGGTGGCGACGGCCACCACGGTGCGGCCGTCCCCGACGCCGACCAGCGCCGCGTCGAAGGTCCAGACGGTGACCGGGCTCCAACTGGCGTTCCGCCCGTCCGGCGGGGGGTGCGCGGCGTAGCCGTTGGCCCGCCAGTCGGCGTCCGGCCCGAGCAGGCCGACCAGGGGTTCGGCCAGCACCCGGGCCTCCCGGACGGCACCGAGCGAACCGAACACCAGGCTCTGCCCGAGCGTGAGGGCCATCCAGTCCGCCGCCTCCGCCGCCGCGACGCGCACCCCGAGCCGGTCCTGCATCTGCCGGACGCCGTGCGGGCCGCGGTGCGACCGACCGCGGCACCGGCAGACCGTGCTCACCAGCCCCCGCGGCTCCAGCGCCTCCCAGCACAACCGGGCGTGGTCGAGCCCGCGGTCCTCGCCGATCGCCACCACCATGTCGAAGTTCCGGTGGGCGGTCCAGTCGTCCAGCAGTTCGCGCAGCGCCTCCAGCTCGCCCGGGAGGTGCAGGCTCACCGGGCGCGCAGGCCGTCGAAGGCGAAGCGGGCCACCGCGTCCGGCAGGCCCTCGGTGCCGCGCTGGCCCGGCCGGTACCACTCGACCAGCGAGTTGACGGTGCCGAACAGCAGCCGGGTGGCCAGCCGGGGCTCGACGTCGGCGCGCAGCTCACCGGCGGCGACGGCGGCCTGGACGAGTTCGGCGACCCGGTGGTCGAAGTCGCGGCGGCGCTCCAGCGCCCACAGCTCGGTGGCGGTGTTGCCGCGCACCCGCAGCAGCAGCGTCACGTACGGCAGTTCGGCGAGCAGCACCTCGGCGGTGCGGCGCACCACGTGCTCCAGCCGGTCCACCGGCCGACCCGCGACGGCGGCCGGCTCGTCCAGGATCGCGAACAGCGCGTCCAGCGCCCGGCCGACGGCGAGCCGCAGCAGCTCCTCCTTGCCGCGCACGTGGTGGTAGATCGAGGACTTGGAGATCCCGGCCGCCCTGGACAGGTCCTCCATCGAGGTGCCGTCGTACCCGCGTTCGTTGAAGACCCGCACGGTGACGGCGAGCAGCGAGTCGACGGTGTAGGCGGCGCGCGTGGAGTGGTCGGCCATGCGACGAGTATCCCCGGGCCACCCCCGCCCCGCCCCGGGGGGTGGCCCCCGGCCCGGTCCGGCCCGACGGCCGGTGTCCTCGACGACGAAGCACCCGGGCCTGCGCCGCACCCCACCTGCACGCGCCCGGACTCATCCCCGCCCGCCCCCAACTTCCCCAGCCCACCGCCCAGGCTCATCCCGCCCGGCCCCCGGCCCCCGGCCTCCGGCGGGCGGTGTCCTCGGCGACGAAGCACCCGGGCCTGCGCCGCACCGCCTGCACGCCCCCGGCC
>NZ_JNYE01000036.1 GCF_000717185.1 Kitasatospora phosalacinea | reverse complement strand
GGCGAGGATTTCGCCGCGGCGCATGCCGGTGCCGAGCATGACCTCGAACAGGTCGGTGAGCCGGTCGGCGTAGTGCTCCGCGTTGTGGCGGAGGAACGCTGCGGCTTGGTCGGGGGTCCAGCAGGTGCGCACCGCCGCGCGGGGCTTGGGCTTGGGCGGGACGGAGTGCTTGGCCGGGTTGTAGCGCAGCCGCCACGTCCGTACCGCGTGGTTCAGGGCGCCTCGGTCCGACGCTTGCCGTCCTCCCTCGCCAGGTCCACCGCGTACGTCCACCGCCCGTGCGCGGTATCGGCGGCCAGCCGCGGACACCACGAACCCAACTGCTTCCCGGTGTTGCCGTCCTTGCACCCGCACCTGCGGTACACCCGACCACGCTTGAGACACTGCGCCATGGGCTCCTCCTCGAACCAAGTGGTGATGGCGAGTCCAGAGTTGCTGGAGTGGTGGGTGGGTCGGCAGAGCGCGCGTGGCGGGGCGTGGAGCACAGCGAGATCGACCACCTGGGACACGCGCCGGCGACACACCGTGCGGGTGATCACGCTGTGCGGATGGTGGGTACGGCTGCTTGATCGCGCGGTATCGGTCCGCAAGGAGACGCCGTACGACGAGTGGCTGCGGGCCGGGAGTGCATGTCTGCTGGTCGGCCGCGGGTTGTCGGGCTCGCACAACCCGGAGCACGCATGCTGCTGCGGCGGTGGGTCTCGCACGGGTCTTCGGGGTGCGCCACAGCGAGCGTCGAAAATCCTCGAAGGCCTGTGGGAAATGGCTGGCCCCGGGATTTCCAACGGCCGTTCTATGGCTGCCCTTCGTCCGGCTCAGCCTAATTCTCCTCGGCGGCCATCGACGTCCTGCCGGGAGATTTCTGGATGGTCCGCGGGAACCACTGGATCCGTGGCCGGGGCGGCGCTACCCTTGAGATATGGACGCCGCCCAGACCCTTCGTCAAGCCCCTGAGCTGGGGACCAGCTGGGGACCACACGTCATGCATGCCGTCGCACGAGGTGCGCGAAGCGCGCTCATCTGCACACGCACGACGTGCATGTGAGCGCAATTCAGGCAGGAATAGGAAAACCTTTCCTGACTGGGGGTCAAGGGGTCGCAGGTTCAAATCCTGTCGTCCCGACTGTGAAGTCGGTTGTGAGAGCCGGTACTTGGGAAACCAGATGCCGGCTCTTTCTGTTGTTGCGTCAGCTCGGTGGTCGCATGGTGGTCGCCGGGCCACATCGGCCGGGACGTCGGTGGTTCCTCTGTCCGTGCCCGTTGATGTGCGGGCAGTTGCCGGTGGGCTTGATCCGCTTTGGCGGACACTCCTGACCAGGGCTTCGGCCCCGGCGAACGGGAGGGCCTGACCGGCGACGAGCGCGGGGAACCGGCCCGGTTGCGGCGGGAGAACCGCCGCCTGCGTGAGGACGTGGACATTCTCGAGCGGCCACGGCTTTCTTCGCCCCGGAGACCCGGTGACGGTCCACCCGTTCGTCGAGGCGGAGAAGCAGGCGGGCGACAACGTCGGACGGACGTGTGAACTGCTCCCGGTCTCGGTGCCGCCTTCTGCGCCCGCCGCAACAGCGAGCGCGGACCCCGCGCCGTCCGCGACACCGCGCTGACCGAGAAGACCACCGAGATCCACGCGGACTCCCGGAGAAGCTACGGGGCCCCACGCGTCCACGCCCGGCTCGGGCAGAGCGGCGAGCGGTGCGGATGGCGCCGGCCCGAGAACTCCGCTCCCCGCCCCGGCCCGGCGCGACACCGGGCTTGCCGCATGAACGTCACCGGACTCCTCCACCGGCTCAGGGCCGGGCAGGAGCTGGCCACCGCCCGCGCTGACGGCCTGCAGCAACAGGTCGACGGCCTCGCGGTAACCCTCGCCGGGGCCCGGACGCACCTCGCGGAGTTGCGGACCGCACGCACGCACGGCCGTCGGGGACCTCCTCCGACCCGGGCCCGAACCGCAGACCACCGCGACGCCGGACTCCCACCAGCGGCCCCTGACCGTCTTCGACGACCACCTCGGGCGAGCCTTCCGCGCTCGTGAACTGCACGAACTGCTCGAACTGCCCACCGACGGAGCCTCCACCAAGAGCGGGCTCAACGCCTTCTCGGCACGACACGTCGAAGCCCCGTCGAGCGAGGGCGACTCGGAGGGGTCGCCCGCCCGACGGGGCTTCGATGGGTTCCGCTGCGGCTCCGGCGGGGAGCGTCACCTCACCGTGACGCACACACCTACGGGGTCATCCCGGCCGGGAGGCCGGCCGCGGCCCGGGTGGGCCGGTGTCCTGCTGGTGCCGGCTCAGAAGTGGATCATGTGCTGGAAGGAGGACTCGGCGCTGCTGACCTTGAGGTGGCTGCGGGTGCCGTAGGCGAGGGGGTTGTTCCAGTTGTACTCCTCGACGTCGAAGGAACCGTCGGAGTAGACCGCGTTGACGTAGGCGACGTGGCCGTACGCCCCGTGGGTGTCGTTGACGGCGATGGCGCCGACGGTGGGGGTGGTGTTGACGGTGATGCCGAGGCGGCGGGCGGCGTCGTCCCAGGTGGCGGCGTTGCCCCAGGTGGTGCCGCCGTAGGAGTTGCTGAAGTTCGGGACGCCGAGGCGGTCCGCGATGCGGAAGGCCGCGAAGGCGGTGCAGTTCTTGGCGGCGAAGCCGCGGGTGCCGCCGTCGAAGTCGTTGACGGGGCTCTCGTTGTCGCTGCTGGAGCTGCTGAGGAGTTTGTGGGAGGCGTTGTTGTTCTTCAGGGTGGAGTTGAGGTTGCCCTTGGCGCCGGGGGCGAAGTCCTGGTAGGAGCCGGCGTAGCCGCTGTTGTAGTAGACGCGGACGGTCTGGCTGGTGCGGTTCCACACCGATGCGGCGTTGTTCTTGATGCAGAGGCCCTGGCCGGCGCCGGTGCCCTTGAAGTCGTAGCAGGTCGGCTGGGTGTCTCCGTAGTTGCTGAGGGAGCTGGTGAAGTCGGAGATCGAGCCGGCCTCGTCGCTGTTGTAGTAGTAGCAGAACTCCCCGGAGCCGCAGACTCCGTCGCGGGACGCGGCGAAGGCGGGGACGGTGGTGGTGGCGAGGAGGGGGACGGCCATGGCCAGTGCGGTGCCGGCGATGGTCAGCGTGGTGCGTATCTTCTTCACGGTCTTCTCTTTCGTGACGTGTGGTCGACGGGCGCTTCGGTGGTGTTCGGGAGGTGCTGTGCGCGGTCAGTGGCTGCGCTGGTACTGCTCCCAGGTCTGGATGGGGATGCGGGGGCCGTCGTCGGCCGCGTGGTTGGCCAGGCCGTTCAAGCCGAGGTAGTAGTCACCGGTCTGGTTCTGGGCCTGGGTGGCCAGGTCGGTGTCGTTGATCGCCGCGGCGTGGATGTGCCACGGCCAGTCGCCCTGGGTGGGGTTGCGGATCCAGGCGGCGAATCCGACCTGGCGCAGTGCCAGGGCGACGGCGGTGCGGGTGCTGCTGGTCATGCCGTCGACGTTGATGTCGACGACGCCGCCGCCGTCGTGGGTGCCTGCGGACGTGGGGTCGCCGCCGGGGTTGTAGGAGCCCTGGGAGAGGGTGAGGCGGAAGCCCAGGAGGCGTTCGGCTTCGGTGAGCATGTTCTGGGTGCGGGTGTTGACGGTGTATCCGTCGCGTTGCAGCTTGGCGCCGGGGCCGATCTGGTGGGTGACGGTGTAGCGGCCCTGCCCGAGCGTGGTGAGGGAGGTGGTGCCGGGCAGTCCGTTGGCGGCCAGGCCGCTGTAGCCCAGGGAGCGCTGGTAGGCGGCGTAGGCGCTGATGGTGCTGGTGCCGAAGTACCCGTCCACCCACGTGGCGTCGAGGAGGCCGCGGGCCTGCAGGGCCCGCTCGACGGCCAGGACCGAGTCGTGGGCGCCCGGGGTCAGTGTGCTGTCGGCGCGGCGGGGATCGATCTGGGCGGCCAGGACGGTGGCTTCCATGTCCACCGCGGGCAGCGTGGTGGCGGTGACCGCCGACGCTGCGGTACTGGGCGGTGGGGCCGCCGCCTGGGCCTGGGCGGCGCTCAGTACCAGGCCGCTCAGGACGGCGACGGCCGTGAGGAGGCGGGTTGCGGTGTTCCGGGTCTTGGTGACGGATGCCATGCGGTGGTTCCTTACTGGTGGGGGGGGAGGACCGGCCCTGACCCCGTCCGCCGTCGGGCAGCGGACGGGTGGGGGTCGCGGTGGAGGGCCCCGGCGGGGGCGGCGGCCGGCAACACCGTTGGCCGGTGCGGCTGTTGTCGGCGCGGTTGCCGCGGAGAAGGGCGGTGCCGGGGCAGGTGCGCCTGCCGGGGCCCGGTGGGCCGGGCGTCCGGTGCGAGCGCCGGTGACGGCGCGGGGGGTCAGCGCCGGGTGATGGACGCGGCCGGGCTCGGGGAAGCCGTCGAGCCGTCAGGAGCAGTCGTTCCGGGAACCGTCGCCGCGGTGGTCGCCGCGGTGGTCGCCGCGGTGGTCGCCGCGGTGGTCTCGGCGGTCGAACGGGGGCACCCGGTCAGCAGCGGACGTCGGTCTTGGCGGTGATGTCGCCGGAGTAGGGAACGGGGCCGTACCCGGTCCAGCCCATGGCCTGGGTGCACACCGACAGCGTGTCGGAGCCCCAGGACCAGAGCTCGACGGAGTTGTGGCCGCACTTGGGGTCCTCGACGTCCCGTCCACCGTTGGTGACGATGGCCGCGCACACGTCCCAACTGCTGTGGGTGGAGCGGTAGCCCTCCCACACGTACAGGTAGGAGTAGTTCTGGCCGCAGCCCTTGTACTGCTTCACCGACGCCATCGTCTGCCCGCCCACGTTGAGGTAGGCGGTGCTGCCGATCTGCGTGACACTGGAACAGGCGCCCGGGGTGGAGGCGCTGGCGGTCCCGGGAACGGCGAGCAGCATCGGCACGGCAAGGGCGGCGACGGCAGCGAACTTCTTGAAGCTGGGCATGGCGGACAACCTTCTTTCAGGAAATGGGATGGGGAGGGTCTCCCTCGGCGTCGCCAGGGCGTTGGAGCGGGTTCCCTCCGCTAACAGGCCGCACTGCCGAGTCCCCGGTGCCGGGTCGACGGGCGCTCCGGCTCTCCGGGCGGACGTCACGTGCTCGGCCGGTCCGAGGCTTTCGGGCGGGGGTGGGCAGGCGGTTCTCGATCTCTCCGGCGTGGCCGCACCCGGGCGGCCAGGAGGGCCGTGGATTCCGTTCGCGGAGGTCTTACACGCGGGCGAGGTGCCAGCCGCGCAGGGCCGGTGCGTGCTGCAGGGCGCGTTCGCAGACGCGGCGCAGGTTCGCGGTCGCCGTGTCCGGGGTGTCCGCGATCATCGCGGCAGCGATGCGACAGTGGTCGAGGTCGATGCGGGTGCGGATGTGTTCCACTCGGTCTTCGCGTCGGCTGTGGCTCCAGACCAGATCGGTGACCGCTTCAGCCGTCAGCTGCGATGGCGCCGGGCCAGGACGGATGAGAGTCACCGCGACCAAGTGCACGGGGTTCGGTCATCCCTGCACGGGCGGCGAGAGGGAAACGCTGTCCCAGTCGAAACCCGAGGCGGTGACGGCGCGTTGGGCGGCCGAGCGGTCTGCGACGGTGCCGCCGACGGCAACGGCTCCCAGGCCGACGGTGAAGGCCACGACCAGGGCGGTGCACGCGAGGCGTATGGAGTGAGGCACGACTGTTCTCCCCTGTTTTGTCACCGATGCTGTGCCTGTGAATGGTTTACGGAACTCGTCCCGGTTCTTGTGGCGCTTTCCGCTGTTGGGGAAGAGCCTGCCGTCTACGCAAAGCGATGTCACGACTACACGTGTGGCACCAAACCGCCCGGCAGCTAAGTGCCAGATCATTTCGTCTGCGGAGGCATTGCGTACGCGTCCGCCGTGCGCCGATGATGAAGATCATCGACGTAGAGAGGGCAGCGCGGTGTTGCAAGCACTCGGACTGAGCGCACTGACGGAAGGCGTCTACCGGACCCTGCTGGCCGAGCCGGACTGGCGGCTCGACCAAGTCGCCGCCCACCTGCACCTGTCGGAGGCGGAGGTGCGCGAAGCGCTCGACGAACTGCTGGAACTGACGCTGCTGCGGCCCGCGGCCGACTCCCATGCGCTGCGGGCCGTCAGCCCGGAGGTCGGACTCACCAGGCTGCTCGCCCGCAACCAGGACCAACTGCTCTTCCGCCAGCAGCAACTGGAGAGCGCCCGGACCGCGATCGCAGCCCTTTCCGCCGAGTACGTCGACCGGCGACCCGGCGACGGCATGGTTGTCCGGCTGGACTCCCTCGAAGCCGTCCGCGACCGTCTCGAGGAACTCGCTGCGAGCGCGACCGAGGAATGCCTGTCCTTGATGCGAGGGGGGGCGGTCCGCCCCGATTCCATCCAGGCGGGCAAGCACCCCAATCAACTGGCGCTGGAGCGCGGAGTGGTCATCCGCAGCATTTTCCAGGACAGTTTCCGCAACGACCCGGACACCTTGCGCTATGTTCGTTGGTTGGCCGATCTGGGCGGTTTGACGCGTACCGTGCCGCTACTGCCCGTGCGACTGGTGATCGTCGACCGCAGCGTCGCCCTGGTGCCGACCCACCCCAGCGACGGCCGCCGCGGCGCACTGGAACTGCACGGCGAGGCCCTCGTCCAGCCCCTGTGCGCGCTGTTCGACGAACTGTGGCGCAGCGGAGCCGAGTTCGGTCAGCCCGCCCCCCGCGACGATCAGGACCTCACCGGGTCCGAGCGTGCTCTGCTGCAGCTGCTGGACCAGGGCCACACGGACGAGTCCGCCAGCCGCAAGCTGGGCCTGTCCCTGCGGACAGTGCGTCGAATGATGCAGGACCTGATGGTCCGGCTGGGCGCCGAAAGCCGCTTCCAGGCAGGGGCCCAGGCCGTGCGGCAGGACTGGCTGTGACCCCGACAGGGCGTCAGTGAGCCTCTTTCCTCCTGTCCGGGAGCGGGAGGGTGAAAGGGCTGCTCGGCGCGGGTGGGGTGGCAGACGAGGCTGGGCCTCGGCCCGGGACGTGTGCCACGGCAAGCGCGGCACCGTCCACCAGGCGTACCGGGGCGGGACGGAGGACCGGCTCGGCGCGCTCGGCCTGGTCCTCAACGCCATCGTGCTGTGGACGACGAAGTACATCGACGACGCCGTCGCCCGGCTCCGCGCCGAGGGCCACGAACTGCGGGACGGAGACATCGCCCGCCTGTCCCCGCTCGAGCACCGCAACCTGAACCTGCCCGGCCGCCACAGCTTCACCGCCACCGTCCCGGCCGCGGGCGCCCTGCGCCGCTGCGCGACCCGGACACCCCGGAACTGGGCGACGACGAGGGCGGATCGAACACCGTCCGCGCCTGACAGCGCTTGCCGGACACTGCTGGTCACGGGCCGAAGGCGCCGCCCTCGATGAGGACGAGCAGGCCGATCCCCTGTGCGGCGTCCAGGTCCGCGCCGGGGCGGAAGCTCCTATGATCGTCAAGCGGTCGGTAGGAGCGGTTGTGGGCTGGCTGACGGCTGGACGAGGTGCTTGTGGACCTCGCGGGCGATGAATCGTTTGAGGCAGCGCAGGATGTCCTTCTTGGACATGCCTTCGGCGGTGCGACGGGCGACGTGGTCGCGGGTGCGTGGGTCGTGGCGCATCCGGACCGGGGCGATGACGTGGAGGGCGTTGTTGGCTTGTCGGTCGCCGCCCCGGTTGAGGCGGTGCCGATGGGTGCGGCCGGGGCCGGCGGGGACCGGGGCCACCGCGCACAGGTGCGCGCCGGGCGCCTCGGACCTGAGCCGGTCGGAGTTGTCACCGGCGGTGGTCAGGAGCTGGGCCGCGGTCTCGGTGCCGACTCCGGGCAGCGCGACCGGTTCGGGCGCCGCCTGGGGACCGGCGGTCTGAGCTCGGCGTCGGCGTCGGCGGTCTCCTCGGTGAGGTACTGGTGGCGGCGGGCCAGGCGCCGCGGCACGATCCTGGTCGCGCCGGCGGGGGCGTGGGTGTCGGTGCCCGGCCGGGAGCGGGCCGGCTGTCTGATCAGCTCTCCGGTGGGCAGGCCGCGCGGCTTCTCGCGGGCCTCTGCGGGGCCGGTGCCCTCGACGCCGACGGCCGTGAGGTCGCCGTGCGAGCGCAACCAGTCCAGCAGGCGGCGGTAGCCGTCGGGGTCGGTGGGGAACGACTCGGTGGCCCGGTGTCGGCCGATGGAATCGATCACGGCGGCCTGGTGGAAGTCGGTGCGGGTGTCCACACCTCCGACCACCGCTGTCGCCTCTGCCATGCCGGGTGCTGCTGTCCTTCCGTGCGACACGCGGGGGACGGCACGCACCGGTCGGGCGGCAGGACAGGACTGTGGCGGGACCTTTGGCCGGGCTCCTATGAGGTCACAGGTGCCCGACCGGCGCGTGTATGACGGCACCGCCCGAACGATCGACGATTCCGCGGAAGGACAGCTGAAGCGTCGGTCAGAGCACGGGTCAGACCCCCGAGCGATGCCACCTACATCCTCACAGTCAGAGCTTGTACATCGTGGCGTAGGGCTGGGTGATGCGTTCGCGTCGCGATCCGAAGTCGACGAGCACCGCGATGTCGCTGTCTCCTTCGACCGCGATGGCCCGGCCTAGGCCGTACCGGTCGTGGGTGACGCGGTCGCCGACGGCGAAGTGCTTGCGCGGTGCTTCGGCCGGGACTTTGAAGGGGCTGGTGGGCAGGACGCGGCGAACTGCTACAAATTTCTTCATCCCCTGGAGTATGCGCCGGAAATCGTGGCAGCGGGACTTTTCCGGGGTCTCGGTTTCGCGGCTGCGGCAAGAATGTCGCGCCCGCCGCCCGAAACGATCACCGATGTGCCGGTGGGCGCGGTGGGGGCCCGGCACGGTGGGGCGGGCGCTCGGTGCCCGTGCGACTCGCCCGTTCGGGGGAGCCGCCAGTAGGCCCCGAAGGCGCTGCGGCGGGGGCCCGGCCAGGCTGGAAACGAGGCATGGTGGCGGCTGTTCGGCCTCGTGGTCGGTGGTGCCCGGCGAGAAGCGTCACAGAACCGGGCACGAAATTTCCGCGCGTGGCGAGCCCGGGCCTGCTAGAGTCTCTCCTAGTTGCAGTAGTGGTTCCCATGAACTTTGTGTGCGCCTGCTGATGTGTCGCAGGCGCATTTTTCTTTCCTGGACATTTTCCGGGTGGGTGCTCATCGCGGCGACTCGAAGTGCGCGCCGTGCGTGTTTCGGAAAGCCCCTTGAAGGAGATTTATTTATGGCTAATGGCACTGTGAAGTGGTTCAACGCGGAAAAGGGCTTCGGCTTCATCGAGCAGGAGGGCGGCGGCCCCGACGTCTTCGCCCACTACTCGAACATCAACGCCAACGGCTTCCGTGAGCTGCTCGAGGGCCAGAAGGTCGAGTTCGACGTCACGCAGGGCCCGAAGGGCCCGCAGGCCGAGAGCATCCGCCCGCTGTAGTTCTTCTGCCACGGCACCCGCCCGGCAGCGAGGGGCCCGCACCGCGTACACGCTCGGTGCGGGCCCCTCGGCATTGCATCACCGCGCACGACCCTGGCCGCCCAAGGCCCCCTGGCTCCGTCACCGGCAGCCGTCCGTACGCGAGACGCCCGGCGTCGCGTCCGGATCGGCACCCTGCCGTGACATCCCACGGTTCGAGGTTCTTCGCTCCCGCTGCTTTCCGGTGAGCGCCGACCGAAGGTGTCGTGCCGCACGGTTCTCCCGTCCACGCCCCGCCCGTCATGCTTCTCGGCCCGTTCCTCCGCGGGCTCCGCCGGCGCCTCCGCGCTGCAGAGCCGTGCCGTGACGGGCCGCCCAGGAAGGTTTCCCATGAACCGCTCCAGTCGCTTCTCGCAGCAGGGTTCCCACTCCTGCTCCGCCGCAGGCTCCCGCTCCGGCGGCTCCTGCTACGGCGACCGCCCCGCCGGCGGGCGGTCCTCCGGCCGGAACGGCCGTCAGGGCTCCTCCCCGCAGGGCGAGTTCGCGCTTCCGGTGAGCACCACCCCGGCGCTCCCGGCCGTCGAGTCCTTCGAGGAACTGGGCCTGCCGAACGCGCTGCTGTCGGTGCTGACCCGCCAGGGCGTCACCACGCCGTTCCCGATCCAGGCCGCCACCCTGCCGAACTCGCTGGCCGGACGCGACGTCCTGGGCCGCGGCCGCACGGGCTCGGGCAAGACCCTCGCGTTCGGCCTCGCCGTGCTGGCCCGCACCGCCGGGCGGAAGGCCGAGCCCCGACGCCCGCTGGCCCTGGTGCTGGTGCCGACCCGTGAGCTCGCGCAGCAGGTCACCGAGGCGCTCACGCCCTTCGCCCACGCGGTGCGGCTGCGGACGGCGGCCGTGGTGGGCGGGATGTCGATCGGGCGCCAGGCGCAGGCGCTGAACCGCGGCGCGGAGGTCGTGGTGGCCACCCCGGGCCGCCTCAAGGACCTGGTCCAGCGCGGCGACTGCCAACTGGACGGCGTCGCGGTCACGGTGCTCGACGAGGCCGACCAGATGGCCGACATGGGCTTCCTGCCGCAGGTCACCGGACTGCTCCAGCAGGTCGCCGTGGGCTGCCAGACGATGCTCTTCTCCGCCACCCTGGACCGCAACGTCGACCGGTTGGTGCGCGCCTTCCTCAAGGACCCGGTCACGCACTCGGTCGACCCCTCCGCCGGGGCGGTCAGCACCATGGAGCACCACGTGCTGCACGTGCAGAGCAGCGACAAGGACGCCACGATCGCCCGCATCGCCTCCCGCGACGGCGGGGTGATCATGTTCACCGACACCAAGCACGGAGCGGACCGCCTGGTGCAGGACCTCCTGTCCAACGGGGTGAAGGCGGCCGCCCTGCACGGCGGCAAGTCCCAGCCGGAGCGCACCCGCACCCTGGAGCAGTTCCGCACCGGCGCGGTGACCGCGCTGATCGCCACCAACGTCGCCGCCCGCGGCATCCACGTCGACGGGCTCGACCTGGTCGTCAACCTGGCTCCGCCGAGCGACCACAAGGACTACCTGCACCGGGCCGGACGCACCGCCCGGGCCGGTGCGTCCGGCACCGTCGTCACGCTGGTCCTGCCCAACCAGCGCCGGGAGACGGCGCGGATGATGACCACCGCTGCCATCACTCCCACCTCCACCCGGGTCCACTCCACTGACGAGGAACTGGTCCGCATCACCGGCGCCCGGGTGCCCACCGGCATCCCCACCGTGATCGTGGCCCCTGTCCTCGAGCGCCCGAGCCGCAGGGCCCCCTCACGCCGCAACCGCCGCCGTCGCCCGGCCTCCGGCCGCAGCGCGCAGAACACCGGCCGCTACCAGGCGGCACCCAGCCACGTCACCCTCGCCGCATAGCCCGGCGGGCGTGCCCCTGCTCCGTCGCACCGGGAACGGGCACGCCGCACCTCGTGGCAGGAAGCGCCGCACCCCGCGGTGACCGCCCGCGCCGCCCGGCAGACCGGAGCACCGCCGTCACTGTCGGAACCGACACGGAGGAACCGCCCACGAGCATCACCCTTGAGCGCCCGAGCACGGACCTCACCGTCGGGAGCTCGTGCGGCCTCCCGGGCCGCAGATCAGTGACGACGCCACGGCGGACACCGCGACGGACATCCTGCTCGGCTCCGGCACCGGCCACCTGCTGGTCCGCGACGAGGACGGCCGCTGCGCCGGGCTGCTGACCCGCCTGCACCTCGCGCCGTTCCGAGTCCGCTCCTGGTACACCGAACGCACCCGGGGCCGCGACATCCTCCACGACCGCGGCCCGTTCGCCACCGCCTCCATGCCCGTGGCCCTCGCGGCCGCCGCGATGCGCTCGCGCGGTCTCGACGCATGGCTGGTCATCGACCACGACGGCCACGCCATCGGCCTGCTCGCCGCGTAGGAGCGCACGTCCGAGCTTCCGCGCCCGTGGCAGGTTTCCGTCCGCTCCGCACTGAAACGGTCGTCTCCCCGGAGTGAAGTGGAGAGAGGCCGGCGAAGAGGCGGGACAGGCCGCGCCGAGCCGGGCCCACTCAGCAGGCTTCGCCGGCGAGACTCACCGGCCCGGGGCAGAAGGGGCGACCAGGCCCCCGGTGCAGGTTGGCAGCCCGCACCGGGGAACAACTGGCCGACCGCTGCTGCGGGCCCGCTCCCGGGGCACCACCGGTCAAGGATCCCGTGGCGGGTGTTCGCCTGGCCGCCGGTTCACGCGGCACCTCGAATCCCGGTCGGGGGAAGGGGCCGCTGTCAGGGCCACTGTCAGGGCCGCATCGGTGTCCTTCCGGGTGCGGTCAGCCCGGCGGGCGGCGCGGTCAGCGGCGGCGGCCGCCGCCGATGTGGCGCTCGTTGGCCAGTGCGGTCAGCGGGCCGTACTCACGAGCGAGCTCGTTCCACGTCAGGACCTCGCCGCAGCGGGCCGGGAACGTCTTCGGGTCGAATTCGGGCATGGTCCAGGTGCCGGTGCCCCGGTCGCGCAGCCACAGGTCCCCGTCGCCGTCGACCACGGTCGGCGGGGCCGGTACGGGATCGGCCTGATCGACGGCGTCCCAGGTGACCCGGCCGGGGTGGGAGGCGCGGCGCAGCTCGGTGGTGGCCAGCCGTGCGGCCAAGTCGCGGGTGGACTCCTCGGTGTCCTTGACCGACGCGAGCCGGTACGCGTCGTCGAGGACGGGCAGGGCTGGATTCTGGCTGCGCTTGGAACTCATACGCTGGCTACCTCCGTAGGGGGCGCCACATCCGTTATGGCACCCCGTGCAGGGACACGGTATCCGAGCCGGGAGCGGTGCCGGTCACGACCGCCGTTCAGGCGGGGGCGGTGGAGGACGCCGGGGCGCCGGGGCCGGGTGGCGGGCCGGTCCCGGACACGGCGCAGGCGCGGGGGCGCGGGGGCCGGGCTCTTCGAGGGGCTTCCGGGTGAGTGCGGTGGTGCGGTCCTCGCCTTCGTGCGCCGGGTGTCGGGGCCGGTGAACCGCGTGGTGCCGTCCGGCTTCCGGCAGCGGGTCGGAGCGGGGCGCGGGCGGACGGCTTCACCGGGTGGCGGCCGGACCTGCTGGTCGTGTCACCCGGTCCGCCGGGTCGTCCGCCGGGTCGTCCGCCGGGTCGTCCGCGAGTGCGATGGCGGCTGTGACGCGCTTGCCCACGATCTCGCGGAGGATCTCGAAGCGCCGGCTGACGGCCAGCACGGTCTCCAAGCCGTGGCGGCCGACGCGGGTCGGGTCGGGGGCGTGTGCCACGGGGAGGGTGGGCCCGCTGTCCCACACGCTGATCTCCACAGCGCTGCCGGTGATCGTCAGCTCCAGCAGGCACGGCCCGGGCGCGTACTTGCGGGCGTTGGTCACCAGCTCGGAGACGACCAGCTGGACCGTGTCCACCACCCGCTCCGAGACCGCAACCGCGTGGGTGTCACGCGCCCGGGCCAGGAAGGCGCGGGCGCTTCGGCGGGCCCACGCCAGCGGTTCACCGTCGACGAACACCGTCATCGACGGTTCCGGACGGACCTCCGGGGACCGGATCCCGCTCTCGCGCGCCATCTGCCGCACCGCTACCCCTCTCGAAGCAGCCGGGGCTGCGGTGGGCTCGTACCCCCCGTCCGGCCCCGCACGCACACCCCGGAGAACCGGTGGGCAGGAAGGGGGAGCGGCGGTGGCCGCCCTCCGAGCGCAGCGGGGTGATGAGGCGGTGTTCGCCGAGGGCGCGCAGGAAGCCGGCGGTGGTGGCGGTCATCTCGGCGGCGCGGCCCATGGTGCGGGCGGGGTAGTCGTCGTCGAAGCTGCTTGCGGTGGTGGGTCGATCGGTGCTCGTGGTCACTGCACCTCTTCGAGCGGGGTTTCAAGTGGGGTTCCGAGAACGCACGGAGGGGCCCCGGCGCCGTTGCGGCTCCGGGGCCCCGAAGGGAACTTCACCATCTACCGGCCTGGGCCGGGTTCCTTGTTCCGCACCGCCCCGGGGGAGGGGCCTGCGGGGATCGCGCATGCGTGACCGGAAACCACCGTCCTTCGTGCTCTGAGGGGTCTGCGGTGTCCGCCCGGACGAGAACTGCTTCATCTCACGGGCCGGGCGATCCTGATGGCGCTCGCGCCCTCCGTTCTTCCTCTGCGCCAAGCGACGTCCTGCGAAGTGCTGGTACTGCGTACTGCCGGTCCGGCACTGGTACTGCTCGGTACTGCCGTGGCGGCCGAAGAGGCTCACCATCCGGTCCGGCGGCCGGCCCCGTCGCCAGTCGTGCTCCACTGCTCGGCTTCGGTACCCCACTGCCGGACTTCCCAGCACGCGCGCCCGCAGTCCGACGCCTTTGCTGAGACCCTGCCTACTCCACCTACTGGTGACTGCGGATCGACTTCACCTGCTCGCCGCGGTACCGCCATCGTGCTTGCCGCGGTACCGCTCGTCGGCGGCCCCTGATCACTGCGGGCCGCCCGGTCCGGTCGCCGGTCCTGTCGCCGTCCTGCAACAACCCTGGCTTCAGTACCCCGCGACCGGACCGGTCTGCGAACTTCGTTGATGCCCCCGCCAGTTCGTGTCTGGCGGGCCCTTCCGACTGCTGACTACGAGAGAAACACTAACCACGCCCGACGGCAATGTCTACTCCGGCCAGGGTAGATTTTTGAGTGTCCAGGGGGGAGATAGTCTTCGGCCTGCGCGCTGGTCGGAACATGCCGGGCACGACCAGGGACAATGCGCAGGAGGGTGAACGGCGGAAGGAACCCGGGCACGCCGGCTCCTCGCACGCCTGGTCCAACAGGTCGCCGTCGCCCACCTGCCCGCACTCCGCGACACCCTCGACGCCGCCCGTCGGTACCGCAACCGGCGCTCCTGGTGGCCGCAGCCCGCCCGCGGCCTCCTCATCTGCCGCCGAACCCGGCGGCCGCACCCTGACTCCGGCGGATCGGCCGGTCCGGCCGGTGCGCGGTGGTCGGTGCGGGACCGGCGCCGAGGGCGGGGGGCGGTGCGGCCTCCGCGGTCACCCGAGCGGGGTGCGGAGGCCGTCGGGGGTCGGGGCCGGGCGCCCGGTGTCAGGCCATCGTGACGACGACCTTGCCGGCCCTGGTGCGGCCCTGCTCGGCGTACTCCATGGCTTCGCGGGTCTGCGCGAAGGGGAAGACGCGGTCGACGACGGGGCGGATCTTCCCGGTGTCGACGAGCCGGGTGATTTCGGCCAGCTGCTCGCCGCTGGCCTTCATGAACAGGAACGAGTAGGCCACGCCCCGGCGCCTGGCGCGGCGTCGGGTCCGGAAGCTCAGCGCGTTCATCGCCTGCCGCAGGAGCGGGTCGGCGCCGAGTTCCCGGGCGAAGCCGGCGTCGGGGGGCCCGGCGATGCTGATGACCTTCCCGCCCGGCCCGAGGACCCGCAGCGACTTCTTCAGGGTCTCGCCGCCGAGGGTGTCCAGGACGACGTCGTAGCCGTCCAGGAGCTCCTCGAAGTCCTGGGTGCGGTAGTCGATGACGAGGTCGGCGCCGAGTTCCCGCAGCAGGTCGGCGTTGGCCGCGCTCGCGGTGGCGGCCACGTGGGCGCCGAGGTGCCGGGCGAGCTGGACGGCGACGGTGCCCACGCCGCCGGAGCCCCCGTGGATCAGGACCTTCTGGCCGGGCCGGACCCGTGTCCGCTCGACCAGCGCCTGCCAGGCGGTGAGGGCGACCAGCGGGAGGGAGGCGGCCTGGGCCATGGTGAGGGCGGCCGGTTTGGGGGCGAGGTCGTCCTGGTGGACGGCGATGAGTTCGGCGAAGGTGCCGATGCGGTCCTTGTCGGGCCGGGCGTAGACCTCGTCGCCCACCGCGAACCGGGTGACGGCCGGGCCGACCCGCACCACGACGCCGGCCAGGTCGTTGCCCAGCACCAGGGGGAGGCGGTAGGGCAGGATCCGCTTGAAGGCGCCGTCGCGGATCCGAAAGTCCAACGGGTTGACGCTCGCGGCCGGGATCTCGACCAGGACGTCCTCGGGCCCGGGCCGCGGGTCGGGCACTTCGGCGGCCCGCACCGCGGACCGGTCGCCGTACTTCTCGATCAGGTACGCCTTCATCGTCGTCTCCGTGCCTCGTGCGGTGTGCGCTGCTGGTTCGTCGTGCCCCGGCCCCGGTGCGGCCGAGCGGCCTCGAGGCCGCGGCCCTCAGGCGGCGGTCGGCGGGGTGGCCAGGCTCCGCTTCACGTGCCGGGTGACCTCGTCGGCGAGGACCTCGGGCAGGCCCGCCGCGATCCCGTCCAGGGCCCGGGCGGCGACCTCGGCAGGGGCGGTCTTCCGGTCGGCGGGGACGTCGGCGGCCATGTCGGTGTCCATGTAGGCGACGTGCAGCGCTGTCACGGTGATGCCGCGCGGCGCCAGTTCCTCCCGGCTCGCGCCGGTCAGCGCCCAGGCCGCGGCCTTCGCCGCGGCGTAGGCGCCGAGTTCGGCCGGGTGCAGCCAGGACAGGACCGACAGCACGTTGAGCACCGCGCCGCCGCCGTTGGCCTCGATGACCGGGGCGAAGGCCCGCGTCACGGCGAGCGGGCCGAAGAAGTTCACCTCCATCTCCCGGCGCACCGCGTCCGGGCTGCCGGTGAGCAGCGGGGTGCCGGTGGAGATCCCGGCGTTGTTGACCAGCAGCGTCGCGTCGGCGGCGGTGCGGGCCGCCGCGCGGATCGACTCCTCGTCCGTCACGTCGAGCCGCAGCGGGACGGCGCCCGGCAGGTCCACCGTCTCGGGCCGCCGGGCCGCCGCGTACACCTTGGCCCCGCGCTCCAAGAGCTGGGCGGCCAGCTGCCGTCCGAGCCCCCGGTTGGCTCCGGTGACCACTGCGACCGCGTCCTTCAGTTCCATCGGTGCTCCGCTCCCGGTCCCGCGTGCGGCCTCGACCGCCAGCGATAGATTTCGTCCAACATCTAAATTCGAGTCTAGAATAGATTGGACTCGACATCCAAATGGGAGGGTGAACGATGGGCCGCGTATCGCAGGCGCAGGCGCAGGAGAACCGCCGACGGGTGGTGGAGACCGCCTCCCGGCTGCTCCGGGAACAGGGGACCCAGGCCAGCGTCGCCGACCTCATGAAGGCGGCCGGGCTGACCCACGGCGGCTTCTACAAGCAGTTCGCCTCCAAGGAGGAACTGGTCGCCGAAGCCACCGCCCACGCGTTCGCCGAACTCACCCGGCACCACCGGGACGGGCTGGAGGAGCACCCGGGGCAGCCCGGCGCCGCCCGGCGGGCGGCGATCGACGCCTACCTCTCCGTCGAGCACCGCGACAGTCCGGCCGACGGGTGCCCCGTCGCCGCACTCGCCACCGACGTCGCCCGCGCGGAGGCGGGCGAGGAGGCCCGCCGCGTCTACACCCGGGGCGCGGCCGACTTCGCCGACTTCCTCGCCGACGACGACCAGGACGGCCTCGCCCGGCTGTGCACCATGGTCGGCGCGCTCGTCCTGTCCCGGGCCACCAAGGGCTCCCCGCTCTCCGAGGAGATCCTCACCGCCGCGCGCGAGGCGCTGACGGCCACCCCGTCGCGGAGCTGAGAGCCCGGACGAGAGGGTCGCACGCGGGCCCGGTGACCAGGTCGCCGAGCCCCGTCGGCGCGGCCTCGAACCGATCCGGGGGCGGGGCGCTCCGCTCCGACCGGCGGTTCGCCCGGGCCGTCCGGGGGCGCACCGGAACGGCGTCGGCCCGCGCCGGAGTGGTCCCCGGTCGCCACGCCGGAGCGCGACGACCGGGGACCACTCTTCAGCAGGCGGGTGCCGGGTGCGCTTCCCCGGTCAGGACACGGTCACCCCCACGGCGGCACCGGTGCTGGCCGCGAAGCCGCCACCGGCGGTGTTCTGCAGCCAGACGGCCTGCCCGCTGCTGTGACCGGCCCGCTGATGGGCGCCGGCCCAGGTGATCGAGGTGGGGGTGAGCGCGGTGATCACGTGGGTGTCGTCGGTGAGCGTGGCGCTGCCCATCCCGATCGTGTCGCCCGCCTTGAGACCGGCGGTGCTGGCTACCTTGCAGGTGGTGGCCGTGCTGGAGCAGGAACTGGTCAGCGTGGTCCGGAACGGGGACGAGACGGTGCCGGTGTCGCTGGACAGGTCCTCCAGTTCCCGCTGGACGCCATCTCGGGGACGTAGCCCTTGAGGTCGAGGTTCGGGACGCCGGGACCGAAGTCCTGCACCGGTCGGGCCATCGAGAGTCCGACGAACGCCGACTTGGCCGTGGAGCAGGAGGGCAGCCGCATGTCCTGGCAGAAGGCGTGGGCGCCGTAGCGGGTCTGGCAGCCCTTGTTCGCGGACGTGCCGCCCGCCACGTAGTTCACGCCGTTGCAGACCACGCCGTAGGAGGTCATCGCCGAGGGGTGATGCCGCTGCCGAAGGCGGCGAGGTCGAGCCCCGCCGCCGGGTGGTCGGTGGCGAGGGCGGACAGTGGTTTGGTCGGCATCCGGTTCCCGACCTCCGCCGCGTGGGCGTTCTCCAGCGCGACGGCGTCGGGCACGCCGTGGGCGTCGTAGGTCGCAGCGAGCTGGCCCCACACGTCGAACTGGTGCAGCGCGCAGGCCTCGGCCGTCACCTGGTAGGCGGCGATCGAGACCGCGGCCGCGTTGTAGGGGAAGCTGAGCCCGCCGTTGTGGACGCAGTTCTGGTTGCGGTCGACGAGCGCGAACGGCAGGGAGGCCCGGGAGAACGTCCCGGCCGCGCCCGTGTCGCCGTTCTCCGACCACGCCCGCCCCGGCCCCACGATGAGGTCGTACGTGGAGCCCGACTGCGTGTCGCCGGTGATCGTCAGGCCCTGGACCGCCGGGATCAGGTGGCTGCCGTTCTGCACGAGGTCGAGGCCGATCGGCGGCAGGTGCCTGCCGCAGCCGGTGCAGTTCTTGATGTTCTTGAACCCTCCGCTGCCGCCGGGGCCGGTGAGGGTGAGGGCCCCCTTGAAGGCGAACCGGGGCGGCGCGGCGGCGGCCGGCAGGGCGAAGGCGGCGTCGCCGACCGGGCCGCCGGGGTTCTGGGTGGTCGTCAGCTGACGGTAGGGCAGCAGGGTGCGCGAGACGGCGCCGTTCCCGGTCAGCGGGTCGCCGCACCGGGTCGGCGGTGGCCGCTGCCGCGGGCAGCGGAGCGATCAGGCCGGCGGCCGCCGGCGCTCCCGCGCCGAGCAGCAGGAGCGCGCGGCGGGAAAACGGCCGACCCCCGACGCCGGAACGTGCCAGGATCCCCGCATGGAGATCCGTCGCGTCACCCAGGCCGAGGCGGTCCACGCCGCCGGGCACCTCTTCGACACCGCCCCGGGGCGGGAGGCCACCGAACGGTTCCTGGCGGACGAGCGCCACCACCTCCTGATCGCCTACGCCGACGACGCCCCGGCGGGGATGGTCACCGGGGTCGAGATGACCCACCCGGACAAGGGAACCGAGATGTTCCTGTACGAGCTGGGCGTGGACGAGCCGTTCCGCGGCCGTGGCGTGGGCCGGGCCCTGGTGTCCGCGCTCGCGGACCTGGCGCGCGAACGGGGCTGCTACGGCGTGTGGACGATCACGGACGAGGACAACGCGGCGGCGCGGGCGACGTACCGCCGCGCCGGTGGCGTGCCGGAAGCGGGGCAGGTGGTACTCACCTGGGCGTTCGACCCGGTGTAGACCGACGGGACGGACCCCTCTCGCCCGCCGCCGATGGACGTCCGCGCAGAGCGGCAAGCAGGGCGGACGTCGCCCGATGCGCGCGGCTCGTCGAGCCCGGCGGCGCCGACGGCGCCGATCGCGCGCGAGCACCGCCTCCGCGGCCGCCCGCCGGACGACTGCGGAGACCTGCCGGCTCCGCCGGTTCACGATCGCAAGGACCGTCCGTTCGCCGTGCCGAGGAGCCCGGCGGCTCACCCGCCGGTTCCGCTCCTGGCCCGCACCTTCTCGAACTCGGGCACCGGGTCGCCTCCGAAGCTCCAGGCCAGGCCGCGACCGTACCGTTGATCGCTTCGAAGACCGGGCGGGCCTCGTCGCGCCGCTCGGCGGCCACCAGCGCGTGGGCGAGCAGGTTCAGGTCGGCGAGGGCCGCCGCGTGGTGGAGGAACCCGGGCCGGGCCCGGGTGTCCGCCGCACGGTCGAGGGCCCGGGCGGCCGCCGGCTGGGACCAGCGGTGGCGGGCCGGTACTTGGGAGACCAGGTGCCGGCTCTTTCTGTTGCCGCCTCAGGTGGTGGCCGGACCGCATGGGCCGGTCCTCGGCGGGGTCGTCGAGGCGCGGGGTGCGGTTGGCGGGGGTGCCGAGTTCTTCGCGGTCGGCGTGCCCGAGCGGACCTGGCGCCATCACCAGGCACGCGCTCGCGCACCAGGCCCGGGCCCACCGCAAGGCCGCCTTCGCGACCGAGCCGACCGGCCCGATCCGGGTCCGGCAGCTCGACTTCTGCGAGTTCGAGACGACCGGTGGCGGCACCTGGCACCTGGCGGCTCGCGGGCTGTCGGGACCACTGGTCGAAGTACGAGCCGGGCCGGCACGTGGCGCCCACCGCGAACCGGCACGACGCCGTCGCCGCGATCGAACTCCCCATCAGGGAAGCGGAGTTGCTGGCCGGAAGGCCACCGGCCGAGCTCGCCCCGCGCGACGTGGACGGGAGCCTGAAGCCGTTGGCCATCATCGTCACCGACAACGGCGGACCGTTCCGCTCGTTCCGCATCGAGGGGTGCCGCGGCACCCGACCGGAGCCGCGGCACGTCCGAACCCGGGTCCGCACGCCTGGGCAGAACGGCTCACGTGAGCGCGGATTCGGTGCTGCGGACCCGCTCGTCCCCAACTTTCCGGAACCCGAAAACCTGCCGACCGCTTGACGCGGGACACGTCCGCGTACTTCCGGACGGCACCGTCATCCGACGTCGTCCGGCTGCCGGCCGGGCGGGAGCTTCGGCAGGCCGATCAGGGCGTCGGCGCCGAGGTGCTGGAGGAGCGGGGCCCGGACGGCCTCGTGGCCCACGGCGGTGAAGAGTTCGCGCACCAGGCGCTCGAACGCGGGCGGGTCCCTCGGGAGCGGGTCGGGGCGAAGTCGACGACCGGCGGCACCGCCTCCAACTCGCCGAGCACGGGCGCGCCGCCGTGTCGAAATCCGTGCAATCGACGTCCGCCTCGACGGCACGACCCTCGCGGAAGACGTCCGCGCCGCAACCGCCAGTGGAGATTCCGGGGTGGGCGTGGCGGGTGCTCGTGTCGTCGATGTGCCTGGTGGTGCGGTGTGTTGACCGCGTCGGCGGCTCCGGGACGGCAGGCCGGAAAGCGGGTTTCCCGGGAGCCGACGGTGAAATGTCCGCCACGGAACGCATCGGCCTGCTAGAGTCGCATGTAGTTGCAGTAGTGGTTCCCATGAGATTTCTCTACGTCTGCTGAGGTGTCGCGGACGTTTTTTTCCGGTTTCGTTCCGGGTGGGTCATCATCGCGGCATCTCGGAGTCGGCACCGTGCGGACTTCGGACAGCCCCTTGAAGGAGATTTGTCTATGACTAATGGCACTGTGAAGTGGTTCAACGCGGAAAAGGGCTTCGGCTTCATCGAGCAGGAGGGTGGCGGCCCCGACGTGTTCGCCCACTACTCGAACATCAACGCCAACGGCTTCCGTGAGCTGCTCGAGGGCCAGAAGGTCGAGTTCGACGTCACGCAGGGCCAGAAGGGCCCGCAGGCCGAGAACATCCGTCCGCTGTAGTTCTTCTGCCACGGCGCCCGCCCGGCAGCGAGGGGCCCGCACCGCGCACACGCTCGGTGCGGGCCCCTCGGCCGTGCGCCATGACGTACGTCCCGGCTGGTCCGGGCCCCGCCACCGGCGGTCATCCCCACGCGAGGCGCCCGGCGCCGTGTGCGGATCGCCGTCCTGCCGTGACGTTCCACGGTTCGAGGTCTTCTGCTCCCACCCCTTTCCGGTGAGCACCGACCGCAGGTGACGTGCCGCACGGTTCCACCGTCCACGCCCCGCCCGTCATACTTCCGGCCCGTTCCCTTGCGGTCTCCGCCCGGTGCCCAGGCGCTGCGGAGCCTCCTCGTGACGCGCCGTCCCGAGGAAGGTCTTCCGCATGAACAGTTCCAGTCGCTTCTCGCCGCAGGGTTCCCACTCCCGCTCCGCCGCAGGCTCCCGCTCCGGCGGCTCCTCCTACGGTGACCGGCCCGTCGGCGGCCGGAGCGCCGTCGGCCGTCGTACCCGTCAGAAGCCCTCTGTGCAGGGCGAGTTCGCGCTGCCGGCGGGCACGACCCCGGCGCTGCCGGCCGTCGAGTCCTTCGACGAGCTGGACCTGCCGGGGGCGCTGCTGACGACGCTGACCCGGCAGGGCGTCACCTCGCCGTTCCCGATCCAGGCCACGACGCTGCCGAACTCGCTGGCCGGCCGCGACGTGCTCGGCCGCGGCCGCACCGGCTCCGGCAAGACCCTCGCGTTCGGCCTCGCCCTGCTGGCCCGCACCGCCGGACGGCAGGCCGAACCGGGGCGACCGCTGGCGCTGGTCCTGGTCCCCACCCGCGAACTCGCCCAGCAGGTCACCGATGCCCTCGCCCCCTACGCCCACGCGGTGCGCCTGCGCCTGGCCACGGTGGTCGGCGGGGTGTCCATCGGCCGCCAGGCCCAGGCGCTGGCCCGCGGCGCCGAGGTCGTGATCGCCACTCCCGGACGGCTCGCGGACCTGGTCCAGCGCGGTGACTGCAGGTTGGACGGGGTCGGCACCACGGTGCTGGACGAGGCCGACCAGATGGCCGACGTGGGTTTCCTGCCGCAGGTCGTACAACTCCTCGACCAGGTCGCCGAGGGCGGGCAGACGATGCTCTTCTCCGCCACCCTGGACCGCAACGTCGACCGCCTGGTCCGCCGCTTCCTCAAGGACCCGGTCACGCACTCGGTGGATCCGTCCGCGGGCGCGGTCAGCACCATGGAGCACCACGTGCTGCACGTGCGGAACACCGACAAGGCCGCCACGATCGCGCACATCGCCTCCCGCGACGGCGGAGTCATCATGTTCACCGACACCAAGTACGGCGCCGACCGCCTGGTGCGGGACCTGCTCGCCAACGGGGTCAAGGCCGCGGCCCTGCACGGCGGCAAGTCCCAGCCGCAGCGCACCCGCACCCTGGAGCAGTTCCGCAACGGCCAGGTCACCGCCCTGATCGCCACCAACGTCGCCGCCCGCGGCATCCACGTCGACGGCCTCGACCTGGTCGTCAACCTGGACCCGCCCGCCGACCACAAGGACTACCTGCACCGCGGCGGACGCACCGCCCGGGCCGGCGAGTCCGGCACCGTCGTCACCCTGGTCCTGCCCGACCAGCGCCGCGAGATGGACCGCATGATGACCACCGCCGCCATCGTCCCCGTCACCACCCGCGTCAGCGCCGGAGACGCGGAACTGGCCCGGATCACCGGCGCCCGCGTGCCCACCGGCATCCCCACCGCGATCGCCGACCCGGTCGTCGAGCGCCCGCGCCGCAGCACCTCCACGAGTCGCAACCGGCGCCGCCGGGCCTCTCGCGCCGCCCGGACCGTCACCGGCTCCCGCACCCAGGCGCCCGAGCGCACCGCCCTCGCAGGGTAGGACGCCGCACGGCGCCGGGCCGCGACACGGTGCCCGCTCGCACGCCCCGGCCCCTCGGGTCCGGCCCTGCCCGTCACGGCCCCACCGCACTTTGCGAGCCGCCGTCGGCCCGCCCCCACCAGCGCCCGGACCGCCGCCACCGGCGGCGCCGACCCGAAGGACACCGCCCATGACCATCAGCCTCGAACGGCCCACGACCACCACCACGGTCGGCGACCTCATGAAACACCCGGAACTGCAGATCAGCGACGACGTCACCGCCGACACCGCGATGGACGTCCTGCACAGCTCCGGTGCGGACCACGTCCTGGTCCGCACCGACGACGGCCGCTGCGCCGGGCTGCTGACCCGGCTCCACCTCGCGCCCTTCCAGGCCCGGTCCTGGTACACCGAGCGGACCCCGGTCCGCGACATCACCCTCGACCGCGCCCCGTTCGCCACCGCCGACATGCCGGCCGCCGACGCCCTCGCCGCCATGCGCGCCCGCGGTCTGGACACGTGGGCGGTGGTGGACCACGACGGCCACGCCATCGGCCTCCTCGACTTCTAGTGCCGCGTCAGGCACTAGGAACCGGCCGAAGGCACCCACGGGCCGACGCCCGCCCGCCCCGGAGCTCCTACCGTCGGAGCCGGGCGAAGACCTGCGGCAGGGGGCGGACGCCGCGGCGGAGGTCAGAACGCAGGGGTGTCCCGGCCGAGGCGGCCACGTCCCACTCCTTGAGTTCCGCCACCGGTGCGCACCCGCGCAACGGGTCCGCCCGCCGCGGTGCGCAGCCCATCCGCCGCGGTGCGCAGCCCGCCTGCCTGCACCGAGCCCTCTCGCAGGAGCCGGTCGGCGGGCGGGGGTGCTCCGCTGCGCCCGGCGTGGTGAGCGCCCGGCGCTCACCACGGGCCTGCTTCGCGACGGGAGGGCAGCGGCGTCAGGTGTCGGCCGCGGCGTCCGGGCCGGCCTGGCGGCGGCGGAGTTGTTCGTTGATGCGCAGGGCTTCTTCGAGCTGGTCCTCGAGGATGATGATGCGGCAGGCCGCGTCGATGGCGGTGCCCTGGTCGACGAGGTCGCGGGCGCGCATCGCGATCCGCAGCTGGTAGCGGGAGTAGCGGCGGTGGCCGCCCTCGGAACGCAGTGGGGTGATGAGGCCCTGGTCGCCCAGGGTGCGTAGGAAGCCGGCGGTGGTGCCGGTCATCGCGGCGGCCCGGCCCATGGTGTAGGCGGGGTAGTCATCGTCGTCGAACGAGTTGACGGTGTCCGGGGTGTGGGGCTGGTCGGTCGTCGTAGTCACTGCACCTCTCTTGGTTCCCGAAGAACGCGTCGAGGGGCCCCGGCGCCGTGGCGGCTCCGGGGCCCCGAAGGGGAAACAACACCATCTACCGGCTTCGGCCGGGTTCCTTGTTCCGCACTGCCCCGGGGGAGGGGACCTGCGGGGATCGCGTATGCGTGACCGGAAACCACCGTCCTCGTACTCAAAGGGGGTCTGCGGTGTCCGCCCGGGTGAAAGGCATCACGGGCCGGGCGATCCTGATGGCGCTCTGTCCCTCCGTTCTTCCTCTTCGTGGACTGGTACTGCGAACTGCTGGTACTGCTCGACGGCAGCCCCTGATGACTGCGGGCCGCCCGGCCCGGCCGTCGGCCCTGTCGCCTCACTGCACACACGCTGGCTTCAGGACCCCACTGCCGTGCCGACCTGCGAACTTCTCTGGTACTTCCCGCCAGTTCATGTCTGCCGGGCCGTCTGTTTCCTGCGCTTACGAGAGAAACGCTAACCCAGCAGCAGGCCAATGTCTACCTCAGTCAGGGTAGATTTTCCGGTGTTTGAGAGGCAGGTAGTCTGCGCCCTGCGGAACGCGGGCGCGGTGTGCGGGGACCCGGCCAGGGCCACGAGCAGCAGACACGGACGAGAGGGCGGACCGGTGGAAGAACCGGGAACGGCAGGTCGAGGACGCGGATCCGACCCGCACGATCGGACGTCACTGGCGGCAGCCCTTGCCGAAGCCGTCCGCGACCGGGACGAGCGGAGCCTGCGCCGCCTGCTGACCCGGTTCGCCCAGCAGGTCACCCTCGCGGACCTCCACCCCCTGCGCGACGCGCTCGACCCCCGCCGCAACCGCGGCCGGCGTCCGGGCCCCCGGTAGACCGGCTCGGGGGAGTCCGCCGTCCTGCGCGCGCTCGACCGGTGCTTCCACGGCGAGAGGACGCTCTCCCCGGACGAGTACGACCGAGGCGTGCTGGGCAGCCACGCGCCGCCCGGGAGCGACACCGTGACCGCGTGGCGCAGCCGGGAGGACGGCGGGCCTCCGCGCTGGGCCGCGTCCTCGACTGCGCGGTGAACCGGACCCAGGAGACCGCGGCCCTCAGCGAGCTCGCCACCCCCGAGGGGCCCCGGCAAGAACGCCCCCGCCTACCGGGAAAGCGGTCGGGCGCGCTCCGCGGACGGCGAGGCCGGGCGGGCATCCCCGGAAGCCGGCCCGTCGCAGCCCGCGTTCCGCGGCGGCGCCCGGCTCCGTGCCGTCGGTCGCCTGCCGTGGGCTGCGCGCCGTTGAAGTTCACGGACCGCCCTACGGCGCTCGCCCGCTGTCCTTCATGCAGTGTCGGGCTCGGGGCTGCCCCGGAGTGCGGGTGGTGAGGCGCGCTCCGGGGCAGTGGGCAGTGGGCAGTGGGCGGTGGGATCAGCGGTCGGCCCAGATGGAGTTCAGTTTCTGGGCGCTGAAGGCGTCCAGGGAGGCGATGCCGCCGGTGGCGTAGGCGGAGACGCCGTTGTTGGCGGGGTTGGGGAAGATCTGGTCGGTCATGACGACCCGGCCGTCCGCCGCGTACACCTCGACGGAGGAGGTGTCGACGACGACGCGCAGTTGCAGCTTGCCGTCGGCGTCGAGGCTGAGCGGTGCGCGGTGCACGGCGGCGAAGTTCCCGCCGAAGGAGGAGTCGCCCGAGCGCGTCCGGTCGACGTACAGCTCCTGGGTGGTGGTGTCGTAGCCGATGCGGGTCTCCTGGCCGCCCCCGGTGTGGACCTTGATGCCGAAGTCCTGCGCGGTGCCGGCCCGCAGGGTGGCCGTGATGTCGAGCAGGGCGCCCTGGGTGCTCAGGGGTACGTCGGCACCGGCCGCGACGGCCGTCGCCGGTGCGGTGCCGACCGTCCCCGTCCGCAGCTGCTCCAGTTCCTCGACCGGCACCTGCACCAGCTGCGGGGCGCCGTCCACCGTCTTCAGCGAGAGCTCCCGGGGCAGGGAGTCGGCGCTGCGCCAGGGGGAGGTGGGGATGTTCCCTCCGTACTGCCAGTTGTTCATCCAGCCGATGACCACGCGTCGGCCGGCGGGCTCGTCGTTGAAGGAGGTGGCGGCGTAGAAGTCGGCTCCGTAGTCCATCCAGTGGACGTTGGCAGCCTGGTTCTGGGCGGGGGTGTCGGTGAGGGTGAACTGGTCGGCGTTGATGTGGCCCCAGCCGCCGGTGTTGTTGTCGACGATCTGGATCCGGGCCTGCTTGCCGGCGAGGCTGCGCAGGTCCCATTGGGCCTGGTCGAGTGCTTCGTTGTCCTTGCCGGTGGTGGTCCTGACGACGGCGCCGTCGACCAGGAGGTTGACGGTGGTGGGGTTGGGTTGGGAGTTGGGGTGGTTGCCGCCGCCGACCAGGAAGTTCAGGTACGGCTTGTCGACGGTGAAGGCGGGGGAGGTGAGGGTGCCGGTGGTGGCGTCGCCCTGGAGGAAGGAGTTGACGAGTCCCTTGCCGAGGTAGCCGGTGACGTTCTGCTGGCCCGGGAGGGTGCCTTGGGCGGGGGCGGTGCCGAAGGCGGTGCCGGTGGTCGTCCAGGACCCGTAGGCGCTCCCCTCGAAGTCGGCGAGGACCGTTCCCGTGGGCGGGGTGGAGGTGGCGGGTCCGTCCGGGGTGAAGGTCGTGCCGTCGAAGTCGCCGACGAAGTACTGGGCGGCGGAGGTGTTCTGGGGGCCTCCGGGGTTGATGTTGACGACCAGGACCCACTTGGTGCGCGCCGGGTCGCCGTCCACCGGGAGCTGGAAGAGGTCCGGGCACTCCCACAGGCCGCCGGTGGCGCCCGCCGGTCCGAAGTCGCTGAGCTTGGTCCAGGTCTTCAGGTTCGGGGAGGAGTAGAAGCTCACCTTGTGGTCGGCGGACAGGGCGACCGTCATGAGCCAGCTGTTGGTCCGGGCGTTCCAGAAGACCTTGGGGTCGCGGAAGTTCTGGGAGCCGATGGTGAGGACGGGGCTGCCGGCGTACTTGGTCCAGGTGGTGCCGCCGTCGGTGGAGTAGGCCAGCGACTGGGCCTGCACGCCGTCGGCCTTGCGGTTGCTGGTGTAGACCGCGACCAGCGGGGGGTTGGTGCTGGTGCCGAAGCCGGTGGTGTTGTTCTTGTCGAGGACGACTCCGCCGGAGAAGACCATCTCGTCGGCGTCCTGGGGGAGGGCGATCGGCTGCTCGGTCCAGTGGACCAGGTCGGGGCTGGTCGCGTGTCCCCAGGACATGTTGCCCCAGGTGTTCCCCGAGGGGTTGTACTGGAAGAAGAGGTGGTACGTGCCCTTGTACCAGATCGGGCCGTTGGGGTCGTTCATCCAGTTCTGGGCGGGCGAGAAGTGCAGCTGGGGCCGGTAGGTCTCGGTGTACGAGGTCTGCGCGTCGGCGGAGGGCGCGAGGAGCGCCAGGCCGAGGACGGCGGCGGCGGAGAGGGCGAGCAGGCGCTTGGAGCGGTGGTGCGTGACGGTTCGGTCGCGCATGTGGGTCTCCTCGGGTCCGGACCCCCGGGGCGGGTGGGGTGCCCGTGCGGGTGGGTCCTGGGGAGCGGCGTGCCGCGGTGGGGGTGGCGCGGTGGGGCAGGCCGCGGGGTGGGGGATGGCGCGGAGTTCACTCGGCGGAGGCCGGAACGGATACGGCCGGTCCCGGTCTCCGGATCGGACGGGACGCACCCGGTGCCCGTGCGAGGACGGGGCCGGAGGGGGCCGTGCGGGGTCGGGAGGGGGACCGTGCGGGGCGGGCACCCTCGGGCCCGCCCCGCACGGGGCTCCTACTCGCTCCAGTAGGAGCCGAGGTGCCAGAGCTTGAGGCTGTCGAGGCGGGCGGAGCCGCCCTCGGCGAACAGCTGGACGCCCTGGCTGCTGGGGTCGGGGAAGACCTGGTCGGTGATCACGGCTTCGCCCTGGCCGCCGAACACCTCGACGGAGGACCAGTCGACGACCACCCGGATGTGGATCTTGCCGTCCTTCCCGGGCTTGAGCGGGGCGGTCTGGACGCCGGGGAAGTTGGGGTCGAAGTCGACGGCGCCGGACTCGGTGCGGTCGACGTAGAGCTGCTGGTCGGCGGTGTCGTAGCCGATGACGGTCTCCTGGCCGGCGCCGGTGCGCACCTTGAGGCCGAACTTCTCCGCGTCGGCGGGGGAGAAGACGGCGTCGATGTCGAGGGCCTTGCCGTTGCCGCGGGAGGGCAGGGCGGTGGTGCCGGCCGCGACGGTGCGGTGGTTCAGGGCGACGGCCGGTCCCTGGCGCAGCGTGTTCAGCGACTGGACCGGCTGCTGGGTGAGCTGGAGGCGGCCGTCGACGGTGCGCAGCTGCAGGTTGCGGGGCAGGCTCTGCGCGCTGCGCCACGGGGTGGTGGGGGTGTTGCCGGCGTACTGCCAGTCGCTCATCCAGCCGATCATGGTGCGCTGGCCGCGGGGTGCGTCGTTGTAGGTGACGGCGGCGTAGAAGTCCTTGCCGAAGTCGACCCAGTGGGCGCGCTGGAGGGTGGAGAGGGCGGGGGCGTCGGCGGCGGTGAACCGGTCGGCCATGATGTGGCCCCAGCCGCCGGTGTTGAGGTCGGCGATCTGGACCTGGACCTGCTTGCCCTGGTAGGGGCGCAGGTCGAAGGAGGCCCAGTCCAGGGTTTCGCTGTCGGAGCCGGTGGCGCTCTGCACGACCTGGCCGTCGACGATCAGGTTGACGGCGGTCTCGCTCGACCGGGGCTTGACCTGGGTGTCGGACAGGACGATCTGGTCGACGTTGATGTGGCCCCAGCCGCCGGTGTTCCGGTCGACGATCTCGACCCGGGCGGTCCTGCCCTGGAGGTCGGACAGGTCCCAGGAGGCCCAGTCGAGGTGCTCGTTGTTGCTGCCGGTGGCGCTGCGGACGGTCTTGCCGTCGACGACGAGTTCGACGGTGGTGGGGGAGTCGGAGTTGGCGGGGTGGGTGCCGCCGCCGATCAGGAAGTCGAGGTACTTCTTGTCGACGGTGAACGCGGGGGAGGTGAGGGTGCCGGTGGTGGCGTCGCCCTGGAGGAAGCTGTTGGCCAGGCCGTGGCCGGTGTAGCCGGAGACGTCCATCTGGCCCGGGAGGGTGCCCCGGGCCGGTCCGGTGCCGAAGGCGGTGCCGGTGGCGGTCCAGTCGCCGTAGGTGTCGCCCTCGAAGTCGGCGAGGACGGTGCCGGTGGGGGCGGGCTGCGGGTCGGTGACGGCGTCCGGGTTGTGGGGGTGGTTGCCGCCGCCGACCTTGAAGTTGAGGTAGTCGCTGGTGGCGGTGAACGCGGGGGAGGTGAGGGTGCCGGTGCTGCTGTCGCCGTCGTGGAAGCTGTTGGCGTGGCCGGTGCCCTCGATGCCGGTGATCGCGGACTGTCCGGGGAGGGGGCCGGTGGCCGGTGCGGTGCCGAAGGCCGTTCCGGTGGTGGTCCAGGTGCCGTAGCCGCCCTGTTCGAAGTCCTGCAGGACGGTGCCGGCGGGCGGGGTGTAGGAGCCGTTGTCGTCGGGGGTGAAGGTGGTGCCGTCGAAGTCGCCGACGAAGTACTGGGCGCCGGAGCCGCCGGCGATGCCGCCGGGGTTGATGTTGACGACCATGACCCACTTGACGTGCTCGGGGTCGCCGTCGACGGCGAGGGGGAAGAAGTCGGGGCACTCCCAGCCGCCGCCGGTGGCCCCGGCCGGGCCGAACTCGCTGAGCAGGGACCAGGACTTGAGGTCCTCGGAGGTGTAGAACTCCACCTTGTGCTCGTCGGCCAGGGAGACGGTCATCAGCCAGCTGCGGGTGGGCGCGTACCACTGGACCTTCGGGTCGCGGAAGGCGCGGGAGCCGATGTCGAGCACCGGGTTGCCGCTGTACTTGGTCCAGGTGCGGCCGCGGTCGGTGGAGTAGGCGAGCGACTGGGCCTGCCGCCCGTCGTTGTAGGCGCTGGTGTACACCGCGACCATGGCGGGGTTCGCGCGGGTGCCGAGGCCGGAGGTGTTGTCGGCGTCGACGACGACGCTGCCGGAGAAGACCATCTCGTCCTCGCTGCGGGGGATGGCCAGCGGCAGCTCCTTCCAGTGGACGAGGTCGGTGCTGACGGCGTGGCCCCAGGACATGTCGCCCCAGGAGTTGCCGTTCGGGTTGTACTGGTAGAAGAGGTGGTACTCGCCCTGGTAGTACACGAGCCCGTTGGGGTCGTTCATCCAGTTCTGCGCGGGGGTGTAGTGCACCTGGGGGCGGTACTGTTCCTGGAACTGCCCGGTGTCGGCCACGGCGGGGGAGCCGGCGGTCAGGCCGAGGCAGACGGCGGTGGCCAGGACGGCCAGCGAGGTGCGGCGGGTGGGTCGGGACGCGCGCATGCGAGCTCCTTCACAGAGCTTGGGCGGGGTGGGTGGGGGACGCGCTCGCGGCACGGCGGGGCACGGCGGCACCGGGGCACGGCTGGGCGCGGGCACGGCGGCGCGACGACGGGCGCCGAGGGTGAGCGGTCGTTGGTGGTGCGGTCCGTGGTGGTGCGGAACTACCGGGCGGTGGGCGGGAGTTCGCCGGAGCCGCGGGGGATGAGGCGGGTGGGGACGGTGACGGTGCGGGCCCGGGTGCGGTCGCCGTCGAGGCGGGCCAGGGCGATCTCGGCCGCGGCGGTGCCGATGGCGGTGGGGTCCTGGGCGACGGTGGTGATGGCGGGCTCCAGGACCTCGGCGAAGGGCAGGTCGTCGAAGGAGACCAGGGCGACGTCGCGCCGGCCGGCCCGGGTGGTGCCCAGGACGGTGCCCATGGCGGCGAAGTTGTTGGCCGCGAGGATCGCGGTGGGCGGCTGCGGGTCGCGCAGCGCGCGCTGGACGGCGTCGGCGGCCTCGGCCTCGGTGTGGCCGTCGAGGACGAGCGAGCGGTCGTACGGCAGTCGGGCCGCGTCGAGGGCCTCGCGGTAGCCGGCGAGGCGCTCGCGGCGGGTGTAGAGGGTGGCGGGGCGGTCGCCGACGAAGGCGATGCGGCGGTGTCCGGCGGCGATCAGGTGGGCGGTGCCCTCGCGGGCGCCGTCCCGGTTGGAGCTGACCACGCTGTCGGCGGTCAGTCCGGTGCCGGGGCGGTCGAGGAAGACCACGGGCAGGCCGTTGCTGCGGGCGGTGCGCAGGTGGGCGTGGTCGGCGCCGACGGTGGGCACCACCATCAGCGCGCTGACCCGGCGGGCCAGGAAGGTGGCGGTCAGGGCGCGTTCGCGGGCGGGGTCGTCGGCGCAGGAGCCCATCAGCAGGGTCAGTCCGCGTTCGCGCACCGCGCTCTCGATGCCCCCGGCGACGGAGCCGAAGAACGGGTTGCCCATGTCGGGGATGATCAGGCCGACGGTGCTGTCCGGGCCGCCGACGCGGATGTTGCGGGCCATCAGGTTGGGCTGGAAGCCGAGCTTCTCGACCGCTGCCATGACCTTCTCCCGGGTCTCCCGGGAGGTCGGCCCGTCGCCGTTGAGCACCCGGGAGACGGTCTTGGCGCTCACGCCGACCTCCTGGGCGACGTCGGCGAGCGTCGTGCGACGGGGCGAGGCCATGGACCACCGTTCCGGCTTCGTCGGGCCCGGGCCCCGCCGCGGCGGGCGGGGCCCGGTCTGGTCAGTTCGGGCGGACGCCGGCCGCCTTCGCGGCGGCTTCGTCCGCCACGACAGTACCGCCGCCGTCCCCGTCGACGGTGAGCGCACCGGTCATGATCGCCACGACCTCCGACATGGAGTAGTCGGACGGCTTGATCAGGGCCTCGCGCCGTCCCATCCGGTGGACGTGGATGCGGTCGGCGATCTCGAAGACGTGCGGCATGTTGTGGCTGATCAGGATGACGGGCAGGCCCTTGTCGCGGACCCGGCGGATCAGGTCGAGGACCTGGCCGGACTCCTTGACGCCCAGGGCCGCGGTGGGCTCGTCCATCACGACGACGCTGCGGGCCCAGGCGACCGCGCGGGCCACCGCGACGGCCTGGCGCTGGCCGCCGGAGAGGGTCTCCACCGGCTGGGTGAGCGAGCGCAGGCCGATCTTCAGGTCGGCCATGTGCGCGGCGGCCTCCTCGCGCATCCGCTTCTTGTCCACCATCCGCAGGACGCTGCCCAGCGGGCCGGGCCGGAGCAGTTCGCGGCCGAGGAACATGTTGGAGGCGATGTCCATCGAGGCGGCCACCGCGAGGTCCTGGTACACGGTCTCGATGCCGTGGGCGCGGGCGTCCTGCGGCCCGTTGAAGCGGATCACCTCGCCGTTGAGGCGGATCTCGCCCTCGTCCGGGGTGACGGCGCCGGTGAGCGCCTTGATCAGGCTGGACTTGCCCGCGCCGTTGTCGCCGATGACGGCCAGCACCTCGCCGGGCAGCAGGTCGAAGTCGGCGCCGTCGATGGCGGTGACGTGGCCGTAGCGCTTGACCAGGCCCCGGGCCTGGATCACGGGGGTGGCCGTGGTGGCGGTGCTCATCAGCGGATCCTCTTCCGGGAGATCTGGTCGACGGTGACGGCGAGGATGACCAGGACGCCGGTGATCAGGGTCTGGTAGATGGAGGCGACGCCCATCAGCTGCAGGCCGTTGCGGAACACGCCGACGATCAGGGCGCCGATCAGGGAGCCCAGGACGCTGCCGCGGCCGCCGAACAGGCTGGTGCCGCCGAGGACGACGGCGGTGATGCTGTCGAGGTTGTCGGTCTGTCCCGCCTGCGGGTCGCCGACGCCGGTGCGGGAGATCAGCAGCAGCGCGGCGACGCCGTAGACCAGTCCGGCGATCGCGTACAGGCCGATGGTGAGGCGGCCGGTGCGGATGCCGTTGAGCCGGGCGGCCTCGGGGCTGTTGCCCAGGGCGTAGACGTGGCGGCCCCAGGAGGTGCTGCTCAGCAGGTAGGCGAACAGGCCGAACAGGCCCAGGGCGAGCAGTGAGCCGTAGGTGACGTCGGTGTCGCCGAGCGGGAACGTCTCACCGAGGAAGGTCAGTGCACGGGGCAGGTCGCTGACGGTCTGTTCGTTCGAGTAGATGTGGGTCAGCGCGAAGGCCACGTTCAGCATGCCGAGCGTCACGATGAACGGCGGCAGCGGGATCAGCTTCACCAGCAGGCCGTTGAGCAGTCCGAAGCCCGCGCACACCGCCAGGCCCAGGGCGACGGCCACCAGCGGCGGGACGGTGCCCTCGGCGGCCATCTTCGCGATCATGATCGAGCCGAAGGCCATCACCGCGCCGCAGGACAGGTCGATGCCGGCGGTCAGGATGATCAGCGTCTGCCCCACGGCCAGCGCACCGACCACCATCACCTGCTGGATGATCAGGGAGAAGTTCCCGCCGGACAGGAACTGGTCCGTCATCAGGGAGAAGAAGGCGCAGGCCAGGACGAGCGCGGCGAGCGGGCCCGCGATCGGGGCCGTCGCCAGCCGCCGCAGCCTCGACGGCCCGGTCAGGTTTCCGTACGGGACGGTGGATGTGGTCATGGAAGGTCCTTGCCGGTGAAGCGGATCGGGAGCGCCGAACGGTCGGCGTCACGACGGATGGGAGCGGTCCGGGCCGGGTCGGGGCAGGAGATCCGGCCCGGACCGCCGGTTCGGCGGGGCGCGGATCAGCCCCAGCAGTTCTCCAGGCCGTAGGCGGTGTCCTTGGCCTCCACGCCGGTCTGCGGCTCGTCGGTGACCAGGTTGACGCCGGTGTCGGTGTAACCGATGGGCTTCACACCGGACTTGGCGTACTCGGCGATGGCCTTGACGCCCTCGGACGCCATCACCAGCGGGTACTGCTGGGAGGTCGCGGCGATCTTGCCGTCCTTGACGGCCTGGGTGCCGGTGCAGCCGCCGTCGACCGAGACGATCAGGACGTCCTTCTCCCGGCCCTTGGCCTTCAGCGCGGTGTAGGCGCCCAGCGCGGCGGGCTCGTTGATGGTGTAGACGACGTTGACGTCGGGCGCCTTCTGCAGGCAGTTCTCCATCGCGGTCTGGCCCTTGGCCTGGTCGCCGCCGGTGTCCTGGGAGCAGACCACCGACGGGTCGCCCTCCGCGATGCCGAAGCCCTTCAGGAACCCGTCGTGGCGCAGCTGCCCGACGGCGACGCCCGGCGCGAGGTCCAGGGTGGCGATCTTGGCGCTCTTGCCCGCCATCGTGGCCTTGGCGTACTGGCCGATCAGCTCGCCGGCCTTCTCGTTGTTGGTGGCGAACAGCGCGTCGGTGCCGTCGGTGGGGTCGGTGGGGCTGTCGAGGGCGATCACCACGACGCCCTTGTCCCGGGCCTTCTTGATCGCGGGCAGGATCGCCTTGGAGTCGCTCGGGGTGATCAGGATGCCCTTGACCCCGGCGGCGACCATGTTCTCGATCGCCGCGATCTGGCCCGCGTTGTCGCCGTCGAACTTGCCCGCCGCGGTGCTCAGCGTGACGTTGTTCTCCTTGGCGGCCTTCTGCGCGCCCTCCTTCATCTTCACGAAGAACGGGTTGGTGTCGGTCTTGGTGATCAGGCCGACCTTGACCGCACCGCCGGAGGAACCGGCGTCGGCGGAGCCCTTCGAGCCGGAGCCGCACGCGGTCAGCGTGAGCGCCAGACCACCGGCCAGTACGACGGCCGCGGTTCTGGTCAGGGTGGTGCGAGAGGCGAGGGACATGGTGGCTCCTGGGGGTGCGGCCCGGGTGGACAGGGCGGGTATCAGCTGCGTCGGGAATGTCATCGTTGACTTATGTCATCGTTGACATCGGCTTGGGAGTGATGATGAAGTCTGCGCAACCCGGGCCACAAGCCCCCTCCGCGTAACGACTGGGTAACGCGGCCGCAATCACCCGCACCGTCCGGCGAAGAACCGGCCGGCCGGTCCGCCGGGCCCCAGAGCGTCCGGTTCGCCCTTGTCCTTCCTAGAATCCGAAAGGCGCAACGATGGCCCAGCGCCCGATCGCCGTCCTCGGGGAGTGCGTCGCCGACGCCTTCGCCGACGTCCTCCAGCCCCGCCCCGGCGAGCTCGCCCTGCGCGTCCTGCCCGGCGGCGGACCGGCCAACACGGCCGTGGCGCTGGCCCGGCTCGGCACCCCCACCCGCTTCCTCGGCCGGATCTCCTCCGACGCCTTCGGCGCGCTCTTCCGCGGCCACCTCGCCTCCTCCGGCGTCGACCTCTCCGGGGCCGTCGCCGCCCGCGAGCCCGGCACCCTGGCCATCGCCACCTTCGACGCGCACGGCCAGGCCCAGTACTCCTTCCACGCCGAGGCCACCGCCGACTGGCAGTGGACCGGGGCCGAACTCGCCGCCGCCCGGCCCGAGGACGCGGCCTGCCTGCACACCGGCTCGCTCGCCCTGGTCCGCGCCCCCGGCGACGAGCGCATCGAGGAGGCGCTGCTGCGCGCCCGCGGCGGCGCGACCGTCTCGATCGACCCCAACGTCCGCCCCCTGCTGGTCGATCCGGCCGTCTACCGGCAGCGGCTGCCGCGCTGGTGCGCGCTCGCCGACATCCTGCGCCTGAGCTCGGACGACCTGGAGCTGCTGATGCCCGGCGCCACCCCCGAGCGTGCCTGCGACGCCTGGCACCTCGCCGGGGTCCGGCTGGTGGTGGTCACCCTGGGCAGCCGCGGCGCGCTGGCCTCGCTCGACGGCGTCCGGGTCCTCGTCCCCGCGCCGCGGACCGAGGTCGTGGACACCATCGGCGCGGGCGACTCGTTCACCGCCGGCCTGCTCCACCGCCTCGCCCTGGCGGGCCGGTTGGGCGGCCGGCTGGAGCAGCTGACCGCGGACGAGGTGGCCGACGCCTGCCGGTACGCGGCCCGCGTGGCCGCGTACACCTGCTCGGTCGCCGGGCCCAACCCGCCCTGGGCGCACCAGCTGGAGTCCGTCCCCGCCACCGCCTCCCAGTGACGGCGTCCCCCCGCCCCTGCTCACCGAAAGCGACAGCCGTGAAGAAGACCCTGCTGGCCGAGTTCACCGCGAAGCCCGGCTGCGAGGAGCAAGTAGCCGCCCTGGTGGCCGACTTCGCCCTGCTGGTGCGGGCCGAACCCGGCAACCTCGCCTTTGACGTCCACCGCAAGGCGTCCGACCCCCGCGCCTACTGGATCTTCGAGGAGTACCGCGACGAGGCCGCCTTCGCCGCGCACCTCGCCGCCCCGCACGGGGCTCCGTTCAACGCCCGGCTGGTGCCGATGATCGAGGAGGACGCCTCCGTCCTCACCTTCCTGACCCCTGCGGACTGAGCGGCACCGACCGCCCGCCGAGCCGGAGCGAGCCGTCCACGACCGCTCCAGGAGGCGTCCGCCCCGCGGTGAGGGTCCGCGCGGGCGGACGCCGCGACCCCCGTGGCCCGGGCCGGTCGAAACGCGTGCTCCCGGCGGGGAGAGAACGAAATCGTCACGGACCGTTGACACGTCCGGCGTTTGGGAACAGGCTGAACGGCAGGTGCCAAATCGTTTTGGCAGAACCCGGGCCGGACGCGGGGCGTCCGCGTCGTGCTCATCCCGGCCGGGCGCGCCCGCGAGCACTCGGGTCGACCGGAGCCGGGGCGCACCCGGGGCAAGCCCGCAGGTCACCGGCTCGGGCACCGGGCCGACACGAGTGCGTAACGGTCCCTTGACAGCAGGCGCCGGATGCGGCGATCGTCGTCGCACCACATGGCCCAAACGTTTTGGCAGGTATGATGAAGCGCGTTGGAATCAAGGATGTGGCGGCTGCCGCCGGAGTGTCCGCGACGACCGTCTCCCACATCCTCAACGCGGTCGAGGGCAAGCGGATCAACCCCGACACCCGGCAGCTGGTCCTGGAGACCGCGGAGCGCCTGGGGTACCTCCCGAACAACCTGGCCCGCGGGCTGCGGCTGAGCCGCTCCTACACCGTGGGGTTCCTCAGCGACGAGATCGCCACCACCCCGCACGCCGGGCTGATCATCAAGGGCGCCCAGGAGGCGGCCGCCGAACTCGGGCTGCTGCTGCTCATGCTGAACACCGGCAACGACCGCGAGCTGGAGCAGAAGGAGATCGACCTGCTGCTCCAGCACCGGGTCGACGGGATCCTGTACGCCTCGATGTACCACCGGACCGTGGAGGTGCCCGAGCAGCTGCGCTCGGTGCCCACCGTCCTGCTGGACGCCCGGTCCGACGACCCGGCCTTCCCCTCGGTCGTCCCCGACGAGGAGCAGGGCGGCCGCACGGCCACCCGGGAACTGCTGGACCACGGCCACCGGCGGATCGGGTTCGTCACCAACTCCGACGACATCCCGGCCACTTCGGGGAGGCTGGCCGGCTACCGCGGCGCGCTCGCCGAAGCCGGCATCGGCTTCGACGCCGCCCTGGTGTCCGCCGACCTCTCCGACGCCCAGGGCGGCTACCGCGCCGCGCGCAGGCTGCTCGGCACCGCGCACCGGCCCACCGCGCTGTTCTGCTTCAACGATCGGATGGCCATGGGCGCCTACCGGGCCGCCGCCGAACTCGGACTCACCGTCCCGGGGGACCTGTCGGTGATCGGCTTCGACAACCAGGAACTCATCAGCGAGAACCTCTTCCCCGCGCTGAGCACCGTCGCGCTGCCGCACTACGAGATGGGCGCGCGGGCCATCGCACAACTCCAAGCCGTGATCGACGCACCGGAGCCCGCGGGCGCCCCGCGCAGCCAGGAGACGCTGCACTGCCCGCTGGTCCCCCGGGACTCGGTCGCCCCACCGCCCCGGCTCTGACCCCGGGACGGTGAAGCAACACCACCACGGCGACCGTCGACACCGGTCGCCAGGCGAGGCCCTTCCAGGACCCGCCCCATGACAATGGAGAAACCATGAGATCGAAGGCCAAGCGCCTCGCGGCCACCAGTGTAGCCATCGTCACCGCGGCCACCGTGCTCGCCGGCTGCTCCGGGAGCAGCGGATCCGGCTCCGGCGCGGACGGCGACACCCTGACCCTGTGGACGCACAACGCGGGCAACGCCGCCGAGTACAAGGTCGTCCAGCAGATCGTCGACGACTTCAACGCCAGCCAGGGCAAGTACAAGGTCAGGATCCAGGCGTTCCCGCAGGGCTCCTACAACGACGCCGTGGTCGCCGCCGCCTCCGCCAGGAAGCTGCCGTGCATCCTCGACGCCGACGGCCCCAACGTGCCCAACTGGGCCTGGGGCGGCTACCTGGCGCCCCTGGACATGAGCGGCAGCGAGACCGCGGTCGCCGACCAGCTGCCGAGCACCGTCGGCACCTACGACGACAAGCTCTACGCCTTCGGCCACTACGACGTCGCACTGACGATGTTCGCCCGCAAGTCGGTGCTGCAGGCCCACGGCATCCGCATCCCCACCATCGACCGGCCCTGGACCGCGGACGAGTTCACCTCCGCCCTCGCCGCCCTCAAGGCGAGCGGCACGTTCGAGCACCCGCTGGAGATGGGCACCGGCGGCAGCGGCGAGTGGTGGCCCTACGCCTACTCCCCGCAGCTGCAGAGCTTCGGCGGCGACCTCGTCGACCGCTCCGACTACAAGAGCGCCAAGGGCGCGCTCGACGGCCCCGAGGCCGTCGCCTGGGCCACCTGGTTCCGCTCCCTGGTCACCGACGGGTACATGGCGCAGAAGGGCGGGAGCAGCCCCAACGACGACTTCCTCAACGGCAAGTCCGCCATCGAGTGGGACGGCAGCTGGGACGCGGCGAAGAACGCCGAGAAGCTCGGCGACGACCTGGCGATCCTGCCCCCGGTCGACTTCGGACAGGGCCCCAAGATCGGCGGCGCCTCCTGGCAGTGGGGCATGAGCGCCACCTGCGGCAACAAGGCCGGCGCCCAGGAGTACCTGAAGTTCTCGCGCAAGACCCAGTACTTCGTGGACTTCGCCAAGGCCACCGGCACCATCCCGGCCACCGCCGCCGCCTCCGCGCAGATCCCCGGCTACCAGCCCGGCGGCCCCTACGAGGTCTTCACCCAGGAAGCCCGCAAGTTCGCCGTGGTGCGCCCCGTCACGCCCGCCTACCCGTACGTCTCCTCCGTCTTCGAGAAGACCGCCAAGGACATCCTGGCCGGCGCCGACCCGAAGAAGGCGCTCTCCCAGGCCGCGGACCAGATCGACGCGAACCTGAAGAGCAACAACTACTACGCCGGCTGACGGCCCCGCCCGCGCTCCTCCGGTGGAGGCGCCTTCCCCGCTCCACCGGAGCCCCCCTTCCCGTCCGGAGTCCCCGTGACCACCCTCCTCCCGCGCGCAGGCGCCCGGCCCCCGGGCCGCGGCCCGCGCACCGCGGCCCGCCGCCGCGAACGCCTCACCGCCCTCGGCATGGTCAGCCCCGCGGTCCTGCTGCTGCTGGTCTTCTTCGTCATCCCGGTCGTCCTGGCGTTCGCCCTGGCCTTCACCAGCGCCCGGCTGATCTCACCGACCCCCGCCCACTTCGTGGGCCTGCGCAACTTCACCCTGCTCTTCCAGGACCCGGTCTTCTTCCGCTCCCTGCTCAACACCGCCGTCTTCGCGGCCGTGGTGGTCCCCGTGCAGGCCGGACTCGCCCTGGCCCTGGCCCTGCTGGTCAACACGAAGGTCGGCGGCACCAACTTCTTCCGCACCGTCTACTTCGTCCCGGTCGTCACCTCGATGGTGGTCATCTCCATCGTGTGGATGTTCCTCTACCAGAAGACCGGGCTGGTCAACCACCTCATCGACACCTTCAGCCTCGGCCACCTGCACGGCCCCGACTGGCTGAACGACCCTTCCACCGCACTGCCCGCGATCATCTTCATGTCCGTCTGGCAGGGCGTCGGCTTCCACATGGTCATCTGGCTCTCCGGCCTGCAGACCATCCCCGCCGACCTGCACGAGGCCGCCGCCATCGACGGCGCCGACCGCTGGGCCCGCTTCCGCCACGTGACCTGGCCCGGCCTGCGCGCAACCCGCACCTTCGTCCTGATCACCATCACCATCGACGCGCTGCGCCTGTTCACCCAGGTCAACGTCATGACCCAGGGCGGCCCGTTGGACTCCACCACCACCGTCGTCTACCAGGCCGTCCACACCGGCTACGACCAGCAGCAGACCGCCTACGCCTCGGCGATCTCCCTGGTGTTCTTCGTCCTCGTGCTGGCCGTCTCCCTCGTCCAGCGCTTCCTCACCCGGGAGAAGGACTGACATGGCGACCACGCCCACCCCGGCCCCCGGCCCCCGGCGGCGGACCCTGCGCCGCATCCCCGGGCACCTGCTGCGCAGCGCGCTCGCCCTGCTCTTCGTCTTCCCCGTCGTCTTCATGCTGATCTCGTCGTTCAAGCCGGACCAGCAGATCTTCGCCGACCTCGGCAGCATCAAGGCGTTCCTGCCCGTCGGACAGCTGTCCCTGGACAACTACACCGCGGTCTTCGACCGGGTGCCGGCCGGCCGCTTCCTGCTCAACTCGATCGTCATCTCGGCCGTCACCGTCGTCCTGGGCATCGTGGTCAACAGCCTCGCGGCCTTCGCCCTGTCCCGGATGCGCTGGCCCGGGCGCCGGCTGCTGCTGGTGCTCATCATCGCGACCCTGATCGTGCCGTTCGAGACCTTCGCCCTGCCGCTGGTGTGGTGGGTCAACAAGCTGCCCTGGCTGGAGCTGAACGGCTTCCACCTGGCGCTCACCGAAGGCTGGCTCGACACCTACCGGGTGCAGATCCTGCCGTTCGTCGCCAACGCCTTCTCCGTCTTCCTGTTCCACCAGTACTTCCAGAGCATCCCCAAGGAACTCGACGAGGCCGCCCGGATGGACGGCGCGAGCTGGTTCGGCATCTACCGGCGCATCGTCATGCCGCTGTCCGGACCCGCCGTCGCCACCGTCGCCATCCTCACCTTCCTGCCCATGTGGAACTCCTACCTGTGGCCCCTCATGGTCGTCCAGGACGAGAACCTGCGCCCCGTCATGGTCGGCATCCAGTACTTCTTCCAACTGAACGTCTCCTGGGGCCAGATCATGGCGTACTCCACCATGATCACCGTCCCGGTGCTGGCCCTGTTCCTGGCCTTCCAGCGCTCCTTCATCAACAGCATCGCCTCCAGCGGCGTGAAGGGCTGACCCACCCTCCGCCACCGACCGAACGCCGCGCCGAGACGCCCGCCGGCGCCGTCCGCACCCATTCGAAGGACGCCCTTGTCCACCTCGCCCGCCGACCCGCACCTGCCCGCCGTCCACCTCAGGCCGCCCAGGAACTGGATCAACGACCCCAACGGCCTGGCCTTCCACGACGGCCACTACCACGTCTTCTTCCAGTACAACCCGCACGCGCCCGTCCACACCCGGGTCCACTGGGGGCACTACCGCAGCCCCGACCTCGTCACCTGGGAGCCCCAGCCGATCGCCCTGGCCCCGACGCCCGGCGGCTACGACGCGGACGGCTGCTACTCCGGCAACGCCGTCTCCGACGGCCCCCGCATGGTCGCCTTCTACTCCGCGCACCGCAACGACCGCTGGTGGCAGCCCGTCGCCTCCGCCGAGTCCCGCGACGGCGGACTCACCTGGCACAAGCGGCCCGACCTGCTGGTACCCACGCCCCCCGACGGCGCCACCATGTACCGCGACCCCTACGTCTGGCGCGAGGGCGACCGCTGGCGGATGCTCGTCGGCGCCAGCGTCGAAGGAGACCGGGGGACCGCGTTCCTGTACGAGTCCGCCGACCTCGAACAGTGGGAGCTCCGCGGACCGTTCCTCACCGACGACGACGGCCACGCTCCCGGAACGGGCGGCTGGACCGGCTGGGAGTGCCCCCAGTACGCCCCCTTCGGCCCGCGGGGCGTCCTGGTGGTCAGCCTCTGGGACGCACTCGGCGGCCCGCGCGACGTCCGGGCCTACGTCGGCGCCGAGAGCGACGGCACCTTCACCCCCGCCGCGCACCACCCGCTCGACCACGGCCCCGACTTCTACGCGCCCGCCCTGCTGCCCGCCCCCGACGGCCGCTGGCTGCTGTGGGGATGGTCCTGGGAGGCCCGCGACGCCGCATGGAGCGACGAGGCCGGATGGGCCGGCACCCTGACCCTCCCGCGCGAGGTCACCCTCACCCCCGACGGCCGGGTCCACCAGCAGCCCGCCCGGGAGGTCCTCCGGCTCCGCGGCCCCCGCACCGTCCACCTCCCCGAGCAGGCGGCCGGCCCGGAGCCCCTCGACCTCGGGGAGGTCGGCCCCGCCTTCGACCTGACCGCCCGGCTGCGCCCCGGCACCCGGGAACCCGGCGGGCTGCGCCTGAGCACCGCCCCCGGCGAGCACCTCGACATCACGCTCGACCCGGCCGCGGGCGAACTCGTCGTCGACCGCGACCACGCCTCCCTCGACCCCCGGGCCCGGCCCGGCCGGTACCGGCTGCCGCTGCCCCCCGGCACCGACCCCGGCAGCGGCGTCGACCTGCGCGTCGTCGTCGACGGCTCGGTCGTGGAGGTCTTCCTCGCCACCGGGGAGGCGCTCACGCTGCGCTGCTACCCCACCGGCGCCCCGCCCTGGCACCTGCACACCCTCGGCCCGGTGCACATCGAGGCGCAGGCGTGGAACCTCGTCCCCGGCAGCCGGACGGCCCCGCACGAGCACTCCGCGGCCCTGGCCGCGCCCGCGCACTGAACGCACGACGACGACGGCGGTGCCCCCGACCCCATCTCCGGGCCGGGGGCACCGCCGTCGTGCGCGTCAACGCCCGGGTGCGGCCACCGAACCGCGCTCCCGCAGCGGCATCGGGATCCGGTGCACCGCGCTGCCCAGCGGCTCCCCGCCGAGGACCAGCTCCATCGCGGTGCGGCCCATCTCGTAGTGCGGCAGCGCCAGCGTCGTCAACGCGGGACGCAGCCACGACGCGATGTCCTGGTCGTCGAACGAGACGACCGAGACGTCCTCCGGGACGGTGAGCCCCGCTTCCGCGAGGGCCTGGTAGGCGCCGAAGGACAGCCGGTCGGTCGAACACACCAGGGCCCGCGGCCGCCGCCCGGCCGCCAGCAGCGCCCGGGTCTCCCGGTAGCCGTCCTCGGCGTTCCACTCGCACTCGACGACCCCGTCCAGGGCCACCCGCTCCTGCCGCAGCACCTCCTGCAGCCCGCGCATCCGCTCGTTGCCGGCGAACGTCCCCTCCGGGGTCGCCGGGATCGCCTGGTGACCGCCGATCGCCCAGACCCCGTCCCGGTGCCCGGCGGCCAGCAGCACCCGCCCGGCCGCCCGGCCCGCCCCGACCTCGTCGGGGATCACCGACGGCGCGTCGAACCCCGGCGCCAGGCAGTTGAGCAGCACCACCCGCCGACCGTGCAGGTCCTTGGGCGGTGTGATGTACCTGGTGTACATGGACGCCAGGACCACGGCATCGACCTGGCGGTCCACCAGGGCGTTCACCAGCGCCGTCTCGGTGTCGGCCGAGCCCTCGCTCTCGACGATGAACAGCAGGTGGTCGTGCGCCCGGGCCACCTCCAGCGCGCCGCGGATCACCTCGCCCGCGAAGGGGGTCGTGGTGATGGCGTCGGAGACGAACCCGATCGTCCGGGTGACCCGGGTGCGCAGGCTCCGCGCCGTCACGTTCGGCCGGTAGCCCAGCGCCGCGGCAGCCTCCCGCACCCGCTCCTGGGCCGCCTCGGAGATCCGCATGTCGGTGCGCCCGGACAGCACGAAGGAGGCGGTGGTCTGCGAGACCCCCGCCTGCCGAGCGACGTCGCTCATGGTCACCCGTCGGTCGGTCAATGTCGTTCACCCCTGTGCGATGGTCCTCCGGCAACCCGCGTGGGGGCGACGATGCGGAGGAACGGCGGTGTCTGTCAAGTTCTGCGCGGTCGGTGCCCACCCGGCGGCGGCAGACCGCTGAGCGGCGCCGCACGGTTGCGTGCGGCGCCGCTCACCTGGTCGACCGGTGGCCGGTCAGCCGGTCATGCTGTTCATCTTCCAGACCGTCATGGACCGGACGACGGAGCCGTCTCCCCACAACTGCAGGCCGAGGGAGTCGTTGCGGACGTCGTAGGCCCGGGTGGTGATCGACTTGTACGAGTTCGCGTACGCCTCGACCATCGAGCGGTCGACGAAGACGTCCAGGGTGACCTGTCCGTTGTCGAGGACGAGCGGTCCGCCCTGCACGCCGAGGTTGCCGTCGACGTCGGAGTTGCTGCCGGTCCTGGTGCGGTCGACGCCGAACGTGCCGCCGTTCGCGGTGTCGTAGAAGAACCTGGTGCGCTCCTCGTCGCCGGGGCTGCGCAGGACGTCCAGGCCGAAGCGCTGGGCCGTCCCGGGCTCGAGGGTCAGGTGGACCTGGAGCATGTCGCCCTTGACGGAGGCGAGTTGCTGGTTCACGGCGGCGATGCCCGTCGGGCCGCTCACGTCGAGCAGGGGTGCTCCGGCGTGCAGGTCCGCGGTCTCGGCCACGGGGCGGATGCCGAGGTCGCCGTCGGGGCGCATGGTCAGTTCGACCGGCAGCCCGGCGTTGTGCGCCCACCCGGCGTCGTAGTGGGCCTGCTCGGTGCGGCGGTCCTGGGCGATGCTGAAGAGCAGCGACCGGCCCTTGCCGTCGACCGTTCCGCTGGGGCCGGTGAAGTGCTCGCCGTAGTCGAACATCCGCGGCGCGGTGCTGTCCGGCGTCCACGTGCGGGTCGCCGCGTCCCAAGTGCCCACCCAGTACAGGGTGTTCTTGCTGCTGTAGGGGCTCGGACCGCTGAACGAGGGGTTCACGATCAGCGCGTTGCGCTGCCGGCCCTGGGCGTCCTTGCCGATCGGCAGGAAGGTGGGCAGCTCCCACACCTGGCCCGACTTGGGGTAGGCGCCGACGTCACCCGTCATGAGCGGGCCGACGTAGGTCCAGTGCGCCAGGTCGGTCGAGGTGTACAGCAGCGCCGTGCCGCCGACGTCGGCGCCACCGGTGGTCTGGACGCCGGAGCCCACCAGCTCGAACCAGGTGTCGCCCTCCTTCCAGACGCTCGGGTCGCGGAACTCCCCGACGCGGACCTTGCGCCCGGCGCCGACGTTCGCGGCCGGGTCCTGCTGGGTGACCAGCTGCGGGTCCATCGCCCAGCGCACCAGGTCGGGGTCGTCGGGGTCGACCGGCCGCGCGGTGCCGACCGCCTGGTTGGGGTGGAGCGAGTCGTTGCCCGCGGTGAAGAACAGCACCGGGTTGCCGTCCTTGTCGACGGTGGCGCCGCCCGACCACACGCCGTCCGGCGCCACGCTGTCGGCGGTGGGCGCCAGGGCGATCGGCAGGTCCCGCCAGTGCACGAGGTCCGTGCTCACCGCGTGCCCCCAGCTGATGTCGTGCCAGTAGGGGCCGTGCTCGTTGTACTGGTAGAAGAGGTGGTACTGGCCCTTGACGAAGATCGGGGCGTGCGGCTCGTTCATCCAGTGGTTCGGGGCGGTGAAGTGGTACCCGGGGCGGTACTTGTCGCCGTCGTAGCGCGAGCGGTCCTGGGGCAGGTGCGCGGCCGGGATCACGCCGCCCGCGAACGTCGACAGCGTCGCGCCGTGCCCGTCGGCGACCTCCGCGGCGCTCAGGGGCCGGTCGTAGACCTTCACCTCGTCGATGAGGCCGCTGAACATGTTGACGGCGAAGGTCCCGTTGACGATCTCGGGCTGGTTGTGGCGCCCGATCAGCAGCGGCACCTGCGCGGCCTGCAGGCTCACCCCCGCGGGAACGGCGCTCTGCGCCACCTGGGTCCCGTTGAGGTACAGGGTCATGGTGCCGCGCGCCGAGTCGAACGTGGCGACCAGGTGCGCCCACCGGCCGACGGTGAGCGCGGCCGACTGCGGGGCGCTGACCTCCCGCCAGGCGTCGCCGGTGCCGACACCGAGCTTCCACACGCCGTGGCGTCCCACCCCCAGGGAGAAGCCGAGGCGGGCCCCGGCGTCCTGCTGGTTGACGATCGCCGAGACCTTCCCGCCGTCGCCCCACTCGAAGCCCTGCGGAGCGACCCAGGTGTCGACGGTCAGCCCGCCGGGCGACAGCGGCACGGAGGAGGCGCTGCGGCTGACCCAGGTCGAGTAGCCGTCGAACTTCAGGGCGCCGGACAGGGCGCCGTCACCGGCGGCGGCGGGCTGCCACAGCGGGTCGCTGTTCGGCTTGTACACCGCGTTGTTGAACACGTAGCTGATCGGGTCGGCCTGGTGGCTGACCTGCTCCACCGTGCTCTTCCCCTTGTTCTCGGAGTCGAGTCCGTTGCGGACGTCGTCGAGGTTGATGTGGCCCCAGCCGCCGGTGGCCTGGTCGACGACCTTGATGCGCAGTTGCTGGCCGATGCGGTCGCGCACGTCCCAGGTGACGCGGCGGTACGTCTCGCTGTTCGTGCCGGTGGTCTTCTGCAGGACGGTGCCGTCGGCGGTGGTCAAGGCGACGTACAGGCTGTTCTTGAAGCCCCACAGGTGGTAGGTGCCCTGCTGGTTGAAGCAGCAGCCCCAGCCCCAGCCGGTCTCCGAGGTGGCACCGCCCTGGAAGGCGTTGCCCGTCGCCGTCCACCCCGACAGGTCACCCGTCTCGAACCCGGGGTTCACCAGGACCGAGGCACCGGGCTGGTCGAGTCCGTTGCGTCGAGTCCGTTGCGGACGTCGTCGAGGTTGATGTGGCCCCAGCCGCCGGTGGCCTGGTCGACGACCTTGATGCGCAGTTGCTGGCCGATGCGGTCGCGTGCGTCCCACTTGAAGCCCCACAGGTGGTAGGTGCCCTGCTGGTTGAAGCAGCAGCCCCAGCCCCAGCCGGTCTCCGAGGTGGCACCGCCCTGGAAGGCGTTGCCCGTGGCGGTCCACCCGCTCAGGTCACCCGTCTCGAACCCCGGATTGACCAGGTCGCCCGTGGCGGCGACGGCCTGGTGGGCGGTCAGCACCGAGCCCATGGGCAGGCAGAACAGCAGCGCGAGCAGGAGGCGCAGGACGACGTTGCGCCCCGGTGGAGCCGAGTGTCTACGCACGAGGTTCCCTCCGCGTTTCTGGCGTGCTAAATCGAATCTCCATGGCCGCCGATGCTGGTGGCGTCGCGCTTGCTAATACAAGTGCCTTGGCGCGACTGTTTGCCCATTCGTTATGACTGATGGGGCGTCAGATAGCTTGGTAATTCGATTTAGCTCTGCCGTGTGCGGGCTGCTGTCGCCGAGCTGTGCCGTGCCCAGGCCTGCCCGGCCTCCGGTCGGGACGGCGCGTCTGGTGCTCAGGTCGAAGCGCGCGTACCAGAGCGCCGCGATGATCAGACCGGCGTGCGCGAAGACGGGAAGCCCCGCCTCGCGGCCGGTGACCGCTACTGCAGGAGGCCGGTGGAGGCGCCGACGCAACGGGTCCGTCGCTGACGAAGAACACTGCCGAGGCGTGCTTCTGCACCGGAGGGCCGAACGCCCGTCCGGTTCGGTGGGGCGAGACTGTCGTCGAGGACCAGGACGGCCATCGTCTGACGGGGCCGTGGCCGACCGGCCTGCACAGCACCTTCCTCGACCCGCAACGTGCTGTGCAGTGCGGGAAGAGTACGCGTCCCGGTCTCAGAGGGGCTCCCGGGCATGCCTGTACGTTCATGCGGTGACGCGACTGGGTCTGTCCCTGTGGCGACGAACGTCAGGTGACATCGCCCGACTGTCGGCGGGGCGGGAGCTCCGGGAGCCCGATCAGGGCGTCGATGCCGAGGTGTTCGAGGCGCAGGGCCGTGGGGTTGCGGCCGTCGACCAGGTCCAGGCACCGGCCGTTGCGGTGGGCGGTCTCCCGGCTGGACCTGCCGTGCCGGGAGGTGGTGACGAGGACGCCGCGGGCGGCCTGCTCGTCCTGGGGCGGGCCGGGCGGATCCAACCTCGTTCCGTCCAGGACGAGTTCGGGGAAGTCCGCGTGCTCGACCACCATGCTCACCGCGCACGGGTGCACCGGCCGCCCGAAGCCGGAGCCGGCTGCCCGCCCGCCCTCCGCGACCGTGCCGTCTCCACCGCGTTGCGCCACTGCGGCGCGGCGGCGCAGTCCGCGGGGCGGTGCGCGTCGTGGCCGTCACGGCATGACGGCGCGGGGCGGTCGGGCAGGTGTGCTGCCCGACTGCCCCGCGCCGTTCGGGCCGGTGGTCAGCGCCAGGTGTCGTCGGCGGTGAAGGAGCCGGTGGCCGGGGTGGTCGCGGTGCGGTTGTCGCCGCTCTCCCAGATCACGGTGCCGTCGGGGTTCTTGATGAGGTACTTGTACGCGATCGGGGTGCCGGCGGGCAGCTGCAGGTTGGCGGTCCAGACCGGGTAGCTGGTGCCGTCCGTGGTCAGCGGGAGGGCCTTCGCCGGGTCCCAGCCGCCGAGTTCGGCGATGTCGCCCGAGAGGTAGAGGTTCTGTCCGTAGGTGGTGGTGGCGGTGGCGTGGAAGACCGCGGCCACGGGTGCGGGGGTGCAGGTCAGCAGGCCCGTCACGTAGTTCATGTCGGTGCCGTAGCCGTCGAAGGTGGCCCAGGCGCCGGGCTGGACGGTCTGGCAGGCGCTGCTCTGGCCGTTGGTGTACTGGACGCTGATGCTGACGGCGGTGGAGCAGTTGTTGGCGACCTGGGTGTAGCGCCAGCTGGAGTAGTACTGCACGCAGGCCGGCGGCGCGGTGCCCTCGGTGGCCGAGGCGGACGGCGCGGCGGCCAGTGGCGCCAGGAGGCCGACCGCTCCGGCGGCGGCGAGAACGAACGGACGTGAGACGCGGGTGCGGGAGAACGGGTTCGTCATGCCTGAAGCCTGGCCGGGAGCCACCTCCTTGCGCAATTTGATGAAAACTTTTTCAGACTGATGCCCGGGGGAGTGAACTCGGCTTGAATTCCACGTGAACTGGCTGGTCGTCAGGGTTTTCCAGGTCCGCGCCGGGCGGGCCCGGCGGGTGCGTGACGCCGGAACCGGGGAGATCGTTTGGCCGAAAATCTACCCTCCTTGGAGTTCTGGCCACGTGGAGCCGATAGGGAGCGGGGTCTCGCACCAGAAAGATAAAATTTCTTGCAGGGACTTGCGAAAGGACGGGCCGAGCGCCTGCGTCGCGTGGTCGAAGAGGGCGAAGCGGTAGCCGGGGGTGGAACTGCCGGGCGTTGCCCAGGGGGGCCGGGGCCGAGCCGGGTGGGGTCCACGCCGTCGGTGCTGGACGACACCTCCGTCGCCCACGACCGCGAGCGCGACGACGACAACGAGTGCGAGGGCGCCCTCCGGACCACCGCGGCCTCCGCCGCCTTCGACGGCTCCGAGGTCCGCGACGGCGCCGCCGTCCTCGACGCCCCGCTCGGCAGGCGCTGCCCGCACGGCCTGCCCGTCGTCCAGGACGGGCCGGGAGCCCCCCGGCGGCGGCGACCCGCCGAGCCCTTCCGGGCGGGGCCGGAGGCCGCGGCGGCGGTCCGTGCCGTCGCCGACGGGGATCCCGCCGCAGCCCGACGGGCCCGGTGCGCACAATGGGTGCCGTGACGACGACGGACTATCAGCAGCTTCTGGAACGCATCTCCGAGGAGATCGCGCGGACGCCCGGCCGGGGGCGGTCCGCCGACTACATCCCGGCGCTCGCCGGCCGCGACCCGCGCGCCTTCGGCATGGCCGTCGCCGAGTTGGACGGCACCGTCCACGGGGTGGGCGAGTGGCGCGAACCGTTCTCCGTGCAGTCCATCACCAAGGTCTTCACCCTGGCCCTGGACCTGGCCCACGAGGGCGACGAGCTGTGGGAGCACGTGGGCCGCGAGCCCTCCGGCAACCCGTTCAACTCCCTGGTGCAGCTCGAGTACGAGAACGGCATCCCGCGCAACCCGTTCATCAACGCCGGCGCCCTGGTCGTCACCGACCGCCTCCACACCCGCACCGGTGACGCCGCGGGCGCGCTCCTGCGGCTGCTGCGCACCGAGAGCGGGAACCCGGACCTCGACTTCGATCCGGCGGTCGCCGCCTCGGAGGCCGCGCACGGCGACCGGAACGCCGCCCTCGGCCACTTCATGGCCTCCTACGGCAACATCGACAACCCCGTCCCGCTCCTGCTCGACCAGTACTTCCGCCAGTGCTCGCTCACCGCCTCCTGCGCCGACCTCGCGCTGGCGGCCACCCTCCTGGCCCGGCACGGCGTCCGCGCCGACGGCACCCGGCTGCTGACCCGCAGCCAGGCCAAGCAGGTCAACGCCGTCATGCTGACCTGCGGGACCTACGACGCCGCCGGCGACTTCGCCTATCGGGTGGGCCTGCCCGGCAAGAGCGGGGTGGGCGGCGGCATCATCGCCGTCGTGCCCGGCCGGTGCGCCCTGTGCGTGTGGAGCCCCGGCCTGGACGAACGGGGGAACTCCGTCGCCGGAGTGGCGGCGCTGGACCTCTTCACCACGCTCACCGGGCTGTCGGTGTTCTGATCCTGTCGGGCCGGGCGGCCGACCGACGGAAAAGGTTTGCACGCTTTTCCGAAAACTATTGTCAGGCCTTGCATGCGCGTGCTGGGATACGGCCGTTCCGTCCGACCACCCACCCGACAGGAGTCACCGTGCGACGTGTCGGCCCGCCCGCCGTCCTCGCGCTCGCGGTCGCCCTCGTGCTGACCGCCTGCGGCCCCGCCACCACGTCGGCGGGACGCGCCGCCGGAGCCGCCGTCACCATCACCTGGTGGGACACCTCCGACCCGGTGACCGAGAGTCCGACCTTCCGCACGCTGGTGCACGACTTCGAGGAGGTCAACCCCGGCATCGAGGTGGAGTACGTCAGCGTGCCGTTCACCGAGGCCCGCGCCCGGTTCGAGGCCGCGAGCGGGAAGGACGCGCCGGACGTGCTCCGCGCCGACGTCGGCTGGACGGCCGGACTGGCGCAGGCGGGTCGGCTGGTCCCGCTGGACGGGACCGAGGCCGCGGCGGACATCGCCGAGTTCGAGCCCCAGCTGATCGAGCAGGCCCGTTACGGGGGGCGGCTGTACGCCGTGCCGCAGTCCACCGACGTCCTCGCGCTGCTCTACAACAAGCGGCTGTTCGCCGCGGCGGGCCTCTCCGGGCCGCCGGCCACCTGGTCCGACCTCAAGGCCGCGGCCGCGGTCATCAAGGCGCGGACGGGTGCCGACGGCTTCGCCCTGCACGTCCAGGGGTACTACGCGATGCCGTTCCTGTACGGCGAGGACGTGGACCTGGTCGACGTCCCCGACCGGACGATCACCGTCAACTCCCCGGCCGCGGTCAAGGCGGTCACCGGGCTGAAGGCACTCGTCTCCGCTCCCGGCGTCACCAAGGACGACGGCACGCCCCAGGGCCGCGCCGCGCTGCTCGCGGCGTTCTCGGCCGGCCGGGTCGCCGCCGTCGTCGAGGGGCCGTGGGAGAACGCCAACGTCACCCGCGGCGCGGCGTTCGCCGACCGGGGCAACCTCGGGATCGCGCCCGTGCCGGCCGGCGGCTCGGGCCGGGCGGGTTCGCCGCTCGGCGGCCACAACCTCGTCGTCTCCGCCGCCGCCGACGCCGAACACCGGGCGGCCGCCGAGAAGTTCGTCGCCTTCATGACCTCCGCCAACGCCCAGACCTGGACCGCGGTGCGCAACTCGACGCTGCCCACCCGGTCCGACGCCACCACCTCCTACGTGGAGGCCAACCCGGGCGTGATCGGCTTCCGCAAGGTGCTGCCGGTCGGCCGGCCCCGGGCCGCCCTCGCCGAGTACGGGTCGCTGTACGACCTGTTCGGCGCCGAGCTGGTGAGCATCCTCGACGGCCGGGAGAGCGTCAGGGCGGGCCTGGACCGCGCCGCCGAACAGGCCCGCACGCTCCTGCCGGACTACCGCTCCTGAGCGGGCCGGATGCCGGTGCCGGCTCTTCCCGCGGGGGCCGCCGGGCGCGCCGCCCTGCTGCCGGGGCGGGCAGCAGGGCGGGCGGGGTACGGGGGAGCGGGGTGCGGGGGAGCGGGGCGGGGTTCAGTCGGCTGCGGTGCGGAGGGGGTCGGGCCAGGCGGCCGGGTCGCTGCCGAGGTGGCTGTGGATCCACTGGGCCCAGCGTTCCAGGCCGAAGCCCACGCAGGTGGAGTGGGCCGGGGCGCCCGAGGGGAGGGTGATGCCGAAGCCGGTGCCGAAGTGCTGCTGGTGCAGGTTGACCGAGGTGACCGCGACGGGGCTGCCGTCGGCGGTGCGGGCGAGCAGTTCGTGCTTCAGGTCGAAGGACGACTGGAAGGTGGCCAGGTCGCCGCGCTCGCGGGTGAAGAAGGGGTCGTTCGCGGAGAGCAGCGTGCTGGGCAGGTCCAGCTCGCGGGCGAATTCCGCGACCCGGTCGAGCATGTCGTCCCGGAACGCCCGGGCGGCCGCCGGCTCGCCGACGAACACCACCTCGCGCATGGTGAACGCCCACAGCCGCGTGGTGGAGCGGACCGTGCCCGCCTCGTGCCGGGCGCAGCCGCCGGTCGCGGTGCCGATGAACGGCCGGTCGAGCGCCGAGTCGGCGAGCGCCGCGAAGAGGCTCAGGCAGACCGCCGGGGCGAGCACCACCGGGGCCGGGCGCAGCTCCGCCATCCGGTCCTCGGGGGCGGCCGCCGCGAAGCGGTCCAGGGCGGCGAGGTCGGGGCCGGCGACGGCGCACGGGGTGAGGTGCTGCGGGAAGGTCCGGTGGTAGCCGGCCCGTTCGACGGTCTCCCAGGAGACCAGGTGCGGCACGGCGTGCTCGACCGCGCCGGCCCGGCGGGCCAGGTCGAGGAAGACGCGGTCCAGGGCCCGCACCAGCCGGGCGACCCCGGGCCCGGAGACGTTCAGCCCAGGGCCGACGTGCGTGCTGTCCGCGGGCACGGCCCGCTCCGGCGTCGGCGGGCGGTGCCGGCCGCCCAGCTCGACCAGCACCTTCGGGTCGCGGGGCGGCGCGGCGCCGGCCCGGGCGAACGCGGCGTCGAGCAGCCCGCGGACCCGGTCGACCGGCCAGCCGGGATCGGCCGGGAGCCGGACGGTGGTGCCCTCCTCGGTGTGCCGCGCCTCGACCGCGGCCGGGCCGGGGACGCAGTACGCGAGCAGGTCGTCGAAGGTGCGCCGCTGGGCGGGGGCCAGCGCGGCCGGGCTGCGCCAGAGCGCGGCGGTCTCCGGCTGCGGATCGGTCATGAGGCGGTTCTCCGCTCGCTGGACGGGGCCGGCCGGGGGGCCGGGTAGCTGCACCGCAGGGCGGGTACCGTGCGGAAGGTCCGCCCGACCGGGCGGGGGTCGACGCCCTCGGCGAGCGCCAGGTGGTCGAGCCGGTCCAGGACCGCGCCGAGCACGGTCTCCAGCTCGGCGTTGGCCAGCCCCATGCCGAGGCAGAGGTGCCGTCCCATGCCGAAGGACATCGTGGGGCGGCGCGGCCGGTCGGGCAGCCAGCGGTCGGGTTCGGGGTGGACCGCCGGGTCGCGGTTGGCACTGGCCAGGCAGACCTGGACGGCGGAGCCCGCCGGCACGTCGACGCCCTCCAGCACGAGGTCGCGCTGCGCGAAGCGGAGGGTGACGTGCAGCGGCGGCTCGTGCCGCAGGGTCTCGGCGATCACGGCGGGCAGCAGCGAGCGGTCCCGCCGCAGCCGTTCGAACAGGCCGGGTTCGGCGGCGACGCGCGCGACCAGGTTGGTGATCGCGGCGGTCGTGGTCTCGGTGCCGGCCGCCAGCAGCAGGATCCCGTTGTTGCACGCGTCGGCCTCGGTCAGCTCCTCGTTGCCCGCCAGCACGTGCAGCAGCCCGGGGTGCTCCGCGCCGTCGGCCGCCGCGTCGAGCAGGTAGGCGCGCAGCTCCTGGCGCCGCCGCACCACCTCGGCCAGCTCCACTCCGGCGTGGTCGACGTACGCGGCCAGCGGCCGCATCATGTCGCCGAGCCACTGCGCGTCCGCCACCGGCAGGCCCATCACCCGGCAGACCACCTGCATCGGCAGGGTCCGGGCGAGCACCTCGGCGAAGTCGGCGCGTCCGGCGGGGAGCAGGTCGTCGAGGAGGGCGGCGGCCAGCGGGGCGACGATGCGGGTCGCCGCCTCGCCGACCTGGCGCGGGCGGAAGCTGCCGGCCGCGGCCGCCCGCTGGACGGTGTGCCGCGCACCGTCGCTGTCGAGCATGGACGGGCCGAAGGCGCGGCGGCTGGCCCGGAACGGGTGGTAGGTGCCGAAGTCGGGCGAGACCAGGGTCTGCCGCACGTGTTCGTGGCCGAAGACGAAGAACGAGCCGAGCGCGGGCGACCAGTGCACCGGGTCGTGCTCGCGGTGGTGGGCGTAGAGGGGCCACGGGTCGGTCTGGAACACCGGGTCGTCGAAGTCGAGGCGGCCGGGTGCCTGGTGGCCGGTGGTTGCTGTCACGACGGCTCCCCTCCCGCTACGGGGCGAACGTGAGCGGTCCGGTGCCGGCCAGGAAGTCGGCGAGACCGGTCAGCTCGGCCAGGGTGCCGTCGCCGCGGGTGATGGCGTCGATGAGCTTCTCCTCCTGATTGCGGAGCACCGCGCCGGCGGCGAGGACGGCGGAGACCCGGTCCTCGGCCAGCAGCAGGAACCCGTCGGCGTCACCGAAGATCCAGTCGCCGGGGCGGATCTCGCGCCCGCCCGCCCGGACGGTCTGCGGCACCTGGTCGGCGCGGGTCTCGGTGGTGCGGGCGGAGACGTAGGTGACCTGGGTGGAGAAGACCGGCACCGGGAGCGGGGCGAGTTCCAGCAGGTCCCGGACGGCGCCGTCGACCACGATCCCGCCCAGCCGCTGGGCCGCCGCCGAGGCGGTGAAGATGTCCCCGGCGAGGGCCTCGGACGGGGTGACCCGGTTGTGCAGGAAGAGCACCCAGCCGGGCGGGGTGGCGGCGAGCGCCTGCAGGCACGGCAGCATGTCGTCGTCGGTGGCCACCGGGAAGACCGGGCCGCAGACCCGGGGGCGGCCGTTGCGGGCGGCCAGCGGCAGGTCCAGGACGGTGATCAGCTCCGGTGCGGCGTCCGCGAGCTGGGCGCAGCCGACCCGTTCGAAGCGGGCCCGCAGGGCGGCGATCGCGGCCTCGTCGAAGCGGGAGGCGGGGACGGTCTCAGCCACGGGTCGCCCCCTCTGCGGCGGCCTCGGCGGTCTCGGCGGCGAACAGCCCGTACAGGCCGCGCATGGTGTAGAACTCCTCGATGTCGTGGTCGGCGATGTCGACCGCGCGGCCGGTCAGCTGCTCCAGGAAGACCAGTACCCGGATGGTGGAGAACGAGCTCATCAGCCCGAGGTCGAACAGGTTGTCGTCCGCGTCGAGGCTGTCCGGGACGGCGTCCGGATCCGCGTTCATCTCGCGCAGGAAGTCGGTCAGTTGCCGGTAGAAGTCGTCCGGGGTCATGGTCGGTCAGCTCCCTTTCAGGGGGGACGGTGGTGTGCGGTCAGGGACGGGGGAGGGCGGCTTCGACGGTGCGCAGGGCCTCGTCGAGCTGCTCGGCGGGGACGGTGAGCGGCGGGGCGATCCGCACCCGCTGGCCGTGCGCACCGCCGGTGAACGGCAGGACGCCGCGCTCGAACGCGGCCCGGACCAGCTGCCGGGCGGTGCCGTGCACGGGCTCGAAGGAGAGCGTGGGGCCGGTCAGGTGGACCGAGCGGACCAGGCCGTCCCGCTGCCAGGCACCGGCCGCCGCGCGCAGTTGCGCGCCGACCCGGTCGGCCCACTCGGCGACCGGGTTCGCGGTCACGAAGCGGATCACCTCGCGGGCGGCGGTGAAGCCCAGCGCGCCGGTCTGGAAGGTGTGCGCCAGGTGGACCGGGGCCTTCAACTCCTCTTCCAGCCACGGCTTGTAGACCACTGCGGAGAGCGGGTACATGCCGTTGGTGAGCGACTTGCCGAACAGCACGACGTCCGGGTCGAGGCCCAGCGCGCGCGACGGGCTCAGGTGGCCGTGCCGGTAGTAGCCGCACTGGATCTCGTCGGAGACCAGCACCGCGCCGGCCGCGCGGGCGGCCGCCTCCAGCTCCCGCAGCCAGTCGGCGTCCAACGGCACGTAGCCGTTGGCCCCCTGCACCGGCTCGTAGACGACGCACGAGACGCCGGACCAGTCGGTCGGCAGCTCGCCGGGGCTCAGGTGCTCGACCTGGTCGGCGAGCCGGGCGGTGAAGCCGGTGTCCTGGAGGGCGCTGTCCCGGTGCACGGTGGTGACGGCGAGCGCGTCGACGCCGAGCCCGTGGAAGGCCCCGTCGACGGCCAGCACCCGCCCGGGCCGGGCCCGGCGGGCCAGCGCGATCGCGCTGGAGACGGCGAAGCTGCCGCCGACCTGGTACAGCACCCGGCGGGGCCCGCCGTCCCCGGCGACCGCGGTGGCGAGCCACTCGGCGACCTCGGCGGCCTCCTGGGGGTAGAACAGCGCGGCGAGGTCCGAGCCGCGGGACAGGCTCCGCTCGACGGCCCGGTTGCGGTGGCCGAAGTTGACCGAGGCGTACGCCGACATCAGGTCGACGCAGGTGCGCAGCCGTCCGGCCCGGTCGCGCAGGGTCAGGGTCGCGTTGTCGGCGTCCACGACGGTGAGGCGCTCGCCGAGCAGCCCGCCCTCGTCGAGGGTGGACAGGGCGCCGGGCGCGTCGTCGGGGTGCGGTGTCCCGGCGGCCTCGGTGCCGGGCGTGTCGACGGTGGTCATAGGGACTCCAGGAAGTCGTGTAACCGGTCCATGCCTGCGGTGAGCTGGTCCGACGGACGGGTGAAGGCGATGCGGACGTGGCCCCGGCCGTGCCGCCCGTAGAGCGATCCGGGGACGACGGCGACGCCGGCCCGGTGCAGCAGCCGGTCGGCGAACTGCTCGTCGGTCAGGCCGGTGGCGGTGATGTCGGGGAAGGCGTAGAAGGCGCCGCCCGGCGGGTGCAGGCGGATGCCGGGCATGTCCGACAGCCGCCCGGTCACCAGGTCGCGGCGGGTGCGCAGTTCGGCGGCCAGCGCGCGGACCCGGTGGTGCGCGCGGAGGGCGGCGGGGACGGCGCGCTGGATGACGTCGGGCATGCAGCAGTGCAGGTTGGTCATCAGTTCGGCGAGTTCGCGGACGAGTCGGCGGTCGGCGACGGCGATGCCGACCCGCCAGCCGCACAGCGAGTGGCTCTTGGACAGGCTGTCCATCAGGACCACCGGGTCGTCGGGCGCGAGCGCGGCCGCGGCGGGCGGGCTGCCGTCGTAGACGAGTTCGCGGTAGGCGTCGTCGAGCAGCAGCCGGAACCCGCCGCGCCGGGCCAGTGCGGCCAGGGCGGCCACCGTCGTGCCGGGGGTGACGGCGCCGGTCGGGTTGTTCGGCGTGTTCAGGATGAGCAGCCTGGTCCGGGGGGTCACCAGGGCGGCGACCTCGGCCGGGTCGGGGGCGTGGCCCCGCTCGGCGCGCAGCGGGTAGCAGACCGGCACGGCACCGGCGAGCCTGACCAGCTCGGCGTACGGGGGGAAGCCCGGGTCGGGCAGCAGCACCTCGTCGCCGGGGCGGACGGTGGCGAGCAGGACGCCGTGCAGGACCAGGTTGCTGCCGGGCACCAGCAGCACCTCGTCGGCGGCGACCGGCCGCCCGAGCACGCCGGAGTAGTGGGCGGCGACGTGGGCCCGGACCTCGGGCAGCCCGGCCGGCGGGGTGTACGCCGAGGGCCGGCCGAGTGCGGCGGCGAGCGCCTCCTGCGCCTCCGGCGGGGGCGGGAGGTCGGGGACGCCCAGTTCCAGCCGCACCACGGACCGTCCGGCCCGCTCCAGCCGGTCGGCGGCCGCGGCGATCGTGAACGCCGAGCCGCGGCTCGTCCGGCCGACCGCCGTGGTCACGGCCGGGGCTCCGCCAGTCGGCGCACGGCTGCGGCCACCGCCTGCGGCTCGGGCCAGGTGTACTGCTCCAGCGCGGGCGTGGACGGCACCGGCGAGTCGGGGGCGCACACGAAGGCGACCCGGCCGCCGAGCGCCTCCGGCAGCCCGGGCACGTCGTACAGCGCGGAGAGGATCTGGGCGGGCGCGCCCGAGCGCGGGCCGTCGTCCACCAGGACCAGCCGGCCGGTGCGGCGCAGCGAGGAGGCGAGGGCCTCGACGTCCAGCGGGACGAGGGTGCGCGGATCGATCAGGTCGCAGTCGATGCCCTGCGCGGCGAGCGCGGCCACCCCTTCGACGGCCGGACGGACGGCGCCGCCGATCGCCACCACCGTCGCGGCGTCGCCCCGGTGGCGGAGCATGGCCTCGCCGAACGGCACCGGCGGGGCGGTGAGGGCCGCCCGGAGGTTGGCGCCGCGGGCCAGCTCCGGCGCGATGAACAGCATCACCGGGCCGCTCTCGCGGACGGCCGAGCGCAGCAGGGCGCAGGCGTCCTCGGCGGTGCCGGGCACGGCCACCCGGATGCCCGGGATCTGCATGAAGACCCCGTACGGGCACTGCTCGTTCTGCGGGCCGAGCTGCTGGCGGCCGCGGGTGGCGGAGGTGACCACCATCGGCGCGCGGTAGCCGCCGTCGGTGAGGTAGTGCAGGCGGGCGGCGTGGTTGACGAGCTGGTCCATCACCAGGAAGGAGAAGGAGGCCCGGTTGAGGTCGACCACCGGCCTCAGCCCGGTCATCGCGGCGCCGACCGCGGCGCCGACCATGGCCTGCTCGGAGATGGCGCAGGTGCGGATCCGGGCCTCGCCGAACTCGCGGCGCCACTCCGGCGGGGTGCTGGTCGCCAGGAACACCAGGGAGTCGTCCCGGCGCAGTTCGTCCTCCAGGACGACGTCGAGCACTGCGAGTTCGTTCACGGCTTCTCCGCCCACACGTTGGTCGATACGTCGGAAGGGGCCGGCCAGGGCGCCGAGCGGGCGAACGCGACGGCTGCGGCCACCCGCTCGGCGGCCGCCCGGGCCACCGCGGCCAGGTCCTCGTCCGCGGTGCCCGCGGCGAGCAGCCGCCGGTGGGCGAGTTGCAGCGGGTCGCGGTCGAGCCAGTGCGCGAGCTCCGCGGCGGGGCGGCGCTCGGTGGACGGCTTGTCGAACTGGAGGTGGAAGCGGGTGAGGTAGGTGCGGGCCTCGACGAAGGTGGGGCCGGCGCCGCTGCGGGCGGCGGCGACCGCCTCGGCGGCCGCCTCGTGGACGGCGGTCACGTCGTTGCCGTCGACGGAGACGGTCCGCATCCGGTGGCCGAGCGGGATCCGGGTCAGGTCGAGGTCGGGGTAGACCTCCTCGCTGCGGGTGCCGCCCTGGTAGCTGTTGTGCTCGCAGACCAGGATCAGCGGCAGGCGCTGGGCGGTCGCCATCAGCAGCGTCTCGTGCACGACGCCGCTGCCGAGCCCGCCGTCGCCGAGGAACACCACCGCCACGTCGCCGCTGCCCCGGACCTGCGAGGTCATCGCGGCGCCGGCCGCGATCGGGATGCCCGCGCCGATGATCCCGCTGGAGAGCAGCAGGTTGACGGCCGGGTCGGAGACCAGCGCGGCGGCCCGGCCGCCGCACAGGCCGCTCTTGCGGCCGAGCAGTTCGGCGGTGAGCGCGTCCATCGACACGCCGCGGGCGAGGGCGTGGCCGTGGCCCCGGTAGTGGCTGACGATCGAGTCGCCGGCGCGCAGGGCGGCGCAGACGCCGACCGCGATCGCCTCCTGGCCGATGTACGGGTGCACGGGACCGACCACCTCGCCGGCCGTGCGCAGTTCCATCACGCGCTCCTCGTACTCGCGGATGAGCGCCATGCAGGAATATGCGGAGAACAGGTCGAACCCATTCCGTCCGATTTCTGCACCGTTGGGGAAAGGATTCCGGTTAACCGTCATTTCGCCTTCGCCGGAGCGGAATAGATGAAGGTGTCAAGGGCAGTGGAAGCACGGGTGCGGCCTCGATGGAGGACCGGCGCGCTCGGACGAGCATGGTGTGGCTCGAAGTCCGAGGTAGGTGCTGTGACCCTGGCTTCTCGGTGGTGGGACGCCTGTTGGATCACGACCGACACTACCCAGGGGGCTGGCCGCTGGCAAGCGATTGGTCTAGATCACTTTTGTCCTGATGGTCCGTCAAGGGCCCTGTCGTGCTTGCGGTTCCGTAAATGAGTCGAATAGCATCGGCACCGTCGGGCCGTCCGAAGCGGCCGTGCGAACGGCCCCTCCGGATCACCCCGGAGGGCTGATTAGGAGACAGGTCATGGACGAATTGGTGGCAATTGTCGAATCGGCCGCCGAGCGGTCCCGGGCACATGGCTTCGCCTATTCCTGCGAGCCGCCGGCCGGGGAGCTGCTCGCCGTGCTGAGCGCGGCGGTGCCCCGGGGCGGCCGCATCCTGGAGCTCGGCACCGGGGTCGGCGTCGGCCTCGCCTGGATCGTGCGCGGGCTGGGGGGCCGTGACGACGTCGAGGTCCACTCGGTGGACAACGACGCCGCCGTCGCGGAACTCGCCGGAGCCGGGAACTGGCCCGCCGGAGTGCGGCTGCACCTCGGCGACGCCGAGCAACTCCTCGGCGAACTCGGCCAGTTCGACCTGATCTTCGCGGACGCGCCGGGTGGCAAGTGGACCGGGCTCGACCGCACCATCGCTGCGCTGCGGCCCGGCGGCGTGCTCATCGTCGACGACCTCGACCCCGCCCGCTACGCGGAGCCGGAGCACGTCGCCAAGGTGGCCGAGATCAAGGCCACCCTGCTCGGCCACCCCGACCTGGTGGCGGTCGAACTGGCCGTCGGCAGCGGCTTCGTCCTGGCGACGAAGCGCTGACCGGTCCCGGCCCGCCCGGCCCCCGGCCGCCCGGACGTCAGCCGGCCTGCTCCCGCCCCGACCGGGCGAGCCCGAGCAGCGCCCCGGCGACGCGCACGCAGCCCGACCCGTCGACCGCGGCGGCCCCCCGGCGCGCCAGCCCGGCCCGGGCCGACCCGTCGGCGAGCAGCTCCCGCAGCGCGGCCACCGCCCGCACCCGGGCGCTCCCGGCCCCGCGCAGCGACTCCAGCGCGCCCAGGCCGACCACCAGACCGGCGTCCACCACCGCCCGGTAGACCGGCCACTGGGCCTCGGCGACCACCAGCACCGCCACCGCCCGCCCCAGGCACAGCAGGTCCAGCACCGAGCTGCCCGCCGCGGTGACCACCGCGTCGGCCTCCCGCGCCAGCCCCGGCAGGTCGGCGACCGGCGGGGTCACCCGGACCACCTGCCCAGGGCCCACGGCCAGCGCCTCGACAGCCCCGCGCGGTCCGGCCCCGGCGGCCACCACGGTCAGCCGCACCGGCAGCCCGGTGGCCAGCAGCGCGGCGACGGCGTCGGGCGCGGCCCCGTACGGGTCGGTGGCGCCGAAGAAGCACAGCACGTGCGGCACCGCGCCGGGACCGGACCCGGACCCGGACCCGGCGCCGTCGCGGGCGGCGAGCACGGCGCCGCGGACCAGCGCGTGCTCGAAGCCGCCGAGCCGGCGCGGCCGTTCACCCCCAGCCTCCCCAGCCCCCCCGGTCGTCTCCGGAAGGACGGAACTCATGTCGGGCGAGCCCACCGCCTGGTCGATCACCAGGTCGGCGCTCTGCCCGCGGGTGGTGCCGTCGACGATCACGGCGACCGGCAGCCCGGCGGAGCGCAGCGCGGCCGAGCACTCCGCGGCCAGCGCGTACGAGTCGAGGACCACCGCGTCCAGCGCCGCCGCGCGGGCGGCCTCCACCAGCCCGGCCGGGTCGGACGGGCCGGGCAGCAGCTCCAGGCGGCGTTCGGCGAGCTGCTCGCGCAGCCAGTCGAGGCCGTCCACCGACCCGAGCAGCACCGCCTCGGCGCCCTGCCGGCGCAGTTCCTCGGCGAGCGCCAGGCAGCGCATCATGTGGCCGCCGCCCACGGCCGCCGACGCGTCGGCGCGCAGGCCCACCCGCAGCGGGCGGGCCCCGCGGGCCGGGTGCGCTGCGGCACGGTCCGAAACCACCGCCATGGTGCGGCTCCCTCCGGAGGACGAAATGCGGGTACTGGTCACCGGGGCGTGCGGATACCTCGGACAGGCGGTGGTGCACCGGCTGGCGGCCGGGGGCACGGAGGTGGTCGCACTGGAGCACCGCACCCGGCGGAGCTGGCCCCGGCCCGTCCTCGCCCGCCGCGGCGACGTCCTCCGCCCGGCCGAGCTGGCCGACGCGGTCCGCGGGGTCGACGCGGTCTGCCACCTCGCCGCCGACGGCACGGTCAGGCAGTCCTCCGCCGAAGCCGCCGAACGGCAGCGGAAGGTTATCACCGAGGGGACCGCCCACCTGCTGGCCGCACTGCGGGCCGAATCCCGGCGCAGCGGCCGCCCGCTGACGCTGGTTCACCTCTCCAGCTCCGCCGTCTACGGCCGTCCGCTGGAGCGGCCGCTGCGCACCTGCGACGCGGGCAGCCCGCGCAGCACCTACGGACGGGCCAAGCTCGCGGCCGAACGGGCCGTCACCGCCGCCGTCGAGAGCGGCGTCCTCGGCGCGACGGGCCTGCGCCTGTTCAACGCCGCCGGCCGCACGCCGTACGGCGGACGACCCAACCCGGTCGCCCTGATCCCGAGGGCCGTCGCCGCCGCGACCGGCCGCTCGCCCGCGCTCACCGTCAACGGCGACGGCAGCGCGATGCGCGACTTCGTCCACGTCCGCGACGTGGCCGCCGCCGTGGCCGCCGCGCTGGTCCGCAGCCCGGACGGGGAACACCGCGTCCTCAACCTGGGCGCCACGCCGGCGAGCGTCCGGGACGTCCTCGCCGAGGTGGGACGGGCCACCGGCCGCCCCGTCCCGGTGGTCCACCGTCCCGCGCCCGAGCAGGACACGCCCTACCTGGTCGCCGACACCGCCGACACCCGGGCGGCACTGGGCTGGTCCCCGGTGTCCTCCGCGCTGTCGCGCCTGGTGGCCGACCAGCTGGCCGACCTCCCCTGAACGAACGGAGCTGAGAGACTTGGAAACACTTCGAGGCGCGTCCCTGCTGGTCACCGGAGCCACCGGCTCCTTCGGCAAGGCCCTCCTGCGGCAGGTCCTCGACCACGGCGACCCCGCGCGGGTGGTCGTCTACTCGCGCGACGAGCTCAAGCAGTACGAGGCCCGCCGGCTGTTCGCCGACGACCCCCGGATCCACTGGGTCATCGGCGACGTCCGCGACCGCGACCGCCTGCGCACGGCGATGCGGGGCGTCGACCACGTCGTGCACGCCGCCGCGCTCAAGCAGGTCGACGCGGGCGAGTCCAATCCCGCCGAGTTCATCCGCACCAACATCACCGGCTCCCAGAACGTCGCCGACGCCGCGGCCGAGGCCGGCGTCGCCAAGGTCGTCGCGCTCTCCACGGACAAGGCCTGCCGCCCGGTCAACCTCTACGGCGGCACCAAGCTCGTCGCCGACAAGCTCTTCGTCGCCGCCAACGCCGAGACCGCCCCGCACGGCACCCGGTACGCCGTCGTGCGCTACGGCAACGTGCTCGGCAGCCGCGGCTCCGTCGTGCCCTTCTTCCGCGCCACCGCCCGGGCCGGCCGGAGCCTGCCGATCACCGACAAGCGGATGACCAGGTTCTGGATCGGCCTCGACCAGGCCGTCCGCTTCGTCCTCGACACCTTCGACCAGATGCAGGGCGGCGAACTGTACGTCCCCCGCATCCCCAGCATGCGGATCACCGACCTCGCCCAGGCCATCGCCCCCGACGGGGTGCAGCACGAGATCGGACTGCGCCCCGGCGAGAAGCTGCACGAGGAGATGATCCACCCCGACGACGCGCCGCAGGTCGTCCGGCTCGGTGACCGCTACATCGTCCAGCCCGCCCTGAGCGGCCTCGGCTACCGCCCGCCCGCCGGGGCCCTCCCCGTGCCCGACGGCTTCTCCTACTCCTCGGACCGCAACGACCTGTGGCTCGGCGTCGACGAACTGCGCGCCATGCTCGACCGGACGGAGGAACAGGCGTGACCGGCCCCCGCCCCGCCGACACCGCGGACCGCCCCGCGGACACCGCGGACCACCCCGCGGACACCGCGGACCACCCGGCTGACACCGCGGACCACCCGGCTGACACCGCGGACCGCCTCGCCCGCCGCCTCGCCGACTACACCGTCCTCGCCCACGACCCCGCCGTCCCGGCCGCCACCGCCGGCTACTGGGAGCTCAGCCGGGCCGCCTTCGCCGCCGTCGACGGCCGCACCCGCGCGCTGGCCGCGACCGAACCCGGCGCCCGGGCCGCCCACGCCGCCCTCGTCGCCGCACCGGCCGACCCGCAGCGCCACCGGGCGCTCGCCGAACGGCTCGCCCCGCTGCTCGACTCCTCCCCGGAACGCGCCGCACTCGCCGCGCTCACCGCCCGCACCGACGGCGAGATCTGGCTCGACCACCACCTCGGCGACCGCCACGCACCCGGCGCCGCCGCACCGGACACCGCCGCGCTGCGCGCCCTCGCCGCCGGGGCCCGCCACCGGCCGGCCCCGGCCCGGCCCGCCGACGGGCCGTCCGTCCACGTCGTCGTCCCGTTCCGGGACCGCACCCGCGGCGGCCGCACCCGCAACCTGCTCGCCTGCCTGCTCGCCCTGCACGACCAGGACTACCGGGACGGGCCGATCCGGGTCACCGTCGTGGAGACCGACGACCGGCCGTACGTGCGCGAGCTGGTCGAACCCCTCGCCGACCGGTACCTGTTCGCCGCCCACGAGGGCCGCTTCAACAAGTCCTGGACCGTCAACCTCGGCCTCGCCGCGGACCGCGACCACGACCGCTCCACCCTCACCTGCGTCCTCGACGCCGACATCCTCGCCGACCGCTCCTTCGTCCGCCGCAACGCCCGGCGCCTGACCGAGCTCGGCCACACCGCGCACGTCTGCTGCGACCGGTCGCTCTCCCTCGACGCCCCCGCCACCGCCACCGCCCTCACCCGGCGCTGCGTCCACGGCGAACCGGACGTCCCGCTCGACCGGCTGCGCGGCGTCCTGCTCCGCGAACCGCCCGGCGGCGCGCTCTGGGCCCGGAGCGGCGCACTGCACCGGATCGGCGGGTTCGACGAGCGCTTCGAGGGCTGGGGCGGCGAGGACGAGGACGTGGTGCGCCGCCTCGCCGAGGACGGCGAACTGCGCCGCTTCGACGACCCGCTGCTCCACCTCGACCACCCCCGGCCCGCCATGCGCACCGACCAGGACCTCCCGTTCAACGGGCACCTGCGCCCCGGCTCCTGGACCGGCGCCGACGACTACGGCGACCCCCACAAGTACGCGCCCCTCCGGTACGCCCCGCTCGCCTTCACCGGCACCCCGCGGCCGCCCGGCCCCCTGATGTGGGGCCAGCGGCTGCTGTGGAACGACTCCCGGTGGATGGGGGAGGAGGCGCACTACTTCAACCTGCACGTGACCGTGCCGGTCCCGCCCGGCCGCGACCTGCCCACCGCGCTCGCCTGCCTCGGACGCCTGGTGCACCGCCACGAGGCGCTCCGCACCCGGGTCGTGACCGCCCCCGACGGCACCCCGCGGCAGGAGGTCCCGGCCGCGGGCACGGTCGAGGTGCTGATCGCCCCCGCCGACCCGGGCACCGCCGACCAGGTCCTCGACCGGCACCGCGCCCGCCTGCTCGGACGCACCTTCGCACTCGACGAGGAGTGGCCGGTGCGGCCCTGCGTCGTCACCGTCGACGGCGCCCCCGCCCGGATCACCCTGGTGCTCTCGCACGTCCTCGCCGACGGCGGAGCCGCCGCCGTGCTCACCGGGGAACTGGCCGCCCTGCTCGCCGACGGCCCGCGGGCCGAACTGCCGGAGCCCGTCCCGCAACCGCTCGACCGGGCCGCGTACGAGACCTCGGCGGCCGGCCGGAAACTCTCCGAAGCGGGCCTCGCCCGGACCGCCGCACACCTGCGGGCCATGCCGCAGACCAACTTCCCCGGCCCGCTCCTGCCGCCGGACCGGTACCGCTTCCGCCGCATGGAGATGTGCTCCCCGGCCCTCACCGAAGCGCTCCGCCGGATCGCCGACCGGCACCGGACCGGCACCTCCGCCGTGCTGCTCGCCGCGGTCGCCGTCGCCCTGGCCACCGCCACCGGCAACCGGACCGTGGCCTTCAAGACCGTCCTCGGCAACCGCGTCTTCCCCGAGATCGCGCCGCTGGTCGGCAACGCGCTGAGCAACGCCGTCGTCCCGGCCGAGATCGGCGGCGGCACCTTCGGCGAACTGGTCCGGGCCGTCGTGCGCAGTTCGATGGGCAACCTGCTGCACAGCCAGTGCGACCCCGACGCCCGGGACGTGCTGACCGCCCGGACCGGCCTGGAGCGCGGCGTCCACCTGAACCTGTCGACCTTCTTCAACGACGTCCGGGCCGGTCTCGAACAGCCGGTCGTCCCCCGGCCCGAACTCGACCTCGCCGCGCTGTCCGAGCGGACCAGGACCGGCTGGATCGGAGCCTGGGAACGCCAGGACGCCACCTTCTTCTTCCACAGCCGCACCGTCGGCGACTGCCCGTCCGACACCACCGGGGCCTGCGACCACGTCTACGCGATGGTCGACACCGCGCACCTGGCCGGGGACCGGACCGACCCGCTGCTGCGCGCCGTCGAGCTGGTCGCCGTCCGCGCGGCCGAACGCGACCTCCCGCTGCCCGACCTCACCGCCGCCGTCCTGGCCACCGGCCTCACCCCGCCGGACCGCGGCCCCGAGTGGCTGCACCTCGACCACTGCGCGGTCCACCCGGCCGACGTCCGCGCCGCGGTCGCCGCCGCGCTCCCCGGCCGGCCGGCCGAGGTCTTCGTCGACGACACCCCCGACGGGCCCCGGCTCGTCGCCCACGTCGCCTGCCAGGACGCCACCGTCGGGCCCGGGGACGCCGGGCCCGGAGATGCCGTCGGGCCCGAGGACCTGCACCGGGCCGTGGTCGCCGCACTGCCGGGCTTCCCGGCCGCCGTCGCGCCGCACCACTACGTGCTGCACCCGGTGACGGGGGCCGCCGCGCCCGGCCGGAACCGGGAGGAGTGGGAGCGCCTGCCGGTCCGGGCGGAGGGCTCCGGCCGCCCGGTGCCCCGCTGACCGGCCCCCCGTCCCACTGCCCAGGCCCCACCCACCGAGGAGCAAGCGTGTCCACCGAATCCGGCACCCTGCCGTCCCGCGCGCCCGGCGTGCTCGCCCGCATCGGCGGCGCCCTGCGCGAACCGAGGTTCCGGGTGTGGTTCCTCGGCCAACTCACCTCCGCCTCCGGCTCCATGGCCCAGAGCGTCGCCCTGTCCTGGGTCGTCCTGGAGCGGACCGGCAACGCGCTGTGGCTCAGCGCGCTCACCGCCTGCTTCTGGGGCCCCACCCTGCTGCTCGGCCCCTGGGCGGGCGCCCTGGTGGACCGCTACGACCGCCGCAGGCTGCTCCTGATCACCCAGCCGCTGCTGATGGCCATCGCGGCGACGCTCAGCCTGCTCGCGGCGACGGACCGGCTGACGATCGCCCCGATCCTCGTCCTGTCCGCCCTGTCCGGTGCGACCACCACCGTCGACGCACCCGCCCGGCAGGTCTACGTCATCGACCTGGTCGGAGAGAAGGCGGTCGCCAGCGCGGTCGGGCTCTGGGAGGTCGCGCTGAACGCCGCCCGGGTGATCGGGCCCGGAGCGGCCGGCGCCCTGCTGGCGACCACCGGCCCCGCCGCCTGCTTCGCCGTCAACGGGCTGGCCTACTGCGCGCCGCTGCTGGTGCTGACCCGGCTCGCCCCGTCCACGGTGACCCCGCCGCGCGGGGCCAAGCGCGGCGGCGAGGTCCGCGAGGGCTTCGGCTACGTGTGGCGCACGCCGCTGCTGCGGACCCTGATGCCCATGGTGGCGTTCAGCGGCCTGATCTTCAGCATGGGCATCGCGCTGCCCCCGCTCGTGGAGCGGTCACTGCACCTGGGCGGCGGCGGCTACGGGGCGATGATGGCGGCCTTCGGCCTCGGCGGACTGCCCGGAGCGCTCCTGGCGGCCGGGGCCCCGGAGCCGAGCGCACAGCGGGTCCGGGTGCTCGCCCTGGGCACCGGCGCCTCGATCCTCTGCGTGGCGTGGGCCCCGGCCACCCCGGTGGCGTTCGTCGCCATGGCCGCCACCGGCCTGACCTCCATCTGGTTCATCGCCGCCGCCAACACCCTGGTCCAGCTGCGGTCCGACCCCGGACTGCGCGGCCGCGTGATGGCCCTGTGGGGCGTGGCGATGACCGGCACGGTGCCGTTCACCGGCCTGCTGGTCACCGCGCTGGCGCAGCACGTCGATGCGCGGGTGGCCTTCTCCCTCTCGGGCGCGGGCCTCGCCCTGGCCACCCTCGCCGGCTGGCGGGCGCTGCAGGACTGAGCCCGGACCACCGCAGGCCCCCGCGGGGCACGGCCCGGCACCCGCCCGCTGCGGCAGCCGGGCCGCGGGCGTCCCGCCACCCGCCGAACGGCCCGAACGGCCCGAACGGCCCACCGTCGGCCCGCCAGCAGGCCGACGGACCGTCAGGGAGGGCCGAGGCCGACCGAGTCCCACCGGCCCCCGGCTGCTCCGGGCGACGCCCGACGCTCCTGGATGATTGATGCGAAGGGTTGGTGGTCGTAGGCGGTCAGCGAGCGCATGACGGGTTGGCCGGTGTGGTGGTTGTGCCAGATCGCGGTGGTCAGGGCGAGGATGCGTTGCAGGACACGGGCCATTACACCGCCTGGGGTTCGGCCCTGGTGGGCCTTCGCCCTGATGGCTGGACACGCGGTCGGTTGTCACGCGCCGAGCAGCGCCGCCGCCTCCTGCCGCGCCTGGCGCAGCCACTGCGCGCGGGTGGCGTCCACCGAGTCCGTGACCGTGCGGAAGACGAGCCGCCGGACCTCCGCCACGCCCACGTAGGGCAGGACGCAGGCAGCCCAGATCCGCTGCAGCGGGTCGCCGAACTCGTCGTGCTCGCGGTCCTGCGGAGTGTCGGAGGTGTTCAGCACCAGCGCCCGGCCGGCCCGCAGCAAGCCGGTCGGCTCGCCGTCGGCGGTGCCCAGCTTGTACGCCACACCGGGCACCAGTACTCGCTGGACCCACCCGGCCAGCACGGCCGGCGGCATTCCCCACCAGTTCGGGTGGATCAGCACCAGCGCGTCGAGTGTGGCCACCTCCGCCCGGTGCAGCGCCAGTTGCGGATCGACGGACTCGCCGACCGCAGTCACCGTCTCCGTCTCCTCGGCGGTCAGCACCGGTGCGAACCCCTCCGCGTACAGGTCGTGCCCGGCCACCTCGCACCCGCGCCCGCGCAGCTCGTCCACCACCGCCTCGTACAGCGCGTGGTTGAAGCTCCCCGTCCGAGGATGCGCCAGATAGACCCCGACCCGCTGTACGCCGCCCATGTCTTTTTTTCCCCCTTGGCCGTTGCCGCACGGGAGATCTTATGCCCGCACGGGAATCAGCCCAGGCGCCGGCGCTCGCCCATGGCGGCGGAGTCCTTGATCGCGTCCAGCAGGCGGTGGGTGCGGACCGCAGTGGCGAAGGAGGGGTCGAAGGGCTCGCCGGTGCGTATGGCGCGGGCGAGGTCGGCGTAGACGCGGTGGACGTTGCTCACCGGGACGGGGGCGGTGGCGAGAACCGGGACGTAGCGCGACGGGAGTACGAGCGTCTCGGCGGGGGCGCCGTTCGCCTTGGCGAGGGTGAGGACGAACTCCGGACCCACCAGCGAGTCGTCGGTGGAGTGCAGCACGAGCCGGCCGGCCCGGCCGTGCACCTCGATGCGGAAGCCGTCGCCGCGCGGGCCGCCCGTCATGAAGTGGACCGACGAGGCGGCGCCGGACTCCAGCAGGCCCGACACCACGATCTGGTCCGGCGAGGTGACCGCGAGCGGCTCGCCGGTCTCCTGGAGGGTGATGGTGCTGGTCCGGGTGGTCAGGGTCGCGGAGAGCTCGGCGAAGCCGCCCACGATCGAGCCGTACATGTCGAGCGAGTGGCCGCCGACGACCGCGACGTGGTTGACGCCCTTGGTGGCGTCGAAGAGCGCCGCGTACCGCTGCGACCAGACCTCGGGCGAGGCGATCGAGTAGCTGAGCGAGCTGGAGAGGACCTCGCCGACCGCGCCCTCGGTGACCAGGTCGCGCAGGTAGCGGACCATCGGGTGGTGCCGGGATTGCAGGCCGATCGCGGCCCGGACCCCGGCCGCCTCCGCACCGGCCCGGAACCGCTCGGCGGTCCCCGCGTCCAGGGCCAGCGGCCACTCGCTGTACACGTGCTTGCCGGCCGTGATCGCCGCGTCCACCAGGCCGTCCCGCTGGGGCAGTTGGACGGCGATGGTGACCAGGTCGACCTCGGGGTGCTCCATCAGCTTCTGGGCGTCGGCGAAGGCGTGCCGGGCACCCCAGACGCCGGCTGCCGCGTCGGCCGACTGCTGGCTCGTACCGGCGACCGCGACGATCTCGTAGTCGTCCCTGGAGGCCGCGAGGGCGGGCAGGTGGACCGCACGTCCCCAGCCGCGTTCGGCGTGAGCCCCGACAACCCCGACCCGAATCCTGCCCGCCATGATGGAACCCCTCGCTCCGCGTTCGTACTACCCGTCTTGTTGCCGGGATCATGGTCTGCGATCATGCACCGAAAGTGGAAGGAGGCACTTTCGTGTCCCAGGGGAACACCGGTGTGACCGTCGAGGTCAGCGCCCCGAAGGAGTGCGAAACTCCTGCCACCCAGGCCGCCTGCTCGGTGCTCGACGTCCTCGGCAGGGTCAGCGGGAAGTGGAGCATCGCCATCCTGCTGGTGACCACTCAGGGTCCGGCCCGTTTCACCGAGTTGGAGCGCCAGGTCAGGGGCATCAGCCGCCGGATGCTGACGCTCACCCTGCGCAACCTGGAGCGCGACGGCCTGCTGACCCGGACCGTCTACCCGACGGTGCCGCCGAAGGTCGAGTACACGGCGACGCCGATCGCGCGCGAGCTGTACGACTCCCTGGTCGAACTGGCCGGCTGGGCCGAGCGGCATGTCGAGGCGATCGACCGGGCCCGCCTCGACTACGACGTCGCACTCGCCGCCGCGGGGAGCGACGCCGAATAGGGTTCCTTTCGCATCGCGGCGACCGCCCGGCCGAGTTCTGGCGTGACCGCCGCCGGACCGAGTCCTGCTCGACGGACGGCCGGCTCGACTACCCCGACGCCATCCCCATCGTGGTCGCCTCCCCCGACAAGCTCATCCAGCTCGGGCCGACGGGCCAGGTGCGGTGGCGGTGTGGCCTCGACGGCCTGCACCCCCTCACCGGCGCCCTCGACAACCCGCAGGACCGTGCCGCCTATGAGCGGCGGCGGGCCGAGCGCCGGGCCGAGGAGGAACGCGAGCACCGGGAGGCGATGGAGCGCTGGCGTGCGTGGACTGCGGCGCCGTCCCGGGCCAGGAGGAGGTGCGGGTCCACGAGAGCGGCGCCTACTGGACATGCCACCGCCCCGCCGCCACACCAACCCCAGCCCCGACCTGACGCGGCACTAGGCGGACAGCCCCACTGCCCGGTCGGCGTCCGGGGAGAGCATCTCCCAGGCGAAGCCCGCGATGCCCGCCTGCAGCCGCGACTCCACGTCGAGCTTGGACAGGATCTGCGCGACATGTGCCTTGGCGGTGCGCTCCGTGATGAGCAGCGTGGCCGCGATGGTCCGGTTGGACGCCCCCTTCGCGAGCAGGCGGAAGACGTCGAGCTCGCGCTCGGAGAGCAGGGGCACCCTGGCCAGGACCGCGTCCCAGGCGTGGTCGCAGGCCGGAGCGGGCCCGGCCGCAGCGGGGCACGAGCTCCGGCCGGGCGGACTGAGGGTGTCGGTGATGCTCATCGGGCTCCTCGATCAGGGATGGAATTCGATCTACTGGGCGGCGCGCCGCCGCCGGGCCACGACACGGGTCGGGGTCTCGGCGACGGGGGCGGTGCGGGAGAGTTGGTCGATCTACATCTCGATGCTGAGCTCGGCTGTCGTACTGCTGTCGTACTGCGCCGGACCTCCGCGGTGGCCGCGGTCCGGGCCCGGGCACGCCGGACGGCCACTGGACCGCGGGCACGGCGGGTGTGGTGGGTGTGGGGTCGGCTGCTTGCGGGGCGCGCCCTTCGGGGAGGACCGCGGCTCACCCCCGGGGCGGTGGCGGCCCGGTCGGGTCGGCGCGCGGCGAGTCGGGGGCGGGTCCGCTCACCTACCTCTGCAGCGCCCGGGAATCGCCGCGGGCGGTCCCGGCGGAAGGCGGTCGGGGCGTCGGTCGGGGCGTCGGTCGGGCCGTCGGAGTGCGCTGTCGGCGGCACGTCCCCGGACCGGGTCGGCCCCCGGCTCGGCGTGCCGCCGGGAGGGGGGCGCCCCGCCCTCGTGAGAACGCCGGGCGGTGCGCGATATCGATCTCGGCGCCCCGCGCAATGCGAGGGGCCGGCACCGGGCGGCCTGCTCCGGAAACCCCGGGAGAGCACGGGAGGAACCCGGCCGTATTTCTCCCCCGGCGTCCCGCGGGGCGAAGGTGCGCCGCCCCGCGGGGGAAGGGTCGTGCCGGGGCTCCGGGTGCATTCTCCGGGGCCCGGCGGGATCAGGGGGCGATCGGCGCGGATCGCATGCCGCCCCGGCCCCGGCCACGTGCTCCCGGCGGGGCCGGAGCGGTTCCGGACGGCCCGTCGGCTCCCGCCCCTGCACGGAATGTGCTCGCTGAAGATCCGTTAATAAAAACGGCGCAGTGCCTTCGTTCACGAAAACTCCCTGGAATTCCCGGCGGCAGGGCGGCCAACAGACGGGAATGGAGCACAATCAGGCAATCCGCACGTCACGTCCCGGCAGCCGCTTGTATTGACGGTACTCGATCAGTCACCGATCGACAACAACGGATCCGCCATATGGGATTCCTGTTTCGCGAAAGGTCCAAAGAGTCCTCAGATGTCCGGCTTGTCGCGATGTTAATCGCATGCGAATTGTTGACGGGGGTCAGCTCACCCCGGCGAGCCTCAGCAGGGCCGTGACCCCGGCGGCGGCGAGGACGACGACCAGGAAGGGCGCCTTGCGCCAGGCGAGCAGGCCGCCCACCAGGACGCCGAGCGGGCGGGCGGCGCCGGCCAGGGCGTGGCCCTCGGTGAGCGCCGCGGTGGCCGTCAGTGCGGCCAGCAGGACCACGGTGGAGGCCTCCAGCAGCTTCTCCACCCGCTGCGGGAAGCTGACCCTGGCGCGCAGGGCCGGGCCGGAGAGCCGGAGGAGGAAGGTCCCCCCCGCGAGCGCCAGCATCGCGACGAGGGTCGGCACCGCGTTCCTCACCGGACGGCTCCTTCGGTCGGGGCCGCGGCCGGGGTGAAGAGCGGAAGGGCCGCCAGTGCGACCAGGACGGGGAGCCCCGGGGGGAGGAAGAAGGTGGCGACCAGCGCCAGGGCGACTCCGGCCAGGGCGGTGCGCCGGAGCTTGGCGTCCTTCATGGCGGGCACGATCAGCGCCATGATCACCGCGGGGAACATGGCGTCCAGGCCCAGCGCGTCGGTGTCGCGGACGACGCTGCCCAGCAGCGCCCCCAGCGAGGCGCCGGCCGGCCAGCAGGCCAGGATGCCCAGGCCGCAGGCCCAGTACGCGGCCCGCTTGCGCGGGAGGCCGTCCTGGGCGATGGCGAAGACCACCGTCTCGTCGTTCATCAGGTGGGTCCCGAGCAGTCCGCGCCAGCCGCGGCCGAGCACGTCGGGGACCGCCAGGCCGAACGGCAGGTGGCGGGCGTTGACCAGCAGCGCGGCCAGCAGGGCGGCGATCGGACTGCCGCCGGCGGCGACGATCCCGACGAACAGGAACTCCGAGGAGGCGGCGAGGACGAGGGACCCCATCAGCACCGGGAACCACCAGGGGAACCCCGAGGTGACCGCGATCGCCCCGTACGACACCCCGATGACTCCGACCGCCAGGCACACCAGCGCGATGTCGCGCCACAGGCCGCGGTCCAGTGTTCTCGCTAACGAACGCATGGCGTTTATAATGAACAGCATCGTGATGTTCGTCAAGGCGAACAAGTGACCATTGGAGCGAACACCGTGCCCGATCCCGACCCCTCGCTCAAGCCGCCGCTCGAATCGATCGCCGTGGCGCTCCGGGCGGAGCGCCTCCGCGCCGGGCTCTCCCTCACCGAGGTCGCCCGCCGGGCCGGAATCGCCAAGTCCACGCTCTCCCAACTGGAGTCCGGGGCCGGGAACCCGAGCCTGGAGACGCTGTGGGCGCTCTGCGTGGTCCTGGAGATACCGTTCTCCAAGCTGCTGGCCGTGCCCAGGGCGCAGGTCCAGGTGATCCGCGCGGGGGAGGGGCCCGCCGTCTTCTCCGCCGAGACCGACTACCGGGCCACCCTGCTGGCCGCCTCCCCGCCCGGGGCCCGGCGGGACGTCTACGGCATCGCCGCCGAGCCCGGCGCCCGGCGCTCCTCGGCCCCGCACCTGCCCGGGGTCGTGGAGCACGTGGTGCTCAGCGCGGGCCGGGCGCTCGTCGGCACCGCCGACGAGCCGGTGGAGCTGCACCCGGGCGACTACACCGCCTACCCGGCCGACGTCCCGCACGTCTTCCAGGCCCTGGAGCCCGGCACCCGCGCGGTCCTGGTGTCCGAGCACCACTGACCCGGCCGCCTCAGTGCCCCATGCCCAGGCCCCCGTCCACCGGGAGGACGGCCCCGGTGATGTACGCGGCGTCGTCGGAGGCGAGGAACCGCACCGTGGCGGCGACCTCCTCCGGCTGCGCGCTGCGGGCCAGCGGCACCCGGCCCAGCAGGGCGGCGCGCTGCTTCTCCCCGAGCGCCTTCGTCATGTCGGTCTCGACGAAGCCCGGGGCCACCAGGTTGCAGGTGATGCCGCGCGACCCGAGCTCACGGGCCAGCGAGCGGGCGAACCCGACCAGGCCCGCCTTCGAGGCCGCGTAGTTGGCCTGCCCGGCCGCGCCGAGCAGGCCGACCACGGACGACACCAGCACGATCCGGCCCCGCCTGGCCTGCAGCATGCCCCCGGCGACCTGCTTGACGACCCGGAACACCCCCGTCAGGTTGGTGTCCAGGACCGCGGCGAAGTCCTCCTCGGGCATCCGCAGGAGCAGCTGGTCCCGGGTGATGCCGGCGTTGGCCACCAGGACCTCGACCGGGCCGTGCGCCCGCTCCGCCTCCTGGTGGGCCCGCTCCACCTGCCCGGCGTCGGTGACGTCGCACCGGACGGCGAGGCAGCCGAGCCGGGTCGCCTCCTCGGGCGGCTCGCCCGAGCGGTAGGTCAGCGCGACTCTGTCTCCGGCCTGCGCGAAGGCGCGGGCGACGGCGAGGCCGATGCCCCGGTTGCCTCCGGTGACGAGGACCGAACGGCTCATCAGCTCACTCCACCTCTCCTCAGGGGTTCCCGGCGGGCCGTCAGGCGATCTTGTGGACCCAGCCGAACGGGTCGGGCCGCTCCCCGGACTGGATGCCCGACAGCTCCTCGCGCAGCCGCGAGGTGACCGGGCCGGGCCGGTCGCCCCCGACCGTCCAGTCGCCGTCCTTGCTCCGCACCCGGCCGACCGACGTGATCATGGACGAGGTGCCGCAGGAGAACACCTCGGTGAGGCGGCCCGACTCGGCGTCGGCCCGCCAGTCCGCCGCGCTGATCCGCCCCTCCTCGGCGGTGTACCCGAGCTCGGCCGCCAGGGCGAGCACGGAGTCCCGGGTGACGCCCGGCAGCAGGGTGCCGGACAGCTCCGGGGTGACCAGCCGCGAGCCGTAGACGAAGAACAGGTTGCTGGTGCCCAGCTCGTCCACCCAGCGGCGCTCCGCCGCGTCCAGCCAGACCACCTGGTCGCAGCCCTGCTGCTGGGCCTGCGCCTGGGCCACCAGCGTGCCCGCGTAGTTCCCGCCGCACTTGGCCGCGCCGGTGCCGCCGGGCGCCGCGCGGGTGTAGTCCTCCGACAGCCACACCGTCAGCGGCTTGGCCCCGGCCTTGAAGTAGGCCCCCGCGGGGCAGGCGATCACCATGAACCGGTACGCGTCGGAGGGGCCGTAGAAGCCGAGCGAGCGCTGGGTGGCGATCATGAAGGGCCGCAGGTACAGGCTGTGCCCCGGCTGCTCCGGGACCCAGGCCCGGTCGGTGGAGACCAGGAGCTCCAGCGCCTCGACGAAGGTCTCCTCGGGCAGCGGCGGCATCGCCATCCGCTCGCAGGAGCGGTTGAACCGCGCGGCGTTGGCGAACGGCCGGAAGGTCACCACCGAGCCGTCCGCGCGCCGGTACGCCTTGAGGCCCTCGAAGATCTCCTGGCCGTAGTGGAAGACCTGGGTCGCCGGGTCGAGCAGGAGCGGCCCGTACGGGGCGAGCTGCGCCTCGTGCCAGCCGTTCTGCCGGTCCCACTTGATGCTGATCATGTGGTCGCTGAACACCTCGCCGAACGCGGGTGCCGCGAGCAGCTGCTCCCGCTCCGGGGCCGGGAGCCGGTCGGCCGGCTGGACGCTGAAGGTGATGGTCATCGAGACGCTCCGGGGCTGTGGTGGACGCTTGGTCACAGGGGCGGGTTGGCGTGCTTGCGGGACGGCTGTTCGGCGCGCTTGGTCCGTAGCATCCGGAACGCGTCGACGAGCACCGCCCGCGTCCCGGCGGGGTCGATCACGTCGTCGACGAGGCCGCGCTCGGCCGCGTAGTAGGGGTGCATCAGTTCCGCCCGGTACTCCTTCACCATGCGCACCCGGGTGGCCTCGGGGTCGTCGGCCTCGGCGATCTGCCGGCGGAAGATGACGTTGGCGGCGCCCTCGGCGCCCATCACCGCGATCTCGTTGGTCGGCCAGGCGTAGGAGAGGTCGGTGCCGATCGAGCGGGAGTCCATCACGATGTACGCCCCGCCGTAGGCCTTGCGGAGGATCAGCTGGACCCGCGGCACCGTCGCCTCGCAGTAGGCGTACAGCAGCTTCGCGCCGCGCCGGATGACGCCGCCGTGCTCCTGGTCCACCCCCGGCAGGAACCCGGGGACGTCCACCAGGGTCAGCAGCGGGACGTTGAAGGCGTCGCACATCCGCACGAAGCGGGCGGCCTTCTCGCTGGCGCGGATGTTGAGGACCCCGGCCACGACGAGCGGCTGGTTGGCGACGATGCCGACCACCTGGCCGCCCAGCCGGGCCAGGCAGCACAGGACGTTGCCGGCCCACCGCTCGTGGACCTCCAGGAACTCGCCGTGGTCGACCAGCTCACCGATCACCTCGCGCATGTCGTACGGGAGCCTGCCGTCCGCCGGGACCAGGCCGAGCAGGGCCTCGCTGCGCCGCCCGGGCGGGTCGGTCTCCGGTGCGGCGGGCGGGAGTTCGGTGTTGTTCGCGGGCAGCAGCGAGAGCAGGTAGCGGACCTCGCCGAGGCAGGTCCGCTCGTCGTCGTAGACGAAGTGGGCCACTCCGGAGAGCTCCGCGTGCACGTCGGCGCCGCCGAGGCCCTCCTGGGTGACGTCCTCGCCGGTGACCGCCTTGACCACGTCCGGGCCCGTGACGAACATCTGCGAGGTGCCCCGGACCATGAACACGAAGTCGGTCAGGGCGGGCGAGTAGGCGGCGCCCCCCGCGCACGGGCCGAGGATCACCGAGATCTGCGGGATGACGCCCGAGGCCCGCACGTTGCGCCGGAAGATCCCGCCGTAGCCCGCCAGCGCCGAGACGCCCTCCTGGATCCGGGCGCCCGCACCGTCGTTCAGGGAGACGAGCGGCGCGCCCGCGGCCAGGGCCATGTCCATGATCTTGTGGATCTTCTGCGCGTGGGCCTCGCCGAGCGCGCCGCCGAAGATCCGGAAGTCGTGCGCGTAGACGAAGACCGTGCGGCCCTCGACGGTGCCCCACCCGGTGATCACACCGTCCGTGTGCGGCTTGCGCTCCTCGATCCCGAAGCCGACGGCCCGGTGCCGGCGCAACTGCTCGACCTCGTTGAACGAGCCGGCGTCCAGGAGCAGTTCGATCCGCTCGCGGGCCGTCAGCTTGCCCTTGGCCCGCTGGGCCGCGGTGGCCCGCTCACCGGGCCCGCGGCGGGCCAGCTCCTTGATCGCGTGCAGTTCGGCCACACGCCCCCGGCTGTCGGTGCGCACCGGCTCCTCGTCGACGGGCTGCTGCGGGACGGGCATGTCCTATCGCTCTCCTTCCGGGGCCGGTACGGCTATCGCGGTGACGACCAGGTCGTTCCCGACCTCCCAGCGGCCGGCCAGCGCACCGGGGAGTCCCGGTCCGGCCGCGCCGGTGTCCGGGACGAGGGCCCGGAAGGTCCCCGCCACCGGATCGATGACGACCTCGGCCTCCTGGAAGCCCAGGAACCTCCCGGCGACCGGGTACCAGGTCTTGTAGACGCTCTCCTTCGCGCTGAAGAGCAGCCGGTCCCAGTGCACGCCGGGCCGGGCCGCGAGCAGCTCGCGCACCCGCGACCGCTCCTCCGGCCGGGCCACGAACTCCAGCACGTCCTCGGGCAGCGGGCGGTGGGGTTCCGCGTCGATGCCGAGCGAGAGGACGTCCGTGCTCCGGGCGACCGCGGCGGCGGTGTAGCCGCGGCAGTGCGTGATGCTGCCGACCACGGAGTCCGGCCACCGGGGAGCCCCCCGGTCGCCGGCCGGGACGGCGGCGGCCGGGACCCCGAGCCGGCGCAGCGCCCGGTGGGCGCAGTACCGGCCGTTGGCGAACTCCTGGCGGCGCTTGGGCGCGGCGCCGCGCACCGCGGCCGCCTCGGCCCGGTGCAGGGCGGCGTGCGGCCGGTCGCCGAAGGAGTCCCAGCAGGCGACCCGCCCGGGGAGCAGGTGCCGGATCACGGCGCCTCCCGGGGGCCGTCCGGGAGGAGCACGGCGCGGCAGCGCTGGCGGTGCGTGCCCAGGCCCGCCACCTCGGCCTCGACGAGGTCGCCGGGGCGCAGGTAGGGCTGGTCGGGGCGGCCGAGGGCGACCCCGCCCGGAGTCCCGGTGAGGACCACGTCGCCCGGCTGGAGGACCATGAACTGGCTGAGGTACCAGACCAGGTGGGCCACGTCGAAGACCATGTCGGCGGTCCGGCCGTCCTGCACGAGGCGGCCGTTGACCCGGCAGGTGAGCCGCAGGTCCTGCGGGTCGCCCGCCTCGTCGGGGGTCACCAGGCAGGGACCGAGCGGGCTGAAGGACTCGAAGGACTTGCCCTTGACCCACTGGCCGCCGCGTTCGAGCAGCCAACTGCGTTCGGAGACGTCGTTGCCGGTGCTGAAGCCCGCGACGTGGTCCAGGGCGGACGACCGGTCGGGCAGGTACTGGGCGCGCCGTCCGATCACGACCGCGAGTTCGACCTCCCAGTCGGTCTTCTCCCCGCCCGGGGGCAGCAGGAGGTCGTCGTAGGGCCCGACCAGCGTCGTGGGCGCCTTGCTGGAGACGATCGGCTCGTCCGGCAGCGCCAGCCCGGCCTCGGCGGCGTGCGCACGGTAGTTGAGGCCGATCGACAGCAGGTGGCCGCCCGGGCGGACGGGCGGGCCGACCCGCTCGGCGGCCGGGTCGGCCACCGGCAGCGCCCCGCCCTCCCGGGCCAGCCTGGCGGCCAGGTCGCGCAGCGCGTCCGGGTCCAGGGCCTCGCCGGTCCAGTCCGCGACCCAGGAGGACAGGTCGCGGACGACTCCGCCGGGGCCGACGGCGCACGGCCGTTCCGCGCCCCGGGCTCCGATCCGTAGCAGGCGCATGTCAGCGGGCCGGCCCGGCCTCTTCGAGGTACTTCTCGAAGAAGCCCGTCTCGGCGTCGGTGAGCCGCCGGGGGCGGCCCCGCCCGTAGTCGAAGGGCGCCATGACGGTCGAAGCGGTCGCGTACACGGTGTCGCCGTCCTTGACCTCGTAGTCGATGGTCACCGTCGCCGACTGGAGCCCCGAGACCCACATCTCGATCTCGACCGGCGCGTGCCGGTGGACGAGCTGCCGCCGGTAGCGGATCTCGTGCTGCACGACCACCGAGCCGTCCCGGAAGAAGGCGTCGCCCTCGGTCGGCGCCATCCGGAAGATGAAGTCGACCCGGGCCTCCTCCAGGTAGCGGAGGAAGGACACGTTGTTGACGACCCCGTAGATGTCCATGTCCGCCCAGCGGATCGGGCAGGCGTAGCTGTGCCGTGCCATCTCTCTCAACTCCCGGTGGGGGTCTGGTCGCCGGCCGGGCCGAAGGCCCCGGTCCGCCGCTGGAACGCGTCGACGTAGTCGTCCGCCGCGATCGGGGCGCGCAGCAGCTCCGGGGAGAGCCGGAACCCGCCGATCAGCGTCTCGGCGTGCGGCCGGACGAGCGCGCACAGGCCGTCGACCGCCTCGGGCAGCCGCTCGACCTGCTCGGCCGTCAGCACGCCCCGCGCCAGGTACCAGCCGGCGTCCCGCTGCACCTCGGTGAGCCCGTAGAGCGAGGCCAGCAGTCCGAGCGCCTCGCGGACCCGCGCGTCCTGCGCCTCGTCCACCGCCCGGGTGAAGCACTCCAGCGCGGTGCGGACCCCGCGCAGCCGGGCCATGGCCAGCCCGGTGTTCATGGTGCCGTTCCACGCTTCGAGGTAGGTCCGCTCGCGGGAGTCGTCCGCCATGGCCTCCCGGGCGGCGCGGAGCAGCTCCTGCTCCCGGTGGCGCAGGGCGCCCAGGAGGAAGGCGGGGTCCCGCAGGTCCTTCCCGCGCGGGTCGGGGGCCGCGTCCGGCGGCTGCTCCGCGCCCTGGGCGATGATCTGGCCGGCCGTCGTGGCGAGCAGCACCTGGTTGTCGCCCTCCGCGGTGACCAGGCCCTGGAGCAGCGAGCCGTAGTCGGCGATCCGGTTGGCGCTGAAGATGCCCTGGGCGCCGCAGCGTTCCCGGCTGGTGGCGATGACCTCGGTCATCTCCCAGGTGGACAGGGCCTTGGTGATCGAGATCAGGTGGTTGAGCTCGGCCGGGACGGCGTCCCGCTGCTCCACGTACGCCCGCTTGGCGTGGTTGAGCAGCAGGGTCATCGCGTAGACCTTGGCGAGCGCCGTGAACAGGGCGAGCTGGTGGCTGCGGTACTCGACGACCGGCAGGTCGTTGCGGCCGGGGGCGTTGGTGAGCCGCTGCGCCGCGTAGCGCAGCGCGATGTACACGCTCGCCCGGCCGGCGCCGACCGCCGCGCTGGAGACGCACAGCCGCCCGGGCAGGATCCGGCTCATCGCCCGCAGGAACCGCTTGCGCTGGTTGCCGGAGGACGGCCGGAACGTGCCGTCCTCCGCGAAGCCGCCCATGTCCCCGTGGAGCAGCTGGCGCCGGGGGACGCGGACGTGGTCGAACCAGGTGACGCCGTTGTCCAGCCCCTGCACCGGCTTCTCCGGGCAGGCGGCCGCGTGCACGCCCTCGCACAGCCCGTTGCCGTCGCTGATCCGCACCAGGAACGGGAACACCCCGTGGTCCTTGCCGTCCGCCTTCAGCCGCGCCATGACGACGGCGAGCTTCGGGACGTCCTGGAAGCCGCTGTAGGACATGAACTTCTGGGCGAGCGCGTCGGGGGTGTTCAGGACGAACGTCCGGCTTGCGGCGTCGTAGACGGCCTCCGTCCGCAGGGCGGCCACGTTGTTGCCGTAGCCGAGCTCGGTGGCCATGTAGGGCCCGAAGGAGTCCAGCCGGTCCAGCTCGTCGACGAGGTCCTTGAGGTCGGGCCGGTCCCCGTGCTCGACCACCGTGCCGAAGCACAGGTTGTAGTGGACCATCAGCAGCGAGAACGTGGAGACGTCCAGCAGCGAGGGCCACTCGGCCAGCGCGAACAGCCGCCACGGGTCGCGCAGGACCTCCAGCGGCCGCTCCAGCCCGCCGTGCACGAAGCGCGAGCGCCGGTAGGCGAGCTGTCCGGCCTCGGTCATGGTCAGCCCTTCGCGGGCGTCGAACACGGGGTCGAGCAGCAGCTCGCGGATGTCCTGGTGCACCTGCTCGTACCTGCCGTCGAAGAGCAGCCTGGACAGTTCGGCGGTCGCGGCACTGGTCATCTCGGGTTCCCTTCCAGCGGTTCGGGTCGTGCGGTCTTCCAACCGCTCGTGCGTGCGCCTCGCGCGTGCTCGTGCTCGTGCGCGTGCTCGTGCTCGTGTGCGTGCTCGGGCGCGTGTGCGTGCGCGTCAGGAGGCGATCAACAGGGCGGCGTTCTGGCCGCCGAAGCCGAACGAGTTGCTCAGGGCGACGTCCACCCGGCCGGGCCGCGCCCGCCCGTGCACGACGTCGACGTCCACCCTCGGGTCGAGCTCGGTGAGGTTCGCCGTCGGGGGGACCACGCCGTGGTGGACGGCGAGCGCCGCGTAGGCGGCCTCGATCGAGCCGGCCGCGCCGAGCGGGTGCCCGGTGACCCCTTTGGTCGAGCTGACCTGCGCGTCCGCCCCGATCACCCGGCGGATCACCCCGGCCTCGATGACGTCGTTGAGCGGGGTGGACGTGCCGTGCGCGTTGACGTACCGCACGTCCGGGCCGGTCAGGCCGGCGTCGGCGAGCGCCGCCCGGACGGCCAGCTCGGCCCCCTTGCCCCCGGGGTGGGGGGAGGTCACGTGGTGGGCGTCCGCCGAGGCGCCGTAGCCGACCACCCGGGCCAGCGCCCGGGCGCCCCGGGCCCGGGCGTGCTCCTCGGACTCCAGCACGAGGATCCCGGCCCCCTCGCCGAGCACGAACCCGTCCCGGGAGGCGTCGAACGGGCGCGACGCCGTCGCCGGGTCCTCGCTCCGCCGGGACAGGGCGCGCATCCGGGCGAAGGCGGAGAGGTACAGCGGGGTGATCGGGGCCTCGGCGCCCCCGGCGACCACGACGTCGGCCAGGCCCGACCGGATCAGCTCCCGGCCGAGGCCGATCGCGCTGGCCCCGGCGGCGCACGCGGTGCACGGGGCGAGGCAGGGGCCGTTGGCCCCGATGTCGATCGCCAGCTGCCCCGCCGCCATGTTGAGCAGCCCCATCGGCAGGGTCATCGAGGAGACCTCGGACGGGCCCTCCTCGATCAGCACCCGGTGCTGCTCCTCCAGCGTCGCGGTGCCGCCGGCACCCGAACCGACGATGACGGCCACCCGCGCGCTGTCCGCCCAGTCGCCGGAGCCCAGGCCGGCCTGGGCGAGCGCCTCGCGCCCGGCCACCAGGGCGAACTGGGAGTAGCGGTCCCACTGCTGGGCCCCGCGCAGCCCGAGCTCCCGGGGCGAGAAGCCGGGCACCCGGCACGCCATCGACACCGGCAGTCCGGCCAGGTCGGCGTGGTGCGCCGCGGTCGGCCTGCCCTCGACCACGCGGTCCCAGTTCTCCTTGACGCCGATCCCGGCGGGGGTGACCAGGCCGATCCCGGTGACGGCGACGGCGAACCCGGTCATCGGGCCGCGACGCCCTTCTGCTCCAGCAGGGCGACGATGTCCGCGACGACGGAGACCTCGGCCAGCTCGTCGTCGGTGATCACGACGCCGAGGCGCTTCTTCAGCGCCGTGGCGAGCTCGATCTGGGAGAGCGAGTCGAGGTCGAGGTCGTCGAAGGTGGAGTCCGGGAGGACCGCTTCGCGGTCGAGGTCGAACCGGGACACGAAGACGTCGACGACGGTGTCGTACAGCGAGCTCATGGCTACTCCTGGGAAGTGGTTGACGGAACGGCGTTTGCGGAACGGCGGTTGACGGTACGGCGCTTGACGGAACGGCGGTCGGCGGCCGGTCAGTTGACGGCGACGGCCGTGATGTCCGGCCAGACCAGGACCGTGGAGCCCCACGAGAGGCCGGCCCCGAACGCGGAGAGCAGCACCCGGTCGCCGGGCCGGAGGTCGCCGCGGGCGGCGATGTCGTTCAGCAGCAGCGGGACCGAGGCCGACAGGGTGTTCCCCACCCGGTCGATGTTGACGGCGACCCGCTCCTCCGGGAGTTCGAGTTCCTCCGCCACCGCCCGCACGATCCGGACGTTGGCCTGGTGGCCGACGAACCAGTCGACGTCGGCCACCGACCAGTCGGCGTGCTTCAGCACCGCCTGCGCCGACTGCGTCATGTGCTCGACGGCCTGCTGGTAGAGCGGACGGCCCTCCATCCGCAGGTACCAGTCCTCGGTCGGCACGGCACCGTGGCCGAGGCCCCCGTCGGCGGAGCGCTGGCGCGAACCCCCGGCCGGGACGGCCAGCAGGTCGGCCAGGGAGCCGTCGCTGCCGAGGTCGAAGGGGCCGAGCGCGCCGGGCTCGTCCGGCTCGCCCCGGCGCAGGACCACGGCGCCCGCGCCGTCGCCGAAGATCGGCGCGGTGCTGCGGTCCTGCGGGTTCACCAGCGTCGTGAAGGCCTCCGCGCCGATGAACAGGACGGTGTCGGCCGCGCCGGAGGCGATCAGCCCGGCGGAGGCGGCCAGCCCGTACAGGAAGCCGCTGCAGGCCGAGGTCAGGTCGAAGGCGGCCACCTGGCCCAGGCCGAGCCGGGAGGCGACCTCCGGCGCCACCGCCGGGCAGAGCCGCTCGGGGGAGGTGGTCGCCACGACCACCGCGTCCACCGCGTCCACCCCGGCGGACCGCAGGGCCCTGGCGCCGGCCTGCACGGCCAGGTCCCCGGTCGAGGTGCCGCCGGAGACGACCCTCCGCTCGCTGATCCCGGTCCGGGTCCTGATCCACTCGTCGGAGGTGTCCAGCGTCGCGGACAGGTCCTCGTTGGTCACCACCCTGGGGGGAAGGAATCCCCCGATCCCCGCGAGTACCGCCGCCATTGAAATCCCCTCTCCTGGTGGCCGCCATTCACCTGGCGCAAAATCCTTGCCCAGGACCGAGAAGCGTTGCAATTGGCATTTGGTACACGTCGACCGGGCCTGTACCAAGGGTCAATTGACCGCCTCCGGGGCCTGTGGAAATGTCCCGGATATGATCAGGGAAACCGCTGAGTTGGAAAGGCTCCTCCCTCCCGGACGGGTGATCACCGACCCCGGCCGACGGTCCTCCTTCGCACACGACGAGGCGGCGGGCGCCCCCTTCGGGCTCCCGCTGGCGGTCGTGCAGCCCCGCGAGACCGCCGAGGTCGCCGCGGTCGTGGCGCACTGCGCCGAGCGGGGCCTGCCCGTGGTCGCGCGCGGCGCGGGCACCGGGCTCTCCGGCGGCGCCAACGCGACCGAGGGCTGCGTCGTCGTCTCGTTCGCGGAGATGGACCGCATCGTGCGGATCGACCCGGACGAGCGGCTGGCCGTGGTGCAGCCGGGCGTGGTCAACGACGACCTGCGGGCCGCCTGCGCCAAGCACGACCTGTGGTACCCGCCGGACCCGGCCAGCGCCCCGTGGTCCACGATCGGCGGGAACGTCGCCACCAACGCCGGCGGCGTGTGCTGCGTGAAGTACGGGGTCACCCGGGACTACGTGCTGGGGCTGGAGGCCGTGACCGGGCGCGGCGAGGTCGTCCGCCTCGGCCGGCAGACCGCCAAGGGCACCGCGGGCTACGAACTGGCGGGACTGCTGGTGGGCTCGGAGGGCACCCTCGGCCTGGTCACCGAGGTCACGCTGCGGCTGCGCGGCACGCGGGCACCGGAGCACACGGTCGTCGGCTACTTCGACGACCTGCCCGCCGCCGGGCGCGCGGTCGCGAACGTGGTGGCCTCCGGAGTCGTGCCGAGCGCGCTCGAACTCGTGGACCGCTACTGCCTGCGGGCGGTCGACGAGTGGAAGCACATGGGCCTCACCGCCGGCGGCGACGTCCTCCTGCTGGCCCGCTGCGACGCGCCCGGCACGGCCGGCGAGGAGGAGGCCGACACCGTGCGGGCCTGCTTCGCCGCCGCAGGTGCCTCCTGGAGCGCCCGCTCCACCGACAGCACCGAGGCGGAGACCCTGTTCGCCGCGCGGCGCCTGGTCTACCCCGCCCTGGAACGGCTCGGCCTGGTGCTCAGCGAGGACGTCTGCGTGCCCCGCATGCTCGTCCCGCAGATGCTCGCCCACATCGAGCGGATCGCCCGCGAACAGGGCGTCCACATCGCCTCCCTGGCCCACGCCGGGGACGGGAACCTGCACCCGATGCTGGTGGTGCCGCGCGGCGACGCGCAGGCCATGGCCCGGGGCCGCGCGGCGTTCGAACTGCTCGTCGACCAGGCGATCGCCCTGGGCGGCACCGTCACGGGCGAGCACGGGGTCGGCCTGCTGAAGATGCGCGGCCTGGGCCGGGAGCTGAGCCCGGCCGTGCTCGACCTCCACCGCGGGATCAAGAAGGTGCTGGACCCGGCGGGCATCCTCAACCCCGGGAAGGTCTTCGCACCGTGAACGCACCTCCTGCCGCCCGTCCGGCAGGAGGCGCGGAAATGCCCGGGGGCGTGGATTTCCACCTCCCTTTTCCCGGCCCGCGGACCGAACCGGCGGAGATCGGGCGCACCCGCCTCCGCGGCGCGGAACGGGCTTGCGGACAGGGGCTCCTCCGGAGCACCGAGAAAGCGGTCGGGTATTTCCGGGGCACGCGCCCGGCGGGGTGAGGACGACTGCGGCCGGAGGGCGGGGGGTTGCAGGTTCACGTCCTGTCGTCCCGGCGCTCTCCGTCGCCTCCTCGGGGGGCGGCCGCACGGTGGTCGCCGGGCCGCGGACCGTCCTGGGGGGTGATCCGCCCGCGGTCGAGCACGGCGGTCCGGTCGGCGAGGGTCCGGGCCGCGTCCTGGTCGTGGGTGATCAGCAGCACTGCCAGGCCGGTGCGTTCCCGCCGGGCCGCCAGGAGGTCGAGGACGGCGGAGCGGGTCGCCGCGTCCAGGCCCGAGGTGATCTCGTCGCACACCAGGAGCCGGGGGCCGCCGGCCAGTGCCCTGGCGAGGGCCGCGCGCTGGAGTTCGCCGCCGGAGAGGGCGTCCGGTCGGCGTGCGGTCAGGGCGGCCGGGAGCCCGACGTCGGCGAGCAGCCGCCGGGCGGTGGCCGCGGCCTCCCGGGGGGCCGTGCCGTGGAGGCGGGCGGCGGCGCGGGCCACCTGTTCGGCCACCGGGCGGTGGTGGTCGAAGGACGCCGGTGCGTCCTGGAAGACGTACTGCACGGCGGCGAGTTCGGCCCGGGAGCGGTCGCGCAGGCTGCGCGCCAGGGGGCGGCCGTCGAGGGTGACGGTGCCCCGGTAGTGGCTGTGCAGGCCGGCGAGGCAGCGGCCGAGGGTGGTCTTCCCGCTGCCGGAGCGGCCCAGCAGGGCCAGGCACTCGCCGCGGCGGACCTCCAGGTCCACCCCGTGCAGGGCCCGTGCTCCGCCGGGGTGCGAGGCGTCGAGGGCGCGGACGGACAGCAGCCGCGGTCCGGCGGCCGTCCGGGCGGGGCCGCCGGTGGCGGTCCGGTCGCCGCCCGGACCGGCGGGCAGGCGCTCCGCCGGGCCCGACGCGACCACCCGGCCGTCGCGGAGTTCCACCACGTCGTCGGCCAACTCCCGTACCACGTCCGGGTCGTGGCTGAGCAGCAGGATGCCGGTGCCCTGCCGGGCCAGGGCGGACAGCTCCTCGACCATTCCCCGCTTGGTCAGCGGGTCCTGCCCGGTGGTCGGTTCGTCGACGACCACGACCGGGGCGCCGAGCAGCAGCGCCTGCGCCAGGACGACCCGCTGCTGCTGCCCGCCCGACAGCTGGTGCGGGAACCGCCGCAGCACCTGCGCCGGGTCGTCGAGGCGGGCCCGGTGCAGGGCCCGGTGGACCTCGGCGGTGCCGTGGCCGCGCAGCCGGGCGATGTCGTGCAGCAGGGCGCCCACGCGGCGGGCCGGGTTGAGGGCGGCGGCGGGGTGCTGCGGCACGTACCCGACGGCGGGGGCGACCACCCGGCCGGTGACCTCGGCGCCGTCGGGGTACTCGCCGAGCAGGGCGAGGGCGGTCGTGGTCTTGCCGCTGCCGGAGGCGCCGACCAGCGCGGTGACCCGGCCGGGGTGCACGCGCAGGCTCACGCCGTCGACCAGGCGGCGGCCAGCCACCGCGACGGTCAGGCGGTCGAGCTCGGCCAGGGGGCGGGTCATCGGCGGGCTCCTCTCCCGCCGCGGTGCAGCGCGGCGTCCAGCAGCAGGTTGGTGCCCGTGGCGAGGGCGGCGATCAGTGCGGCGGGCACGAGGACGGCGAGCGGCTGGAGGTCGAGGCCGGGCCGGTTGCGGTCGACCATCACCGCCCAGTCGCTCGCGTCGGGCTGCACGCCGACGCCGAGGAACGCGGCGGTGCTGACCAGGTACAGGGCGCCGACCAGCCGGGTGCCCGCGTCGGCGGCCAGCGTGCGGCGCAGGGAGCGGGCGGTGTAGCCGAGGGCGATCCGGGCCGACGACTCCCCGGACATCCGCATCGCCTCGACCGCGGGCCGGGCGGCGACCTCCACGGCGCCCGCGTGCACCGTCCGGGCCGCGTCCGGGACGGCGACCAGGGCCACCAGCGCGCTCAGCCCGACCGGCCCGGGGGACAGGGCGGCGGCGCAGACCAGCACCAGCACCAGGGACGGTACGGCGATCAGCACGTCCAGCGGGCGCATCAGCACCTCCTCCAGCCACGTCCGGCGGGTCAGTGCCGCGGCCAGGCCGACCGGCAGCGCCACCGCGTAGGTGAGGGCGGTCGCGGCGAGGGCGACGAGCACGACCGGTCGGCCGCCCAGCAGCACCTGCCGCCACACGTCCCGGCCGGTGAAGTCGGTGCCCAGCCAGTGGCCCTGGCCGGGGGTGAAGGACACCGCGCGCGGCCCGGCCGGTCCGGCCAGCAGCGGTCCGCACAGGGCCAGCAGCAGCGGGACGGCGACCAGCGCCGCCCCCAGCAGGAAGCGCGGTCTCACGCGGCGGCCTCCGAGCGCGGCGCCAGCCGCCGCGCGAGCAGGTCGGCGGCGAGGTTGAGGACGACGGTGAACAGGCCGAAGACCACGGCGAGCCCCTGGACGACGGGCACGTCGCGGGCGGCGACGGCGTCCAGCAGGACGGTGCCGAGCCCGGGGACCACGAACAGCGCCTCCACCACGACCACGCCGCACAGCAGCCAGTCGCACGTCCGGGCGAGCTGCTGGGCGGCGGGGGCGAGCGCGTTCGGCAGGGCGTGCGTCCAGCGGATCCGGGCCTCCGACAGGCCGTGGCGGCGGGCCTGCCGGACGTGCGGCGCGTCCAGCGCCGCGAGCATCCCCGCGCGGACGAGGCGGCTGATCGAGCACAGCGGCCGGGCGACCAGCACCAGCACCGGCAGGACCAGCACGGCGGGCTGCTCCCGGACCCCGCCGACGGCGGTCGGCGGCAGCCAGCCGAGCCGCAGCGCCACCACCGAGACCAGCAGCACGCCGAGCGCGAACTCCGGTACGGCGTACACCGCCAGGGTGGCCGAGCCGATCGCCCGGTCGAGCGGGCCGCCCTCGCGCCCGGCGGCGAGGACGCCGAGCAGCAGCGAGAGCGGCACCAGCAGGGCGAGGGCGAGGGCGGCGAGCAGCAGGGTCGGGGCGAGGCCGTCGGCCAGGTAGCGGGTGACGGGCCGTCCGCTGACCAGCGAGGTGCCCAGGTCGCCCCGGAGCAGGCCGCCGGCCCAGTCGAGGAAGCGCTGCCGGGCGGGCCGGTCCAGGTGCATGGCGGCGCGGAGCACCGCGATCCGGCGCGGGTCGGGGTCGTCGCCGGCCAGGGCGTCCGCGGCGTCGCCCGGGAGCGCCTCGGTGAGGACGAAGACCAGGGCGGGCACGGCCGCCGCCTGCCCGAGCCCGAGGGCCAGTCGGCGGCCGGTCCAGGAGCGCAGGGACGTCACGCGAGCCACAGCCTGTCGAACCGGGCCCAGTCGAGGGTGTTCGCGGGCGCGTCCGGCGCGACGCCGCGCACGCGGGGCGCGGTGGCCACGATCCAGTCGGCGAAGCCCCAGACCAGGAACCCGCCCCCGTCGTGCAGGCGGCGCTGCATCCGCTCGTAGAGGGCGGTGCGCGCGGCCGGGTCGGCGGTGGACTGGGCCCGGGCGTAGAGCTCGTCGAAGTCGGGCCGCTTCCAGTGGGTGGCGTTGGTGGTGGAGGTGGACAGCAGCCGCTGCGAGAGGTGCGACTCGATCGGCATCGCGCCGGAGCGGTAGGAGGCGAAGGTGCCGCCGTCCAGGACGTCCTTCCAGTAGGTGTCCTTGTTGCCGACCCTCACCTCGACCGTGACCCCGGCCCGGGCGGCCTGCTCCTTGAAGATGCCCGCGGCTTCGACGAACCCGGCGGCGACCGGGGAGGTGTCGAGGGTGACCTTCAGGTTCCCGGCGCCCGCCGCGCGCAGCAGGGCCCTGGCCCCCTCCAGGTCCTGGGTGCGCTGGGGCAGGTCCGCCGGGTAGTACCGGCAGCCCTTGCCGAACAGGTCGTTGCCGATCTCGCCCGCGCCGGAGAGCGCCCCGTCGACCAGTTCCCGCCGGTCGGCGATCAGGAAGAACGCCCGGCGGACCCGCTCGTCGTCGAAGGGCGGCCGGTCGGTCTTCATCACGAAGCCCTGCATGGCGCTGTTGCGGAGCCGGACGACCTCGATCCTCCCCTTGCCCTGGTGGGCGCGGGCGGTGGCCGGGTTCAGCTCGTGGGCGTAGTCGGCCTGCCCGCCGAGCAGGGCGCTCACCCGGGCCGACTCCTCGGCGGCGACCAGGAGTTCGAGTTCGTCGAGGTGCGGCGCGCCCTCCCAGTGGTCGGGGTTGCGCGCGAGGAGCAGCGAGCGGCCCGGGGTGAAGGAGGTGAAGCGGAACGGCCCGGAGCCGACCGGGGCGGTGAAGTCCTCGGTGCCGCCCGGCACGATGTAGGCGCCGAACGCGGCCAGCACGTTGGGGAATTCGGCGTACGGCCGCTTGAGCCTGAACGCGACGGTGGCCGGGTCGAGGGCGCGGCTGGCGGCGAGGTCGATCGGCTCCAGGGAGGCCCTGGCGCGGAAGGCCCGCTCCGGGTCGGCTATCCGGCGGTAGCTGTACAGGACGTCGTCGGCGGTGACCGGGCGGCCGTCGTGGAAGGCGGCCCTGCGCAGCTTCACCGTCCAGGTGCGGAGGGTGGCGTCGGGCTCCCAGCTCTCGGCGAGGCGGGGGACGGCCGCCAGGTCGGGGCCGTAGTCGGCGAGCTTGTCGAACAGGGCCTTGGCGCGGGCCGCGTCGACGAACAGGTTGGTCAGGTGCGGGTCGAGCGTCTCGTTGCCGCCGCCGGCGAAGACGGCCCGCAGCCGGCCGCCCTGCCGGGGGGACGCGGCGTCGGCGGCCGGTGCGCGGGTGCTGCCGGTGCCGCAGCCCGCGGCGGTGGTCAGGGCGAGAGCGGCGGCGCCGGTGCCGAGGAGGAACTGCCGGCGGGGGAGCTGGTTCACGGGGTGCTCGTTCCGTCGAGTCGGGCGATCAGGTGGAGGCGGTCGGAGTCGGCGGTGGCGGCCGGGGCGTCGCCCTCCCGCCAGGCGGGACCGGTGCGCGGGCCCGGCCGGTCGTACAGGGCGAGGACCTCGAAGCCGTGGGCGGCGAGGACGTACCGCAGCTCCTGCGGGAACAGCAGCCGCCAGGCGGAGCGCTGGGTGAGGGGCGGCGAGCCGTCGTCGGCGGTCCAGGTCCGTTCCCTGCGCAGGAGTTGGGCGGCGCGGTCGAGGGACAGCGTGGTGCGGGAGGTGCGGGTGACGCCGCCGTGGGTGACGGTGTCGGTGCGCGGCGCGTCGAGCGGGCCGGTGCGGCCGAGGAAGTACGCGCCGTTGCGCATCTCGGCGACCAGGAGGCCGCCGGGGACGAGGTGGCGCCGGCAGCGGGTGAGGAACGCGTCGAGGTCGGCGTTGGTGTGGCAGTACAGCAGGGCGCTGTCCAGGCAGAGCGCCGCGTCGAAGCGGCGGCCGAGGTCGAAGTCGCGCATGTCGGCGCGTCGGTACTCCGGCCCGGGGTGGGCGGTGCGGGCGTGGGCGAGCATCGCCTCCGAGGCGTCGATGCCGGTGACCTCGCGCCCGGCCCGGGTGTGCAGCCAGGCGGCGTCCCGTCCGGTGCCGCAGCCGACGTCGAGGACCCGGGGCCCGGCCGCGTGCGCCCGCAGGACGGACTCCGCCCAGCGGGCCGCCAGGTGCCCGGGGTCGGGGAAGCGCAGTTCGTACAGTTCGGGGGTGTCGGTCAGCAGGTTGTCACTGCTCATCGCTGGGTGCTCGGCTCTCTGGGATCGGCGGCAGCGGGGGAGGGGAGGAGGGCCCGCGGCAGGCGGCCGGTGCGCTGGAGCCCGGCGACGGCCGCGGCTCCGGCCAGGCCGACGGCGCAGCACAGCAGCCAGGGCGACCACGGGGCGCGGTCCATCGCCCAGCCGACGGCCGCGTTGCCGAGGGCGGCGGCCAGTCCGGACAGCACGTAGAACGCGCCGTAGTAGGTGCCGGTCAGTTCGGGGCGGCCGAAGGCGGGGACCAGCTCCATGACGAACGGCTGGGCCACCATGGTGCCGAGCTGCAGCAGCAGCACGGTGAGCAGCAGCACGGGCAGGCCCGTCGAGACGAGCGGCGGGAGGAACGCCAGGCCCGTCACCAGCAGCCCGGCGGCGATCCACCGGCCCCGGCGCCCGGAGCCCTGGAGCCGGCGGGTGATCCGCAGCTGGAGCGCCAGGTTGGCCAGGGTGCTGGTGAGGAAGAGCAGGCTCGCCGCGCCGTCCCAGCCGGTGGCGCGCCCGGCGGCTTCCGGCAGCAGCAGGTAGAGCTGGCTCTCCAGGACGTACAGGCCGACCAGGGCGAGGGAGAACGCGCCGAACCGCCGGTCGGTGGCCACCTCGCGCCAGTCGCGCAGCAGCGGGGTCCGGGTCGGCCGGACCGTCCCGGCGGGCAGGGCGAGGGCCTGGGCCGCGGTCAGCAGGGCGAAGACGCCGGCCGCCGTGAGCGCGGCGGCGCGGAAGTCGACCAGGAGCAGCAGCGTGCCGAGCAGCGGTCCGAGCAGCGCGCCGGTGGTCGCGAAGACGTTGAACAGCGCGAACGCCTCCGCGGTGCGCGCGCCCGCCTCCCGCGCGAGGTGGGCGCGCACGGCCGGGTTGAACAGCGCTCCGGCCAGCCCGGTGAGCGCCGAGGCGGCGATCAGCACGGCGAGCCCGTCGCCCAGGGCGAACAGCGCGAACCCGGCGCTGCGCAGGGCGCAGCCGGTGATGATCACCCCGCGGGCGCCGAGCCGGTCGGCGGCCGACCCGCCGAGCAGGAACAGGCCCTGCTGGCTGAGGTTGCGGACGCCCAGGACCACGCCGACCGCCGCGGCGGACAGGCCCAGGTCCTCCCCGAGGTGGACGGCCAGGTAGGGGACCAGCAGGTAGAAGCCGGTGTTGACGCCCAGTTGGTTGACCAGCAGCAGCCGCACCGGCAGGGGGAACGAGCGGACCGCGCGCCACGTCCTCACCCCGCCCCCTCCGGCTCCGGATTCGGATTCGGCTCGGGCTCCGGCTCGGGCTCCGGCTCCGGGGCGGGCAGCACGCCGAGGCCGGCCCGGTCCGGCGCGCGGACGGTGCCGTCCGGCCCGCCGATGCCCCGCCAGGGGTCGTGGGCGAGCAGCAGGTGCCCGTCCAGGTCCACCCAGCGGGCCCGGTCGGCTAGGTGCACGGCCGGGGCGATGCCGAGCGAACTGGCCGTCAGGCAGCCGAGCATGACCTCCGTGCCGGTGCCGCGCAGCGCCTCGCAGGTGCGCAGCGCGGCGGACACCCCGCCGCACTTGGCGAGCTTGACGTTGACGCCGTGGACGCGGCCGGCCAGCCGGACGGCGTCCCGGTGCGAGACGGCGTCCTCGTCGGCGATCACCGGGACCGGCGAGGACTGCGCGAGGTCGGCGAGCGCGTCCGGGTCGCCGGGGGCGATCGGCTGTTCGACCGCTTCGACGCCGAGGTCGGCGAACCGGGGGAGCAGCGAGCGCGCCGCCCGCGCCGTCCAGGCCCCGTTCGGGTCCAGCAGCAGCCGGACGCCGGGCGCGGCGGCCCGGACGGCCTCGACCCGGGCCAGGTCCTCGGCCGGGTCGGCGGATCCGGCCTTGACCTTGAGCACGGTGAACCCGGCGGCGGCCAGCCGGGCGGCCTGCGCGGCGGCCCGGGCCGGGGCGGTGATGCCGAGGGTGCGGGCGGTCGCCGCGGCGGGCGCCGCGGGGGTGCCGAGCAGCCGGTGGACGGGGGCCCCGGCCCGCTTGCCGACCAGGTCGAGCAGCGCGGCCTCCAGGGCGGCCAGCACCCCGGGCGGCAGGTCGTCGAACGCGCCCGCCCCGAGCCGTCCGAGGGCGTCCTCCGGTTCGGGCAGGCGCTCGACCCGCGGGCGGGCGCCGTCCGCCGCGCGGAGGATCGAGGCGGTCGGCAGGCCCAGGTAGGTGCTGCTGACGGCCTCGCCGCAGCCGCGCAGCCCGCCGTGCCGGACGGTCAGGACGACGGCGTCGCGGGCGGCCATGACGGACCGGGAGATCCGCAGCGGCTCGGCGAGGCGGAGCCGGACGGTGTGGGTGGTGAGGATCACGGTCGTGCCCCCGGGGGTTGGGTGCGGTGTGGTGGTGGGCCTGGCCGGTGGCTTCGGTGGCTTCGGTGGTGGTGGGGCGGGGGGCTGGCGGTGGGGTGGTGGGGGTCACGGTCGGGCCCCCAGGGGGTCGAGCACGGTGCGGCAGCGGGCCCAGCCGGTGACCTCGGCGGCGTCGGGGCGGGGGATCTCGACCGGGCGGGCGGCGGCGCGTCCGCCGTCCAGGCCGTGGGTCTGGCAGTAGCCGTCGTCGTAGACGGTGCCGAGGTAGCGGTGCGGGCCGTCCGGGAAGACCGTGGCCACGGCTGCGCCGTCCTCGGTGCGGGCGGCCCAGGCGGCGACCAGGGCGACCGCGCCGGTGCTCCAGCCGCCGCTGACGAAGCAGCCCCTGGCCAGGCGGCGGCAGGCGTCGGCGGCCTCGGCCGGGCCGACCCAGTGCACCTCGTCGAAGGCGTCGTAGGCGACGTTGCGCGGGTGGATGCTGCTGCCCAGCCCGCGCATCAGGCGCCTGCGGGCGGGCTGGCCGAAGATCGCCGAGCCGGTCGAGTCGACCCCGACCACCCGCAGCCGGGGCCAGCGGCGGCGCAGCGGCCCGACCAGTCCGGCGCTGTGGCCGCCGGTGCCGACACTGCACACCAGGACGTCCAACTCGTCGATCTCACCGATGAGTTCACCGGCCATGGCGTGGTAGCCGGCCGCGTTGTCCGGGTTGTTGTACTGGTCCGGCCAGTACGCGCCCGGCAGCCGGTCCAGCACCTCGTGCAGCCGGGCCAGCCGGGCGGCCTGCCAGCCGCCGGTCTCCGCCGGCTGTTCGACGATCTCCAGCTCCGCGCCGTACGCGCGCAGCAACTGCCGCATCGACGGCTCCAGTTCGGCGTCGCCGACCAGGACGACCGGGTGGCCCAGGGCCTGCCCGGCGAAGGCCAGGCCGACGCCGAGGGTGCCGGAGGTGGACTCCACCACGGCCGCGCCGGGCCGCAGTTCGCCGCGGGCGCGGGCGCCGCGCAGCATCGCCACGGCCGAGCGGGCCTTCATCCCGCCCGCGCCCAGGTACTCCAGCTTGGCCCAGAACCCGGGGTGGGGGTCGGGCAGCGGGGTGCGGATCCGGGCGAGCGGGGTGCGGCCGAGCAGCGGCAGCAGGTCGGGGTTGGCGGCGGGCGCGAGCACGGGGGCGGTCACCGGGCACCGCCGTAGCGGTGGATGACGCCGGGGCCGCCGTCCAGCCAGAAGAACGGGTACGGTTCGGCGCTGACCGCGCTCACCCCGTCCCCGAGGAAGCGGGGCAGGACGGCGCTGCCGGTCTGGGCGAAGGCGACCAGCGGTTTGCCGGTCGCCGCCGCGTGGTCGAGGAAGGCGTCGAAGCTGCCGTTGCCGAGGGTCATGCCGGACACCAGCAGGGCGTCGCAGCCGTCCAGCAGCGCGGCGGCGTCGGTGCGGACCGGCTCGCCCCACTCGGTGGTGCCGCCCTTGAGGTCGCACGGCAGGTAGCCGATCCCGAGGCCGCGCAGCCGCTCCAGCAGGGAGTTGACGACCCCGACGACCAGCACCCGGCGCACCCGCCCGACCGGCAGCAGCCCGACCACCGCGCGGGCGCGGGCCCGGGACTTGGCGAGCGAGCTCCCGGCGGGCAGCGGGTGCGGCCGGGCGCCGTTCGCGGGGGTGTGCGGGCGGGCCGCCATCAGCAGGGCGTCCAGCGCGGCCACCCGGACCGGCAGGGCGGGGTGGGCCAGCAGCTCGGCGACGGTGGCGCCGGTGCAGTCGTCCAGCGCCGTCGCGGGCAGCGTCCCCGGTTCGACGGCGCACGAGCCGACCGCCGCGCCGAGGCGCAGGCTGAGCACCTCGTTGCGGTAGCCGGCGGCGCGGCCGTCGTGGCGGACCGCCTGGGCGGTGCTGAAGGCGACGGTGATGCGCTGCTCGGCGGGATCGAGGCCGTGGGCGCCGGCCAGTGCCGCCGCGGCCAGGGCGTCCAGGCGGGTCATGCCGGGACCGTCCCGTCCGCCTCGTCCGCCTTGTCCGTCCCGTTCACCTTGTTCGTCCCGTTCGCCTTGTCCGCTTCGTCCGCCCCGTCCGCGAGGTAGCGGGGCGTCAGCCGGGAGAGCAGCCGTTCGGCGTCCCGGCCCGCCCCGGCGGTCTCGGGGGAGGCGGTCATCACGTGCCCCAGGTACTCGTTGTTGCTGACGGCCCGGCGGACGGTGCGCCCCGGGGCGGCGAGGGACAGTTCGACCACCGAGGGCTCGTCGCGCACGTCCTCGGCGCCTCCGGTCCCGGCGAGGACGCCGTCCCGGTCCGGCAGCAGGAAGGCGATGGCGGCACTGGCCGTCCCGGTGTCGCGCGCCGTCAGGTCGGGGCGGCGGCCGAGGGCGACGTCCACGCAGGCGGCGGCCAGGTCGACGCCGGTGACGCGCCGGACCAGCTCGGTGATCCGGTTGCCGGCCGGGCGCGGGTTGACCTCGACGACGCGCGGGCCGTCCGGGGTCAGTTTGAGCTCGGTGTGGGCCACCACCTGGTCCAGCCCGAGGGCCCGGACGGCGGCGACGGCGGTGTCGGCGGCGGCCGCCGCGAGCGCGGGGGCGAGGTCGGCGGGGAAGAGGTGGCCGGTCTCGACGAACGCCGGAGCGCCGCCGATCGTCTTGCCGGTCACCCCGACCACGTGCGTGACGCCGTCGGAGGTGACCGTCTCGACGCTGACCTCGGGCCCGGTCAGCAACTCCTCCAGCAGGACGGCCGGTTCCCGGCGCTGGCCGCGCGCGTTGACCGGGAACGCGGCCAGCGCCGCCAGCGCGTCCAGGAGTTCGCGCTCGTCGGCGATCTGCCGGACGAACATCCCGGCGCACAGGTCCACCGGCTTGGCCACCAGCGGGTACCCGATCTCCGCTGCCGCGTCCAGCAGTTCGGCGGGTTCCCGGCCCAGGGCGGAGCGCGGTCCGGGGACCCCGGCGGCGGCCAGCCGGGCGCGGGTGAGGTCCTTGCGGCAGGCGTCCCGCACCGCTTCCGGGCGGGGGCCCGGCAGGCCGAGCCGGTCGGCGAGGGCGGCGACCGTCGGCAGGTAGTAGTCGCAGGAGGAGAGCACGCCGTCGAAGCCGAGGGCGGCGTGCAGCCGTTCGACGTGGGGCAGCAGCGCGGCGGGGTCGTTGGTGTCCGCGGTCAGCACGTTCCCGGCCGCCAGCAGCGGGTGCGGCCGCTCGTCGGGGGCGGCGCGGAGGTAGTGGTGCAGGTCGCGGGTGAGGAAGGTGAAGCGGTGCCCTCCCTCGGCGATGGCCCGCGGCAGGAGTCGGCTCATCGACCCGACCCAGCTCTCGACTACCAGCAGATGTGACACGTGATCCCCTCTCGGCGGGCCGGTCCGGCCCGTGCCGAGGAGAAGCTATATGAACACCGTTGTCGTTTTCAATGTCTAGATGGAAACCGTTTCCATGTGTAGGGTGTGGCTGCCCCGCCTGCTCCCTCGCACCTCCGGAGAACTGATGACCCGTCACCAATCCTGCTACGAAGTCCGGTTCGCGAACGAGCGGGACGTCCCGGGGGCGCGCTCACTGATCCTGGACACCCTCTACCGCGAGTTCGGCTACGGCTACGTCCCCCACTGGCACGCGGACGTGATCGACCTGGCTCGGCACTACCTCGACCACCCCCGGCACGCCCTGGTCGTCGCCGTCCGCGACGGCGAGGTCGTCGGCACCACGGCCCTGAACTCCACCGGCCCGGCGCACCCGCCCCACCCCCGCCACCTCGCCGACCGCTACCCCTCCGGCCGCACCGCCCAACTGCTGCGCGTCTACGTCCGCGCCGAGCACCGCCGCAACCGGCTGGCCCGCCGGATGGTCGCACTCGCCTGCGACTTCGCCGCCCGGGACGGCGGGTACGACCGCGTCTACCTCCACACCAACACCGACGTCCCCGGCGCCGAACCGTTCTGGCGCGCCCTCGCCGACGAGGTCTTCGACGCCAGACCGACCGGGGAGCACGGACCCGGGGTCTCCACCGTCCACTTCGAGATCCCGCTGCCGACCCCGGCCTGACCGCGCGGCGCTCCTGGACGGCGTGCAGGGGGGCGAAGAGCTTGCCGTCGAAGGCGCCCCCGAGGCCGGCGGGGCGCAGGGAGGCCAACGGGCCGAGGCCGAGCGCGCCCGGACTGAGGGCGAGCACCAGGTGGTCCACGGAGTCGGGGTCGGTGGCCCGTGTCGTGCGGGGCGGGTCTCAGGGGGCCCCGTTGGGGTCGGGGGTGCGGGTGGGGTGGCGGGCTGCGGTGTGGCCTGCGCCGCGGCCGGTGGAGTGGGCGGTGATCAGGTGGTCGTGGATCCGCAGCGCGGTTTCGGTGTGGTCGGTCGGGGGGTGGCCGAGGGCGGTGGGGACGGTGCCGGTGTCGTCGAGGACGACGCGTAGCCGGGGGAGCCGGTCGGGGGGGAACGTCCGGCGCAGGCAGGCGGTGAGGTCGACGATCCGGAGCCGGGCCAGGCGGCCGGTCTCGGCGGGGTCGCCCGTGACGACGACGACCGTCACCGCGTCGTCCGGCGCCGCGGAGCGCACCGCGTCCTCGGCCGCGGAGAGGCGGCCCGTGCCCAGGACGACGACCACTCCGTCGTCGGCGAGGTCGACCGGGCGGCCGGTGATCTCGTCGTGCAGGCCGTCCGGGGGCGTCCAGGGGGTAGCGGCGGGGCGGGCCGGGGCGGCGTAGGGGAGGTGGGGCGGTTCCGGGTCGTCGCCGAGGGCGGTGTCGGCGAGGTGTTCGGCGGCGCGGGCCAGGTCGAAGGGGTCGCCGGTGCCGGGGGCGTTCTCCGCGACGGCGGCCGCGCCGTGGAGGAGGGTCAGGGCCAGCCCGGCGCGCCGCACGGCCCCGGGGGAGAGGGGGGCGCCGGCGGGGCCGGGTCCGAGGGCCAGGGCGAGCAGCAGGGCCTCGAACCGGACGAGTTCCGCGAGCGCGGTCCGTGTCGACTCGCTGCCCAGGACCCCGGACAGCGAGCGCACCTGCAGGTGGCCGCTCCCCGGGGTGTCGCCGAGGAAGGGCAGCCGTTCGAGCCAGACCCGGGCGAAGGAGCCGAGCGCCCGCCCGGCGGAGGCGGGCGGTCCGGCCGGGGGTTCGGCGGCGTCCCGGGCCCGTTCGACGGCGTCGACCAGGACGGCGAGGTAGAGGGCGCGCTTGCCGGTGAAGTTGGAGTAGACCGCGCCCCTGGTCAGTTCGGCCCGTTCGGCGATCCGGTCGACCTTGGCCTCGGCGAAGCCGAACTCGGCGAACTCCTGCCGGGCCGCGACGAGCACCGCCGCGCGCGTCCGCTCCTGCTGCTGGGCGCGGGTCAGTCTCGCCATGGTGTCCCCTTCGGCTCCTGGTGTGTCAGGATACAACCGGCACTCGGATGATGAAGACATCTGGATGCCGTGAACATTCGAGTGGGCCGGGGCGGACGCGCCGCGACCCGCGCACCGGACGAGGAGCACCCGATGACGCAGCCCGAGGCCCCCGCCCCGGACGCCGCCCTGCCGGTCCTGCACGCCCTGCGCTGCGCCGGTGCCGTCAGCGTCGCCCGGGTCGCCGCGGTCACGGGGCTCGACCCGTCCGACGCCGAGTCCGAGCTCATCGACCTCGGGATCGACGGCCTGGTCACCCGCCTCCCCGGCGACCCGCCGGTGTGGAGCCTCACGGGCGCCGGGCGGGCGGCGGGCGCCGAGCGGATCGCCCGGGAACTGGAGTCGGCCCGGGCCCGCGGGCGCGTGACGGCGGCGTACGAGCGGTTCATGGTCCTCAACCCCGAACTGCTCGACCTGTGCACGGCCTGGCAGCTCCGCCCCGTCGACGGCGTCACGGGCGTCAACGACCACACCGACGCCGAGTACGACTCCCGGGTGCTCGCCCGGTTCGCGGACCTGGACGGGCGGGCCGCCGCGGTCTGCGCCGAACTGGCCGCGGCCCTGCCCCGGTTCGGCCGCTACCGGGCCCGCCTCGCCGAGGCCCTCGGGCGCGCCGCCGCCGGGGAGACGGCGTACCTGGCCGACAACACCGCGTCGTACCACCTCGTGTGGGCGGAGCTGCACGAGGACCTGCTGGTGACGCTCGGGCGGGAGCGGTGGTGATGGGGTGGGTCCGCCCGCTCTCCGCCCGGACCGGGGGGACGGCCGGGACCCTGGGCGGCAAGGCGTCCGGCCTGGTCGTCCTGCACCGCCTCGGCCTGCCGGTGCCGGCCGGGTTCGTCGTCACCACGGGGGCCTGCCGCGCCTTCCTGCGGGACGGGCGCCCGCCCGCGGGGCTCGACGAGCAGCTCGCGGCGGCCGTGGCCGACCTCGAACGCGCCACCGGGCGGACGTTCGGGGGGCCGCACCGGCCGCTGGCGGTGTCCGTCCGCTCCGGGGCGGAGGTGTCCATGCCCGGCATGATGAGCACGGTCCTCAACCTCGGCCTCACCACCGGGGCCACCGAGGGCCTGGCCGCCGAGACCGGCGACCGGGCCTTCGCACGGGACGCGCGGCGGGGCTTCCTGGCGAGCTTCGCAGAGGCGCTGGCAGCAGCGGCGGGGGCCGCGGACGTGGACGCGGACGTGGACGCGGTGCCGGACGACGCGGCCCGACAGCTCGCCCGGGCGGTCGAAGCCGTCTTCGCGTCCTGGGAGGCGCCACGCGCGCGCACCTACCGCGAGCTGAACGGCATCCCGCACGACCTGGGCACGGCCGTGGTCGTCCAGCAGATGGTCTTCGGCAACCGCGACGGCCGCAGCGGCAGCGGAGTCGCGTTCAGCCGCGACCCCGGCACCGGCGAGGACACCCCGTTCGGCGAAGTCCTGTTCGGGCACCAGGGGGAGGCGGTCGTCTCCGGGCGGACGACGACCCGGCCCCTGCGCGAACTCGCCGAACGGGAGCCGGAGGTGTGGGCCGGGCTGCGCGACGCCCTGCGCCGGATCGAGGCGCACCACCGCGACGCCTGCTACGTCGAGTTCACCTTCCAGTCCGGCGAGCTGTGGTTCCTGCAGGCCCGGCCCGGCCGGTTCGCGGGCGCCGCCGCGGTCCGTGTCGCCACCGAACTCGCCGACCAGCGGCTCATCGGACGGGACGAGGCGCTGCTCCGGGTCTCGCCGCTCCACCTCCGGCACGTCCGCACCCCGCGGATCGCCCCCACCGCGGAGGCCGACGTCCTCGTCCGGGGGACCGGCGCCTGCCCCGGCGTCGCCACCGGCCGGATCGCGACCACGGCGGACGGCGCGGTGCGGATGGCCCGCACCGGCCCGGTCGTCCTGGTGCGCCCGGAGACCTCGCCGGGCGACCTGCACGGCCTCGCCGCCGCCGCCGGGATCGTCACCGCGCGCGGCGGGCCCGCCAGCCACGCCGCGGTCGTCGCCCGCGCCATGGGGAAGCCCGCCGTCGTGGGCGCCACCGGCCTCGCCGTCGACGGCGCCTCCGTGACGGCCGGCGGCCGCACCCTCCCGGAGGGCACCCTCGTCACCGTCGACGGCACCAGCGGCGAGGTGGTCCTCGGCAGCCCCCGCACCGTCACCGGCGCCGCCGACGCCCACCTCCACCGGCTGCTCGCCTGGGCCGACGACGCCTCGGGCGACCACTCCGCCCGCGACGAGGCCCAGCGCCTCGCCGCGGCCCACGCCGCCCTGCGCGGCCGTTGAGCCGACCCCCGCTGAAGGAGGCCCACCATGGCGACCCGGCACCTCTACCTCGTGCGGCACGGCGCGGCCGACGCCTTCGGCCGCCTGACCGACGTCGGCGAGCGGCAGTCGGAGCTGGTCGGGGAGCGGCTGGCCGCCCTGCCGATCGACACGGTCTGGCACTCGCCGCTGCCCAGGGCGGCGTACTGCGCGCAGATCGTGGGCACCCGGCTGCCGGGCGCCGCCGTGCGCGAAGCGCCGGAACTGGTCGACCACGTCCCGCACGTGCCCGTCGACGTGCCCCCCGCGTGGGCGGCGTTCTTCGACGGCTACGGGGCCGCGGAGGCCGGGCGGGCGCGCCGCGCCGCCGACGCCCTGACCGGCAGGTTCGCGCGCCCCGCCGCGACCGAGGCGCACGAGGTCCTGGTCACCCACGCCTACCAGGTGGCCTGGCTGGTCCGGGACGCCCTGGGCGCGCCGCCGGTGCGGTGGCTCGGGCTGAACTGCGGGAACGCGGCGCTCACCGTGGTCGAGTACCGCGACGGCGACGCGCCGGCGGTCCTGCTGTACAACGACATGGGCCACCTCCCGGTCGAACTGCGCTGGACGGGGTTCGGGGCCGGCACCCGCCCCTGAGCGCCGCCGCGGGCGCGTCCGCTCGGCTGGTGGCGCCGACGGGCGGGACGGTCGGCGGGCGGGGCGGTCGGCGGGTGGGACGGTCGGCGGGCCGGGGCGGTCAGCTCTCGGGGAAGGGGGCGCGGGGGATGCCCGCGGTCAGCCGGGCGCCCTCGTAGACCAGGGCGCGGGGGACGAGGAACTGCCAGTCCGGGCTCTCCGCGATGCGCTGCCACTGATCGAGGGGGACGGGGGGTTCGGCGCGGGTGGCGTTCTCCTTGTGCCCGTAGGCGCCGACCGTCCCGGCGAACTCGGTGAGCACCAGGACGTCGCCGTCGGGGCGCCAGACGGCGACCTGGTAGGAGTACAGGCCGGGCACGAAGGCGTCGGTGGCCCGGACCATCTCCCAGCTGCCGTCGGCGAGGAAGCCGGCCCGGCAGCTGAGGGGGCCCGGCGGGGGCCCGCTGGGGCGCTGGGGCCCGCCGTCGCAGCTGAACGGGGCCTCCAGGGTGCCGGGGGTGCGGCTGTCGCCGGGGAAGGCGCGGGGTTCCTTGCGCAGGGTGAGCTGGAAGGTGGCCGTGCCGCGGCCGTCGTCGTAGCGGAGGAACGCGCCCAGTTCCTCGGTGGGGGAGCGGTCCGCGTACGGCTGCTGGTACTTGACGAAGGTTCCGCCCGGCGGGAGCCGGTCGGACAGCAGCTTGACCATGGCGTCCGGGGTCAGCCGGGCGTCCGCGCCCAGCGCGGACGGGGCGGGGGAGGTGGAGGGCAGGGCGGAGGGCGGGGCGGAGGCGGAGGGCGAGGCCGCGGTGGAGGCCGGGGCGGCGGGCGCGGGCCGCACCGGTGCGCTCCGGTCCTGGAGCCGGGACGTCACGACGGCGGCGCAGAGCACGGCGGCGACGGCCAGCGACGCGCCGCCGACGCGCAGGGTGCGCAGCCGCTGCGCGCGCTGCTGTTCGCGGCCGAGCCGGGTGCTCTCCGCGACGATCTCGGAGACGGGGGGATCGAGGTCCTTGACGCTGGTCGTGAGGACGTCGGCGAGGTTCTGGTCGAAATCCACGGGGCTTCTGCCTTTCCGGGGTGCCTGGGAGGGTCAGTTCTGCAGCAGGGCGACACGGTCGGGCCCGAGCAGTTCCCGGAGCGTGGCCAGGGAGCGGGAGTTGAGGCTCTTCACCGCGTTCACCGTGCAGCCCAGGGCGTCGGCGACCTCCTCCAGGCGGTAGCCCTCGAGGTAGCGCAGCACCACGGCCGCCCGGTTGCGGGGGGCGAGGTGGTTCAGCGCGTCCAGGACCGCCAGGCGCAGCGTCACCTCGTTCTCCCCGCTCGGCCCGTGCACGGCGCGGTCGGGGAGTTCGCCGACCGGGAGCTCGCTGGAACGCCGGAGCCTGCGGTGGGAGATGTAGCAGTTCAGCAGCACCTTGCGCGCGTAGGCGTCGAGGCCGGCGACCTTGCCGCCCCGGGTCAGGCGCCCCCACGCGGGGTACATGTTCGACAGGGCGATCTGGACCAGGTCCTGCGCCTGGTGCCAGTCCCCGCACATCAGGTAGGCGATCTTGAAAAGCTGCCCGGCCCGGCCGGCGGCGAACTCCTCGAAGGTGATCCGGTCGGACAAGGGGTCTCCTCGGGCTTGAAGTCGGACGACTCCATACACGACTCGAACCGCCTGCCGGTGTCACACCGGATGCCGCGTCAGGTCAGCACCAGCCACCGTCGGCCGTCGAGGAGTTCCCGCGCCGCATCCAGGTGGCCGGCGTGGCAGGCGGTCTCGGTGATGACGTGCAGCAGGGCGTCCCGGAGGGTGTGCAGGTGCGGTGCGCCGAAGAGGTGGTGGGGCCACCAGGCGAGGGGGGCGTCCGCGGCGGTGGCCCTGATGACGGCGTCCGCGCGGGCGCTCTCCGCGCGGTACCGGTCCAGGACCTCCGCCGCCCCGACCTCCGGCCCCACCCGCCACGCGTCGCCCTCGTCGCCCAGGGCCCCGATGACGTCCTGCTCGCCGGCCACCACCGCGCGGAACCAGAACCGCTCGACGTCGAGGGCGAGGTGCTGGACGAGACCGAGGCAGTTCCACCCGGACGGCAGCACGGGTCGGCGCAGGGCGTCCGCGTCGAGGCCGTCGAGGATGCCGAGGACGTGGCGGCGCTGACCGTCCAGGAACGACAGCAGGGTGCGGACCTCGAGGTCCGGCGACGCGGTCACGCGGCGACCTCCCGGTGGGACCGCTCCGCGGTGGCCGGCTCCCGGCGGGAGAGGGGGACCGCACCGGTGCCGGTGGGGCGGGAGGGGGCGCAAGTGGTGACTGTCACAGCCACAGAGGATCCACGAGCGGGAGGGCCGTGTACAGGGGTGGGACCGGGCGGCCCCCGCGCGGGGGCGCCCCGGCTTGACCTTCGACCAGGTCGAGCGGCCACCGTCCTCGACAGCGTCCGACGCCCGTAGGCAGCGCCCGACGCCCGTACCGATCCGCCGCACAGAACAGGCCGCCCCGTGAAGCTCCGCCTCGACCGCGCCGCCTTCTCCGACACCGTCGCGTGGGCCGCCCGGGCCCTCCCGCACCGCCCCGTGCTGCCCGCCCTCGCGGGCATCGTGCTGACGGCGTCCGGCCGGACGCTGACCGCCGCCGCCTTCGACCACGAGGTCTCGGCCACCTTCGAGGCGGAGGCCGAGGTCGTCGAGCCCGGGAGCGCGCTCGTCTCCGGCCGGCTCCTCTCCGACCTCGGCCGGGCGCTCCCCGACCGGCCCGTCGAACTCGCCTCCGACGCCGCGGACACCGTCCTGTCCTGCGGCGACTCGCAGTTCACGCTGCCCCGCCTCCCGGCCGGGGACTACCCGCGGCTGCCGGAGCCGCCCCCGGCCCTGGGCACGGTCGACGCCGCCGCCCTCGCCGAGGCCGTGGCGCAGGTCGCCGTCGCCGCCGCCCGCGACGACAGCCTCCCGGTGCTCACCGCCGTCCGGGTCGAGATCACCGCCGAACGGCTGCGGCTGGCCGCGACCGACCGGTACCGCCTCGCCGTCCGCGACCTGCCCTGGCAGCCGGCCGACCCCCGGGCGCCCGAGGCCCTCGCACTCGTACCGGCCAGGAGCCTGCACGACATCACCCGGGCACTGGCCAGGGCGCCCCGGGGCGACCGGGTCACGATCGCCCTGCACAGCGGCCCCCCGGGCAGCGGGGGGCTGATCGGCCTCCGCGCCGGGGCCCGCCGGGCGACGGCCCGGCTCCTCGACGCCGCCTTCCCGAACTACGAGCGCCTCTTCCCCGCCGCCTACACCGGGTCCGCCACCGTCGAGCGGCTCCCGCTCCTCGAAGCCGCCAAGCGGATCGCCCTCGTCGCCGACGGCCGCTCGCCCCTGCGCATCACCCTGTCCACCGGCCGGATCACCCTCGACGCGGGCGACGGCGCCGACGCCCGCGGCCGCGAGACCCTGCCCGGCGCCTTCCACGGCGAACCGGTCCGCATCCCCGTCAGCGCCGCCTACCTCGTCGAAGGCGTCAGCGCCGTCGCCGCCCCCGTGGTGGAACTGGGCTACACCACCCCCACCCAACCGGCCGTCCTCACCGGACGGGCGGACGGCGGGGCGGAGCACGACCCCGGCTACCGCTACCTGTTCATGCCGCTGCGCTCCGCCTGAGCGGACGCCGGGCCCGGCCCGGGGTCGCGGCGCAGGGTGCGGGTGATGGTGAGGGCGTCCATGTAGTCGCGGACGTGGGTGATCCGGCCGTCCTCGACGTGCAGGACGAGGATGCCGGGGAAGGCGAAGGGCTCGCCGGTGGTGGCGACGGTGCCGGTGACGGTCTGTTCGGCGATCAGGACGGTGGCGTCGGCGGTGGGGTGGACGGTGACGTCACGGAGGCCCGCGGGGGTGGCGGGGCTGTGCTGCCAGGCGGCGCGGAAGCCGGCCCGGACCTGTTCGCGGCCCTTGTAGCAGTTCGGCATCCCGGGGAAGGGGAACGGGAACTCGTGGGTGGCGTCGGGGGCGTAGAGGTCGGCCAGGTCGTCGGCGGACATGCTGACCAGGGCGCGGTGGTAGTGCTCCAGCACCTCGTGCGGGGTGCGGGCGGCGGGTTGGGCGGGGGGCTGGGAG